>NZ_CP176835.1:0-54671 GCF_052279045.1 Novosphingobium aeonii | reverse complement strand
ACAGCGATGCCGATGTTTGTATTCATTATGACGAAGTCAGGTCGCAGGCCATTCAGGTGCGGTTGGATGTAAATTTCCCAACCCTCATCAAGTTCGCGATCAAGAAAATCGAATACCAACCTTTCACCGTGCGTCATTGGTTGGCGCAACTTGTCGAGTTGATCCTTAGGAGGGTGAACAATCCGTGACATATGCAACCTTTGGTAAAAATTGGTCAAATATTCATGAAGTTGCTTGATCCAAAATATATACGAGCTTTTGGGTCGTCCGAGCTTCAAGAGGCATCCACATGCCCAAGTGGAAAGCTGTCCTAATGCTTAGTGAAGCCATCCGACGGTGACGATCTGGCCATCGTCACCGACCACGACATAGGCCGAGCGAAAGCGCTCGAACTCCTTCGCGGGATGACCGAGATGCTCAGAAAATACTGCCCAAGTGCGCTTCGTAAAAAAGTAGCGATGACAACCGCTTCCAGCTGCTTCCTCCGCCCCGAAGTCGATGAGCAAATCGATGACGTGCTGGGGGATCGAACGCTGTTGACTGCGGACCGCACCATGTCGTGTCATTGGTGTAGGACCGAAAAGAGTAAGCGAGGCGATGACACCAGATTGCAGCTTGCTCATCATCCCTTCTCCACGAATTCGGCCTTACTGAGGCGACGGTGCTTCTCCAGTTCTTTGAGCCGCCGCGGCTCAGGGGCATTGAAAGTCAGCCAAAGTTCTCCTCTGCCTGATCCATCTCGCTGACTGCGGAGCTTGACGTCGTCGACGAAGCGGATTTCGGCAAAGGGGTCGGCGTAGGCTGCCTCTTTGTCCTCATGCCTGTAGTATTCTGGATACCAATTTTCTTCATGGCAGTATGCCGCCACCAAGTCGTCGTATTCCTTCGCCAGATCCGGATACTGATCTTGGTAGGATGCACGCCAAGCCGTCAGCTTTGCCAGTCCCTGTTGACGCAGATTCAAGAGCTTCGCACGATGGCTGGCAGCCTGTTCGGCCAGATCTTTGCGGATGATCTCGGCCTGCGCCTCAAGACTTCCATCTGCGTTAAGTTCGGCCTTGATCATGCTCTGGGATAGACGCACTTCGCCCCTGGCCAGCTTGCGCACGATTTCACTGTCTCCCTCTGCAATGAAATCGAACAGCGCCACATGAGGATTGAAGCCAAGAGCGGTCGGTGCTTCGCCTGCGCGAGGCCATGCGAACTGGTCCATGCTCACATTCGAAGCAGCCTCATGAATCAATCGACGTATGGCCTCAGCGAACAGATTGCGGGGCTGGGCCATCCACTCGTCGTCGGCCACTTTGAAACCGAAACATTTGTTGCCCTGAGCAGCCCGCTCATCCAAATCGAAGCCTTCTTGTTCCTCAAGGCTCCGGAAGCGCTGCAGTCCTGAAAAACCCCGTGCTTCCGCGTCACGCCCAACTTGATCCCACCAGGCATCATCTTGCTCTGGAAGATTCACGGATCTCGCGGCGACGATGGAAAACAGCACAGGAGCCAACTCGATGATCGTCTGTTCATCGACGCCATAAACCAGCTTCATTGTGGCGAACGCATTGTGTGACGCCGCCGAAACCCTTCCCGCGACATAGATTTCATTTTCACCGTCGGCATAGCGAGGATCGAAGTCTTCCGGCCTACAACGCAGGTGTTTCGCCAATTCCTCGATATGACTGCGTTTTGGCGGCTTATCCCCATGCAGCCATCGGCTTACGGTACGTGCATCAACACTAAGCAGTTTCGCAAGTGCAACCTGGGTGATGCCCGCTTCCTTGATTTTGCGGTCGAGAAGTTCCTTATCGAAAGCCATTTTTCCGGGTCCTTGCAGTGCGTTGACGGGACCACTTTAGCCGATGAAGATAGACATAGAAGGCGGTAAGATATGTCTATATTCGGCCTGTTCAGCGCTTCTAAAATAGAGAAATAGCCGGTTTTTGCTATCCTGATGACAAACAAATAGACATTTTTGGCGATCAAGATGAGGTGGCCGTCGAAAATGGGAAGCACTTGGTCGAGCACTGATCCCAAGTCGTCACCTCTGAAATTCGCTCCTTGGCACCCGAAACGATCCATAGACTGGCCAATCGGTCAGGGCTGCGTGGCGAAAGTGATGGGCTTGAGACCATCAAACCAATGCACGCAAATCCGCCTCCAGCGCAAAAGATTGCCGGGCTGAGCCTGAATCATGTTCCCATAATGTTCCATTCCGCGCTATGGCCGGTAGACGAGTAAGGGAACATCACCATGACACTGCCGATAGCGCAGCCGGTCCCGCTCGCCGTTCTGGCACCGGGCTTCCGGTTGCAGCCGATCGGTGTAGCGGGCGCTGGCTTTCCAAGCCCCGCCCAGGATTGGGAAGAAGATGCCATCAACCTATCCGAACTGCTCCGGCTCGATCGGGCAGGAAGCTTCGTTTTTCGAATTGATGGCAGCAGCATGGTTGATGCTGGGATTTGCGATGGCGATGTGGTCGTCGTCGACCGCGATGTGACGCCGCGCAACGGGCACATTGTCATAGCCGTCGTTGCTGGCGGATTCGTCTGCCGCCAGCTCGTCGCGCGAGCAGGCGTCCCGTATCTTGAAGCGCGCAACAGCCGCCAACGCTACCCCGAACAGATTGCCGACGACACCACGGAAGTCTGGGGTGTGGTGCGCGCGGGCGTGCGCAATTTCCAGCGATAAGGGAAGGGCCTATGACTTGGGGCCTTGTCGACTGCGTGAACTTTTATGTCAGCTCGGAGCGGGTCTTCGACCCGCGCCTGCGGCGCGTCCCGGTGATTGTCACATCCAACAACGATGGATGCGCTGTCGCGCGCAGCGAGGAAGCCAAGGCCTTGCATGTTCGGATGGGCGAGCCTGTCTTCAAAATTCGCGACATCATCGAACGTCACGGCATTGAGATCCGCTCGTCCAATTATGAACTCTATGCTGACATGAACCGCCGCTTCAATGCGGTCATTGCCGAGCATAGCGACATCGTGGAAGTTTACTCGATCGACGAGAGTTTCTTCAGGATGCCGCTGACCGGAAGCGGACTTGGAGACGTCACCGCAGCGCAGGTCATGCGAAAGGCGATCCTGCAGGTGACCGGACTACCTACCCGGATCGGGCTTGGCCCCACGCGCACCTTGTCGAAGGTCGCCAACGCACTCGCCAAGGCCACCGAAAAAGTATGGGGCGGAGTCGTTGATCTGCACGATGTCGAGCTGCGATCACGCATGTTCGAGAAATGGCCGATCAAGGAGGTATGGGGTATCGGCCCCGCGCTAGCGGCCCGGCTCGATCCCCTTGGGGTCCACACCGCTGCCGATCTGGCGGCTTTGCCGCCTGCGGTCGCTCGAGACGTGGGCACTGTCGTCCTCGAGCGCTTGGTGCGAGAGTTGAACGGCGTTGAGTGTGACGATTTCAAACCCGAGCCGGACACGGCCAAAGCCACGGCGGTAACACGCCAATTCGGCGCGCCTGTGACCGATTTAGCCGAGCTTCGCGAGGCCATGGTGCGGCGCGCAGTGCGCGCCGCCGAAAAAATCCGCCTCAAGGGCCTCGCGGCAACCCGCCTGATCGCCTTCGCGCATGGATCGCGCTATCGCCCTAATCCGCCTTCCGCGAGCCGTCAGACGCGGCTTTCTCCACCCAGCAATGATCCACGCATCATCGCCGCTTTGGCAGGAAAAATGATGGAAGCCATGCACCAACCGGGAGGCGTCTACACGAAGTGCGGAGTTCTTCTGGAAGAACTGGTGCCCGAAGGGACGGGGCAGGGGGATTTTTTCACGGCTGCCGACCCACGCGCGCCTTCCTTGCTTGCGGCCATGGACCGCCTCAATCAGCGGTTCGGACGCGGGACTATCCAGCTTGCGGCGCAAGGCTTCGGTGCGCGTAGTTTCGACACGAAGCGCAGCCAGAAAAGTCCATCGTGGACTACGAATTTTTCAGAAATTCCAGTCGCACGGTAGTCCGAACCTAACTGCGGACAACAAGCGCGGGAGAGCAAAAGGACGTAAGTCTATTGCGATGCGGTAGGCCGATAAACCTCTGGAGGCGTTGTTCTACAGCTGCACAGGTTTCAATTTAGACCGTAGGCCATGAGAAATCATAGCGCCCAACGTAGAACTCCTCCTTAAGGTAGGTAAGGTCTCTCTCCCAATCATAGATGGCAGCATCAAGCTTGATGCTTTGCCGACGCTTTGCATTACGGATTAAGGCAGCCAGCGTATCTGCCAACTTCCGCAATCTACTGGCAGTGGCTGGCCGATCCCACGCCAGCATGTACGCCAAATCGTTCACGGGAGGTAGTCGCATCCCGTAAATGTGAGCGAGCAGCCGCTGTCGTTGAACCTCCGTCAAATCGCTGCTTTTGCCGACATGATAACCAAGGTAAGCGAGGATACCAATCGGCTGCCATTGCACCTTCCCAACAGCACTGACGCCTCCTGTAACCTCAGTTGTTGGCCAAGCAAAATATTCTGGTTGATCAGGCATGAGCCCTCGGCGCCGCTCCCACTCAAACTCAATGGCCTCTAGACGCGATCGAGCCAAAGCCACGCTTGGCGCTCCAGGGTCTCGCTCTTCCAAGCGCCTAAGGGTGGTGAGTTCGCGTTTCCATTTTGCAAGAAGATCATCAAATGGCGACGCCTGAGCGGCGGCGATGGAACGAGCTTCGCGCATCCTTGCATTCAAAGCCCGACGCGCGTCCGCACCTCGTTCGCTAGCTGTACGACGGCGAGAAACCTTGACCCGCTTTGCCTCAGCCTTTTTCTCCTTCGCATCAATCCGCGCAAGACGGCTACACTCAGCTGCTTTTTCCCGCTCAATGGCTCGCGCAGCCTTTACGGTTCGCTTGGACGGCTTTGGTCTAGCCTTGAGAATGGTACGCTTTGGATGGAGAGGTGCCGTGCCACTGCCCGACTCTTCAACCGTGGGCCCACCTAGTCCAGATCGCCCCCCGCTATTGCGGGATGGCTTACTGACACTCTGCACCCGTATCTCAACGGCCTTTGTGCTGCGCTGCTCGGACCTTCCGACTTCTGCAAGCCGCTTATCTGTAGGAAGACCAAACGCCTGCTTAAGGGCGATTTCCATCGCAGAATTCGTGGAAGAAGGCTTCTTGGGTCGATTTTCAGCCCGTATCGTATGCCTCTTGGCGTTCGCGACATCTTCCCCACTGGGCCGGTAGATCGTTGAGCCATCAAATCCCAATGACCTGACAGCCTCTCTCCGGGCTAGGTCGGTGTCTGACTTGGGCCGCTTCGCCCTCTTAGGGCCGGGTCTCCTCGCTTTCCCCATGTGCTATCCCCCCACTTCAAATCAAAATTTCACACAGGCAAGCCGCGCCCCGGCTCTTGAAAAAGGGAGGCCGGTGGAGCGACAGGCTCCACCGGCCAGCACATCAAGCAACCTTGGACATTTCGCCTTCGTCCGTGGTCTGCTCGCAAAGAGGTGTAAAGCGGCGGGCTGGTTCGGGCAACCAGCCAACCGGCAGGCGCTCGTTGACGGCAACGGCAAGATCGCCCTTCTTCATCTTGGCGCAATTCTCGGCGGCATCCTCGCCGCATTCGTCGGCCAGGATCGCGAGAAGGCTCGCCTTCTTGAGCCGGTCGAAAAAGGTCTGCCCCGGGGTCCAGTGCTGGCGAAGATCGAGGCCAGCAGCATCGGCGTACTTGTCGGCTGTAGCCTGCCGAGCGCCGATCCCGCCGTGATTGAAGATCGTGCCATTGATGGAGGTCGCCACCAATGCAGCGAGCAACTGCATCTTGTCAGCCTCATCCATAGCGCGGATCGCCTCGAAACGTCCATCAGTGGGAATGTCCGCGAACCGCTCGACAAGCTGGGCAGAAAGGTCCGCAAGACGGCTGCCATCTAGCATGTCCTGCTCGACCGTGTGGCGGGTCACGGTCGGGTGAATGTCGGCCGCAAGATTGTAGCTGTGCAGGCTATGGAGCAACTGCGCGGTCATGCTGTCCAGCAGAATATCGAGGGCAAGGGCAGGCTGGGCCGCCACTTCCTGTTGCAGCGCCATCGTGCGGATGGCCGTCAGACGCTCGATCATGCTGGCGGCGTAGGGACCGGTTTCTTCGACTTTGGCGGTGGGTCGCTCGACGTAAACGGTCCAGTGGCGAAGGACCAGATCGCCTTTGTAGCCGATATAGGCACAAACCCCGCCGTTGGCCCTCTGCGCGTCAGTGAAGGCCTCGAAGCCTTCTGTGATCGCGTCCCGCTGCTCAAACAGCGCGGCGGCATCCTCGCTGTCCTCACTGCCTTCGGCTTCCAGCGCTTCAATCTCGGCATCGAGCGCAGTAAGCTGAGCGGCTTCTTCGTCGCTCGCTTCGCGCGTCTCGGGGCGCAGATAACCACGGCTGTAAATGTCGTGGGGAGCCTCGGCGGCAACTTCGACGATCTTCCAACCCTCGGCCTCGAACCCGGCCCGAATGCCATCCAGCTTCGCCGCAACCAGTTCGTCCAGCAAAACCGGATCATCGGCATACCCGGTCTCTCCGAACAGGTCGCGGGTAATGGTGCCCCCTGCGGCCTCGTATGCATCCAGACCGACAAAGCAGAAGGCCGATGCATCGGTGCGAACCTTCTCGATCGTGAGGATGCGGCGGATTGCAGCAGGACTGTTGCCGCAACGCTCGAATGCCTCGATCTGCGCGGCGTGATCCTCGCTCATGGTGAGCGCCTGGGCGGCTTCCATGCCGATCGTGTCGGCGGCGAAGGCTTCCAGCAGGGCAGGAGCCAGACTGCCGAGACGCAGCAACTTGGCGACATGGCCAGTGCTGTAGCCAAAGCGGGCCGCAATATCCTCGGCGCTCATGCCGCCTTCATCGCGAAGCTGGGCGAACGCGGTCACGGCATCGGCCGGGTGCATGTTCTCGCGCTGGGTGTTCTCCACCAGCGAAAGCTCGATGGCCTCGGCCTTGTCCTTGATGATGACGGGGACGGGAAAGGCGGCGGTCACGACCTTGCGCTTCTTGAGAAGGTCAAGCGCACGGAAGCGCCGCCCTCCGGCGAACACCCAGAACTTGCCCGCATCCTCGTAAACGCCAAGGTTCTGGATAAGGCCGTGAGCGTGAATGTCGTCGGCCAGGGCCTCGATCCCGGTCGGCTCGACCTTGCGGACGTTGAGCGGGGAAAGGCGAAGCTGCGACAGCTTGAGAGTAGTGGTCATGATCGAAATCCTTAAAAATAGGGGGAAGTCGAGGGCGACGGCTGCGCCGCCCTCGATGCTGACCGATCAGTATTCGTCGGCGCGAAGGATCGTGATGACGCGGCAGGTCAAACCCAGATCAGTGGGGTCGGGCGATCCACCCTCAAGCGCGGCGTCGTAGTAGTCGATCTTCCAGAAGCAGCGGGTTCCCTTCCATTCGAACGCGCCAAAGTCGCGCTCTCCATAGGGGTCGTTGTCTTCGCTGAAGTCGGCAAAATCGCGCACGATGCGCAGCAGGGCGGCGCTATCGATCCAGAACGGCGAAAGGTCACTGTCCTCGATCATGGCGCGAATGCCCTGGGTCAGCACCACACGCCCCCGTTGAGGGTTGCTGAGGTCGGCCCGCAGTTCATCATTGAGAGTGGCAACGCGCGCTGCATATTCCCCGCGTTCGTCGTCGGACATTTTTGCGAAATCTGGCATGTGCTTGTTTCCCTTTTTCCTGATGGAGCCGAAGGCGATGGCGTCCATCGACTTCTGCCCGCTGGCGAAGCCGGGGGGTGGGAATGCACATGGAGAGCTGATCGCGGGGGAGGGGGATCACCCGCCCTGCACGGAAGCGTCAGCGAAGGAAGGGTGGGGATACCGCCGCGATCACCAAGCGCAGCGCGGACCTGCCGCGCGAAGACGGCCCGGCTCTTGGGCAGGGAGGGGGAGGCCGCCCCCTCCTTAGTCGGACAGGCAAGCCTGGCGGCGACGCCGCCGCATCTTTGAGCGAGGATCGTCACCCGCATGGGACGAAACCGCTTGCGGGTTCGGTTGAAGCGAAGCGGAGATAGAGCCGTGCCGCGAGGTCGCTCCCCTCCCCGTCCTATCCCCAGGTCTGAAACGAAATCAGGGCTTCTGCGCGATCAAGGCAGTGACGTTCTGCTTGCCATCCATCCACGCTGCGGCGGTCGGACTGCGCCAGGCAATCATGTCATGGATGCGTTGATAGTCATCGGTCAGATTGCGTGTGAAGACCGGCTCATGGTGCGCGATCCGGTTGCGCAAATGGCGGATGCCCTGGAGGTCGGCATAGGCCTGCCCGCGGCACTGGGCGACGCTCGGCCCTGCCGGTGCTCCTGGAAAGACCGCCCGGAAGTGTGCGTTCCAAAGACGGCTATCCTGTCCGGCGGTGAAGATGTTCTCCCAGAAGGCAAATTTGAGCTCCGCGATGATCTTGCCCGTCGTCGGCAGCTTGCGGGCACAGGCCTGAAGGTCGTCGGCCGGGTTGTAGCGAAACCGACTTTTAGGTCGCGGCAGGCTTCGGATAAAACCATTGTTCCAGGGCCAGTTCGCGCCATGGACGGCCTCGATGGCTTCTGCGATCCCATTGCGAACCGCGACTTCACAGACCTGGAGAGGAACGATCAGGGCCGAGGAAATGTCGAGATTCCATTCGTAGAGCTCGAGCGCCTGCTCCCGATCATTGCCTTTCGCCTGGAGATAGGTGGCAAAGCGCGGTGCCGAAATAACTTCGGGCAGATCCTGAAGCTCAGCGGGAGTGAAAGGCAAGGTCGCTATCCTGTCTGCGCACGGTATTGACGAAACCGTCACTACCGCCATATAAGGGGTCATCGGCTTTGAGAACGCGGGCTTACGCCCCCCCTCATCGTCTAAGGAAATTAAAGGCCCGCCGAAAGGTGGGCCTTTTCTTTTTCCGCCAGATGCTTGGCGTGACGGGCATCATGGACGGTGAAGAGCCGGATTGCTAGGCTCATCCCATGACCGAAATTGCCTCCCTTTTCCCTCGTTGGGCCTCGACCTGGGGCGAGCTGGCGCGCACGAACGCACTGGCGCGATCGCAGTGCCGCTGCTGCGGGATGCAACAACGGGTGGATCTATCACTCCAAGCTCTGCGCTTTGGCGCAAACGGCTCCCCGATCGACCTGCGCGACAAGTGCATGGTGGTCGGTTGCCACGGTTCGGTCTTCTATATGGCTTCGCGCACCTATGGGCGTCAGTGGATCGCGATGACCTCACACGGTGACCCGCGCAAGGACAGCGCACTCGCTGTTAACGCGATTTCACTCAATCTAGGGTCGCCGAAAAAGGCATAGGCCTGTGTCCAGTCGGCCCGTGGCGTAAAAATCGTCCGGCCATTCAATATGAAGTAAGGACTGGCATTCATAACCGGCTTGATGCTGTATCCCTCAAAGATACCCTGACTGGACACTTGGAGACAAATTAGGTGCGATTGATTGCAAATAGCGGGGGCGATCGCGCTTTTGATATTTTGGCGAACTTTAAGGGTAATGATCTTGATGCCCTTACAGATCAGGTATCCATCTTCGGGGCCCAATCTGCTCTCGGGAACGGCCACCGCACTCTAAATCGCCTGTTGCTTGGCGCCGCCACGGACTCATTGCTCTCAGGCGACGAAAGCGACCGTATGCGCCGCAACCGCTTGCGGAACAGGGCCACGTCAAAGGCGCTGGCAAATGCTCTCGCTACCGCGCAGGTCCGCCAGACCCGCTTGCCCCCCTCTCAGTCAGTCCTGCTGACCCAGGGCGGGGCGATCTTGGGCAACTGCAGCCTGACGACACCCGGCCTTGGGATTGCCCCTCAATCACGCTTAGGCTTCATCCAGCAAACGGAAACCGACGCTGAATTGCACATGGTCCAACAATGGTTCGAGACCGAATGGGCCGCCGCCAATCCTCAAGGCGCTGCAGCCGCAGCGCTGAAGGAGGCTGTTGAGGTCGCTGCGGCTGACCATGCCCCTGGCGCGGTTTATACCCAAGCGCTTCATCACCTCTTCCAAGAAATGGAAGCTGGCACCGATGAAGGCCGCATTATTGACTCGGCTACGGGCATCCGAGAAACCACCGTTTGGTCCAAACTCTATCGCTTTCAGAAGGATGGAGTAATCGGTGCGATCGACAAGCTCCAGCGCTTTGGCGGCTGCATCATTGCCGACAGTGTTGGCCTCGGGAAGACCTTCGAGGCTTTGGCTGTCATCAAGTATTTTGAACTGCGCAATGCGCGGGTTCTGGTTCTCGCCCCCAAGCGCCTGCGTGAAAATTGGACATTGTGGACCCGCAATGACGTCCGCAACATGCTTTCAGGCGACCGCTTCGCGTTCGATGTGTTGAACCATACCGACCTGTCGCGCGAGGGCGGGCAGTCCGGTGACATCGACCTTGGGCACATCAACTGGGCCAACTACGACCTGGTGGTCATCGACGAGAGCCACAATTTCCGTAATCGCCCTGCAGGCAAGGGTGAACGCGAGAGCAGGTACGACAAGTTGCTCAACGCCGTCGTGAAGGCAGGCGTGAAGACGCGGGTGTTGATGCTTTCGGCAACACCCGTGAACAACCGCCTCAACGACCTGAAGAACCAAATCGCCTTTGCCACAGAGGGGCACGACCAGGCGCTCACAGGACACGGTATCGCCAGCATCGCAGGCACGATCCGCATTGCCCAAGGACAATTCAACCGCTGGCAGCAATTGCCAGAAGCCGCGCGAACGCCAGCAAAACTGCTGGAAATGCTGGGTTTCGATTATTTCCGCCTGCTCGACCTGCTCACCATCGCGCGCAGCCGCAAGCATATCGAGCGCTATTATGGCACTGCCGAAACGGGGACGTTTCCCGAAAAGCTCCCCCCGGCCAATATCAAGTCCGATGTTGACCTGACCGGCGCCTTTCCGCCGATCAACGAGGTCAACAATCAGATACGCAGGCTGAAACTCGCGGCCTTCGCGCCCCTTCGCTACGTGCTCGAAGACCGCCGCCCGGCTTATGAGCGGCGGTACAATCAAGATGTCGCCGGGGCAGGTGGCGGCGCCAGCGTCTTCAGGCAACTCGACCGCGAAGATAGTCTGATCGCGCTGCTGCGGGTGAACCTGCTCAAGCGCATGGAGAGTTCTGTTCACGCTTTCGCGCTGACGATCGGTCGACAGCTCGAAGCCGTCGAAGCACTGATCGAGCGCATTGACGCGCATGATGACAGCATCGACGCGCCGATGATCGACGATCTGGACGACGACGATCCCGCCTTCGATCAGCTTGGGGTGGGGCGCAACGTCCGCGTGCTGCTCAGCGATGCTGATTTGGTCCGCTGGCGACAGGATCTGGCCGAGGACCGCGACAGGCTGATCCAACTGCACAAGCAGGCACTTAGCGTCACGCCGGAGCGTGATGCCAAGCTCGCGGACCTGAAGGCGCTGATCGCGCAAAAGCTCACCGACCCGTTCAATCCCGGGAACGTGAAGATGCTCGTCTTCACCGCCTTCGCAGACACCGCGAAGTATCTCTTCGATGCCATCCGCGAAGACTACCCGCGCCGTATGGCGCTCGTCACAGGATCTGGCCGAAACAAGACGACGCATCCCAAACTCACTGCCGACTTGGGCTCGATCCTGACAGCCTTCGCACCTGGCGCCCGCTCGCGCCCCGAGGCGCTGGCGAATGAAGAGGAAATCGACCTCGTGATCGCCACCGACTGTATCTCCGAAGGCCAGAACCTTCAGGACTGCGACTGTGTGGTGAACTACGACATCCACTGGAACCCGGTGAGGATCGTGCAGCGCTTCGGCCGCGTCGATCGCCTCGGATCGCCAAACACGGTCATCAAGCTAGTCAATTTCTGGCCGAACATGGACCTGGACAGCTATATCGGCCTGGAGCAAAGCGTATCGGGCAAGATGATGCTTCTCGACGTGTCCGCGACCGGCGAGGAGAACCTGATCGAGGCGCAGGCGGGCAACCAGATGAACGATCTGGAGTATCGCCGCCAGCAACTCGAAACGCTGCAATCGCGCGTGGTCGACCTAGAGGACCTGTCCTCTGGCGTGTCGATCACCGACCTGACGCTCAACGATTTGCGGCTCGATCTCGCGCGCCTGTCATCTGACGAACGCGAGGCGCTAGGCAAACAGTTGATCGGCACCTATTCGCCCATCTTCGCCAGTGACGATTTTCCGCCCGGTGCGCTGTTCGTACTGCGCGCAGCCACACCCGCAGCGGAGCGCTCAATCGCCAAGGGCGACCCGCTTTTTCCGCACGCTATGGTCTATGTCGGCACGGACGAGCGGATCATCCTGCCCCACAGCCAGCCTAAGCGGATGCTGGATTTGTTGCGCCTTGCCGCTGCGACATCGGAAGACGGGAAAGCCGAAGCCTGGGCGCGGTTCGATGCCGAGACGCGCGGAGGCGAGGCAATGGAGGCATGGCAGTCACTGCTTGCTGCTGCCATTCGCGGTGTGACCGGCAAGGCCGAAGAGCGCGCTGTCGAAAGCCTGTTTACCAGCGGAGGAATTGAGGGCGCTGGTGGCGAAAGCGGGCTAGGCGATTGGGAGGTCGTCTGCTGGCTGGCAATCCTGCCGCCGGCATGATGATCACGCCTGCCGATATTCGCGATGCGCTCGCGCTTCCGCCAATGAACGCTCCCGCGCGGCGCCTGCCCAAGGACGTGCTCGCCCAGCATGGCGCAGCGAGCGCCGCCGACCGCAAGCTCATCGAAAGCACGATCGAGCGCCTGGACTGGTGGGCAACGCTATCCCCCGCCACCGTCGGCATTGCGGCAGGCACAGATGCCGAGCGGCCCGTCCCCGCCATCCAGCTTCTTGCTATGATAGCACGGAGTGAGCCGACGCAAAGGCTCCTGACCATGATCCACCGGGCAATTCCGGTACCGATCATTCTGGCCGCTGCGTTGCCTGGCAATGCCGGGACACGATTGAGCCTTGGACCACTACGCCGGGCGGAGCGCATATCGGATCTAATGGTGGTTGAGCGACTGGTCGTGGCCCCGGATCTTACAGAGGCGGACGACCCAGCGAACAGCGCATTCCTGGCGAGCCTGGCTCTGCCAAGCGTGCCCCGAACAACACTGGCCGCCCTGTATGAAGCGCTGATTGAGAAAACTGAGGCACTGACGACAGCCCGGATCACGGGCGCACCGTTCACACCCTGTCCCGATGCGGCTTCAGCGGCGGCGAGGCGCGAGGCGCTGGAACGACATGCGGCGGCCAAAGGAGCCTGGCTGACTACGCGTGCGGCCGCCCGGCGGGAGAAACGGTTGGCCGAGCAGGTTGCACTTGGAAACGAGGCCCGGGTGCTCAAGAACAGGCTAGACCTGATTGCAAGGGAACTGGGGGCGATCTGATGGGCAGCGGGGGGTATCATGGAGGCAGCACAGTCATTGGTTTTGGCATGCGCTGGTCCGATGCTCATGATTTCCCAGCCCCGGAAAGCCATCGAACTGGCACTAAACCGAAGAACAAGAAGAAAAAGAAGGCGCGCTCGCTGAAGCAAATGGCGAAATCCACTGCGCCGAACTCTCAAAATGCCCAGCTTCCCTTTCCCCCTGAACGTATCCCGCTTATCGCCAGCGTCATGGCCGACATTGGCCGTGGGCTACCTCGCAAGGCTGGCAAACGGCAGGCTGCTGTAAAGCGCCTGATGGATGAAGGCGTCGTCCTTCCTGATGGACGATTGAATGTGAAACACGCGTGTCTGCGGCAATGGCTGCAGAAAATGGAGATGAAACCAAGTGTCTGACGTCAACGATCCTATCCCCCAAATCACCCGCAACGACGAGGCGGCGGGTAGTGGCGACATGGTTGCGGGCAATATCGCGCGGCTTTCGGCTTTGTTTCCGCAGATCATGACCGACGGCAAGGTCGATTTCGAAGTGCTGCGCGAGCTGCTGGGCGATGCCGTTGAAGACAATGAGGAGCGCTATGGCCTCAACTGGAAAGGCAAGCGCAAAGCCCGCGCTTTTGCAATGACTCCGAGCCTCGGGACGCTTATCCCTGCGCCGGAGGACAGTGTCGATTGGGATACGACGCAGAACCTAATGATCGAGGGAGATAATCTCGAGGCGCTGAAACTGCTGCGGCGGTCATATGCGGGCAAGGTGAAGCTGATTTATATCGATCCACCATACAACACAGGGCGTGATTTTGTATATCCGGATAACTACCATGATGCCATCGGTAATTATCTGTCAATCACAGGCCAAATTAGCGAAGGCAATGAAGTTTTGACGACAGATCGAGAGTCTGGCGGTCGATTTCATACTTCTTGGCTTAACATGATGTATCCTCGCCTGATAGTTTCTAAAGAATTACTTTCCGATGATGGATTTTTCGCCATATCTTGTGACGATGAAGAGATTTCTCGCGTAATATCCATGATGGAAGAAATCATGGGAGAGGAATCTCGTATTGCCAATATCATATGGCAAAAGAAGTATACCCGCGCCAATGATGCGCAATTTTTTTCAGATAATCATGATTTCATAGTTCTCTTCGCCAAGAATGTCGGAGAAGCAAAACTAGGCCGTGTTGCGCGCGGTGAAAATCAAAATGCTGCCTATAGCAATCCTGATGGTCATGAAAAAGGACCTTGGAAGGCTACGCCCCTTCATGCCAGGAGTGGAAGTAATACTGACGAATATAAATTCTCAAATGGTGTGGTTTGGAAACCTCCCGTTGGGACTTATCGCCGATTTAATGATGAGGCGATGAAGAAGATGGATGACAGCGGCGCAATCTGGTTCGGCCGGGATGGGAAAAGCACACCATCCCGCAAGACATTTTTAAGTGAATTGGCTGACGGCTTGGTCCCGGTAACGATATGGGATTACAAGTTTGCTGGGAGCAATCACGACGCCGCTAGTTCTCTAAATGAACTAGGATTACGAGGGACTTTTACTTCTCCAAAGCCCGTTTCATTGATCGACAGACTTTTGGAGGTTGCTTCATTAGGAAGAGATGACGTAATCATGGATTTTTTCGCTGGTTCGGGCACAACGGGCCACGCAGTAATGGAACGAAATACGGCGGAAGAAAGGGCTAGAAGGTATATACTTGTTCAGCTTCCAGAGCCTTTGTTTGAGGATGAAGCGATTGACAAGGCTGCGGTAAGTTTTCTCGAAGCACAGCGGAAACCTTATAATATTGCCGAGCTCACCAAGGAACGCCTCCGCCGAGCAGGCGCAAAAATCCGCGAGGAGCATCCCGACGCGAAAGTCGACACCGGCTTCCGCGTTTACAAGCTCGCCACCTCGAACCTCAAACCGTGGCAGCCGGATGCCGAAGATCTGGAAGCGAGCATCCTCGATGCCGTCGACAATGTCCTGCCCGGTCGCACCGAAGAGGACTTGCTGGTCGAGCTTCTGCTCAAGACCGGGATCGATCTGACGCTGCCTGAGGAGAAGCGGACCATCACGGGCCAGACCGTCCACGCGTTGGGCGGCGGCGCGCTGATGGTGTGTCTGGGCGACATCGGCGCCAAGGATGCTGAAGCGTTGGGGCAGGGCATGGCCGATTGGGTGGATGAACTCGATCCGGTGCAAACCACTGTCTATTTCAAGGACACCGGCCTGGGCGCAGATGGCAACCGCGCCGCAACCAAGGCGAACCTTGCTGCCATCCTGCGTCAGCGCCTGGGCGATCGTATCGCCAAGATCGCCAGCATCTGAGGCGGCCATGAAATTCGTCTTCGAAGCCGAACTGCAGCACCAGGTTGCCGCTATCGACGCCGTGATCGACCTGTTCGCCGGGCAGGAAGAGCGCCAGTCGCTGTTCACCGTCGCACCGCGCCAGGTGGCCGGCGAGCTGGAATATAACGAAAAGCTGCTGGGTTATGCCAACCGCTGCGACCTGCTGGACGAACAGGTGCTGGAAAACCTGCACATCGTCCAGAACCGCCATGCTCTGCCTGCCTCCCCGGAACTGGCCGTCGCCGCGAAGGGCAAGCGGGATGCAGGCGGCGACTTCAAGATGGACTTCACCGTCGAAATGGAGACGGGCACGGGCAAAACCTATGTCTATCTGCGCAGCATCTTCGAGCTGAACCGCCGCTATGGCTTCACCAAATTCGTCATCGTCGTTCCCTCGGTCGCTATCCGTGAGGGCGTGAAGAAAACGATCGAGCAGACCCGCGACCATTTCCGCCAGATCTATGACGGGGTTCCGTTCGAGAGCTTCGTCTATGACAGCGGAGACCTGTCGCGCATTATCGACTTCGCCTCGTCCTCGTCGATCCGGGTGATGATCGCAACGGTGCAGTCGCTGGGCAGCAAGGCCGCCGTTTTTCAGCAGGCGCGCGAGCAGACCCGCGACATTCCAGGCGTGGAATGGGTGAAGAGCACGCGCCCAATCATCATCGTCGACGAGCCTCAGTCGGTCGACGCCAACCCCAATGGCGCCGGCCGCCAGATCATGCGGGCGATGGAGCCGCTGGCGACGATCCGCTATTCGGCAACGCATGTGGCGAAATTCCACCCCGTTTATCGCCTCGATGCCTTCGACGCGCATGACCGCGGCCTGGTGAAGTCGATCGAGGTTGATGGCGCGCGCATCCAGGACGCAGATAACAGCCCATATGTGAAACTGCTCGAGGTCGAGGTGAAGAAGGGGCAGTTGCCCCGCGCCCGCGTCGAGATCGCCAAACAGATGAAGGGCGGCGTATCGCGCCAGTCGGTCTGGGTATCGGACAACGACATGCTGGAAGAAACATCCGGTGGACGCGGCATCTATGCGGGCTATCGCATCGGCATCATCCAGAAGATGCGGGGCGCCGGTTCGATGCAACTGGTCGTCCCCGGCGACGGGGTGAAGACGCTGGACGTGGGTGATAGCTGGGGCGATGTCGATGCTGCCTCGCTCTCCCGCGCGATGGTACGCCAGACGATCGAGCACCATTTCAAGAAAGAGCTGCGCAATCGTCCGCTGGGGATCAAGACGTTGAGCCTGTTCTTCGTCGAGGCGGTGGCAGACTATCGCGGGTATGACGAGGACGGCGCGGCGCAGCCCGGGCCGCTGGCAACGATCTTCGAGGAAGAATACGCGAAGCTCGCCGCGCTGGACGAGTTCCAGTCGCTGTTCGCCGACGTGCCCGCCGATGCGAGCCGCGCGCATGACGGCTATTTCTCGCAGGATAAGAAGGGCCGCTTCACCGAGCCAGCGCTGAACGCGGCGGGCGAGCTGTCCAACCAGAAGAGCCGCGACGATGCCGAACGCACCTTCGATCTGATCATGAAAGACAAGGAACGCTTGCTCGACGAAGCCGAGCCACTGCGCTTCCTGTTCTCACACTCCGCCCTGCGCGAAGGCTGGGATAACCCCAACGTTTTCCAAATCTGCAGCTTGCGCGAGATGGCAAGCGAGACGCGCCGCCGTCAGTCAATCGGCCGCGGCCTGCGCCTTTGCGTCGATCAGACCGGACAACGCCGTCGCGACGAAGGACTGAATGTCCTCACTGTCGTCGCCCAGGAAAGCTACGCGGAGTTCGCCAAGGGCCTGCAGAGCGAGATGGAGCAGGCGCTGAACGTCAAGCTGGGGATCGTAACGGCGGACCTCTTTGCAGGGCTTACCTACGCGCTGCCGGAAGGCGGAACGGCAGTTGTATCCGTGCAGGAAAGCAAAGCCGTGTTCCAGGGGCTCACAGAAGCCGGCCTTATCGACGACAAGGGTCATGCTCTGCCTGAATTGCGCACTGCGCTCGCACAAAATGCAGTGCCATTGCCTGCCGACCTACCGGAACCGGCGGCAAAGCTTGTCCGCGACATGCTCCACCGCCTGGCGCGCAAGGTGCCGGTCAGCGATGCACGGGCAAAGGGGCAGGTGAAGTTGAACCTCGCCGTACTGGAAGGCCACGACTTTAAGGCGCTGTGGGACCGGATCAGCCGCAAGACGACTTATCGGCTCGACTTTGATGATGCCGCGCTGGTAGCGCGCTGCGCACAGGCGCTGGCGGACATGCCACGCCCCGGCGAAGCGCGCGTGACATTCGAGCTTGCCGAGATGTTGATCGGCCGCGAGGGCGTAACGCCAGAGAAGCGCAGTACGTCGAACCCGCAGCGCCTAGCCGCCGCCCGCCTCGACGTACCCGACCTTCTAGGCGAATTGCAGAACCGCACCGAGCTTCCCCGCAAGGTACTGGCCGACATTCTTGTCCAGTCCGGGCGCCTTGAGGACGCGAGCGTGAACCCTTCGGCTTTCGTGGACGCCGTGACGGCGATCATTCAAGCCGGCAAGCGGCTGATGATGACCAACGGCATCGTCTACAAACCCCTCGATGAATGGTGGGCGCAGGACCTCTTCAGCGCCGAGGACGATATACCAACGGATCGATTGGTCCCGGTCGCACATGCACCGCTCGACCATATCGTCACGGATTCAAACATCGAGGCGGCTCTTGCAAAGGCGTTGGACATTAGCGGGGCAATCAAGGTGTTTGCCAAGCTGCCGTCTGGTTTCAAGATTACGACACCACTGGGCACCTACAACCCGGACTGGGCAATCGTGCGCAAACACGATGATCGCGAGGACGTCTATCTGGTCAGCGAAAGCAAGGGCGACCTGAACACCCTGCGCGAAGCCGAAAAGGCACAAATAGCGTGCGGGAAGGCGCACTTTGCCGCACTCGAGGTGCCCTTTGTAACGGCGACAAATCTCGACGGGATACTCGCGCTGGCATAGAAACTATCTCGGGCGTTTTTGCCCCCAAAAACGCCCGAGATTCCACATATCTTCATTTTGAGGGCGGCCACGCGGCCGCCCTCAAGTCCTGCCTCACGCAGCAATGGCCTGCGCAGGCGCATCCATATGGGACAGGATCAATTCGCTGGCCGCCTGCGCGGCACTAGCGGCGCGGAAGATTGCGCGCTTATCATTCCGCAGGGCGGTCAACCACGACGCCACGTAAGCGGCATGGTCCTCGCGTTCAGTCGGCTCCATGCCAAGCTGGGCGCAAAGCATGGCTGCTCCGATCTCCGCGATCAACTCTTCCTCGGCCCTGATTTCACGCGATTTTCCGTAATCCCGCAGGGTTTCGCGGGCAAGACGCTTGGTGCTCCCGGTGCTGTGCACGACCTCATGAGCGAGGGTCGCATAGAAGGCATTGCCACTTTCAAAGTCACCAAAGGCGGGCATCTGTATACGATCGGCGGCAGGGTCATAGAAGGCGCTCGGGCCGCCCTCAGCATTGGGAACGGGCCAGCGGGCAAAGGCTTCGTCCAGCTCGGCATCGCGTTCGTCGCGGTTCTTCATTTCGACCGCAGGCGCGGGATACCTGGACATATCGAGCCCGTCGATCTGCTCGACGTTGAACACGACATAGCGCTTCAGGTATTTGCGGGTTGCTTCCTCGCCCTCGCTGTTGGTGACAGGCTCACCAGTTTCGCCGTCCTTGGGGGTGAAGGTTCCGGCATGAACGACAAGATTGCCCTTTTCACCCTTGCGGACCTGCCCGCCCAGTTCGGTGGCTTGGCGGTAGGTCATCCAATAGGGATTGGCGTAACCGCGCGACATGGCGGCGGTCCAAAGCAACAGGATATTGATGCCCCGATAAGCGGTCCCCTCATGGCGACGCGGAAGAGAGGCAAGGCCGGACGCCCAACGGGGCGACCATGGGCGGGTGCCCTCTTCGAGCATGGCGATAATCTGGTTGGTGACTTCCTCGTACACGTCTGCGCGCGGGGCGGTGTTGTGGCGGGTGGTCTTGGTCTTGCGGCTCATGTGCTGGTTTCCCTTTTTCCTCGATGGAGCCGAAGGCGATGGCGTCCATCGGCTTCTGCCCGCTGGCGAAGCCGGGGGGGTTGAACCGGCACCGGAGGGCCGAACGCGGGGGAGGGGGATCACCCGTCCTGCACGGGAGCGCCGCGGACGGAAGGATGGGGACACCCTCGCGTGAGCCAAGCGCAGCGCGCCTGCGCGCGAAGACGGCCTGGCCCTTGCCGGGAAGGGGGGAGGCCGCCCCCCTTGCGGCTGACAAACGAAAAAGGCCGCGCTAGCGCGGCCTCTACTTCGAGCGAGGATCGTGACCTGAATAGGTCGAAACCGCTTCGCGGGTTCGGTCGGAGCGAAGCGGAGATAGAGCCGTGCCGGTAGGCCGCTCCCGCTCCTCCCCGTTTCTAGTTGTCCTGCTCGGCCATCTTGCGCGCCAGGATCGAGAAGGAATCTGCGATCAACTCGGTTTTGTAGACGATCCCGGCGTCCCCCGAATGGCTGTTCTCGCGGGTCCGCCCGGTGATATGAACAAGGTCGCCTTCCTCGGCGTTCTCGACTTGGGCGGCAATCTTGGGAAAGCATACGACGCTGTTCCAATGCGTATCGGTCTTCCAGTCGTCCCCGTCCCTGCGATTGTAGTTAGACGCCACGCTGACATAGGTAACCTTCTCCAAAGGCCGGATTTTTCCTATACGTCCGATGATCCGAAATTCAGCGATGTTCTGCGGCATCGAGGTCTTCCTTTCAGGCAGTGCGCGGCGCTCTCGCCGGGTTGTCAATTTAAGATGATTTAAAATTTCATTTAGTTGACATTTCTGTGACCACCTCGTTGCCATGCCGGAAGTGATACTTCGCGATATTCTGAGGCGTTGCGTAGGTTTGGTACGCCGCAATCCAGTTCTCGCTGATCGCCTTTTGCGCGGTCGCAAGCGGCACTTCATGTCGGCAGACCAGGCGCCACAGGACATAGGCAAGATCGTTCTTGTCCTTGGCGTTTGCGCGGCCCTTCCGGGGCTGAAGCCACAGATCCCTTTCATTGAACGGCGCGCCGCCGATCGAGATTGGAATAAGGTGATCCAGCTCGTAGTCGGCCATGCTTTGGCCGGGATACTGCTGATCCATAAGGCGGCGCTTGTATGGGCCCGTGATCGAATAGGCCGGACGGGCCGAGCGGGCGTAGCCCGGTCGGCAGATAGTCCGGTCTATGTTCTCCTGGGTCACGGCGGGGTCGATCGCTCCGGGCACGCCTTTGGGCGGAAGCCTGTCCGGCGTGATGAAAGCGCTGTTGGCACTGTGAATGGTCTGAACAAGGCCGGTTCCGGCCGCGCACACGCTGCTCGGCGCGAAGTTGGAGCAACCGAAGCTCGCGCGGTCTTCCGAATGGTTCCACCAGGCCGCGACCGCGACGAAGGCGAGGCCACCCAGGATTGCGGCCCCTCTCACGCACGCACCTTCAGCTTTGCCATGAGCGCATCGTTCCAGTCACATCGCGGAGGGGGAGAGACAATCACAAGACTGCGGCCGTTCGCGGTAAGATTTTCGGCCCCGCGCTCGATGGCATCAGCCGCGGCCTTGCCGTGCTGCGAGTAGATCACGACGCGGCGAACGTGATCGGGAATGAAGGTGCTGGCGTAGCGTTCAACGCCGCAAACGGCGGCGCAACCCGACAGGTTGTTGAGGACAATCGCGGATTCTGCGTCTTCGAAGCCTTCGGCCAGGTTCATGGTGTCGCTGGCGGGTGCGCCGAGTTGCACGACACTGCCGCGTGGATCGCCCAACGTGCGCTTCGGCTCGTCGAGCTGCGAGGACTTTGTTCCATCGCGGTTGATGAAGATCCGCAGGAGCGCGCGCAATTCGCTGCCCTCGGTCATGGGCAGGATCAAGGCGGGCAAGCGCAGCTTGCGCCCGCCCTCATAAGTGATCGCGCCAGGCGCGAAGCGGCCGGCACGAGAATGCCCGATCCCGCGTCGCTCTTGGTAGAGCTGGCCGGGCGTTCCTCGCAGGGGAAGCGCAAAATCCCAAAGCTGCTTGCACAAGGGCGTCAGGTCCCGCGCCGGTTCAATCGGCCGAGTATCTTGGCTCGTGATCGCCGGATACATCTGGCGGTTCTTAAGCGCGACGAGGATTTCGTCTTGGGAGCAACCGGCAAAGCAGTGGAAGAGGACAGCTTTGCGCCCGGGTGTCACCGAAAGTGAGGCGCGCCGATCAGCATGTGCCGGGCAACAGGCTTTCCCATAGCGGCCATGCCACGTTCCCTTGAGATCCTTTACGATCTGCCGAGCGGCGCTTTCCGGTGTGTTCGACATAGTCCAATAATGCACTATACGACTAAAACGGACAAGCGGATTTAGCACGGCCATATCGGCTTGCTCCCCCTGGGAGCACCCCGGCGGCGAAGCCGACGGTCTATCGTGTCAGGGTTGAACTGAGCTTTTGATGGGCCGCTGTGGTGGGATTTAGATAGCCCGTCAGGGCTTACGCGTTGCCCGACTAGGGCAACTCCCTGCTGGTTCCTTTTAAGATATTAAAATTAGTATGAGGAGGAGTGCAGTGATTGCACTCACGGGTATTCGCGTCTGTCGACCGACGTTGGGCCGCACGTTCTCCGGCGAGAATGAGCGCTGCACGCAAGCCCTTGTCCTCTGGCATCATGTGGCGGCGCTCGACGGCACCAACGCTCGCCAGCATGTCAGCGTTCTGTTCGAGCGCCTCGGCCCGACGCTGCTCCTCATCGGCCGGGACAGGCGCAAAGAGGCCGACCATCTTCGCCAGCCAGTCGGGTAGCTGGCAACGATAGAGGTTCGAGGTTTGCTCTGAACGCGCTCCAAATTCGCTGTCGGAGGAATAGTCGTAGCGCCTGATCCATTCGAGCAAGCCCAGGCCCTTAAGCCGATTGATGCAATAGTGGACCGCGCGACGAGCAAGGCCGGTCCAGCGCATGAGCGTTTCATAGGACGGGTTGCACCACCCTTTGCGGTAGTGCAGATCGTCGAGGATCTTGAGCATCATGTCCCGGCAGGAACGGGTGAAGAGCGTAAGTTGCTCTTCCTTGGCGGTCAGCTCGCGCCCCTGCCGTTTCTGTGCAGCCAACTGGCGCCCCCGATCGAAGGCCAGATAGCAAGCGCGCGAAAGCCGCTTGCGCTGATCGGTGTTGATCGCACGCACGAAGTCGGCTTCGGCGGCATCGCCGGTGCGGACACTTCCAGCCCAAACCGGGCGGCGGGTGATGTGGGTTCCGCCCCGTTGCACCCGCGTCCTGGGTTTGGTGCCGACAAGCCGCGATGCAGTCGCGCTGAAACTTGAGCGAGCCTCGCGAGTAGGCGCTTCAACGCCGCAGATGACGCGCAAGGGAAGAACCCGTGCGCCAGCGCGTCTTTGCTGTTCCTGAAACTCGAAGGCAGCACGAATGTCGTCGTCACGCACGCCAATGGCACGCAGCTCCGCAACCGCACCAGCGGGCACATTTTTCAGTCCAGAGCTTAGGGTATGCAGCATCGTTCGTCCCCTCGTGCGAGAGGCCGTGCGCAGACAAAGCAAGAGCGTGGCGCGAAGCGCGCTAATCCTTGACAGATTGGACGGGGGAGGCTATCTGACCGTTAGATTTGTAAGCGATCTTAAGTGGCGCCAACCACTTGATAGCAACCCCGACGCCCGGCCTTCGTGCCGGGCTTCGTTTATCCGCTCACGGCGTCCCCCTCTCCAATAAGTGGCAATTGCTGGGGCGAAGGCGTCAGCTCGCTGACGTAAGCCCCAACAGTTTCAAGCGCGACGCCAAGCGTCACGCCGCGATTGCGGTAGGCAATCGCTTCGAGAAAAGCGTGCTGTTCTCGCGGAAGATGTATCGCGATCTGCTTGTCGCTCTTGCCATCGCTGGGCGGCGGCGGGACACGCATTTCTTCGATCGAGTAGTTGGTCATGGCCTTGTCCAACATGGCCATGACGACCTGCTCAACTCCGCGCATTTTATAGGCCGATTTGTAGTCGCTCAGACGCTTGCGGAAGCTGGCGGGAATGTTGAATTTGCACTGCACGAAGTCGGCCGCGTACAGCGCTTCCCGCTTTCGCCTCATACAGGCTGCGGGAGTCGCGACGACTCGTTCGGAGGCAGACGTTCCAACCATGTTCCAAGCTGTATGTGACGTACCTCGGCTTGTCAAACCAACTACCCCGCAAGGTAGTTAAACGCAAAAATTAGCGTTGGGCGATGGATACGCTATAGATGGATGGAAGCTCTTACTCCCGAGCGACTGTGATGGAAGGCTGCGAACCCGACGTATGGCGCAATATCTGCAAGTGGACGAGGCAGCTTCGGAATTGGCGACCCACCTTGCCGCGAACGTCAAAGAACGGCGTGCCGCGCTGAAAATGACCCAGGTAGAGCTTTCCATCCGCTCCGGTGTCGCCACGTCACACCTGTCCTTCATTGAACGGGCTAAGGCCAATCCGACGCTCGAAGTCGTCGAACAGCTTGCCAAGGGTCTCGGTTGCTCTGCGATTGACCTTCTGACGGTGCAGTCAGCTTCCTGAAATTCCTTCAATTTATAAACCATGCGATCCATCGCATACCACGCACGGCGCATACCCTTGCGGCTACCCTGACGCGGTGAACTGATTACGGTTCGCAGCATAGACGCCATGAACGTACTATGCCGCCTTGGGGACGCACACGCGGACAACGCCAGTGAATTGCTGGACAGCCTGACCGACAAGCAGGTCGAGGTGCTCGATCAGTTGTGCCTGCACAAGACCAGCAAGGAAATCGCCAACGAACTGGGTATTTCGCGACACACCGTGGACCAGCGCGTCTCGAGCGTTCGCACAAAATGGAACCTTCCGACCCGCCAGGAAGTCGTGCGCCTCTACCGAGAATTGCTGGAAGCCGCAGAAAACCGCAACGATTCCATATACGAACCATTGATATATGAACCGTCGCAGGTTGGCATTGCTATCGTCACCGATGATCCTGAGCGCAAGAACCGGACAACCTCCATGGTTGAGGATCTTGCGCCTGCCGCCTTGGTCGAGCCTGGAATATCTCAGGGCACCCCCAGCGGCATGACGCTCGTTGATCGCCTCGATCTTCACTTTGGCCCGTCCGGTCGTTTCGTGGCCGTCATTGGACTTGCGTTCGTGATGGCTCTCACGCTGGCTCTGGTCCTGGTGATTGCTGATGCTCTGGAGAGACTGCTGTAATCCACGCCCGATCCGGGCCGCCTGTACGGATGGCTTTGCTCAATGAGCGTGATGCAGGTCCTCTACTTCGGCTTTCTCGTGACGATCTTCATCGCGATCGGTCTCAGCCTCTGGAAAGGCGGCGACCCTGAACGTGCTGGCGCCGGCGTCCTGCTGCTCATGTTCATGATGACCTGGTTCGAAGGTGCCCTCATCCAAACGGTGGGTCTTTCGGAAGAGGCAATGCGCACAATCTCGGTAGCCGAGGATCTGGTCGGACTGGCTGGTTTCGGGCTGATCGCGTCACGCGCGCGGCGCTTGTGGCCCCTGCTGTGCACAGCCATGCAGTTGATTTCGGTGCTGACCCACGTTGTCCATTACCTCGGCGTCGTGAACCGCCCCATCGTCGTGGTCTTCATGAGCCAGACACCCACCTTCACGGCCACCGTCTGCCTGATCGTGGGGACCATCATTCACATACGGCGCGCGCAGCGCTTCGGCGCTGAGCGCGACTGGCAAGACTTCAGGAACATTCCCTCGGGCTGACCATCCCCCCCAAAACCGCAAGGAATCGCCATGGATCTCCCAAGCTACCGCCACTGGCAGGCACAAGCCCCAGACACGCGCCCCGACCTCCACTTGGCCGATGGATTTCTGGCCGGTGCAGTGGTCTCGCTCGAGCCCATGCCCGATAATCACTGGGTAGATGCGATAATGGGCCCCCTTTCGACACAGACCGTTTCACGGGATCTGATCGAAACGCGGGCCCGCAAGGAGCTTCTCTCGCGCCTTGTGCAAGCCCGCGCGCACATGGCCACTCCCGATCCGCGCTATACGCCGATCCTTGCCGTGAGGGCTGATGGTGAATTTGACCTTACCGCCTGGAGCAGCGGTTTCTATGAAGCGATCGCGGACGATCTCGACATGTGGCAGTATCTGCTCGCCGGGCAGCGCGAAGGTGGCCTGCTCGCTCTTCTTGGCAGCCATTCAGTGGGCGAGATGGGCGAGGCGGCACGCGGCTACATTGCCAGTCACCCGGAGGCGCAGACCCTTTCCGAAGTCGCAAAGCGCTCATGGGAAGTCCTCTCACGCTTGCTTTGCACCATGTACGAGAAGCGCAGCCAGATTATCGAAGGCGAAACTCCGGCCGCGGGGCAGTCCGCAGCCTATCGCGCCGGCAGCTAAGCCATGTCGGTCTATCGAACACTTTACGTCCAGACCCTGGTCGCGGTTCAGGAGCGCAAGCTGGCGGTGCGCGATATTGCCTGTGCAAGCGAATTGCCCGAGGCTCGCATCGTGAGCATTCTTGAAGGCGAGGCCCGGGACATAACGCTGACCGAGTTGGCCGGACTGTGCACGGCGCTGGGGATGCCTCCCGCCGCCCTTCTACGATCAGCCTGACACGTCCTTATGGGCTTTCAGAAACCCGAAGAGCGTGGAGCGAGCCACACCGATATCCTTCGCAACACTCTCGTGGGTTGCTCCTTGTTCGGCCAGGCGCTTTCGGATGTCAGGCAACTGCTCGATGGTCAGCCGCGGCTTGCGACCGGCCTTCGCTTCGCGCTTTTCATTGGTCTTGATGCCGTGGATCTGCCGCCAGTGGTCGTCGAAGGCTTCCACCAGCAGAAACAGATCGCTGTCCCGGTCCGGGGTGATCGTGACCCCCAGACCGCAAAGTTCGATGTTCACCCCCGCCTTAAGCAACCGGGCCATCACGCGCAGGACCGTCGTCGTACTGACAGCAAGACACGAAAGATCGTGAACCTTGATCGTGTCTCCCGACACAAGCGGATGACCGAGCTTTGCGAGCAGCTTTTCGAGTTCGTTGAAGCTGACCTCTGGCGCACTCACGACAAGATCGCCGTCGCGCACGCAAGCCGACGTTTGCTCGGCAAGCGAGGGCGATTTTCCAGTCTCAGCCAGGAACACCACAGTCTTGGGCAAAAGCATCACCTTCTTCATTCTTCACGTAAGGCCGTGATTTCACGCCAGCAGGCGCGCCGTAGAAATTGGCCCAGTCCCCATCAAGATCGAGCCTTCACGATACCAACAGTACAGCAATAGCCAATTGCATATTGCTGGACGACTGAATATTCGATATATCACATATCCAGACCCAAAAACGCAACGCTAGTCAGCGTAAACAGGGAGCTGGTTCATGTTCGATCGTCCGCTTGCAAAATGCCCCAATCTGCTCGGTGGGCTGGGACTGGTGGCAGCCGGAGCGCTGGCCACCTCGGCGCCGCAGAAGGCCCACGCCTCGACCTGGGGCTGTCAGGTCATCCTCTGCCTCGCCACCCCCGGTTCGCCCACGACTTATGCTGAGTGCGTGCCGCCGATCACCAAGCTCTGGAAGACGCTTGCGCTCGGTGGCTCGTTTCCGTCCTGCTCCGAAGGCGGCGTTTCGGCCAAGACGAAGAAGCTGAGCAAGACGCTCTACTACGTGAAAAGCACGCAGTCGGACGGCACGACAAATACCTACCTCATCAACACCAAGACCTCGACGGTCACGACGATCGGCCAATGATCTACACCGTGGCCGCCCTCACCGCGCTCGCGCAGCAATGCGCCCCCGGCGTTGCGACGGAAGCCCTCGTTCCGCTTCTCGTGGCGGAAAGCGAGGGCAACCCTCTCGCGATCAACGTCAACAACGGGCCGCGCGTCAACGCCTCGAACCTGACCGACGCGGTGGCGCTGGCGAAGCGCTACATCGCTCGGGGGCATTCCGTCGATATTGGCCTGGGGCAGATCAACTCGAAGAACCTTGCCCGTCTCGGCGTGGGCATCGAGCAGACCTTCGACCCCTGCACCAATCTCGGCCTCGCCTCGCGCGTCTTGCAGGAAGGCTACGCGAAGGCGAGCCAGCACTATTCAGGGCTCGACGCGATCAGCGTCACCTATTCGCTCTACAACACCGGCTCGATGACCCGTGGCTTTCGCAACGGCTACGTCAAGCGCGTCTGGGCCGCTGCTGCGCGGGTGGGCGCGATCGAGACGCCCCCGGCCACGCCCGATCTTCCCTCTTCCCCGTTCTTCTCCACGCCTGCGCCCGAGGCGCCGCCCCCGGCCGAAGCTCCCGAGCAATGGGTGTTCGGACAGACCAGCACTGGAATCGAGGTCTTCCAATGAGCGATGAAAACAGCATTTCGCAGGCCCCCCGTATGACGGAGCGGGACGCTTCGCAGGAAGCCGCGCCACAGGCGGCCTTCTCGATCCCCGACGACCTCGCCAAGCGGTACGAAATCCGAGCTATTGAAGGACGCTCCGAAGCGGAACGCCGGGTTGGGATGTTCACGCCAGGCAATGCCAAGACGCCCGCACTCGAAATCTCGAACGAGCGGATCGTCGCCAACCGCGACGATCGCGAGACGATCGAGAGCCTCGTAAAGCTCGCGCAGCATAATGAATGGGAGGGGCTGACAGTCGCGGGCTCGGACGAGTTTCGCAAGGCTGTCTGGAAGGAAGCCTCACGTGCCGGTCTGGAGGTAAACGGCTACGAGCCGACGTTTGCCGAGCGCGAAGCGGTTGAACGCCAACGCCGTGAGGAAGCCGAACGCGAGCGCAAGGACGCGGAGCGTCTGCGCAAAGACGGCAAGGCCGAGAAGGACGGGGAAGCGGAACAGGTCGTCGAGGCCGCTGAAATCGCGATGGAAGCGGCCAGCCCCGCCCCTGCGCAGGCCGTCACGGCCAATCTTGCAAAAGCTGGCGAGCGCGTGTCGGCACCCGGCGCGGACGGCGAAGAAAGCCACGAGGACGTTACCTCCCTGCTCCAGCGCAAGAGCGCGCTGGTCGAGGAACTGAATGACGTTCTGCGCGAAGATCCGTCGCTGTCGAGCCAAACCGTTTCCGAGTTCATCCTGAAGCAGCCCTCCGCGCAGATGCGCCTTGGCGATGCCGGGGCCAGCAACGAAACCCTGGCCGCCCGCAATCTCATGTCCGAAAGCATCATTGCGGACACGGCACGGAACCAGGGCAACCTTTCCAAGACCGTCGGGGAATACCTGCGCGATCAGGATCGCGAGATTGGTGAACTAGCGCGCAGCCGGGGTCTTGAAGTGCCCGATGGCAAGGCGGCGCGTGATGAGCTGGTGGCCGAAACTCTTCAGCAGCGCAACGCCTTCTCCGAGTTCCTGACGAGCAAGGACGCGGCGCGGTCCGCCGAACGTGACAACGAGAAGCTTGCGGACCTCTTTCTCAACGGCTCGCAGGAGCAGCGCCAAGCCGAACCCCGGCTTGCCAACGCGCTCGATGCCGAAGCGGAAATGCGCCGCCACCTCGAAGCAGCCTTCGAGGGCAATCACCAGCGTATCGAGGTGGTCTCCCAGGAGGGCCGCCAAATGATCTCGGACGTGCTGCGGCGCGGCCTTGATGTGTCGGTTCGTGAACCGGCGCCGGTTCGGCAGATCGAGCCGATCCAAACCAACCAGATGGAACGGTAACCTCAACATGGAGAAGTCTATGAAGTTCTCTCGTCGTCCCGCGCGTCGTATCCTCTCGGATCACCGCGCCCGCCAGATTGTCGGCGTTGCCGGCATCCTCGCATCCATGGCCGTATCCCAGGCCGCCTTCGCTGGCACCAGCATCGAAACCGGCCTCGATACCATCGAGAGCTGGATGACCACTGTTGCTTCGGTGGTCGGCGTCATCGCCATCATGGCGGTGGGCTACGCCAAGCTCACCGGCCGCATGGATTGGGGCAAGGCCGTCACCGTCCTGATTGGTATCGGCATCATCTTCTCGGCCACGACGATCGTGGGCTGGATGGGTGGCAGCGCCTGACATGGACAAGGAAAAGATCGCCGAAGACAAGGTGTTCCTCGCCCTGACCCGGCCATCGGTATTCATGGGACTGCCGCTCGAGGCAATCCTGCCGATCATCATGGTCTGCATGGTGCTGTGGGGGATCGTCGGAAACCCGTTCTATCCCCTCGCCCTCTTCGGCGCTCTCTACTTTCCGGCGCGCATGGTCGTACATTACGACTTCAACGCGTTCCGGCTCTGGGGCCTGTGGTTCCAGACCACCTTCGTATCCAAGAATCGCAAGTTCTGGGGGGGCGGGAGCTATTCTCCCGTCCGCCTCAAGACCGGCGTCAAGCGCAGGCAGTTCGGCAATGACTAGGTTCGCCCTCAAGCACAAACAGGTCGCGCTGCGCGAAGAGGATGACATCAAGTTCATCCCCTACACCCGGCACGTCAATGACACCGTGATTGCGCTTGCCGATGGCTCGCTCATGCGCATGTACCGGGTCGATGGGCGCCCGTTCGAAACTTGCGACATTGCCGACCTCAACACCTGGCACAACAAGCTCAATATCGCCTGGCGCACGATCGGCGATGACCGTGTGGCCGTGTGGACGCACCTGGTGCGCACCGCCACCAATCCCGAACTGAATGGTGAGTTTCAGTCCGACTTCGCCCGCGACTTGCAGACCAAATACGCCAAGCATCTCAAGGAAAAGGTGCTCTATCACAACGAGTTCTACGTCACGATCATCGTGCGCCCCTCGAACATGGCGGGCGACCAGCTCAGCCGCCTGTTCGGCAAGGCGGATGCCAGCCACGCCGCTGACGATCGCGCGCTGGCGATCATGGCCGACAAGTGCCGCGACTTCGAGAGCATGCTGGCCGACACCAACCCGGTGGCGCTCTCGCTCTACGAGCGCAATGGCGTGCTGTTCTCCCAGCCCATGGAAGTGCTGCACTTCATCCAGACCGGCGACCGCATCCGCATTCCGCTTGTTCACGGGCGGCTTGGGCAGGCGATCTACAATTCGCGGATCATCTTCGGGCGCGAAGCCGCCGAGATCCGGCTTCCCGACAGGTCGCACTACCTCGGCATGTTCGGCGTGCGCGAATACGTCGCGAACACGCGCAGCGGCCAGTTCAACAGCCTCCTGACGCTCGATTTCCCGTATGTGCTGACGCAAAGCTTCGCGCCGCTGGTGAAGTCGGTCGCGGCCGAGCGCTTCCAGAAGAAGTACAAGCAGATGGTGTCCTCGGACGATGCTGGCGTGAGCCAGGCCGAGGAGCTGCTCGATGGTGTCGACGATCTCATGTCGAACCGCTTCGTGATGGGCGAGCATCACCTTTCGATTGCCGTGATCGACGACAACCCCAAGCGGCTACTCGAACGCCTCTCGATTGCACGCGCCGCTGCCGCCGACACTGGTATGGTGATGGCCCGCGAGGACGTCGCGCTGGAAGCCGCGTTCTGGGCACAGCTTCCCGGCAACTTCAAGATGCGGGCGCGGCCCGCCGTGATCAACAGCCGCAATTTCGCGGCGATGAGCCCGTTTCATACCTTCCCTGCGGGTCGCAAGTCGGGGAACCACTGGGGCGAGGCGGTGACGCTCTTGAAGACGCGCGCCGGCTCGTCCTTCTGGTTTAACTTCCACCGCGCCGACATTGGCCACACGCTCATCATCGGGCCCACGGGCGGCGGCAAGACGGTCCTGCAAAACTTCCTGCTCGCGCAGCTTGAAAAGACCGGCGCCAAGCAGATCTTCTTCGACAAGGATCGCGGCGCGGAGATCTTCGTGCGCGCTTGCGGTGGCACTTACCTGGCGCTGCGCAACGGCGAGCCGACCGGCTTTGCCCCGCTCAAGGGGCTGGAGCCGACCCACGACAACATGGCCTTCCTGCGCCAGTTCATCCGCGTCCTGGTCCGCCGCGAAAACCACCCCCTCACCGTCACGCAAGAGCGCACCATCGATGAGGGCCTCGATGCCGTGATGCGCCTGCCCGCGCCGCAGCGTTCGATGGGCGCGCTTCGCGAAATGCTCGGCTACGCGGACGCCGAAGGCATCGGCGCCCGGCTCGAGCGCTGGTGCCAGGGCGGCGCGCTCGGGTGGGCGTTCGATGGCCCGGCCGATGAAGTCTCGATGGCAGCCCGCTTCGTGGGGTTCGACATGACGGACTTTCTCGAAAACCCGGAAATTCGCACGCCCATGATGCTCTACCTCTTCCACCGCGTGGATGAGCTGCTGAACGGCCAGCGCGTCGTCGTCGATATCGACGAATTCTGGAAGGCGTTGCAGGATGATGCCTTCAAGTCGTTCGCACAGGACGGCCTCAAGACCTTCCGCAAGCGCAACGCCTTCATGGTCTTCGGCACGCAGTCGCCCGCCGACGCGCTGCGCTCCTCGATCGCCCATTCGATCATCGAGCAGACCGCGACCAAGATCCTCCTGCCCAACTCGGATGCCAAGCGTTCGGATTACTGCGAGGGCCTTGGCCTCACGGAAGCGGAATTTCGGCTGATCAAGGAAGACCTGACACCCGAAAGCCGGTGCTTCCTCATCAAGCAGGGACACACCTCGATCGTAGCCAAGCTCGATCTGAACGGGATGCTCGACGAACTCTCGGTTCTCTCCGGCCGTGCAGAAACGCTGGAGGTCATGGAGGCTGCCATTGCCCAAGCGGGCACCGATCCGGCGGCCTGGCTGCCGCTCTTCTACGCCAACGAAAGGAGAAGCTGAAATGCGCATCAAGACCATTGTGCTCCTGGGAGCTGCGCCGCTCGCGCTCGGTCTCGCCGCAACCCCTGCGGCGGCGCAGGGCATTCCGGTGTTCGATTCCTCGACCTACCTCCAGACGATCTCGACCGTCACCAACACCGCCAAGATCATCGACCAGGGCGTGCAGCAGATCGAGACCGCGCAAAATCAGCTCAACTCGCTGCAAAAGCTCACCAACATCAACTCGGTGGCCTCAAACCTGTCGAACAGCTCGGTGCGCAACATCATGCCCACCACGACGATGGACGCTGGTACGCTGTTTGGCGGTGATCTGTCCAAGATCGGCTCGCTCAGCTCGTCCGCAAGCAGCATCCAGTCGCAATACCTGTTGTCGGGAACATCGAGCGCAGATGCGGCCTACAACCAGGCACTCAAGGACGCGACCGGCTCGGCGGCCGCGACGGCCGCCTTTGGCGAGAACACGCTGGCAGTGTCGCAAACCCGCATGGCCGGTCTCCAGACGCTGCAAGCCAAGCTCGACACCGCCACCGACCCCAAGGACGTGATGGACCTTCAGGCGCGCATCGCCGCCGAACAGGCCCAGCTCCAGAACGACCAGCTCAAGATGCAGGCGCTTCAGATGGCTCAGTCAGGGCGCAACCAGCTCGCGAATGCCGCAGCGATCACCGCTCGCGCTGCCGACAACTCGACTCTCTACGACGACAACATCCTGAGGAAATGACCATGAAAAAGTGGATTGCGCTTTCTGTACTGATGGCCGTGGCCGCTTGCAGCAAGTCGGTGCAGGTTCCGACCGAAGCAGAATTCGAAGCGAACCCCAAAATGCTGTCGGACTGGATGCAGAAGTGCACGAAGGGCGAATACAGCAACCTCGGGATCGAGGAGCAGAGCAAGATGTGCGGCTCGGCGCAGGCTGCCTCAAACGCGCTGCTGCAAAAGGCCAGGGCGGATCAGAACGCCAAGCTCTTCCAGTAATCTTAACTGTCGAGGTCCGGCGCCATGAGCCTAATGATCACATTCACGTCGATGTACGGTTATGTCGAAACCGCCATCGACACGGCTGTTTCAAGCTTCGGGTCGGGCCTCGTCAGCTTTGTCGCCGCGCCTCTGGGCGTTGCCGCAACGATATACTTCCTGCTTCTAGGGTTTGCAGTCCTGCGCGGAGCCATCCAGGCTCCACTGCGCGAACTGGTATTCCAGGCTGGCAAAGTCGGCTTTGCGCTCGCGGCGGCCAGTGCTGTCGGCTACTCGGCCTTCGTCGTCAACGTGGCGACCAACCTCCCAACCGAAATCATTGCGGCCGGATCGGGTACAGCGGTCACCAACCCGGGCACGACGTTCGACACCTACGTCTCGGATACGAACAAGATCGCCCAAATCATTTCCGACGAAAACGACAAGGTTCAAAGCCAGACGGTTGGCCTGACCGACATTGATCTCGCCGCCGAAAAGCTTTTCGCAAATTTCGTCGCGTTCCTCGCGATCATCGTCCTCTACATCTTCGCTGCCCTATCGGCAGCTGTCGGCTTCTGCATCGTCATCTTCGCAAAGCTGGCCGTTGCGATCTGCGTGGCTCTCGCCCCGCTGGCCCTGGCCTGTCTGCTCTTCAATTCCTCGCGCTGGCTGTTCGATGGCTGGTTGAAGCAGACGGCCAATTACATCCTCCTCATGGTGGTCATCGCTATCATGACCAAGTTCATCACAGGCCTCGAGCAACAGGTGATGGACGACATCATGAGCGCCGTTGGCGATGGCAGTATGTTCATCGCTACCAGCGGAGGCAGAATGGTTCTCAACGCTGCGGGTATCGCGATCGGCGTTCTTTCCTGCGTGATCATCTACATCGTGGGAACAGTCTTCTTCTTCCAGTCCCCCTCGATTGCAGCGGGCATCGCCGGTGGCGCCTCCTCGGGCGGCCACGGCTTCCTTCAGACTGGTGCGAACATCCTGGCCAATCGCCTCATGTTCCGCCGCATTGCCAATTCCCGCCCGTCGGCGCCTGCCGGACGGGCGGGAGGCACCGCCACGAGAACATGAGGTCGCCTTCGAATGAGTTTTGAACGCCCCTAACGCGGCACATTGCTGACGGAGTTTTTATGAAAGCGGTGATTTTCACAGCGTTGGGTGCGCTTGCACTCAGCGGATGCACCGGGAGTCACATCAAGCCGCCTGCCGTTTGTGACGGCAAGCACCGACGCCCGGCCAACATGTACGGCACGATCATGCCCAATCTGCCGGTGCCGCTCCCGCCCTCGCAGAGCGGCGGGTGGCCCGCCACTCCGGCACCGAGCCCGTCCAGCGACACGCCCATTCCGCCCGAAGCGCAAGAGGCCGCAGCCGCCGCGAGCGCCGCGGCCCAAGCCGCAAAGCCCACCCCCGCTCTCTCGCCGCGCGATGAGCGCGAGATCGAGCTGTCCTACCTTCCCTGCTCATAAGGAAACGTCTCATGGCCCAGGTCAAAGCCGCCGACAAAGGCAAGTACCTCGAAAGCGCGCGGACGTTCGAATACGACCGGATGCGCGCCGCAATCCAGTCCCGGCGGGTTGCCTGGACTGTCGCGGGGTGCGCCTGCGCCATGGCGCTTGTCTCGACCGGGGCGGTCGCCATGCTGGCCCCGCTCAAGACCGTCGAGCCCTATGTGATCCGCGTCGACAAATCGACCGGAGAAACCCAGGTCGTGACCGCGCTCAAAGGCCCCCAGCCCCAGACCTATGACGATGCGGTCAACCGCTTCTTCGTGGCGCAGTACATTCGCCTGCGCGAAGGCTGGCTCGATGATGCCGCGCGCGAGAACGCCTATGCGGTAATGCTCATGAGCGACAAGGCGGAAGGCTCACGCTACCTCGATAGCGTCAAGTCGAGCAACGAGAAGGCCCCCTCCAACATCTACGGGGACAAGGGCTTCGTCTCGATCCACATTCGCGCGATCAGCTTCCTGAGCCCGACCGTCGCGCAGGTCCGCTACGCCAAACTCGTCACGATGGGCCAGAACACGCCCACGGCGCAGAACTGGACTGCCACCCTCACCTTCAAGTTCACGACAGCGCCCACGCTGGAGAAGGACCGGCTGATCAATCCGCTCGGCTTCGAGGTCGTGAATTTCCACTCGGACCCGGAGACCTGACATGAGCGATGCGCCCAAGACGCCCGAAAGCGGTGACAACACCCCTACGCCCTTCCTCCCCGTCCTTCGCGACAAAGTCGCCCGGCGCCTGTCGCCTGTAGACACCAAGGTCGCGCTCACCTCGTCGGGCGCCAGAAGTCCGTTCTGGCGCGGGATTGACGCGATCTGGCACAAGCTGGTGACCTTCAGCCTCGCCGGCACCGTCGTCGTTACACTCGCGCCTCATGCCAGCTTTGCGGCCGAAACGCCCGTCGCGGGCGAGAAGGACGCGCGGGTGCGCACGGTCGATTACGATCCCGACCAGGTGGTCACGGTCGTCGGCCAGTTTCGCCACGCGATTGAGATCCAGTTCGGCGCCGGCGAAACCGTCACGCAGGCCGCCCTTGGCGACACGATCTCCTGGCAGATTGCGCCGGTCGGCAATGTCGTCTTCCTGAAACCCCGCGAAAAGGCGGCCGGAACGAACCTCATCGTCCTAACCCAAGAAGGCGGGATGACCCGCACCTACCACTTCAACCTGGCGCTCGGCACCTCGGCCACGATGTACGGCATTCGCTTCCACTACCCTCAAGCGGAGCAGGCGATGAGTGCCGAGCAGGTCCAGATGGCGCAGGCTCAAGCCGCTCAGGCCATGCAGAGCCGGATCCTCAAGACCGCGCTCGATCACGCGGTGATCGAGGGCAAGCGCAATTTCAACTACACCGAGCAGGGCGATGCCTCGCTGCAACCCAGCGAAATCTCCGACAACGGCGAGTTCACGGCGATGCGTTTCCCCGGCCACGCCGACATTCCCTCGATCTTCGCCGTCGACGTGGACGGAAGCGAGACGATCGTGCCCTACGACGTGCGCGACGACTTCGTAGTGATCCACGCCGTCTATCGCGAACTGCGCCTGCGCCGGGGCAAGGCGGTCCTCGCGATCTACAACGAGGCCCCACCCCGCAACGATCGCGCCGAGCGCACGGGCACCGTCTCCAACATCGTCGAACGCAAAGTGAAGGGGCAGTAATATGGCCGAGAACGTCATTGATCGCGGCGGTGAACTCGCGCCCGCCGATTCCATTCCCGAAGAGAGCGGATCGCCCGCGGGTCGCAGGGACACCAATTGGGGCAACGTCGCCTTCGTCGGGGCCGGTGTCGGCCTGGTCGCGACCATTCTTGGCATCATCATCGGCTACGGGGTCTTTCACAACGCCGGGTCGGCAAAGGCAGCCGAGGAGCCGGCGCAAGCAAGCCAGAAGAGCGTCGATGATGTGGTGGCCTCGCCCGCCGCGCAGCGTGCGGCCCTCGCAGGCCAGCTTGGACAAGCGGGCAGCGCTCAGACCGACGTCTTCGGCCGTCCAGTCCTGGAGCAACAGACAACCGATGCCAACGGCACCCCCGTCCCTGCAACGGGCGAGGCGGCCAATAGCGAGGAAAGCCTTGCCCAGAAGCGCTATGAGGAGCGCCTGAAGATGGCCGATGCCGCACGACGGGCTCCGGTCATGGCCTATCAGGCCAATGGCCTCACGGCGTCCGCGTCCACGGTGTCGCCAGCGGGGAACGCAGCCGCTGCGGGTGCGCAGGCCCAGGAAAGCGGCCCCCGCAACTTCGGGGCCAGCGGCTTTGGCCCGCCCTCGGATGACGATACGGGCACGGGTTCGGCCAGCAAGGGCTCGACGGACTTCACCGACCAGCTCGGGCACGCGAAGATCGAGACGGTACGCGCCTCGCTCATCAAAAACCGCGACTTCCTGCTCAGCGCCGGCACCGTCATTCCCTGCACCTTGCAAACCGCGATCAACTCGACACAGGCCGGGTTCGTCTCATGTGTCATCAACCATGACGTCTATTCCGAAGACGGCCGCGTGGTCCTGCTCGACAAGGGCACCAAGGTCCTGGGGCAGTATTCGGGCGGCATCACGCAAGGCCAGGCGCGCATGTTCGTGCTGTGGACCCGCGCTCTCACCCCGCGCGGGGTCGCGATCGACCTTGGTTCGCCTGCTGCCGATACGCTCGGCCGCTCGGGTATGTCGGGCGGGGTCGATACGCAGTTCTGGGCACGCTTCGGCGCAGCGCTCATGATGAGCGTGCTTGAGGACGCCTCCAACATCGCCGGTCGCGCCGTCGCGAACCAAGGCACCTACACGACACAGGTACCCAGCGAGATGGGCAACACGATCCTTCAGGACAGCAAGAACATCAAACCGATCCTGAAGAAGAACCAGGGCGATACCGCCGCCATCTTCGTCGCCAAGGACTTCGATTTCAGCCCGGTCTATGACCTTAAGCTGCGGCGCTGAACGATGGCAAACGTCTCTGCGATCTACCAGCACAACGCAGCCCCGCTGCAACCGCTCCTCGATCGCGAGGACGTGACCGAACTGGTCATCAACGAACCGGGCGTGATCGGCGTCGAAACCCGCAAGGGCTGGGAATGGCATGAAGCGCCCTCGCTCGATCACGCCAGCCTCATGACGCTGGCCCGCCTCATTGCAGGCCTGACCAAGCAGGACATTAGCGAGGACTACCCCATCTGCTCCTCGGTCCTGCCGGGCGGCGAGCGTGCCCAGGTCGTGATCCCACCCGCCATCGAGCCCGGCTTCGTCTCGATCACGATCCGCAAAGCCTCAAACACGGCGATGGACCTTGGCGACCTCGACCGCTCGGGCCTCTTCAGCGAAGTGAAAGCGCACGGCGCGGCCAACGAGGTCGATGATGCCCTGCTGGCCTACCGCGCTGCGGGCGACTGGAACGGCTTCTTCAAGCTCGCCGTCGAGGCGCGCAAGAACATCCTGATTTCCGGGGCGACCGGCTCGGGAAAGACCACCTTCTCCAAGGCCCTCATCAAGTTGATCCCCGATTTCGAGCGGGTGCTGACGATCGAGGATACCCGCGAACTGGTCGTGCCCCAGCGCAACCGGGTCCACATGATGTATTCCAAGGATGGGCACGGTCTGCAGAAGGCGGGCGCGAAGGAACTGCTGGAATCCGCGCTGCGCATGCGGCCCGACCGCATTCTCCTCCAGGAGCTGCGCGACGGAACGGCGTTCTTCTATCTGCGCAACGTCAACAGCGGACACCCCGGCTCAATCACGACCGTCCACGCAAATACCGCTGAAGGCGCGCTCGAGCAGCTCACTTTGCTCGTCAAGGAATCCGAAGGCGGCAACGACCTCGACCGCCACGACATTCGCGCCCTGCTGCGCTCGCTCGTCGACATTGTGGTGCAGATGCACCGCCTTCCTCCCAGCGACGGCCGACCGGCCCGCTACCGGATGACCGAAGTGTGGTTCGATCCGGCCAGCAAACCTCGCGACTGACAACCAAAGGAGTGGCCCATGAGTGGCAAGATGGTTCGCAATCCGGGGGCGTCCCAACCGGGCGCCATTGCGTTTCTCATGATCGTGGGCCTCGTGGTCAGCGCCGCGATCGGCGCGGTCACGGTGCTCTGGCGCGCGCATCTGCTCTCGATGCAAACACCCTGGACGAAAGTGCCCGGCGCGCTCTGGTCGATGAAATCCATGCCGATCGTCTGGCAACCCTTCCTGCTTGGCTTCGCGATCAGTTTCGCTCTGTGCCTGGTCGGCGTCTTTGCCTCGATGTTCACCGCGCAAAAGCTGCACGGCGAGGCGCGCTGGGCGCGCTTTGGCGAAGTGAAGGAAGCCGGACTGCTGGAAAGTGCTGGCATCATCCTGGGGCGCTTCAACTCCAGGTTCCTGCGCTTCGGCGGAACCGAGCATGTCATGCTTGAAGCCCCGACCCGGGCCGGTAAGGGCGTGGGCGTCGTGATCCCGAACTTGCTGTCATGGCCCGATTCCGTCGTGGTTCTCGATGTGAAGCAGGAGAACTGGGACCTGACCTCTGGCTACCGCGCCAGGCAGCTTCGCCAGAAAACGCTCCTGTTCAACCCGCTCGACGGGGAAGGACGGACGTGCCGCTACAATCCGCTTGGGCACATCAACCGGCGCGATCCCGTCGAGATCATCAACGAGCTGCAGAAGATCGGGGCCATGCTGTTCCCGCTCCCCCTGACCGGCGACAACTTCTGGGCCGAAAGCGCACGCACGGCCTTCCTCGGGGTCTCGGCCTATGTCGCGGCCACCGTCGACGATGGCGAGGACGCCCTGCCTTTCACGATCGGGGAGGTTTACCGACAGTTCGCAGCCGGTGATGCCCGGCGCCGCTTCCCCAAAATCATCAAACAGCGCGAACAGGCTGGAAAGCCTCTCTCTGGCGCGTGCATTTCTGCGCTGCGCGACTGGATTTCCTCGTCGGACAACACGTTCACGTCCATTCGCCAGTCTGTGACGGCCAAGATCAACCTCTGGCTCAACCCCTATGTCGATGCGGCAACGGCCGAGAGCGACTTCGATCTGCGCCAGTTCCGCGACACGCGGATCTCGCTCTACCTCGGCGTCTCACCTGACGACCTCGAGCGGGTCGCGCCGATCTACAACCTGCTCTTCCAACAGCTCATCGACCTCAACGTGCGCGAGCTGCCCTCGGCCGACCGGCACAACGTGCGCTTGCTCCTTCTGCTCGACGAGTTCACACGCCTCGGCCGGGCCTCGGTCATCGCCAGCGGCTTCAGCTATGTGGCGGGTTATGGCATTCGCCTCCTCCCCGTGATCCAGAACTTCTCCCAGCTCGACCACATCTACGGCGATAAGGTGGCCAAGGAGATATCCGCCAACTGCGGCGTGCAGATCGTCATGCGCCCCAAGGAGATCAACGACGCCAAGAACGTCTCCGAGCGCCTGGGCACCTACACCTTCCGCGCTAGGTCCCGCTCGTTCGGCGCTTGGGGCCGTGGTGGTGGTTCAGTATCGGAATCTGATCAGCGCCGCGCGCTCCTGCTCCCGCAAGAGCTGCTCTTGCTACCCGAGAAGGATCTGATCGTACTGCGCTCGGGCATCCCGCCCGTCTACGGCAAGAAGATCCGCTACTATCAGGAGAAGGACATGCTCGCGCTGACGAAGGTGCAAGCGCCAGCGATGCCGACGATCCGCCCCGATCCTTCCGTTCCAGCGCGAAGCCTTCGCGTCATCACGGCTGCGGAGGCGAGTGGAGAAAGCGAAGCGGGAATACCCGGATCCAGCGGCAGGCCTCTGAACATGCCAGTGGTCAAAGCGCTTCAGACGACAGCCAATCACGCCCCCCGGCAAACAGCGCACATGTTGTTCAAGGACCTATTTTCCGTGATGATCCCAACAGCCTGATTGGGCCGGAAGGCGAATGTCCGGATCGTAGCCGGGTTTCTGAGATAGCTGACGGTGGCGCGGAGTCGGCAGCCGACCAACACCAGTCGTTCGCGGGTCAGGCCTTGAACGGAGGCATCTTCGAAAGTCATCATTTGCGCGGCGCGCAACCAGTAACCATCAAGGCTGCACGCTAGCATCGTTGGCAGACGTTATCGGGTGCATGCGACCGATGGCGCATGTATCCACTTTACCCCAACACGAACTTATCCAAAGCAGCTTCATTTACGATAATTATATCTGCCTTCACGCCGTAAGCCGCCGCCAATTCCACGCTGCGGTCGATTAGGTTGGTGTTCAGACGGAAGTCGAAGGCGGCGTCGGTCAGTTTGCTAAGGTGGTCGAACTCGACCGAGATCGCAACGAGGACTTCCTTGAGCTTGCCGTCCAGCTTAGCCTTAAAGGCTTCCATATCGTCCCGTAACCGCTGGGCGACCTTGTTGTTCTGATCGGTGGCGAAATCGGCCACTAATTTGCCCGCCATAGTGCCGATGACGGCTCCCAGGATGGGGATCGGGATCATCGCTTGGCCGACAGCTGTGGACACGCCGACAATAGCGGATTCTGCGCAGACGATCAGGCCCAGATCGACGAATTCGTCAAATGTGATGTCGCCCTTGCGATAGTTGTCGGCGAGCGAAGCCATGCCTTTGGCAGCGCTCACGACGGCCGAAGCGAACGGGGCCGCCATCGCCGCATAGTTGGTCATCAGGTAGATGGCCCCGCCGGCAACAGCGCCTCCAGCTGCACTTATGACCGTGTCGAGGCCAACTTCCTGCCAATCTGTCGCGGTGAAGTCGCCCTTAAAGACGTTCTTGCCCGCTTTGTATTTAGTGTAGAGGCCTGTCGCCAGACAGAGTGTGCCGCCCACGGCCCCGCCTACGAGAGCAGCTTGGACAGCCCCGTGGAGTGAAGGCTTGTGGTCGGCAATGATCCGGCCCTTTTGTTCCTCGTTCCTGGTGGAGAGATCCTGCTGTTCGTTGTCCAGCGTAGTAGGCGCCTTGACGACTTGGACGTCCGGATAATCCACAACCGACGACTGGACAGCCTCAGAGAAGGGCTTCCCAGTTTGCTCCTCGATCTGCTTCACCAGCGCCTTGATGGTCTCCTCGGTCGACGCCTTCAGTCCCTCGATATGGCCTCCGTTCAGCAAGAACTGGATGGCTTCGTAGGTGTCCTTGGGGATGATGTAATACGAGCCGTCTACTGTGAAATTTGGGTATTTATTCAGGTGATCTAAAACATGCCTCAGGTTTGCTGAGGTTCCATTGATGAACTTGGATTGTACTTCAATGCTGTTGATTAAATAATCAGCTGGGCCAGTGCGTGGAACACCATCGAAGGACGCCGTCATGGTCTCTTGGGCCAAGACTTGGCGTGCGTTGCGAATGCCGACTTCCATTTGTTCGGCGATCTCGCCGTGCTTCGTCAGCCCGTTTCCCAAGATGTTCTGGGGGCGAGAGAGGAAGTCGCGCACCTTGTCGATTTGTTCCACCGCAGTTTTGAATGCGGCATCCTGTGCAGCCAGCTTAATGACTTCGTCGTGAACCCGAGCTTCATTGATGGCCTGGACAACGACACCTGCAGCCTGATCCTGCACGAGGCGGCGACTGCGGATTTGGAAGTTTTCCGCGGTCATGCTTGTACCTTCTTGTTCAACAGTTCGGACAGTGAGTGGACGTGGTTGATGAGCGCACCCAGCCATTCCTTCTGGATGGTGTTGAACTCGCGGTAATCGGCAGGAGCTCGCTCCATGAGTTGACCAAGCAGAACGGTGACGCCGTCTGCTTGGCGTTCAGTCAGATTGAACAGGCGATTGACCTCCAGCTTGGCCGCAGTGAGCGCAGCAACCCGCGTCTGGATCTTTTTGGTCTCGTTGGCGGCGTCTTCGGCAATCGTCCGGTTGCGGCTGCGGGCGAACAATCCGGCCGCCGCCAATGCAGTGCCTCCGATGGCCCAGCCAACCGGCCCCGCCAACGCCAGAAACGCTTCACCAGCGACCATGCCACCGCCGCCAGTCGCCAGTGCCCCCCCGCCCAGCCAGGCCAGTGCAGCATTAGTTGCAGCGGCCCCCGACAAGGCGGATATCGCAGTGCCGGTGCTAGCGGTGCCGAACGTGGTGGCAATGGCCATGGCTGCGCTCGGGGCTAGAGCAGCAACGCCGACGCCGGTGGCAACGCCTGCGGCTGCTCCGGCGCCAGTCTGGGTGTTGACTTTGGCGGCCTCCGCTTCGATGACGGCGATGATTTCGTTGAAGGTCTCAAATTCGCCCCGGTATTCCGCAAACGTCTTGTCGAATTCCTTGGGGCTGTTGGCCAAGGTGTTTATGTAACTCTCGACCTGGGTGATGATCTGCTCGCTGCTCGACTGACGCAGTTCGAACAGTCTGGCCGATGCATCACCAACAACTTTGGCTTCGGCTTCATGTTTGGCTTGCGCAGCCTTCAGGGTAACAATTGCTTCTTCTTTCATCGCTCCATTGAACATGTTCTTCACTCTCTTGTGGGTGAGGCACACCTAAAGGGTCCGCACTCGAGTTAGCGCGGGTCAAGGTGGCACAAATACGAAAGCAATTTTTGGTGGGACCCGAGGAGGCGACATTTCAAAGCCTGCGCCGTGCCTAGGGTCATGCGACGTAAATTAGCTGGCCAGCTTCCAGGGAATGCCGGCGAAAAAGTCACGAGTAGCTTCCACTTCGGAGATCATGGCATCCACTTTGTCTTGGCTGGTGGCATCCACCAAGTTGCGAAGGTTGCTTAGATTTTCCTGGTATGCCGCTTCCGTTTTAGCCATGCACTTCTGGAAGCTGTCACTGGTGGCATCCCAGTATTCCTCGGAGCACTTGGTCAGCGTTGGGAGGAAGTTTTGTTCTTTCAAGGCTTCGCAGATTTTCTTGGCAAGCCTGCTCTGCCAAGAAGCTCCGAACAGAGTGTAAGCGATTAATCCGAGGCCCACTGCCAGTCCGAAAAAGAGGGCAAGGGGACCGCCAAGAGCGGCGATCAGTCCGCCTGAGCCCAGCATACCGCCCGCAGTTGCGCCGATACCTGCCAGATAACTGGCAACGCCCGGCAATAGTATGGCGGAACCGACCTCTGCGCTGGCAGCGGTTGCTACGGCCCAAGCGGCCATAGCCCCAGTAGCTGTTCCAGTCGCGGCAAGAGCACCTAGAAACACCGCCTTAGCGTTGAACTGCACGGATATTTCGCTCAGTTCAATCCCATCAGATGCAGTTCCTTCGGTTTGATAGTCGGCCAGGATGTCGTCGATGTCAGTCACCAGTTCCTGTGAACGATCCTCTAGAAAGCTGTTCAACATGTTTTGGATGTGACCGACAATGTATGAGCCAGCGAGTTGCTGGCCATCTTTCTTGTCTTCGTACCGTTCTCGAATGCACGCTTCGACGTAATCCGGAGTTACCAGCTTGCTCAGATCATCCTTGATGTATTCGCTGGACGCTGATTTGTTCGATTCGATGGTCTGCTGGATACGGTCGGTCTTGCTGCCAATCCTGCGACGGCGCAGCGGCTCGGCACGCTCCAACAACTCTAGCGAGGCTTGGGCCCGTTCTCGATTTTTGAACGCTCCGCTCAGGTTGCTCATCCATCCGTCGCAATATGTCTTGGCGGCGTTCTTCAATTGAACAACCGAGCTATTCAGGCTGCTGCGTTTTTGAACTGGGCAAACCGCGCCCAGTAGATTGACAAGGTCCTCTTCAAAAGCCGTTCGTCGATTGGAATCATCAACGAGATAGGTAAAGAAACGAGCGCGGAAGTCGGTCAGACAAATTTGACGGCCAATCAACACGCAGCGGGCCTCCAAGACTTCGAGTAAGTGCTTGTAAGCACGAGAGGAAGCCTTGCTAATGATGTCTTCCAGCTCGGCCTGATCTTGGCGCGCCATGGTGGCGACAAAATAGACATTCCTCAAAACCGGAAGAGCGTCATCCTTCCCCTCGATGATCGGCAGATTTTTCAGCAAAGCGTTGGCAAACTGCAGATCCTGCTGATCCATGAACCCCTGAGCTGCCGACACGTAGATAAGGATGTCGGCTAGACTTTGTGCCAATTCGGCTTTGGAGTGGTCGTCTTGGGAGTGACCATAACCGGGCAGATCGAGCAGGTCGCAGCCCAACAAGAATGGCGAGTCTACGTACACCAGAGCTGCAAAGCACTGATCGGCGTCGGCGGGCGGATTGACGCTGTGGGTGCCGTACATCTTCAGCGTGTCGAACGAACCTGCCACGACCTTGTGTTCATTGCAGTGCTGCTCATCGTCGGCTTGGTTGAGTTGGAAGCCTTGGCGCATGATCCAGACGTCCTCTTTGATCCAAGAGGGGCGATCGCTGATATGTCGAACTAAGCTGATAATAGCAGTGGCAGGCTGATAAGATGCTGGCAAGGCATCGCCACCCATCAGGGTGTTTGCTAACCGGCTTTTGCCTTGGTCAAACCGACCGCAAATAGCCACCCGAGGTTTGCGGCCAAGGTTACGGACCTCGCGCAAGAAATTCGCGGCCGTTGGCGGGCTCTTGAACAGCGCTTCATCTAGAGGCGCGGGGGCGGTCTCGGCGTAGTCGCTCATCAGTTGAATTTGGGCGGCGAGATTCCGATAGGGGGCGCCATACTCAAGCCCTTGCTTCATGGCAATGTCGCCACAATACATCACCCAGTTCTTCACCACACCAAGGGGCGTGTTGTCCGGGTCTTGCTCATATCTCGACACTTGACTCTGCGAGACGCCAAGACGAGCCGCCATCTCCCCCTGTGATATTTTCGCGTCAACTCGCATCTTGGCGAGATCATAGGCTTGAAGCAGTGTCATTGGGCAACTCCCGTCGAATGGGCCTGCGAAATAGGCAGGACGGCATCTTCGTCCTGATGCTGGCATGCTTATGCCGCCGCCTTGGGCGGGTCAATATGAATTATGCATCAGACGGGTAGAGTGGCTTGCAATATCTCAAATTGGATGGTTGTTCTTTATATGTTCTCATTATAGCTGTAGTACTCGCAAGCGTAAACAATCCTGGCTGGGCAATTTCAAAACCCGTCATACGAGGCCGGGTCTGCTGATGGCGGCTTTGTCGCAGCCCCAATCATCAGCGGACTGACTGCTCATCGTAATGCCATTGTCCCGACTGAACGGCTTGAATGGGCGCCTATCGGAAAAAGCGCAGGCACAGAGCGCTAGCGGATATTTGGGGCCGTCTCTCTGGGCGATCCCAGATCAAAATCTTTGCCATTTTCCCGACCAGGCGCATCATATGCAGGTACGGTTTGACGCTTTACAACCCGCCCGCCAGCCATCTCATCGCCAATTTTCTCGTGAAGTTGTTCCATCAAGTCGTCGACCAACTCGGGAGAGTTCCCCTCGGCCAAGAGACGAGCCCGCGTTCGCCTCATATAGTCGATCGCACCGGCAAGTTCGGCATCGCCGTGGAGAGCAAGGCTATCGCCCGCCCGCCAGAGTGCACCGAGTTCAGCGATGCGCGCCTGCTTCGACATGACGGAATGATCGTGAACGATGGCCGGTGGGTGCGCGGGCGGCAACACAGCGCCGCGCGCCTTGAGTTCATCGCGCGTAATCGCAGCCAAGCGAAAACGTAGCACCCGAACGTCAACTGGCTCCGTCGGTGACGGCATATACTGGGCCTTCAGAGCCTTGGTCAGTTCCTCTGCAGAAGCGCACTTCACCTTCTGCCTCCAGCGCGTAAGGGCCGGATCGCTGGGCTCGCGCTCGGCCGGTTGCAGATAGGCGAAACGCTTCAATAATGCGTGATCTGCAAGTTCGTCCGGCAATGGTTCGTCCTGCCCACTCGCGGCTGCATGGGCGAAAGCGGCCAGTTCGGCGGTCCGTTCAAAACCCTCGGCCTGACGCTCCCGATCTTCAATGAGGCGTGCGAGAATAATCTCCAACATCGGCACGAGATCGGTCGTCACCGCAAGCCCGGCATCGATTTGATTCAGGCGATCGCGGATCTCGACCTGCCTGGCATTCATCGCTGCCATTTCGGACTGCATTGCCATCACGGTTTCCAAGATCGCCGCGACAGCGAGGCGCGTACCCTCGTCCTTCATCGTTGGGGCCCTCCTCGATCCTTGGACCGATCAATCTCACGCTGTTGGCGCTCCAATTCACGTTCGCGAACACGCCGGAGAATGTCGTCGGCTCGATCAACGGAGCCTTCGGACTTATCTTCGCCAGCCTTCTCAATGAAGGCCTTGAGCTTATCCGAGACGCCATCATCGAGGCCATTGCCGCTCGGCTTGTCAGATGGCCGGACACCCGCCTCTACCTGTTCCGCACCTTGGGCACCGAGACTACGCTGCTCATATTTCGCAAGTGCACGTGCGATTGGATCGCGATCATCGACCAGTCGCGACCCACGCTCTGTTGCAAGCCTGAGCCGCGCCGCCCGCTCCGAATTGCTTTCGGGCTCCGGCATCGTCTCGATGAACTTGGATAGCGTCTGCGCCGTTACCTGGTCAGACAGTGAGGGAGACGAAGACAGCTCCATGATCGACTTGGCGTAGGTCTGCAAAACCATTGCGTGGCGATCGGCCAGGGCCTGCTTCACCGGATCGGGGACGCCTCTCTCACGGAACGCCAGCGCCCGTTCGGCACGGCTCTTGTCGATCCGCGGCACCTGCCCCTTTTCGCGCATCTTCTTCGCCGCAATGGGCTCGTGCGTAGGATCGATCCCGCGCGCGCGTGCTGGCGTTGCGTTCGCCTCAATTCCGCGATCACGCAGCTTCTGGGCGAACCGCTGACGATACCGAAAGAGGTCATCACGGTTCGGATGGAAGCGCCGCCCATCATGATCGCGACGTGCAATTGTCAGGTGAACATGCGGGTGATCGCGGTCGACGTGGAGAGCGGCAACCCAGGAGCGATTGGCAAATTCCTCGCGCGCGAAATCGAGCACCGACGCCTTCAGCGCCTCGGGTTCGGTCGCTGCCGGCATCGAAAGAACCATCGAAATCGAGGTCGCGCCCTTGCGCCGATCATCGCCTCCGACCTCCCACTCCTGCCAGTCCTGGGCAAGAATGCGCATGTCCTGTCCATCCCGAAGGACGTCGCCATCGCTCGTGTAGAGAGGCACCTGGACGTCCTCGCCATGCCCCAGACGGCTGATGTAGGAGAAGTTTGCAAGGACATGCCCGCCACCATGCTGGCGTCCGGTGATGCGCACCACGACCTCCGGCGCGCGCCGCGCCGTGCGCTCCATGGAACGAATGGCGCGACCCGTTGCGGACGCCGAAGTGCTACCGCCAAAAGCATGCTTGGCCTGTGTGCTGGGTCGATTCTCGCTCCTCAGTTTCGACGAGGAGGGAAGCACCGAGGAGACCGCGAAGGCAAGGAGCGTTCCACCCGCTTTTGGAGCTGACGCCTTCCCACCGCCGCTTCCTGGCTTGCGCTTCTTGGGCGGCGCATAGACGCCCGCCAGACTGTCGAGCGTACCAGGCGAGAAGCGAAAGCTCATCCCTCTCCATCCTCGTCTTGCGCCTTGTGCGCCTCGATCCAGTATCCGACTTCGCCGCCGACATAGGAGGAAAGCTCGCGCCGGGTCTTGAACACCAGCGCCTTCAGGTCGGCACAGGTTTCGAGAAACTGCGCGGCCACGCGATGCATTTCGAGGCGGCTTTCAGGCTGGTTTGCCGCGTTCATCGCGTGCACCGCCTGGTTGATGTTTCGGCCAATCGCGAGGATCTGCTTGCGCAGCTTGCCAAGCTCGGTCTGACTCATGGGCGCAAGCCGGAGCGCCCCCGCCTTGTCCCACAGCGCCCAACGCAAGGTGCGCTTGATCCATTCGTTTCGGGTGAGGTGTAACGGCCCGGCCACATCTTCGATCGCCTCGATCTCGTGGCGATGGAGGCGGACAGTGACGCGTACATAATCGTCAGGATGGCCCCTTCCCTGCACCTCGGTCACAGGCAGGTTGTCGTTCTCGGAAGATAGCGCCGCGCGCTGCAAGGTGCTGGCGATCCAAGACGCACGGCTTTGTCCCTGGGCGATGGCGAGACGATCGATCTCAGCCACCAGCTCGTCAGACATGCGCGTACTTACGATCATGAACCAAAAGCCCCGTGCAGCGGCGCCAAGCACCAAATGTTTACATTGGTGCCAATTGGCATATCCTGCCATACCTAAACATTACTCCTACCTACATCAATCACGTTCCCCTCTCAAGGGAATCCGCGAAATAACGTGGAAGCGGAAGTGGGGTTTGGATCGGGAGTATGGCCTATCCAACTCACACCCAACGGAAACGAAAGTTCTGATGAGACGGAGCACCTTTGGTGCACGTCAATTTGTTCGGAATTGTTCAAACCAATTCTGGAAATCAGAACCAACCTGAGCCATGATCTCGACCGTTCTTACCGAACTTTTATCGGAGTATAGCATGGCTCGATCCGCAGCTAAGACCGACGATCTGACCGCAATTGAAGTCCGTCGTGAACAACTCAAACGTGAACTAGCAGAACTCGATGAGAGAGCTAAAGCCGCGGCACTCGCAGCGAAGGACGCAGGCCGAGAGATCTTCCTGGCGGCGCTCGGTCGAGTGAAGATCCCGGCGATGGATCGAACCCAGGCAAAGGCGATCGCAAAGGCTATCGAGAAGCATGGCGGCGAGAGCATCGCGCGCCATCTGGAAACGCTGGAAGCGGTCTAAGCCTCCCCGGCGTAGGGCTGCTTTGAAAAGGATACCACGAACATGGCAGGGCTATTCCTTTGGTTTCTTATCGGAGTTGTCGTGCTCCCATTCACGGCAATTTTCGTGTCCTTGCGAAAGGCATTCATGTTTGCCGTGGTGTGGTCGCTGCCTATGGTCGGACCACTCATTTGGCGTGACATAACTCACCAGGTGCCCGAGGCACAGGCTGGGATGGAAGCGCGATCCGGAAAGCATTAGGCTCCGCATCGCGCTTCCAAATGCCAAATCAAGCGACAGTCCTCGTCGGCATAAACATGATCGAGTTTGGCAAGAGCGCCGCTTCGCCATCGCTAGCGCCAATGAGCTGCATTAGGTCATGGATCAACACGTCGGTTAGACCGGGCCAGTTCGTCGACAATCCAAGCAGGTTGTCTAGGGCGCGCATTTTCTGCGCGACATGCAGGAGGTGCGTTCCGGGAGTTAAGATCAAGGCACGCGCGGCCGCTTCGTGAGCATCTTCAGGTCCAGGTGGGAGGTCCTTCCCTTCAGCTTCGGCTTGAGCGATCACTCGGCTCATCACCGCGCACGCATCGCGGTAACGTTCCAGGGCTAAGGTCCATTCGGATTCGCGTGGGCGCAGATACCCGGCTAGGTCGTTTTCAGTCATGATTCGCAAACTCCAGTTTTGCGGTTGTGATCAGAGGGCGGCGGTCGGTTGCACCCGACTGCTGCCCTCGCTCCTTCATTGTCAGCGCCTTCCGTTGCTTTCGAGGTACGCGGCCCAAGCCTCCTCGATAAGCACACCTTGAGTCACCCCCCGACGCTGCGCTTCTTGCGAGATTTCATCAGCGACATTCGGAAGCACTTTGGCATGAACCTGTCCCGTCCTCGGACTTTTGGGCCGTCCACGTTTGCCGCCAGGTTCACGCTGGACGAAGCCATGTTCAGCCGCGGCCCTGTCGACTGCCTCGACACGGCTTTGATCGGCCTGCTTTGGCCGGGCCTTAAGTTGCCCAACGTTGATACTGAAAGGCTTGTCCTCAGGCATCAGCCCCCTCCCCTACCAGTCGCTCAAACACGGCTTTCGCGAATGCTGAAGCGTTCTCTTGCGCATTCTCGATTTTGCCTTGCGCCGGCATCGAGTAGAGATCTCCACCGAACTCGAAGAAGCTTGAGAAGGCCGCTCGTTCCATCAACTCGGGCTTGATCACGTCAACACCCTGATCACTCAATGAGGCCTCGATCCCCGAATGCTGCTTCGATCGGACAGCTTTCGTCATGGTGAAGACAATCGCAAATGGAATGGAGCGCCCTAACGCCTCTTCCTCTTCTTGGATGAGCGCAATCGTGCGTGCGCCGATCATCGCATCAAGGGTTGTGGCACGCATTGGCGTGATCACGAGGTCGGCCTGGGAGATCGCACGTGACATAAGGCGTGATGCCACACCCTCAAGGTCAACGATCACAATTTGCCCGTCGCGGTCGTGCTCGCGAATGGTCTTGATAATGTCGGATTCGGTAATGTCGGTGAGCACCTTTATCCGGTCAGGCATAGTCCCACGCCCCGCCCATAAGGTGAGTGACTTGTTCGGGTCACAATCGAGCATCGTCACTGGTACACCAGCATGAGCCAGCTCGGTCCCCAGAATTACGGCGGTGGTGCTCTTACCCGCCCCACCTTTGGGCGACGCGATAGCTATGGTCGGCATTGTCTGTCCTCACACCGCTTTGGATTATCTGGTATTTATAATTACCGGATAATCGGAAGCGGCGCTGATCGCTTACCCGGTTTTTCAGATAACCGGGTTTAATAAATTACCGGATATTTTTCAAGACCGGGTTCATAGGAATACCCGATTTACGATCATACCGGGTTTGTAAAATTACCCGATTTTTCTAATAACCAGGTAATTTGAAATACCGGATGATTATTTCGACCGGATAAGGGCGACGCGGCGCGCCGCCCTTAGTGGTTCAGTCGCCCTCGTGATCCCGATCCGCTGGGCCGCCGTTGCGGACCAGGACAGCAAAGCGTTCGACGATCAGATCAACGCGATACTCGCGGATGCCATCGCGCTCAAAACTGCTCTGACGGACGCGGCCGGTGACGTGAAGGAGGTCGCCCTTGCCGATCTTCTTCGCCCGCTCGACGTTCTTGCCGAACAAGGTGAGGTGGTTCCAGTGCGGATCGTCTTCCCACTGGTCATCGACCTTGCGGCTGTAATTCGCCGCCACATCAAGGAACGCAACCTTGTCCTTGATCTCGATCTTGCCGACGCGGCCGATGATCCGGAATTCTGCGATGTTCTGCATGGTCTTTATCCTTCGCTCTCAAGTTGCTGACGCAATTCGAGAGGTGGACCGCCTGACGCGGGCAAGCTGAAAAACGGAGGGTCCGCAGCGCGGAAACCGTAGGCGCTACGCGCCGCTTTTCTGCTTGGTGCCGAAGGCCCAGGCCCGCTTAGGAAGGCGAGGGCGCCAAATGCGTCAAACAGCAACGAAGCGAAGGACACAGCCTTGCCAAGCTACTCCGGAACCGACTTGCAACCGCACAGGCAATCGTGATCAAACCGAGGGATGCCTGAGATGAAATCGACTTCGACACAGGGAAGGGCAGGGGAGGACTAAGCGACTTCAGCCGCCTTCTTCTCCGCATCGAGCCGCTTGTAGATCGCTTGGCGCGTCACCCCGACCAGCTTCGCAACCGCCGATACCTTCATAGCAGCGGGGCCTTCGATCAGCTCCTTGACCTGCTTCCAACGCGCATCGTCCATAACCGGGGGGCGGCCCAGCTTCGTGCCGGCGTTTCGAGCCGCGAGAAGACCTGCGTTGGTGCGCTCTTGAATGACGTCTCGCTCAAACTGTGCGAAAGCGCCGACCATATGGAAAAACAGGCGGCCCGCAGGCGTCACCGTTTCAAGGTCTTCGGATAGGGACCGGAAGCCTACCTTCAATTCACCAAGCAACTGAAGCTCGGTGATGAGGGTCACGAGCGAGCGCGACAGGCGATCCAGGCGCCAGACTATGATCTCATCGCCAGCCCGGGCGAGCTTCAGCATTTCGGTGTAAGCTGGCTTGAAGACCGTTGAGCCGGAGACGCCATGATCCTCAAATATCCGCTCCGCACCCGCTGCGCGCAGCGCGTCGATCTGCAAGCGCATGTTCTGCTCGCCAGTGCTTACGCGCGCATATCCCAGCTTCATCGGGCCGCCTCAATTTCATAGATGGCTTGCCCGTTCATCGAACGGCGGTTTTCGACCGCGCGCTCCTGGAGAGCAGCACGCAGTTCGGGCGGCATCCGAACGATGAATTGATGGGGCAACTCAGTGTCCTTCCGGTTCTTGATTTGTTCGAACCTGAACGGGATGGACATTTCTGTCAACTTAGCTGCAAAATTTTTCAGCTAAGTTGACTGTCGGAAATTTCGCAGATTTTGTGCAGTGCACAATGCGCGGGAATGAGCCACTCCCGCGCAACTAAATTTTGAAGGAGTTGTCAGTCAACTAAACGACCGTTTTGTTGACACTCGCTCAGGCCATGGCCCTAAGGGCTGGTGCCATTCAGATTGCTGCTCGACAAACGATTATCGCCACATCATTTGCACGACCAGACAAGCGCTGCCCATAGGTTCAGGCCACATGCTGCCCTAAACGATATCCCGCGCCGAACTCCGCGAGTTCCGGGGCTGAGCAAACGACAGTCAGGTGGCTTCCTTGCTCGCTGCGCTTCAGCCGAGTCAGAGCCGCATAAATCGCTGCGCGGTTTTCATGTCCTCTCGCATTTGCGATGTAGACGACGAGCAAGCGGGTTTCCCAACCCTTGAAGCTATGAAACGTCGTGGCTTTCATACGCGCGTCACCTAGCCAGAAACCCATTTTCCTGCGGGTCTCCTCGCTCTTCTTGTGAGAGTAGGTGTGAGCGACATTCACCTGATAGCCGTGATATGTGGTCAGCAGGTTGATGAAATCTTGCCCATGATCAATCGCACTACAGAGAAAAACGATGTCCGCATTAGCTAGGCCTTGCCTACCCGTTTTCCTGTGCATCGCGAGAACGGCATCCACGCAGCGTTTCACAGCATCTCGTTCTTCACACTGGATCCATTCGACCTGGCTTGCACCAAGAGAGAGAGAACCTTGATCTGGTTCGGGGAGGTCGCGGGATTCAGGAGGTAGAAATCGATTGGCAAAGTCCCCGACCAATCGCAGAGCATCGGAAGGCAAGCGATAGCCGAGCTTCAGTTGTGCCCACCCGCCACTAAAGCCTGCGCCGGACATGGCTTCATCGGTCCATCTCGCAGCCTTGCCGTAAACATCCTGGGTGGCGTCTGCGACCAGAACCATCTCGCCACCCGGCTTGCAGATTCCGCGAAGTGCCTCCCACCAAAGAGGCAAGAAGTCTTGACCTTCATCGACAAGGATCGCGTCAAACTTCTCGGCCGTTGAAATCGCGGCCTTCTTGGCGAGATGAGGAATTTCTTGATCCAGAATTGGGCCGCTAATGGCAGATATCCGACGTTTCTTTTCCTTGTCGTCAAGGCTCTCGTCGTCTTGTATCCTCGCGATGGGAGCCATAATCTCGGAGTATTCGTCAAGGAACTCGGGCACATCACAGACGCGCTTGCACCACTCATGGAAATGAACGAATGTGACGTTTTCCATCCACCCTTTACGCGTCACGCCTCGAACGATCAGATCGCGCAGGTAGTGCCAAAGGGTAATGTTGAACGTAACGATAAGGACAGACTTTCCTTCGCTCGCCAAATTGGCGGCACGGGCGGCCAACACCAGTGATTTTCCGGATCCCGCTGGGCCCTTGATGCGACGATAGCCGGACGGAGTCCTTGTTTCGGCAAGCGTTCGCTGGTTCCGGTCCATCGCCAATGGCTTGCGCTGGGTACTAGCGAAGTCTGGCTCTACCAGCCAACCACGTAGATCCTCAGCCAAAGCAGGCCTCATGACGTTGTAGTCTGTCCTGTTCAAAAGCGGCAGGATTGTGCTCAGCCTGCCCCGTGCAAGATCCTCGCATCCTCCAATGGGATACCAAGCATCCCGGTTCTTGCGGGCCTTCTCATCGAGAAAAGCTTCCTGCAAGCGCAGCACGCGGTCTCGAGATGCAAACGGAAATATCACAACCGGACAAATGGCAGCGTATCCCGCTTTCTGCTCCAATCTTGGGCAGTAAACATCGAAAATTGCATCTTTATAGACCTTAATCTTCTTAAATGGATTCTCGACAGCGAATTCCCTGCCGTCCTTCCTGGCATATAATTCATTCCGCCCGTTCCGATGTTCCTTCACGAAATACCGCATGGCGTCGAAGTTCCAGTCCTTCACCTCGATT
>NZ_CP176834.1:0-227271 GCF_052279045.1 Novosphingobium aeonii | reverse complement strand
ACCATGGCAATCGCGGCTCTTGGGATCATCACCCAGCTATGGCTCTGCATCGAGCCGGGCTCGCGGAGCGCCAATCGCTTCGGCAACCCCCTGTCGGCTTAACGGGCGCATCCCTTGCCCTCGACCCGCAGGTCGACATAGGCCCGGCCGTTCCATCGCACGACCGGCATGCAAAAGCCTGGGCCGCCGATGCCGATATCCGGCCAACCGTCCGCGCCCTTGGTGCGACGAATATCGGCGATACCGACCGAATTATACATGGGCTTCCAGCGGCCGTCGGCCTGCTGGCTCATCACCCAGAAGGCGGCGCCTGTATTGCCGTAACAATAGGTGCCGCCCTCTGTGATGATAGCCTCGGGCTTGCCGTCGCCATTGAGGTCCCGCCGCTCCTCGATCCTGCCGGGTTCGTAGGTCCCGGGTCCACCGTCGACGCCGTCGTCATAGCAACCACTTTCCCACCGGCCCTTTCTCATGCGGAAGCCGGCGGCAAGGAAGATCGCGGCATCGCCAGCGGTCGCGGCGGCTGGGGCTGGACCCGGGGTAGCATTCCGGGCTGTCGACGGGCCTGGCCGGGCGGCCGCCGAAGCCGTACGTGCGTCCGTGTAAACATTGCCATCATAAGCGATCCGCGTCGTCACGCCGCCGCGCGTCGCGTTAAGAACGAACCAGCCGTTGACTGCCGTACCCGATGCAGCGACCGATCCTCGCCCTCAAGGACGCGGCGCCAGCGGCCATCCGCGCCCTGGGTGGCGACGGCATACCAGCGCTTCTCCTGCTGGTAGCAATCTCCGGTGTCGATAAAGAGGGCTTCCTTGCGCCCATCGCCATTCATATCGACGAAGGTAATGCGCGGCCTTGCCGGTTTGCCGCAGCGGTTCATCGGCCCGACGGCGTCGGTGACGACAGGAAAGCCGCCCGCGCCATAGAGCGCTTTCGCCTGTTCGCGGGTCATGCCTGCCGATTGGGCGATGAGCGGCGGCGCCCATAAAACTGCCGCGAGTGCGCCGATGCCTGTCCATCTGCCCATATGTCGCTCCCCGCACCGCCACAAAGGATCCTGCATCGTGACGGTTCGGTCGCGGGGATCAAGCGATTCCATCAGAAAGAAGCTGCGTGACCTCGGGCTTCCCGAATGGCCAGGTCGATCGACGGCCTGAGGCGGTGACTTGGTCACCTCTGGGTGTCAGTCCGGCTGCTGGCCTGCGTGCCGTCTTCCTCTAATCCTGATGTCGCGTGTGACACTTTACCCAGAGGTCGGGGTAAAGTGTCACGGATGGTATCGAATGTGAGGCGACGCGGGCGAGGCGATATCCCCTGGAAGCCTCGACGCACGGAAGTTGTGCGCGGAAGTTGGCTATGAAGCTTTGTGGCTTTCTCAGGAATGCTCTGGCCGCGGCGAATTGCCGCACTTTACCGCCTAAAGCTGCTACTCAGTCGGGATGGTACAAACGAACATCTCCAGGGTCCCTAGCACGTCTGGCCGAAATTGGAGCGAGGACGAGCGCGTTGCCGCGCTCGACCGCTATGACATTCTTGATACGCCAACCGAGCCGACCTTTGACGACATCGCCCGTCTGGCCTCCGAGGCGCTTGGGGCGCCGATCGCCGTGGTCAACCTTATCGCGACCGTGCGGCAGTGGTTTAAGGCCGAAATCGGCATCGGCGCGCGCGAACTCCCTCTGGAAGTCTCGATCTGCGCGCATGCGCTGCTCGAGGAGGACATGATGGTGATCCCCGACACACGGCTCGATCCGCGGGTCGATTGCAATCCCCTGGTTACGGCCGAAGGTGGTCTTCGCTTCTATGCCGGGGCGCTTCTCAAGACACCCGACGGTCTGCCCATCGGCACGCTGTGCGTTCTTGATCGGCAGCCTCACCCGGAGGGCATCACGCCCTTCCAGCGGCTCACCCTCGAAGTGCTGGCGCGCCAGGTCATGACGCAGCTGGAATTGCGCAGGTCGCTCAGCCAGCAGCAGGAAACGCTCGCGCAGCTCGCTGCGAGCGAGGAGCGGACCCGCCTTGCCCTCGACGCAGGCGAACTCGGCGCCTGGGAATCGACCCCGGCGCTGCGTTCGCTCAAATGGGACGCGCGCACCCGGGAGTTGCTTGGCCACGAACCTGACGAAGCGCTCGACTATGAAACCTCGTTTCTCGCGCGGGTTCATGCCGAGGATCGCGAGCGGGTCGCTGCCCTTATCGCCGAGGCGCTGGCCCCTGGGGGCGCAGGCACGGTCAGCGTCGAATATCGCACGGTCAATCCTCGTGATGGCCGTGAGCGCTGGATCCACGCCAAGGGCGCGCTTGCCGTAGGTCTGGGCGGCGAACAGAAGTTCGTCGGCACGGTGCGGGACATCACCGCGGAAAAGGATGCCGAGATGCATCGGCGGCTCCTGACTGGCGAGCTCCAGCACCGGGTCAAGAATACGCTCGCCGTGGTAAATGCCATCGTCCACCAGTCGCTCCGCAGCGCGCCCTCGATGGAGGAGGCGAGTACCGCGATCGGGCAGCGCCTCCAGACCCTGGGCGCCGCTTACGAGTTGCTCACCCGCACCGACTGGACGGTGGCGCCGATCGGCGCTACCGACTGGACGGTGGCGCCGATCGGCGCTGTCGCCGAAGGAACAACGGCGCTTCATGGCGCTCGCACAGGCGCGATCCGGATTGCGGGGCCTGACCTTCTTCTATCGGCGCGGGCCTCGCTGGCTCTGTCCATGTCCCTCCACGAGCTGTCCACCAATGCGGTGAAATATGGCGCTCTGTCGGTGCCGGGCGGGCAGGTCGACCTTACCTGGACCATCGATGCGGAAGAGGGAAAGTCATTCCTCACGATCTGCTGGGAGGAGCGAGGCGGACCAACCGTATGCGCGCCCGAGCGAGGTGGGTTCGGCACCCGCTTGATGGCCAGCCTTGCCAGCGATCTCGGCGGCAAGGGAGTCATCGACTATCAGCCGACCGGTGTCGTCTGGCGGCTTCGGGCTGATCTGGCACGGATCACCGAACCCGCTTGAGTGGAACCCATGGCGGTTCCGGCTCGGTAAAATGTCACGGGTGGAAAAACTTGGATGTGCTGTCCGCTGGGGATTCACATTGCGCGCGCGCGTGATAGATTCATCTTATGTTCCAGCAACCCGACCTCTTCGCCTCCGTCGGTCCGGTCAGGCAGCCGCCGTCCGACGACCTGAATTTGCCTGCCCTCATCGAACGCATCGCCGATGTTTCGCGGCGGCCGCGCTATGCCTTCATGGTGCTCAACCTGATCGCCAAGGCGGCGGGGCGGAACAGCGGCAGTGCAGGTCCTTACGTCCAGGTGGACGGCGAGCGCATTCCTTTGCGCGATTGGCTCTGCGACTCTCTCGTGCCCATTGCGCAGCGCGATGCGCGCCGCCTCGCCATCGTCGACGAGGTGCGGTCGGGCCTTGAGGCGCAGAAGGCACTGCCTGACGATCCGCAGGAGGCGGCCCGTGTGGTCCAGGAGGAGGTGAAAGTGCGCATCCGGCGTTCGGGCCGTTGCAATGTCAGCCGCGCTGTCTCGGACCTCGTAAGAGCCGGCCTTGTGCGCAGGCATTATCAGGGCTTTCGCGTCGATCATCATAATCGCGGTGCGCAGCGCGAAGCGGTTTACACGATCACAGATGCGGCTGCGCGCGCGTTGCGCGCCTGAGCAGGACGGCAGGGCAGGAAAACCGTTCTGTTGGGCATGACATATCATTTTAATTGCTCATTTGCACATGATATGTCATGCACTTTCCATGCCCCGCGCCTCTCGAGCCTCCAGCGGTCTGCCGCCACAAAGCCAGCGTGCCATTCGCCAGTTGGGCGAAGACTTGCGCACCGCACGCAAGCGGCGACGCATCCCGCAGAAACTGATGGCCGAGCGTATGCTGGTGTCGGTGCAGACGCTGCAGCGTCTCGAAGCCGGCGATCCGACCGTAGGCCTCGCCGCGCTGGCGAGCGCTCTCTTCGTGCTGGGTATGACGGCTCGCCTGGAATCGCTCGTCGCCCCTGAAACCGACAGGGTCGGGACCAGCGAGGAAATCGGCCGCCTGCCGCACAGCATCCACACGCCGCGGCGCGACGATCCGCTGGATTTCTAAGCCATGGCCGACATCGAAACCTTCGTTTTCGTCTATCTGGACGGCGTTGCCGTCCCCGCGGGCCTTTTGCGCCTCCACAGCGAGCCGCGTGCCAGCTACGCGACCTTCGCATACGGCAATCGCTATCTCGAGCGGCCCGACCGTGTCGCGATCGATCCTGTGACCCTGCCGCTGCCGCCGGCCGGCACGCGCCAGGAATTCCGGACCGAGGAAGGCTTTGCCGTCTTCAATGGGATCCGCGACGCCGCGCCCGACGGGTGGGGTCAGTATCTCATGTACAAGGCGATGGGCGAGCGAACGCCAAGCGAGGCGGATCTCCTGCTCGCGTGCGGTGACCACCGCGTCGGCGCACTGGCGTTCGGTCCCACGCTAGAGGCGCCAAGGCGCCTCGCGCCCTGGGGCGAAGCCGACGCGCCCGGCGAACAGTTCACCCTGGCAGAACTGGCCGCCGCCGCCGAAGAAGCGCAGGAGGTCGACCAGCTCAGCGAAAATCTGCGCCCCCTCTTGACCGCCGGCTCGTCGCTGGGCGGTGCGCGTCCCAAGGCGGCGACGACGATCGAGGGCCAATCCTGGATGGCCAAGTTTCCAGCACGCAACGACACCTTTCCCGAGTGCCGGGTCGAGCTAGCCACCATGCGGCTCGCCGCTGAATGCGGGCTCGACGTTCCGTCGCTTCGCTTCGAGCAACTGCTCGGCCGCGACATCTATCTGATCGAACGTTTCGATCGCAGGCTGGACGGCAACCGGATGCTGCGCACCTCCTTCGCATCGGGGCTTACGATGCTGGGCGCGCATGAAAGCGAGGTCAGCCGCTATGCCTATGCCGATCTGGGCGCGACGCTACGCCAGCACGGCACTGCGGTCCGGCGGGATCTCGAGGAACTGTTCAGGCGCATGGTCTTCAATATCCTCGTCACCAATGACGACGATCACCTGCGCAATCATGGTTTCCTGTGGGACGGGAAGGGGTGGCGGCTGTCGCCGCTCTATGACGTCGTTCCCAAGCCGCAGGTGGGCCTGGATCGCCGGCTCGTGCTGGGCGTGGGGGCCGAGGGTCGCCAGGCCAGCCTTGCCAACGCGCTCTCGCAGGTCGCGCAGTTCGACCTGGGGGAGGAGGATGCGCGCGCGATCGTTATCGCTATGGCCGATAGGGTTCATGCGCGGTGGCGTGCCTGTTTCGAAGAGGCAGGGGTCAACGTCGCCGACCAGGGCCGTTTTGCTACCTGCTTTCGCCTGGCGGACCCCGAACATCGCGCAATCGGCTGACAGGCCAGCGATTTCACGCCGAAGGGCGTCACAGGGCCCCGGCGCTCCAGAGGGATTTCAGGCAGCGCGCGCTTCGGCCGACGCGGTAGAGAAAGCAGCGGCGGAAGAGGGCGCTGCCTTGGTCATGCCAGCCGCCGCGGCGATCAGCCGCTCCCGCATCGCCTTGCCTGGCTTGAAATGCACCGATCGCTTGGCCGGGACCGGCACGGCCAAGCCGCTGCGTGGATTTCGCCCGGTGCGAGCCTCGTGCAGCCGCGTCGAAAAGGCACCGAACCCGCGCAGCTCGACACGCCCGCCAGCGGCTAGCTGGTCGACGACCGCCTCGAAGAAGAGATCGACGATCTTTTCAATCTCCTGCGCGGAGAGTTCCGGGTTTTCCTTGCCCAGGAGGGCCACGAGTTCAGATCGCACCATGGCTGGAGCCTGCTTCACTGGTTTGTCACTGCATCCAAGGTAAGTCATCCGCTCGCCTATCTCCACATTTTATGTTGGTGTCGTAATGATTTAGTTTGAGTGTGGTTGGTCGGGCTGGCAACTCACCGCGGCACGATCTGAAGGTCCGGACTGAGCTGCGCCCGCATAGCCCGGATCCTATCGGTCGCATCGTCCGCAGACATGCCGAGCGTCATCAGGGCCTGAGCGCCGAGCCCAAGCCCCGCAGCATAGTTTTCGGGAAAGACATGTGCCGCGCCCGCCTGCGCCAGCTCACCCAGATGCGCATCGTCGCGGAGGCTGGCGATCACATGGATCGCGGGGTTCAGGCGCTTGGCTTCGCGAATGATGCGCACCGACCGATGCCAATTGTTGACAAGCACGATGATGGCCGCGGCGCGATCGACGCCGGCTGCCTTGAGTATTCCCGCTCGGCTGGCGTCGCCGAAAACCGCTTTATGACCGTCCTGTCGGGCGCGGCGAAGGCGCTCCACGTTTCGCTCGATCGCCAGGTATGGAATTTCGCTCGCCTCGAGTGTGAGCGCGACCAGACGGCCCACGGGGCCGCAGCCGGCAAGCACGACGTGACCCTTGAGCTCCTGAGATGTTGTGCGAACCGCTGTTTCGATCTCCGCGCCGCGCGGATCCCGGCTCCGCAGGATGAGATCTCCGGCCCGGTCGCTCCACTGCGCCAGGATCGGTCCGACGAGCATGCTCGCGGCGATCGCGCCCAGGACGGGCTGGCCGATCGCGGGCGACAGAAGGGCGCTATCGAGCGACCGACCCACGATGAGTAGCCCAAGCTCACCCGAATGCGCCAGAAGCAAGCCGGTCTTGACCGCGCTGCTTGCCGGGAGGCCCGAGAGACGGGTGACGCCAAAGACGACCAGGAACTTGACGACGAGGATCGCGGCCAGAACGAGAAAGGTGACAGCCGGCTGGGCCAGGATCTGCGACCAGTCGACCGACATGCCGATCGTCACGAAGAAGACGCCCAGCAGCAGATCGCGAAATGGCCGGATTTCCTCTTCGAGCTGGTGCCTGAAGTCACTTTCGCCGACCATCATCCCGACTACGAAGGCGCCGATAGGAAGCGACAGTCCGATCTTTTCCGCTGCAAGCGACGCGCCCACAACAAGCGTCAGCACGCCCAGCAGGAAGGTTTCGTCCGGGCCGGATCTCGCGACCCACCCGAGCAAACGGCCAAGCGTGCGCCGTGCGAGAAGCGCCACGCCCGCCAATGCCACGAAGCTGACACCCATGCGCAGCAGTACCTTTTCCATCTCGACCTCGTTGGCCGCGTCTGGAAGGGCAGCAATGAGCGACAGCAGGATCAAAGCGACCAGGTCCTCAAACAGGACTATGCCGGTCGCAGCCACGCCGTGGCGGCTCGATACCGCGTCGGTGTCGACGAGATGCTTTTGGATGATGGCGGTCGATGACATGGCGATGGCGCCGCCCAGGAGGGCCGCTGGCAGAAGCGGCAATCCTACGAGGAAATGGCTCGCAGCTCCCGCCAGCAGTGTTGCGCCTGCCACGGTTCCGAACCCGAGCCCGATCATGGCGCCCCCGCTGGACAGCAGCCGAGGCACGGAAAATTCAAGGCCAATCACGAACATGAGGAGAGCGATGCCGAGCTCGCCGAAAAAATGGGTGCCTTCGCTGTCGGTTACTGCGCCTATGCCATGGGGGCCCAGGAGCAGGCCGGCGGCGAGATAGCCCAACACCGGCGACAGGCGGAGCCTCGCCAGGATGGCAACTGCCACAAATGCAGCCGCGATCAGAAGGAATGTCTGAGCAAGCTGTTCTTCCATGAATTCAAGAGCCTTATCCAGTCGCTAGTTGGATTTGGGCGTGATGTAGGATGAAAGAGGGAGATGTCATCGGTTGATGCCAGCCACCCGACCTAAAGACGGCACCCGTCAATCATTGTGATGGTTTATACATCAAAACTAGCTTTTGAGGCTGGGAAATGATGTGATATATGGGCAAAAGGATGCAAATTCGGAGTAGCATCGGGTCGCGCTAAGGGACGGCAGCTTCGCAAAAGGGGCTGCCGCTTCGGCTCGCAGTCCTTTCTCGACCGATAGCTTGGCAGCTAAGGGGACGGTTCACCCGCGCTTCCGACATCGCGCTCTCAGGACGCTCGCGACGCTCCCGCGTCGTTGCGCGACGTACCTGCGGATCAACCGGCGGCCAGTCGGGCCTGCTCCCTCGCAAGAAGGCTTGGTGCATGGCCGGGGCGTCCGAAGAGATAGCCTTGGACCTGGTCGCATCCCTCAGCCACCAGCAGATCGACGTGCCCACTGGTCTCAACCCCTTCGGCGAGCACAGGGACGCCAAGGCTGTGGCCCAGCGCGAGCACCGCCCTGATGATTGCTCTGGCCTGCGGCCGCTCTTCGGACCCGATGACGAATGATTTGTCGATCTTGATCTTGTCGAAGGGGAACGAGTTGAGCGTATCGAGCGAGGAATAGCCGGTGCCGAAATCGTCGATGGCAATGGCGATCCCCATCGCCTTGAGTTTACGCAAAATATGCAAGGCGCGCGGCTTGTCGGCGATGATCGCGGTTTCAGTGATCTCCAGTTCGAGACGCCTTGGTGCGAGTCCGGTCTCCAGAAGGATCTGGGCCACGCTCTCGGGCAGGCTCGCCTGGCTCAACTGCACGGCGGAGAGGTTGATGGCCACCAAGCGCCAAGATCTCGCCGGTTTCTTCAGCAACGGGAATGAAGATGTCAGGGGGGACCAGGCCGCGCTTTGGGTGGGTCCAGCGCAGCAGAGCTTCATAGCCGTTTACCCTGTCGTCCTTGAGCGAACGCTGCGGCTGGTAGAGGATCGTCATCTCACCGCGCGCGGCGGCGCCCCGAAGATCGGCCGCGAGTTGCCGGCGTTCGCGCGCCTGCTCGTCCATACCTTTTTCGTAATAGCAGATCCGCTCGCCTACCGTCCCTTTTGCCCGGTACATGGCCAGATCGGCATGATTGCACAGCTGTTCGCGATCCTGGCTGTCAGCCGGATAGGTTGCGATGCCAAGGCTCGCATGGACGCTCAGATCGTGCGCATTGCCGGCATTGATCGCCGCCAGCCCGGTGCTCAGGCGCGTCACAAAGTCGGCAAGCTCATAATCTTCCCGGTACAGAATTGCGGCGGCGAATTCGTCGCCACCCAGCCGGGCGACATGTTCATTCTCGCGAACCGCGTCCTTGAGCGCTGCGGCGACCATCTTCAATGCTTGGTCTCCGGCTGAATGGCCGCGGCTGTCGTTGATATCCTTGAAATTGTCGAGGTCGACAACGACCAGTCCCAGGCGCGAACCGGCTCGCGCCGTAACGTCCAGATCGCGGTCGACGACATCGTTGAACCTACGCCGGTTGGGCAGGCCGGTCAGGCCATCATGCAGCGCCAGGTGCCGGATTCGTTCTTCCGAACGGCGCTGCTGGGTAATATCGTCAAAGGTGCTCACCCATCCGCCGTCGGGAAGCGCGCGCGAACGTACGCTCACCACCACGCCGGGATATTCCGAGATTGCGGGCGCGTCTCCTGAAGCGCTCAGGGCCTGGTTGAGGTTACGCTCGATTTCTGCTGCGCGCTGCTCGACCTCGGTAACGGGAAGATGGTTGGCAATGCCGGTGCGGATCACTTGTCCCACCGTCATTCCGCATTGGAGCGCATCGCTTCCAGGCCCGTATAGATCCAGGAAACGCTGGTTCCAGAGCAAAAGCCGACCGTCGCCGTCGTATAGGCACAGGCCCTGGTGCATATTCTCAAGGGCTAGGTCGAGTTGGGCCTTCATGCCTTGGACGCGAAGCTGATTCTCGCGCTCCTGTCGGCGCAATTTGATGCCCGTCCGCCGGCTCGTGATCGCCGCCGCCGCGGTCAGAGCGATCGTGCAGGAGACCGCGAGAAATATCCAGAGCGACATGGCGCGGGGAGACATCATGCTGAGGGGGGAGAATTCGCCTCGCGACGGGATCAGCGTGATCGCGGTCATGCCGGTAAAGTGAAGCAGGACGACGGCGGCGGTGATCAGACCAGCGGCCGCTGCGCCTTTGGCGAGCGATCTGCCGCGCAGCGCAAGGGGCAGCGCCAAGACTAGCGGGACGATTGCGAACACGGCCGAGGCCGCGACATAATCGGCCTTCCAGCGAATGAGCGCAGGCATTTCGAGCGCCGCCATGCCAAGATAGTGCATGGCCGTGACGCCGCCGCCCATAACCGAAGCGGCAAGAAGCGAGCCGAGCCAGTGCGGCGCGCGTGTCGCAATGAAGAGGCCCCCTGTCGCGCCTGCCAGCACGACCAAGAGCGAGACCACGGTCTGTTGGACATGATAGCCAATGACGATGCCGGGATCGTAGCCCAGCATCGCGATGAAGTGCGTGGCCCAGATCCCAAGACCGGCAGTCAACCCCGCCATCGTCAGCCACAAGCTGCGCGAACCCGTGTCTGTCCAGGCCGCCTGGCGACACAGGCGAACGGTTGCTGCCGCCGTCAGGAGACAGACTATAGCCGCGAGGATGACCAAGGGCGCGTCATGTTGATCGCGCAGGCAAAAGAGAAAGGGGAACATCACCAATCGAAACTGGAGGAATTTGAACCGTCCCCATTTCAGAAAGTGATTAACGGAGTTCCGCCTTTTGCGACAAAATGCGTAAAATTCGAACGATACGCGCGAAAGGCTTTCCGCCGGCAGTGCGGTCGCCCATCCTCTTTGCTCTCGCGGACAGGTCCGCGCTCGGAGGCGGACATGCGCATCGCGATCTTTGGCACGCGGAAATACGACCGGCAGTTCCTGACCCAGGCGAACGCGGCCTATGGGTTCGATCTCGATTTCCTTGACGTTGCCTTGTCGCCCACGTCGGCGCAGCTCGCGCGCGGTTTTGACGTCGCCTGCATCTTTGTGAACGATATCGCCAACCGGCAGGTGCTCGAGATGTTGGCCGAAGGCGGGGTGGGTCTCGTCGCGTTGCGCTGCGCAGGCTATAACAATGTCGATCTCGTGGCGGCCGAGACGCTCGGTCTCGCCGTCGTGCGGGTGCCGGGCTACTCGCCGCACGCGGTATCCGAATTCACGATCGGTCTCCTGCTGGCGCTCGATCGCAAGATCCACCGCGCATGGTCCCGAGTTCGTGAGAACAATTTCGCGCTCGATGGCCTCGTCGGCCGTAACCTGCACGGACGTGTCGCGGGCGTCGTGGGAACGGGACAGATTGGCGGGCTTGTCGCTCGATCCTTGCGGGCTGGCTTCGGCTGTGAGGTCCTGGCCAGCGATCCTGTCGTTGACGAAGCGCTCGTCGCAATCGGCGTGCGCTATGTCGAGCGCGAGGACCTGCTTCGCGAAGCGGATATTATCACCTTGCACTGCCCGCTCACGCCCGAGACCCGCCATCTGATCGATGGCAGCGTCCTGGCGACAGCGCGGCCCGATCTGGTTCTGGTCAATACCAGTCGCGGCGCGCTTATCGACAGTGCCGCGCTGATCGAGGCGCTCAAGGCGCGCCGGCTGGGCGGTGTTGCGCTCGATGTCTATGAGCAGGAGGCGGGCATCTTCTTCGACGATCTTTCCAGTGAGATCATCGACGACGACATCCTCCAGCGCCTGCTGACATTTCCCAATGTCCTGATGACGGGCCACCAGGCCTTCCTCACCGAAGAAGCGCTGACAGCTATCGCTGAGACCACCTTGGAAAGCATCCGCGCTTATTCCGCCGGCGAGCCGCTGTGCCACCAGTTGCGCCATCAAGCCACTCGGCCGGGGGCTGGATAAGCGTGCGACGGCTCATTGTGTCCGGGATCCACCCCGTCCACCTATGTCCGATAAATGATATTCTCGGACATAGGATTTACGCCGAGAGGGGGCTCTGTTAGGCTGATCGCGATGGCACGCGACCTGCTTCCATTATCGATCAATCTCCCCGCCGATCTTCTCGCGGAAATTGGGGGTGCGCGCGAAACGCTGGCTGCTGCAAAGGCCAGCTCGACCCAAAAAGCGTATGCCAGCGACTGGGAACGCTTCTGCGCATTCTGCGATGCGCGCAACGTCGAGGCATTGCCAGCCCACCCGGACATCGTCGCGCTTTTTGCCCATGTCGAGGCCGAAGCTGGTATTGCGCCCGTCACGATCGGACGCCGCGTTGCGGCGATCAATCATCACCATAAAGAGGCTGGCTTCGCTCCGCCTACGGCGCGCGACGCGGCCGGCATTATTGCCCAGATGGTGGCGGGCGTTCGCCGACGCTATGCGCGCAAGAAGCTCCAGAAGGCGCCGGCGGAGGCTGATGTCCTCAAGGCCATGCTCGCTACGATAAAGGGCAATGGTTTGCGAGCCGTTCGGGACCGCGCGATCCTGGCGATCGGCATGGCCGGAGCCTTCCGGCGTTCTGAGCTCGCCGCGATGCAGTTGGGCGATCTCGTCTTCACCGCTGAGGGCGTTCGCATTACTATCCCGAAATCGAAGCGCGATCAGGAAGCACTCGGACAAGTTGTCGCCATCCCCGAGGGCCGGGCGATACAGCCGATCCGGCTCTTGAAGGCCTGGATGTCCGCCGCCGCCCTCGACGGCGCTGATACGAAGACCGGCGAGGCGCGGCAGGCGCCTCTTTTTCGGCGGCTGACCCGCTCGGACGGGCTTACCGATCAACCGATGACCGACAAGACGGTCGCGCGGCTCGTCAAGGCCTGCGCGACTGCGGCAAGCCTCGATCCTGCCCTCTACTCAGGCCATTCGCTTCGCGCGGGGTTTCTCACAGAGGCAGCATCCCAGCGCGCCAATCTCTTCAAGATGAAGGACCACAGCCGGCACAAGTCGCTCGATACGGTCGCGGATTATGTGCGCGACGCTGCGATGTTCGACGACCACGCGGGCGACAAGTTTCTGTAAATGCTGCTGTTCATCGATCTTCTGGAAAAAGCCGGGCTTGACCCGGCCGATGTTCGCCTCCTGCGACACCAGACCAAGGCGCCTACGGGGCGCACGCCTTATGGCCTGTGGCGCGACGACCGACCGGCCTTCGAGGACTATCAAAGCGTCCAGACCTCCGGAAATCGGGCCAGCCTGGCCGCGCCGATCTGGGCGAGCTTTGTCGCGCCGCCGACAGGAGGCTCGTTGTTTGCCGGGATCTACACGGCGGAGCATATCGGCGCCGCGCCTCCAGGCTGGCTGGACCCGCTCCACCAGGTCGCGGGCATCACCTTGACCGCCGATACGCTCGACCAATACCGCACGGCGCTCACCTCGCATCTGGAGCCCTATATCGGCCGGCTCTGGATTGAATGGGGCGCGGGCGCGCGCAAATGGGTGCAGCGTCCCGACCGTCAGAACAAGCCGATCATCGAGCTCACGCGCGCATTTCGTGAAGACGCCTTTCCCGGGTACACGCACTTCGTGACGAACGTATCGCAGGTGCAGAGCCTACCGGCGACATGGGTGTCAGCGCTGCGCGCCGCACGCGGAATTTACCTTCTCACCTCGGCCAAAACGAAAGAGCAATATGTGGGCTCGGCGACAGGTGAAGGCGGGTTTTTCGGCCGCTGGATGAATTACGCTCAGGACGGTCATGGTGGCAATCTTGGCCTGAAGAGCAGCGAGCCAGGCGACTATCAGGTCAGCATCTTGGAAGTCAGTGGATCGGCGGCGACTCTCGACGAGATTCGGAGCATCGAGCAACTCTGGAAACGCAAGCTTCAAAGCCGCGAAATGGGCCTCAATCGAAATTGACGTTGCTGCCCGGCCATTGTGCTGCAAGCCATGGCCGTTCTGACCGCCCCGTTCGTCTGCACGCTAATCGGTGGCATGATCGACAAAGGGCGCAAGGCGAAGATCGCGCTCACGACCAGTTCGGTGCGATCATGGGCGCCGAAGAGCTCGCGTGCCTCGGTCATGTAGCCATCGACGGTGCGCGGGGTGAGCGAGAGGGTTCGCGCGATTTCCTTGTTGGACAGGCCCCGCCCGGCAAGGATCACGCAGTCGCGCGGCCGGGGGTGCAGGCGCGGCACCGGCCGTGGCTGGCGCTGGCCCGTGACCAGGCGGCGTGCTGCCTGGAAAGCGAATATGCCGATCATCTGGACGGGGCCGAGCAGGCGAACTGCGCGCTTCGGCGATTTGATCCCGGCGAAGGTGCACGAGCCCATGCAGTCCCCGAGCAGCACGGACGGCACGGTGATGCCCTCGTTCAGCCCTTCGGCCTGGCCTGCCTCGAGGCAGCGACGGTCATGACGATCAAGATGGATGATCCGGTCGAGCTCGGACCAGAGAAAGGCGCCGTCGGCGAAGGCACAGGCCCGGATGACCGGATCGCGGCGATACCGGCCCTCGTCGATGATCCGGGCAGCAACTGCCTCGGGATAGTGGCGGACATCAACCCGGCCCGGGGGCGAGCCGCGCAGGTCGGCGTGATGGATGAGTGCGTAGTAACGAAAGCCCAGGTCGGCGGTGACCGCCTCCATCAACAGGGCAAGGTCGCCTGGCGACGCTGCCGCCCGGGCGGAGCGAATGAAGGCATCCGCCAGGGCTACGCTTGGCGCCAGCCGCGACCGCCATCGGTCGGCAGGCATGCTCGGCTTTTCCCTCCGGCCGGGTCAGCCCGGCCCCCAGACTCTTTCCCAAGGGCGCAACTGCGCGTGATCCGCAATGCCGCCGGCGTTCGGCGCCAATATATTGCCTGTTCGCGATCCACGGACCGGCCAAGGACCGAGCACCCCGTGCAGTCGGGGCATACGGTCGGAGTGAAAGAATGAACCCGCCCGGATCAGGATGCTGGCTTCCCGCGTGAAGCTGCCGGTGCAGCGGCGGCGCTCTGGGTGGTCAGGCGCGGACGGGTCATGCCGAGGAACAGGCCCCCGACAATGGCCAGCGCGGCGATGATCTTCCAAGGCTGGAGCGGCTCGGAAAGATACCAGGCAGATGCTCCGAGGCCGAAGGCGGGCACGAGGAGCGCCAGTGGTGCAATCCGCGATGCCGGATGCCGGGCCAGCAGCCAGTTCCACACGCTGTAGCCAAACAGGGCGTTGGCAAGGGCCTGCCATAAGACGACCATCCAGCCGCCCCAGCTGGCATGGACAATGCTACGAAGTACCCGGTCGGGGCCGTCGACCAGGAGGGTCGCGGCAACCAGCGGCGGGATCGCGAAAAGGTTGCTCCAGGCGACGAGCGAGATGGCTCGCGCTGGCCGGGCACGGCGCACGATGATGTTCGCACAGGCCCAGGCGAGCGCAGCCCCAAGGACGCAGGCGATACCGAGGATGCTGGCGTCGCCGTTCGCAACGTGCCCGCTGATCACAGCAATGCCGAACCCTGAAATGATAAGGCCCAGGACATCGCGTCGGTCGAGGCGCTCGTTTCCCGCCAGGGCAGCGATGACCGCGGTGAAAAGAGCCTGCATCTGGAGCAAGGTCGAGGCGAGGCCGGGCGAGACATGCCCGTTCATCGCATAGAGCATCAGCCCAAACTGAAGGGCGCCGCTGAGCAGGCCGTATGAGATGACCGTGAGCGGCCGCACGTCGGGCCAAGGCAGGAAGGGCAGCAGGGGCACCGAGGCAAAGAAGATGCGCAGCGCCCCAAGGGTTAGCGGGGAAAATTCCGCGAGCCCCTCGTGGATCACCACGAAGTTGGTTCCCCAGACGGCTACGACCAGCAGGGCCATGGCCAAGTGTCCGGGGGGCACGCCTGGGCTGGCGGCATGGTGCGAACTCACAGGGTCACCGTGCCGCTGAAGACCGGGACGCAGCGTCCGGCGACTGCGGACCGGATTTCGCCGCCGATTCGCCAGGCCCGCAGGAACAGCATGCTGGGCCGCCCCATCTCGACGCCTTGGACTGCCTGGAGCTCCAGCTTGTCCCCGCCCCCTAGCGAGAGAAGGAGAGCAGCGAGTGCCGCATTGGCGCTGCCGGTTGCCGGGTCCTCCCAGGTGCCTGCCAATGGCGCGAACATTCGCGCGCGGACCATATCCACGCAGCGTTCGTAGGCGAGGATCGAGAGGCGCGTGCTGTCCTCGACCGAGGCAGCTTGCCTGAAGGCAGTGATGTCCGGGGCAAGGTGGACAAGACTGCCCTCCGCCAATTCGACGAGCAGGAAGTCGATGCCAACGCTTGCGACCAGCGGCGGGTGGCGCGAGGTGATGATCCGGGCCGGGTCGATCGACAGGCACGGCGCCACCAGGGCGGCTGGCAGGTCGGGGGCCGTCGAAAGCGGCTGGGGCGCCTCGATCTCCACTTTCCCATCGGGGCACAGGCTGACCTCGACGATCCCAGCCGGAACCTCGAAGCGCAGCCTGGGTCCGCTCGCGAGGCCGAGCGAGGACATGATCCAGGCCGTGCCGACATTGGGATGGCCGGCGAAGGGCATTTCCGCGGTGCGGTTGAAGATCCGTACGCGTGCGGTGTTCGACGGATCGTCCGGCGGCAGTACGAACGTGGTCTCGCTGTAGTTCATTTCGGCTGCGAGCGCCTGCATTGTCGTTGCATCTAACCCCTGGGCATCGGGAAAGACCGCCAGCGGATTTCCGCCGAAGCGCCGGTTGGTGAAGACATCGACAGTGAAATAGGAATAAGTCGGCACGGACAGTGTCCTCAGCAATCAGGGTCGGAAGGGGAGCCAGGCGCAAGTCGTTCGGCGGCGTGGCCGTAGAGCGCCTCGCCCGCGGCCTTGCCAGCAGGCCCGAACTGGAAGATCTCGCAGGCCCGCATGACCGAGGCATCGAGCTCAGCTTCGTAGTGGATGACCATTGCCTGTGCGGTCTCGTCGCAGACCATGCTGATCAGCCGGAAGTGGAGATGGCGGATCCGGTCCAGTGCAGCCTGCCAGTAGGCCCGCATCTCCATCTTTCCCTCGAGCTGGTCCGTCCCGGCGATCCTCGCGGCCATGGGACTGCGAAAGACCGCATCCTCCGCAAAGCCAGCAAGGACCGCCTCGGCATCACGCCGGTTCCAGGCTTCAATCCACTCCTCGCCGTGGCGGACCATCTGCTCGCGCGACAGCATGGCGCGCACCTTCGCAGAGGGGCCTTCGCCCGGCGCATCGTGGCAGCAGACGCAGAGCTTGTTGCCCTCCGGGTCGCGGAAATAGGCCCCATAGTAGTGGGCGTGGTAGTGGGGGCGCAGGCCAGGAGCGCCCTCGCTGGTGCCGCCCACTTGGAGCGCCAAGGCAAAGGCCGCATCCACGGTCGGCCGATCCGGGGACAGCAGGGCAACCATGCCGCCATTGGCGGGCGAGGCCGGTCGGCCGTCATAGGGCCTGCCGATGATCAGGAGCGGCCTGTCCGTATCAGCGGGCTGCCACGCTGCCCAGCCGACAACCGGATCGGAAAAGCGGGGGCGCCATCCCAGCCGCTCCAGGATAGGTCCGTAGAATGCTTCGGCCCGGGCAAGGTCGTTGGCTCCGATATAGATGTGCGAGAGCATCAGTAGGGCGTCCCGTCCTTGTGGAGGAACCGCCATCCGCCCTCGGTCCAGGTGGCTTCGAGGTCATCCTCCGGATAGGAGCCGCCATCCTCGGGATTGCGGTCACCGATCTCGAGGTAGAGGACGTCCTCGCCAGACCGATTGACAAGCTGGTGCGCACATCCGCCGGGCGCGAACCCGGCGCACATGCCGGGCTGGAGCACGAATTCCCCATCGTCGGTTCGCAGCGTTGGCGTCCCGCTCAGGACGTAGATGAATTCCTGCTGGTGGCTGTGCCTGTGCAGCAGGGCCGATTCCCCTCCGGGCCGCAGGGTGGTGAGATTGACGCCGAACCGGGTAAGGCCGAAGGCATCCCCCAACTGCCGCTTCACGCGGCCCTTCATCCGGGTGGCAAAGGGCTCCGGATAGTTGCTGGGCTTGGCGCGTGGAGGGACGTCGAGGGCAACCATCGGCTGCCAGTCGGTGCTGTCGTCATGACCAGGGGGCATGGGTGTTTCCTTTCGTGAGGGAATGCCCCGTCACAGGGCGGATGATGCCAATGTCCCAGCATCGGCCACCGCTCTCGAGCCAGCGCGCGCTGGAGAGCCAGAAGGTGTCGCGATGGCGGCTGTGGAACAGGTCGAAATGGCCGACGTGCTCGCACCCGATGTCAGCAGGCTCAATCACGGCCAGCGACCGGCGTGCTCCAGCGTAGTAGGACAATCCGCGCTCGATCGCCGCTGGCGTCCCAAAGGGATCGTCGCTTGTGGTGACGGCGAGTAGCGGCCCCTGGAAGGCCGCAAGCCGGCGGATAATCTCAGCCCGCTCCGCCCGGGGCAGGCTTCTTTCCATTCGCGCCCGGCGGAAGGCCCATTCGAATGCCACCCCGGCCGGCAGGTCCTCCAGCCAGCCGATCCGGCGCCCAGGAAAGTAACCGAGCAGCGCAGTGATGGCCGGCATGGCGACATGCCACTTGAGGCAATGGCTGAGCCGCGCCCAGCGGGCATAGTCGCGCCAGTAGGCAAATTGCGCGCCGACCGTAAGCATGGCTGCGCAGCGATCCATGCGCGGGGCAAGCCCCGGAATGAAGCCGCCGATGCTGTGGCCGACGACCATGATCGGACGGCCTTGCGCGAGCCGTTCCGCTTCATCGAGGATTGCGGCGAAATCGAGCGTCCCCCAGTCGCTCCCGCGATAGCCACATCCCCGCAAGGCTGCCGGCCGGGAGCCGCCAATCCCGCGATAGTCATAGGTGATGACGTCGTGGCCGCGACTGGCAAGGAATGCCGCATAGCGATGGTAGTAGCGGGCAAGGACGCCGGTTGCGGGGTTGATGACCACGACGCTGCGCACAGGGCCACCGCGCCAAAGCTGCGCTGCCAGCACAACGCCATCGTCACAGAGAACCTGAAGCGCTTGCGCCGTGCTCGCGACGACATCGGCCGGCTCGCCCCTCATACCGTCGATCGCAAAGGCAGGTTGCACGTCGCCTCCAAATTGAATCATGGACTCGGCGATTATTGTATCTATTGAACTCTCAATTGCCAGCGTTTGTTCACGAGGTGGCCGATGGGCCGAAGGCAGAGAGAAAATGGCCCCCCTCAAGCTGGGCCCACGACGCAAGACCCTCGGGCCGCGTTGATCGTGGGCCTAGGCGTGGTGGCGGTTGCGATCGGATGCGCGCGCCTCGCCAATGTGCATTGGGCGGCTTGGCAATGGGCGCTGGTGCTATTCGTCGCGTTCGACTTGGGCGGCGGCATAGTTTCGACCTGCCTGCCAGCGACATTGCGCGCCGTCAGGCCGCAGGGCGATCCTTTGCGACCTTTGTACAATGCGGCTCTTCACATCCACCCGCTCCTTCTGACGTTGGTCATTCCAGGCCAGGACTGGGCAGCGATGTTCCTGCTCCACGGCGCCGGGGCAGCGGGCGTCGCGGCGGCTGGGCTTATGTCTATTCGCCATTGTGCAGGCCTCGCCTTGGCGTGGTGTGCCGGAGCGATTGCGCTTATCAATTCCGTTGGGATCGCACCTGGCCTTGCCTGGCTGGCACCGACCTATTTGCTGAAGCTGGTCGGCTCGTTTGCGGTCTTGGCGCCGTGGGAGCAGCAGCCGTGACCTGCAAAGGCCCGCGCCATCGGCAGTGGCTGCATTCCGATACCCTTTCCTTGCTGACCGGGAGCATTGCGCATGCTGACCAATTCGTTGGATGACGAATTCATGCGAAGGGCCATAAGCCTGTCGCAACAAGCCATGGCGACCGGGTCAGGCCCGCCATTTGGCGCAGTTATCGTTCGCGGCGGTGGGATCGTCGCTGAGGGGCTTAACTGCGTCCATGCCAATCATGATCCGACCCCCCATGCCGAGATCGTGGCGATCAGGAAAGCCTGCGAGCGCCTCTCCAGCCCGTTCCTCGAGGATTGCGTAATCTATTCGAGTTCCGAGCCCTGTCCCATGTGCCTGTCGGCAATTCATTGGTCGAGGATCTCGGCGATCTACTTTGCGACGGATCGCGAGGCCGCCGCCCTGGCCGGCTTCGACGACGCCTTGCTCTATGCCGAGTTGCAGAGGCCGGTAGCCTTGCGCCAGATTCCCATGGTTCAGGTGCTGCCCGGTGAAGGCCAGCGCACGTTCGACCTTTGGGCCGAGAATGGACATGTGGCGATGCAAACACGGCTGGAGAAGAATGGGCGAAGCGAGAAGCCTGCCCCACAGCGCTGCTAGACGATCATTTCTTCTGGTTCGTCGCGAAGCGCCGCGACCACGCGAAGCGCGCGTTCGAGGTCGTCCCGGCTGGTCGTCGCCATGATCGAGAGCCTGACCCCACCCGCGCATTCGCCGCCAACGAACGACGAGTCGGGCGGCGTAAGGCGAACCCCCTGCTCGCTTGCGCGTCGCGCCAGCCTTTCGGCGCGAATGGCTGGCATAGGCAGCCAGAGATGGGGAGCACCCTCCGGCATTGGAACGGCATCAAGGCCCAGTATGCGCTGGGCCAGCGCGATCCGCGCCTTGGCTTCCTTGCGCAGGATGGAGGCTACGATCGGATCCGCTCCCAATTCGATCAACCCGCAACCCATTTCGACACCGTAGGGCGGTGCCCCCCAGACCTGCGCTCGCAGGGCGCGCATGATCGCGGAACGCCTGGCTTGCGGCGGCGCAATCAAGCCGACCCGCAAGAGAGGCGTCAGGCACTTTGACAGGCCGTTGAGATAATAGGTTCGCTCAGGTGCCAGGTCCTTGAATGTCGGTGCCTTTCGGGTCGAGTAGACAGAATAGATGTCGTCCTCGACGATCCATGCGTCGTGCTTCTCGATGACGGCAAGGAGATCGCGGCGGCGCTCCTCGCCGGTCTCGAAGCCGATCGGATTGTGACTGACAGGCGTCAGGTAGACGGTCTTGGCCTGGGTGGCGACGAGGACCCGGTCAAGATCGCCGGGCTCCATACCTTCGCCGTCATGTCGGACTGGGACCATCTGCATGCCTAGGGAACGCGCGGCGGCGATCGCGCCGGGATAGGTTGCACCTTCGGTGGCTATCACCGGCGATGCCCCAAGCCGGTCCTGGAAGGCCAGATGGACGCCATGCTGGACACCGATGGTGAGGATCACGTCGTCTTCGGCGAGTCGCAGCCGGGTGCGCGCGAGCCAGTCGACCAGGACGCGTCGCTGGGCCGGCGTTCCGCGTTGATCGGCATAGCCGCCATGCGGCAAGGCGAGGCAGGCGCGCATGGCCCGGTCGGCGGCGGCCTTGAACATGTCCTCGGGAATAACCTGCGGAGGGCCGTTGATGGAAAGATCGACGGTGCCGCCATCGACCGGCGCGATGCGAACATCGTTGACGAATGTGCCGCGGCCGACTTCCCCGCGCAGGATGCCACGCGATCCGAGAAGGTCGAGTGCCTTGGTGACCGTGCCAATGGCAACCCCGGCCTGTCGTGCGAGGACGCGGTGCGTGGGCAGCCTGTCGCCCGGCCGGTAGCGGCGCTCGCCAATGAGCTGCTCGACCGCAACGGCCAGTCGCTCATGCAGCGGACCGTCCGTCTCGGGCAATTCGATCTTTTCGTCTGGGACGGTATCCAAGGCTACTCGCAATACAATTTTGTGAATTGTACTATATCGCAGGGATTAGCAGCATAGCCCAGCAGAAAATGGCCCCCGGGTCGGCGGAATGCCTTCCTGGCGAAGGGACCTGTCGAGGGCGCGTCAGCGCTCGCTCCCCTGGCGCTTGATCTCGTCGATGAGCGCCAGGGCATGGCCGCTGAGGTCGGCGAAGCGTCTGGCGCAGAGCAACAGGCGGCGGTGGGCCCAGCGATCAGAGAGTGGCACGACGCAGAGAGCATCCGAGCCGAGGCGCTCGGCGGCGCGCAAGGGAAGGATGCCCATGCCGATCCCGGCTTCCACGAGGCGGGCCACCGTCTCGAAGCTGCGCAGGCGCACGCGGTAGTTGATCCGGCGTCCGAGCCTTGACGAGCCACGAGTTCGTCGAGCCCGATTTCGCCAGCGACGGCAAGCCGATATCGTGTGCATGGCGAAGAGTTGAACCCCACCAGCTGCGCTGCCGCATCCGGATGGGAACCTGCGGCGCTGGTTTTGCGTCATTAGGATATTCAAAACGCTTTGAAGTGATTTTATACTGGTTAAGCCGAGGCAGAGCCTGGCCGCGTCGCGACAGCTGCGGGCCCTGGACACAGGACCCACGCAGACTGGCCGGCGGCAAGGTTCGCCCGCCAAACAGGTAATTGCGTGAAGAGCCATGACAGACATTGCACTCAAGAACGCCGTTATTCCGGCGCCGGCCGGTGAGGATGGACTGAACCGGTATCTGGCGGAGATCAGGAAATTCCCGATCCTCTCGCCCGAAGACGAATATATGCTTGCGAAGCGCTTCAAGGAGCATGGCGATCCGGAAGCAGCCGCCAAGCTCGTGACCAGCCACCTTCGCCTGGTTGCGAAGGCGGCGATGCGCTACCGAGGCTACGGCCTGCCTGTTGCCGACCTCATTTCGGAAGGCAATGTCGGCCTGATCCAGGGGGTCCGGCGATTCGACCCTGATCGCGGTTTTCGTCTTGCGACCTATGCGCTGTGGTGGATCAAGGCCTCGATCCAGGAATTCATTCTGCGCAGCTGGAGCATGGTCAAGCTCGGCACGACGGCCGCGCAAAAGCGCCTGTTCTTCAATCTCCGCCGGATCAAAAACTCCCTCCAGGCCTATGACGACACCGACCTGAAACCTGATCAGGTCCGCCAGATCGCCAACACGCTCGGAGTCTCGGAAACCGAAGTCACCAGCATGAACCGGCGGATGATGCAGGGCGGCGACGCCTCGCTCAACGTGCCGCTCGGGGAAACGGGTGAGGATCAGTGGCAGGACCTGCTGACCGACGATAGTCCCCTCCAGGACGAGGCGCTTGCCGGCGCGCAGGAGCGCCAGCGCCGCCAGAACATGCTGTTCGAGGCGCTCGGCACGCTTTCCGACCGCGAGCGGGATATTCTGGTCCAGCGTCGTCTGATCGATGAACCCAAAACGCTCGAGGATCTGAGCCTCGTCTATAAGGTGAGCCGTGAGCGCGTTCGCCAGATCGAGGTTCGCGCCTTCGAAAAGCTCAGCCGCGCCATGCACCAGATCGATGATGAGCAGCGCATCGCGAAACTGGGCGGACGTCGGGAGAACCAGGCACGCGAAGGCCATTGACCGGGGGCGCGGGCACAGAGGGTCGCCACCCGCTTCGCCCTCCCCTCGCGGGCGCTCTGCCTCGCCTGCGCCGCTAGTAGCGGGCCGATATCTCGATGCCGAAGGTGCGGGGCTCGGCGGGAATGAACGTAGGATAGCCGAACGAGCCGCCGACATTTCCGGCGTCGAGCAGGTAGCGCCTGTCGGTAAGGTTGCGCACGAACCCGGCGATTTCGAGGCGGTCGCTCCACAGGCGCGCTCCCGCCCGAGCATTGATCAGGGTCACTGCGGACTGGCTGATGGCCTCGCTATTGGGCAGTTCGAAATAGAGCTTGGAGCGGTAGGTGACGTTCGGCGCGGCAAAGAGGCTGACGGCATCTGATACGGAGTGTTCGATCATCATCCCTGCCGCCGCCTGCCAGCGGGGCTGGAGCCGAAAGCGATCGCCGGCATAGATCCCGTTGGCCGGCCGATCGTCGATCCGCGCGCCCGTGTAAGCCATGTTGCCAAAGAAGCGAACGCCCCGGACCGGACGCACGTCTAGTTCCGCCTCCACGCCCGCATTGCCTGCCGACCCGGCATTGTCGATGCGGACCGCGCCGCTCGAGACGTCGAGGACAGTGACCTGGAAGTTGCGATATCGGTCGTAATAGACCGAAACCGCGCCACTGACGGCGCCGCGCGCGATCTTCAGACCCGCTTCGTAGTTCCAGACCGTCTCGGCCGGAACGATCGACAGGTCAGGTACAGGCCCCGACGCAGCCGAAAGCTGCACAGCAGGTGAGCGACGGCCTTGCGAGATGGTCGCGAACAGCGTGCTCGCGGGCGACAGATGATAGAGCAGGCTGAAGCGCGGAAGGAGAGCGGTAAAGCTGCGCTTGGCGGTATAGGTAGCCCCGGCCGTGTCGACCAGTGGCAGCAGCGGGCGACCGTAGAGCGGCGCATTGGGCTGCTGCGCGGCATAGCCCGAGCGCCGGTCCTCGATCAGCAGCCGAGCGCCGGCAAGAAGTTCCAGGCGCGACGCTGCTTTCCAGCTCACGTCGCCGAACAGCGACCAGGTCGTATTGCGACCTGAGTTGCGGTACCAGCTGGAATAGGGAATGACGGTCGCGAGCCCTCGCGACAGAAGCGCGGTTGCCCGCGAGGCAGTGACCTGGTTGTTCGCATCGACACAGCCCAGCCCGGGGATCACATTGGCGGTGCACTGCAGATAGGTGCCGACCTCGGTGGAGAAGGGGACGGTCTGCGATCCGTGTTCGATGAAAGCGTTCCAGCCGAAGATCGCCCGCCACTGATCGTCGCGATAGGTGAAGCGGCCTTCATGGCTTGCCTGCCAGCCTTTGGCCTGCTCGGCGAATTCCAGATACCATGCTGCCGACCCGTCGGCGTCGAACACCTCGCGCGAATTGAACCGGCGATAGCCATTGGTCGTCGTGAAGGACCAGCCATCGGCGAAGTTCGCGGTCACCGTGAGGTTCACATCATAGACGTGGCGGTCGATCCCGAGTTCATCGCCGCCGAGCACTGCCCCGGAGGCTGGCGAGCCACCGAGATAGGCTGCCCCGAAGATACCTTGCGCCGCCGTCGAGCCAAGCCGCCGCGACAGGAAGGGCGTTCCGGAATTGCGCTGCCGATCGTAGGTAAGAACGAGATCCGCGGAAAGACTCTCCGTCGGCTGAAAGTGGAGAGCGCCGCGCAGCCCGAGCTGGTCCTGCGCATAAAGATCATCCTGGCCCGGCGCGAGATTTGCGACGTAGCCATCGCGCTTCTTCCGCTGCCCCGCGACGCGAGCGGAGATTCGCTCGGAACCGATGTTGATGAAGCCTTCCTCGCGCAGGGTGCCCAGATTGCCGATGGCGCTCGTGAGGCCGGCCGAGAAACCCGGCCGCGCGAGGTTGGGGACCAGGTTGACCGCGCCGATCGTGGCGGCCGTGCCGAACAACGTCGCCTGCGGTCCCTTGGCAACCTCGATCCGTGCGAGGTCGAAGAGGCCTTGATAGGCGCCGCGCGCGCGGGAGATGTCGACCCCGTTATAGTAGACGCTGACGCGCGGCGGCTGCTGCGCGGAGCCATTGTCCGACGTGATGCCGCGGATCACGAAACCGGGGCTATGCGGGCTTTGGATCTGGATATTGAGGCCCGGCACATAGGCCGAGAGTTCGCCGATGTCAGTCACCCCGAGCTCCTGGAGGCGCGGCCCGGTCGCGACCGAAAGGGTGATCGGCACATCCAGGTCGCGCTGCTCGATCTTCTGCGCGGTGACGATGATAGGGGCAGCCACGGCGGTCTGCTCGGCGGCCCGAGCAAGGGCCGGATAGCTCGACGGGACGAGGGCGACTGTAAGGGCGAGAAGGCGGCGCATGCTGTCTTTCAAAAATCGAAGTGGTTCCAGGGCCGGGGTGCTGGCCTTCAGGCATTCACGGCCTTGAACGGCACCACCGTCGAGGCCGTGCTGTCCGCCGCTATCCCGTGGTCGGTCTCGATACGATCACGTCCCAAGGTCTTGGCTCGGTAGCATGCCTGATCGGCGCGGCGCATGAGGTCGGCTAGGCTGTCGCCCGCCTGGTATTGCGCAATTCCCGCGCTGAAGCTGAAGGTGGGCAGGTCGGCCTGGCCATGTTCGCGCGTATGGGCGCGCATGGCCTCGACGATAAGACCCGCCGCGGGCGCGGAGACCCGATTGAGCAGGATCACGAATTCCTCGCCGCCGGTGCGCGCAAGATGGGCGGACTTGGGCGCCGTGCTGCGCAGGATATCGGCGAAAGCCTGTATGACCCGGTCGCCCATGTCATGCCCAAAGCAGTCGTTGATCCGTTTGAAATGGTCGAGGTCGATCATCACGGCACAGAGCTGGCGCTTGCCGATTGGAGCCGATGCCAGCAGCGCCTGGCCCTGGCGGTCGAAACCGCGGCGATTGAGTAGGCCGGAGAGATGATCAGTCTCCGCCGTGCGCACATATTCCTGAATGGTCGTCTGGATGACGATCAGCAGCACGGTGAGCCCGGCACCCGTCAACAGGATGGCCGTGCTGGCTTGGGAATAAAGCGCATAGGCGCTCCCGGCATAGTCTCTTGCTGTTTGTCCCGATCCCAGGGCGGCGGCAACGAAGGGTTTGATGAAAAAGTTGAGACCGCTCAGGAGAAACAGCCCGGCCAGGGTGTGGTTGAGCTGGCCCTTGCCGGTGCGAAAGGCCGTATGGCTGCACAGGAGAATGCCGAGCGCCAAGGGCAGCTGGAAGGCCAGCTCATAAATGAGATCGTCTCGCGTCCCGCCCCAGATCGCAATGCGCGTAATCAGGCCCAGCACGGCAAGAGTGGCGATCGCTGTCCAGGGTGGGCGCTTGCGATGAAAGATGCTGAGCGCGGCCGCCATGGCGAGGAAACCGCCCAACAGCGCCATGTAGCTCGCCAGCATGAAGGGCGCGGGATAATCGGTCAGCCGGATAGCAATCTCGCTGATCGGCGTCACCATGCCCAAAAGGTAGCTGACCCCGAACGCGATGACCGGACGTTGTCCCCGACTGATGCGGGCGATCAGGAAATAGCTGAGCGCAAAGAGGCCTGCCACCACCGCATTGACGATCAGCAGAACCACTGCCCCATTCATACGCACACGAACCCTTTGCCTTGCGGCAAGGGTAAGCGAGTCTGGTTAACATTATCCTGATCCCGCAGTGTTCCGCCTACGTGCGCGGCTCCCGTTTTTGCGGGACCGCGATGGGTGATCGCGAGAGACTAAATCCGCAGGGTCAGTGAGCCCAAATTTCTTCAGGCCTCTGTTTCCTTTCCTTTTTTTATCTCTTGAATCTGCGTTGGCCGAAATTACGTCTGGGGTGCCGGACGCCGTTCGGGTCCGGTTGGACATAGAGAGCGTCGGCTCTACTGTACCGGCGCTTCTCATGCCCAAATTGCTCAACCGGAGGATTTGGAAATGAGAACCAATTTTGACTTTGCGCCCTATCGGCGCTCCACCGTCGGCTTCGACCGACTCTTCGATCTGCTCGAGACGGGCATGCGGGGCGATGGTTCCGATGGCTATCCACCGTTCGACATTCTGCGGAACGGCGAGGACAGCTATCAGATCACGCTTGCCCTGGCGGGCTTCCGTCCCGAGGACGTCGAGGTCGTGGCCCAGCAGAACCAGCTCACCGTCACGGGCAAGCGCGCCGATGACGACGGCAAGAGCGAGTATCTGCACCGCGGCATTGCCGCGCGGGCCTTCGAACGCCGCTTCCAGCTCGCCGATCATATCGAAGTCGGCGAGGCTTCCTTCGACAATGGTCTTCTGACCATTGCCCTCAAGCGCGTCGTGCCCGAGGCCATGAAGCCCCGGCGTATCGCGATCGGCGGGTCGTCCCCCGAACCCGCGCAGATCGAGACGCAGCACCAGGAAGCCAAGGCGGCCTGATCTCGCGCTCCAAGTGGTTCTGCCGGCGTCGTTCCTTCGGGAACGGCGGCCGGCAGGCCATACCCCACAATCCAGCCTCAAAAGGAGATGATCATCATGTCTCTTCGTGATCTCATTCCCTGGAGCCGGCAGGAAAACCGGCTACCCGCGGTCGTAGGCGCCGAGCCGGAGCGGGATCGGACCACCCATCCGCTCATGTCGCTTCACCGCGATGTGAATCGCCTGTTCGACGATCTGTGGCGGGGCCTGCCTTCGTCGCTCACGGCTTTTGGCCATGTCATCGACTATCCGCGTATCGAACTCAGCGAAACCGACAAGGACATCCGCGTCACGGCCGAACTGCCCGGCCTGGACGAGTCGCAGGTCGATCTCTCGATCGCGGACGGGGTCCTCGCCTTGAAGGGCGAGAAGAAGTCCGAGCTCGAGGACAAGGATCGCGGCTATTCGGAACGCAGCTATGGCCGGTTCGAACGGCGGATTCACCTGCCCAAGGGCGTGGAATCCGACAAGGCGCAGGCCAGCTTCAGCAACGGCGTGTTGACCGTCACCATCCCGCGCAAGGAGGGAGACGTCGACAGCGTCCGGCGCATTCCGATCAACAAGAACTGACCAGGAAGAGAGGGCGGCCCGATCGGGCCGCCCTCATCTTGGAGGATAGGATGGCAACGCAACCCAGTCTGACCAGTCCGCTACCCGCCGCCCCCGGGGTGCGGCCGACTCCCAAAGGGGCAAACGACAATGAAGATGCGATCGCCATGCAGCCGACATGGCAGCGCTATACCAGCGCGTTGCCGCCTGATGCGCAGGCGATCATCGAGCCCGATCCCTATGCCGACCACCCCGGACGCGCGCGGCGGGGTCGCTGGCGCTTACGTTTTAGAGAGCGGTTCGCGCCCTCGCCCGATCCGCTGACGGGATGGACCGGGGCAGGAGATCCACTCTCTTCCCTGATGCTCGAATTTGCCACGCGCGAGGCTGCGGAGGCCTATTGCCGTGGGCGCGGGCTAAGCTTCGTCACCCATGACAAGCCCCGCCGGCGACCCGTCCAGCCCGCCCTTCAGGCCTTCCAGCTTAGTGCCCTGGCGCCGCTTTGCTGCTGGCCCACGGGGCCGCATGCCCGGTGTTGCGGAAACTATCCAGCGCTTGCAGATCCCGGCGCCATGCAAGGCAACCGCACCACAGCCGATCCGCGTCATGACGCGGGCCTGTCATGAAGCGTAGGGGGCTCTTTATCGGTGCCCTCGGCTGTGCCTTGCTGGCTGTCCTCCTGCTCGGCTGGGGGTTCTCATGGGGCGGGGCAGCGCGGGATATCCCTCCCGTTTCCGCAGCCGAGCCTGTGCCGATCAGCCGGCTCACCGTCGCTCCGCTGGTCAAGCGCATCTCGCCGGCAGTGGTGAACATCGCGGTGGCCTACCCCTCCCCCTATGCGCAAAATCCCCTGCTTCGCGATCCCTATTTCCGCCGTCATTTCGGGGTCCCGGACGTGGCGCTCGAGCCGCGCCTGTCCGCCGGCTCGGGGGTCATCGTCGATGCCGCACGCGGGCTGGTTCTGACCAACGCCCATGTCGTCAAGGACGGCCTCGTGATCGTCGTCATGCTCCAGGACCAGCGCAAGCTGGAAGCCCGGCTGGTCGGCGTCAGTCCCGACGCGGACATCGCGGTTTTGCAGATTCCGGCTCGGAACCTGAAAGCCGCGCCGCTTGCCAGTGCCGATACCGCCGAGGTCGGCGACTATGTCGTCGCAGTCGGCAATCCCTTCGGCCTCGGGCAAACCGTCACGGCAGGAATCGTCAGTGCGCTGGGCCGCGGCCTGACGCCGCAAAGCCCGGTCGGCCTCATCCAGACCGATGCACCGATCAATCCAGGCAATTCCGGAGGGCCGCTCATCAACATGCGCGGGGAGGTGATCGGCATCAACACGGCGATCCTGGCGCCGTTCGAGGGCAATGTCGGCATCGGTTTCGCGGTTCCCGCCTCGGTGGTCCGGGACGTCCTGCGGCAAGCGCGCTCCTGACTCTTTAGCGAGCGGTGCCCGGCTTGGGCGCGACGCGAATCTGATTGCGGCCTCCGGTCTTGGCCGCATAAAGCGCCTCATCGGCGGCCTTGAGCGCAGCCCGCGGGTCGGGATGATCGAAGACGTCAGCCACGCCCGCGGAGAAGGTAATCTGGCCGAAGGGCTCGTCATTGTGCCGGTTGACCAGACGCCGCTCGGCGAGGCTCTCGCGCAGCCGGTCAAGGCGCTCCTTGGCTTCGGTAAGGGTGCACCCCCTGAAGAGCATCACAAATTCCTCGCCGCCATGGCGTGAGACGTGGCATTTGTCGTCCGAAATTCCGGACAGAAGATCAGCGATCAGGCGCAGCACCCGGTCACCCGCCTCGTGGCCATGGGTATCGTTGATGCGCTTGAAATGGTCGATATCGCAAAAAGCCAGGACCAGCGGGTCGAGCGCTGCGCGGGCGGCCTTGTGCTCGCGCTCGAGCACGGCTTCGAAGGCGCGGCGATTGGGCAGACCGGTGAGATGGTCGACTTCCGCGTCGCGCTGGGCTTTTTCCAGACTGCGGCGCAGACCTTTCGCTTCGGATTCGCTGGTGCGCATTTCGGCCTCGAGGCTGCGCGTCTTTTCCAGCATGGCCTTGGCGAGATCAGCCAGGGTCGAAATGATCTGACCGGTTTGCTGGACGCTCGCGAGATCGGCCACCTGCTGTTCGAGCTCGTCACCGTAATTCGATGTCGCATGCCGGGCGGCGGTCGTGTTCTTCGAGAATGTGTCGAGTGTCTGCTCGAGACGTACCATCAACTGCTTGATCTCGCCCGGCGCTTCATCCGACTTGGCAGCCGCGGTAACCTCGTCGAGCCACGCCTGCGTCACGGTCCCGCCGTCCGCCCGGCGCTGCATGACCTTGCGCGCGAGCCCCGGATTGCTTCCGCTAGCGATGCCGTGGGCGACCACAAGATTATCCGGGCTGATCTCCAGGCCATGATCGAGCAGGAATGCAGCGATCTCGTTCAGGACATGGTGGCGCGCGGAAAGATGCCGGTCCTCCGTGTTCGCACCGGGGCGAGGTCCGCCTGTCTCGTCTCCGCTATGCCTCGATCCGAGCCAGCCGAGCCATTTGCGTGGCGATCGCGAAGATGCATCGATATCCGTCAAATATGCCCCCAACCCTGCGCGCTTGGCATTCGCCCCTGCCTTGCCCTGCTCGCCGCTTCCCCCCCGGGAGGCTTGCACGCACTAGCGAGCCGGCAAGTGCTGCGCACCAGATACAGTTTCGCCATGTTCCGCAACAGCGATCTTCTCGTTTTGCCGCGGAATTAGGGGAAAATAATAGCAGCAATGATGCTTCATCCATCAGCAGTCATCTGTCAGCGCTCAACTGTCTCGCCTCACAAAAATTAGGCCTGAGGTGCTCCCAAAGATGGCCATTGCCGACACGCTTGACTCCGCGGCGCGGGCAGGTTTTCTTCAAGTTGAGGCATTCCGCGAGGGTGAGGTGTCGACGCATGCGGCCGAATCATTTCCAGTAGACCCGTCCGCGAGACTCTTCATCACGGACGACCTAAGCGCACGTCCGCGCAACCGGCACCGGCCCAGCGCTGAACGCCTTGCGGTGCGCCAACTCCTCGGGAAAATGGTCGATGCCCCCGACGAGGTGATGCCGCGTATGGTGGCCCATGCTCTCGAACTCACCCAGGCCAGCGCTTCCGGGCTCAGCATCCTCGATGAGAGCCACGATCCTCCCGTATTTCGTTGGCAGCATCTCAACGGAGCACTCGCCCGTTTCGAAGGCGCGCTCACGCCTCGTCACAACAGCCCCTGCGGCGAGACGCTGGACCGCGATGCGCCGCTTTTGTGCAGGCATCCCGAGCTGGTCTATGACTGGATCGCCGAGCATAGCCTCGTCATACCCGAGGTCCTGCTTGTCCCTATTCGTATCGGCAAGGAGCGGGCGCATGGCACCTTGTGGGTCGTTGCGCGGCACGAGGATCAGTTCGACAGCGAGGATCTTCGGATCGTATCGGAACTCGCCGACCTCGTCGCCGTGGCCTGCAAGATGCAGCGGGACAAGCTGCGGCTGCAGGAAGCGCTTGAACAACAGGCAATGATCGCGCGCGAAATGGATCACCGGGTGAAGAACCTCTTTGCCCTCACCCAGGCGATGATCGAGATGAGCGCCCGGCATGCGACCAGTCCTGCCGAACTGGCGCAATCCCTGACGGGTCGCCTGCAGGCGCTTGCCCGCGCGCATGCGATGCCAGAGCACACGGGCGCAGCAGAGAAAGAACCGGGCAGCCTCGACCGGACAGAGCTGTCCGCCTTGATCCAGGCGTCCCTCGAGGCGCATACCTCCCTCGCCGAGCCGGGACGTGTCTGCTGCAAAGGTGAGCCGATCCCGCTCGGGCCTCAGGCCACCACAAGCCTGGCCCTGATGTTCCACGAGCTCACCACCAACTCGGTCAAATACGGCTCGCTCGGCAGCGGAGAGGGACGTGTCCGGGTGGAATGGGAGGCCTGCGGACCCGATCTCGTCATCCGCTGGGAGGAAAGAGGCGGACCGCGCCTCGCCGGGCCGCCCGCGCGTCAGGGCTTTGGCACCAAGCTGATGCAGCAGGTGTTGCGCGGCCGGCTCAAAGGCCGACTGGAGAAGAACTGGGATCCGGACGGCCTCGTGGCAATCGTCAGGCTCATGCGCGATCGGCTCGCCGACTAGGCCGTGTCGCCGTAATCGCTTTGCTCAGCGGCGAGGACAGCGCGAACTTTCTCCAGCTTAGCCAGGCGGGACTCATCTTTCGCGCGCGCCGCCTGGAATATCTCGTTGACCAGCCCCTGCAGTACGTGCCGCCCATAGCGCTGTCGCAAGGTCTCGGCTTCCTGCAATGCCATAAGCCTCATACGCCCTCACCGGGAATGGGGTTCGACAGGTCTTTGGGCGACCTAATCCCGCAGCCGTTAACCCGGCGTTGCCGACAGGCCTTGGCGCGAAATTAACTGTGACCGTTCGGTCTCAACCGGCCCGCAAAATTGGTGCATTCCAGGCCATGTACTGAGGGAAAGATTAACCAGCCTTCCCTAGAATGCGGCGGATGGATCTTTCTAACGCGCCATCGTCTTGGGACATCGAACGGGAGCGTCTCGCCGCGCTGTCCGGCTATGCGATTCTCGACACGCCGCCCGAGCGCGAATATGACGTCCTGACCCGCGTCGCCGCCGTCGCCCTCAATGTCCAGAGCGCGGCGATCAGTCTGATCGATGGCCACCGGCAGTGGTTCAAGTCACGCCACGGTATCGCTTTTCCCGAAACGCCCCGCGCAATCGCGTTCTGCAGCCACGCGCTCGAGGCGCGTTCGGCGCTTGTCGTTCCCGACGCGAGTCAGGATGCGCGCTTCCGGGACAACCCGCTCGTCACGTCGGAGGGCGGGATTCGCTTCTATGCGAGCGTTCCGCTCATCACGAGTACCGGCCTTTGCCTAGGGACCTTGTGCGTATTCGACCCCGCTCCGCGCGAGCGGCTGGACGATGATGAGCGCCTTATCCTCGCGGATCTCGCACAGCATGCGACGAGCCTTATCGAAGCGCGCTGTGCGCGGCGGATGACGGAGATCGCGGGCAAGGTTGTTGATGCGACGTCGGATGCCGTCCTGGCGGCCGATCTGGACGGCCGGATCGTTCATTGGAACGCCGCCGCGGAGCAGATGTTCGGCCGGGCGCGCCACGAGGCGATCGGCCAGGATGTCTCCATCATCATGCCGCCCCGCTTCGCCCATGGTCACGCCGAGGCTTTCGGCCGCGCTGCCCAGGGCGGCCCGACCCGCCTCGTCGGGTCCTTCATCGAACTCGTCGCCATGCGCGCCGACGGCAGGGAGTTTCCGATCGAGCTCTCGCTCGCCCGCTGGGGTGATCCGGGCGGAGACCAGGGCTTCGCCGCGATCGTGCGGGACATCAGCGCGCGCAAGAGCCTGGAACGCGAACGCGAACATGCGCAGAAATTTCTGCAAAGCATCGTCTCGAACCTCCCCGCGACGCTATTCGTCAAGGACGTGGAGACACGCCGGTATCTGATGATCAACCGTGCCGGCGAGACCGTGATGGGGCGGCCGGCGAGCGAGATCATCGGCGCTACCGACCACGAGCTTTTTCCGGCGAACGCCGAGGCCAGCGAGGACCGTGACAACGAAGCGATAGCCCGCCGGGAAACTTATCAGACCGAAGCGGCCTTCACCCGCGGCGATGGCGAGACGCTGCACCTGCGGACCATGCGCACCGTGATCGACGGGCCGGACCGCCCCTGCCAATATCTGCTCGGCGTTTCGGAAGACGTCACGCAGATCCGCCGGACGGAAGCCGAAGTCCTCCGGTTGGCGCATTATGATGCGTTGACGGGGCTGCTGAACCGGTCGAGCTATACTGACCGGTTGTTTCGCATGGTACAGGCGCGCGAGCCGTTCGCCATGCTCAGCATCGACCTTGACCGGTTCAAAGCGGTCAACGACCAGTTTGGGCATCCGGGTGGGGATGCCGTGCTCATCCAGGTCGGGGACCGGCTGCGCGCCGTCATCGAGGGCGAAGGATGGATTGCGCGCATCGGCGGGGACGAGTTCATCGCCGTGCTGGCCGGGGAGCGCCTGCGTGAACGGGCGCAGATGTGCGCCGACACGCTTATCGAGGAATTGGCCAAGCCGATCGTGACCGGACGCGGCGTCTGTTACATCGGTGCCTCGGTTGGCATCGTGCTCATGCCGCAGGATGGTGAGACAACCGAGCAGCTGCGCGAGAATGTCGATCTTGCGCTCTACCGGGCCAAGCACAATGGACGCGCCTGCGCGTGCTTCTTCAATGCCGAAATGGATTCCTCGGCTCGCGATCGCCGCCAGATCGAGCGCGACCTGCGCGAAGCGGTTGCGGCCGGGGACATCGGGCTGGTCTATCAACCTCTCGTCGCGGCGCAGACCGGTAGGATCACGAGCGCGGAGGCCCTCGCGCGCTGGACCCATCCGGCCAAGGGACGGATCCGGCCGGACATCTTCATCGCGCTCGCCGAGGAATGTGGGATTATCGACCAGCTGGCCGAACAGCTGCTGCGCCAGGCATGCGTCGATGCGCGTAACTGGCCCGCCGATGTTCGGGTTGCGGTAAACCTGTCGCCGCTCCAGTTCGCCTCCGGCAAGCTCGTTGAAACGGTGGGCGCAGCGCTTGCGGCCTCGGGTCTGTGTCCCAGCCGCCTGCAGCTCGAAGTCACAGAAGGGCTGGTCATTCGCGACGTCGAGCGAACGTTCGACCAGTTGGAGGCGCTGCGCAGCCTCGGCATTCAGATCCTGATCGATGATTTCGGCGTGGGCTATTCGTCGCTCAGCTATTTCCAACGCTTCCCATTCGACAAGGTGAAGCTTGACCGCTCCTTCGTCGAGCAGGTGACCCAGTCGAATGCCGCAAGAGCGATCATCCAGGCCGTTGTAGGACTAGGCGAGCAACTCGGCATGGCCGTTGTCGCGGAAGGCGTGGAAACGCATGAGCAGATGGAAGCGCTCGTCGCCATGGGCTGCACGCATCTCCAAGGCTATCTGTTCAGTCGGCCGCTGCCAGTGACTACGCTCTGCGCCATGCTCGAAAGCCAACGGTCCGTCGTCCCGCGCCAAGACAGCCAGGCGGCTTGACTCCCCGCTATCCCGCTATGCGGGATCACTCTTCGCTGGGTCGAGGGAGATCGCCGACACCACACGGCGCAGATCCTCCTGACTGTAAGGCTTGAGCAGGATTGCGGCATCGGGAAATTCCGCCGGTGAAATGCCGCTGCCATCGCCGCTGGCGAAAATGATCGCTGGCGCGGGGACACACGCCTTGACGGTCCTGGCAAGGTCGATGCCGGACGCCTTGGGCAAGCCGACATCGGTCAGGACAAGGTCGACCTCGTTTTGCCCCAGCAGCGCTTCGGCAGCTTCGGCGTCCTCGGCTTCCAGGACGGCATGGCCAAGATCGGCAAGCATGTCCGCGGTGTTGAAGCGGATCAGTCCGTCGTCTTCGACAAGGAGGATACGAAGGGTGCGGGCCTCCCGCACGGGCTGGGACGCCGGCGAGGGCGATGGCGCCGGTGCGTTTCCGCCGCCCTCCGCGATCAAACGGCGCTGTGCTTCGTTGGCCAGCACGTGGCGGACTTTGCGGGCAAGCGCTTCGCGCGTGTAGGGCTTGGAAAGAAGCTCGACCCCCGGATCGAGCCGGCCATGATGCACGATCGCGTTCTCGGTATAGCCCGAGGTGAAGAGCACCGCGAGGTTCGGCAGCCGTTCCTTCGCTCGGCGCGCAAGTTCGGGACTACGCAGCGGGCCGGGCATGACGACGTCAGTGAAGAGGAGATCCATCGGCACGCCGCTCTCGATGACGGTGAGCGCGCTTTGCGCGTCGCGCGCCTTCAGCACCCGGTATCCAAGTTCGGACAGCAGGCCGACGGCGGTCTCGCGGACGGCATCGTCGTCCTCCACCACGAGGACCGTCTCGGAGCCGCCCCGCACCGGTCCCGTGCTCGTATCGGTAAGTATGTCTTCCCGGGCAGTCTCGCGGCGCAGGTAAAGCTTGATGGTCGTGCCCTCACCCACCTCGCTGTAGATCTTGATATGGCCACCCGACTGCTTGACGAGGCCATGGACCATTGAAAGACCAAGCCCCGTCCCCTTGCCTTCCGGCTTGGTGCTGAAAAATGGTTCGAAGACCTGGTCGATGATTTCCGGCGCCATGCCTGTGCCGGTATCAGTCACCGCCACCATCACATATTGTCCGGCGGTGACTTCGTCGTGCTGGCGGGCATAGTCATCATCGAGCCAGGCGTTGGCCGCCTCGATCGTCAGGCGGCCGCCATCCGGCATGGCATCTCGCGCATTGATCGCGAGATTGAGGATGGCGTTTTCGATCTGACCCGGATCCACGAGGCAGTTCCACAATCCGCCGCTCACGATGGTCTCGATCTCGACATCCTCGCCGATGACCCGGCGCAGGAGATCGTCCATATTGTTGATGAGGCGGCCCAAATTGACCACCTTGGGCTCGAGCGGTTGTCTGCGGCCGAAGGCGAGGAGCTGCGAGGCGAGCTTCGCGCCGCGCGAGACGCCTGCCAGCGCATTCTGCACACGCTGCTCGGCGCGCTCATTTCCTGCAATGTCGCGCGACAGCAGCTGGAGGTTCCCGCTCACCACCTGCAGCAGATTGTTGAAATCATGTGCAACGCCGCCCGTCAGCTTGCCGAGCGCTTCGAGCTTCTGCGACTGGCGCAGCGCCGCTTCGGCAGCCTCGCGGTCCAGCGTTTCGCGCTGCAGCCGGCCAAGGGCCGTGCCGAGTTCTTCAGTGCGTTGCTCGACCCTGTGTTCGAGCGTCTCGTTGAGATTGTGGAGCTGGTCCTCCGCGCGCTTCTGATGCGTCACGTCGTAGCCGTCGACGAAGATGCCCGAGACACTGCCGTCCGGCTCGACGATCGGCTGATAGATGAGGTTCACGAAGCGGGTCTCGAGCGGCGCATCCGGCGTTCGCTGGAGATGCGCTTCGAGATTGCGGCCCACAAAGGGCTCGCCGGTCTGGTACACCCTGTCCAGCAGTTCGATGAAACCCTGCCCGGCTATTTCAGGGAGGCCGTCGCGAAGGGGCATGCCGACCACGTCGCGATGGCCGACAAGCTGCTGATAGGCGTCGTTGACCATGTCGAAGACATGGTCAGGGCCCTTCAAAATACACATGAAGCTCGGGGCCTGGCGGAAGAGCCGGCGAATGCGATCGCGCTCCTGCGTTCGCAGTTCCACCTCCGAGATCAGCTGGCGGTTCGCCTGTTCGAGGACGCGTGAGGCTTCCTCGCGCATCGTGGCGACTTCCGCCAGCGCCGCGGCGCGCTCACGTTCCGCTTCGAAGGCATAGCTGCTCGTCAGGCCTGCGGTGATCTGGCCGGCAAGCAATTCGAGGAAACTCAGATATTGCTCACCGGCGGGACGATATGGATTGAGGCCGACCACGAGCGCGCCCAGCGGCCGGTCGTTCCCGCGATCGACCAGAGGAACGACGGCGATCTTGGTGGGCGGACGGTCCCAGGATCCGGTCGGGAGATCGGCGTGCGTGCATTCGTCGATCAGGGGAGCGGTCCAATCGAGCTGAACCCGCTTGACCCCCCAGGGATCTTCCGCCGCACCTGCTGCATGCGCGCAGGGGTGATCGGGGTCCATCCCCGCGCAGTTGCGCGCCAGGACAGGGGCACCCGTTTCGTCGAACAAATAGACAAGCGCAAAGGGCATGTCGCGATCGTTGCGCGCGAGCTCCGCCTCGACAGCGTCGAGCACGGCCTCATGCCCTTGGGCGCCTGCAAGCGCCAATGCGAGCTGGCGCAGCGATTCCAGCCGCCGTTCGCTGATAACCCGGTCGGTCTCCTCACTGACCGCGCAAAACACGCCCTCGACCGTCCCCTGGTCGCCCAGCAGGGGGCTGTAGGAAAAGGTGTGATAGGTCTCCTCGGGATATCCCGCGCGCTCCAGGATGAGCAGAAGAGCGCGGTCCCAGGTCGCCTCGCCCTTCTGATAGACCGTTTCGAGACGTCCCTTGATGTCGTCCCAGATCTCGGCCCACAGCTCGCGCGTCGGCATGGCAATGGAGCGCGGGTGCTTGTTGCCCAACGTCGGACGGTAAGCGTCGTTGTAGAAGAAATGGATGTCCGGCCCCCAACCGAGCCACATCTCGAATTTCGACGTCAGCAACAGGCGCAACGCGACCTTGAGTCCGTCGGGCCAATGTTGCGGAGAACCAAGCGGCGTTGCGGTCCAATCATGGACACGCAGCAGCCGGGCCATCTCGCTGTCCCCCACAAATATGTCTTCATAGGTGTCAGGTATTTTTATGTTTTCGGTCAAGCGCGGCTCCAGACTGTTCATACGGAGTTACGCCCGGAAGGTCATGGTAGCCAGCAGCATCTTCGCTCCCTGCTCTCACGGTCGCTGTCTTACAGGCACACGCCCACCTCGCGCTCCATGATCATTGCGATGAAAGGCAAACTGATGCCGCCGGCTTTGGTTTCAATCCGGATGAGAAAGAGGCAACAATTCGTCCCGAAGGACGATCAGCGCGCATCGGCTCAGGTCCTCCGCGGCGGCAGCGGTCTTCGCCTCGGTGTAGCAGCGCAGTTCCGGCGCATTGCCCGACGCGCGCAGATGGATCACGACGCCGCGGTCGAATGTCACGCGCAGACCATCGGTGGTGTCGATCTCCACCACCTGGCCGCCAATCGTACCGAAATAGGTTTCGATGCGCGCCCGTTGCTCCTCGGCCGATCCCTCCCTGAGCCAGCCGAGAAGCGCCGCGCTTTGCGCCGGCGCCACATCCGGGAGGCGGTCGCTATGGGTGGCGCGCTGCGGCAGGCTCGCGACCAGTTCCGCGACGCTGCTTCGTCTGGCGGCCGCGAGTACCGAAACGATCGGCAAGACAGCGTCGCGCGTGGGAAGGGCATCCAGCGGATTGTCACCGTCGAGCACCGTCGAGCCGAGCAGGACGCCGCCATTGGCCTCATAACCGCAGACGATCGCGCCTGGGTCGGCCGCAATCTCCTCCTGTATGGCGGCGATCACATAGGGCGAACCGATCCGCGTCCGTCGAACTGCGACAAACGCGCCTGAAAGCTCGGCCGCGCTATTGCTGCTCACCGGGGTCACGACGCGGTCCGCGCCAAGCGCGCGAGCGCACAGAAGGGCGGTGATATCGCCGCGAAGCCAGGTCCCCTGCGCGTCGGCGACGAGCGGCCGGTCCGAATCCCCGTCCGTCGACACGATCGCATCGACCGTGTGCTCGCTCGCCCACGCCTGCGCCAGAATGATGTCCTCATCGCGAATGGCTTCGGTATCGACCGGCACAAAGCTTTCGGATCGGCCGAATGGCATTACGGTGGCGCCGAGAGCCTCGAGCACGCTCACCAGGACGTCCCGCCCCACCGCGGAATGTTGGTAGACCCCAACTGTCATGCCCTTGAGTGCGTCCGCGCCGAAGAAACCGACGTACCGATCGCGATAGGCGCTTGTGATCTCGACGGTCGGAGGCAGCGGTTCGGCGCTTAGGAGCGCGCCCGAAGCGTCGAAAAGGCTGTCGTCGGGTGAGACCCGCTGCTCGAGTATGCCGGCCTCGTCCGACTTGAGGACCTCCCCTGTCGGTCGGTAGAATTTGATCCCGTTACGATCAGCCGGAATGTGGCTTCCCGTCACCATGATCGAGGGCATCTTGCGGCCCAGCGCGTAATAGGCCAGCGCCGGCGTCGGCACGAGCCCGCAGTTCACCACCACGCCGCCGGCGGCGCGGACCGCCGCCGCACAGGCCTGCACGATGCGCGGTGTGCTGGGACGCAGATCGCCGGCCAGCGCTACGGGCTGGCCCGGGGCAAACTCATCGATCGATCGCAAATACTGGAGGAACGCGCTGGTATAGGCAAAACAGAGCGCGTCGGTCATGGCCGAGACGGGTCCCCTGACGCCGCTCGTGCCAAAAGGAACACCGCTTTGCGTCATCAGGGTGCGCACGCTTTTGAGAGCGGCACCCTCGCTCGGCGGGGAATCATCTACCTTCATGTCACTCGGCAATGCGTTCATGGCCCCGCCACTCCAATTCGTTGTCATTGAGCAAATCCATGCTGTCGGGCGCGTGCAGCGCGGCGAGCAGATCGGTTATCTCGATCCTGGCAAAGCTCACCGACGTATCGGCAACGCCATAGGGCATGAACAGCCTTCCGCCATGCACGATCGCCCCGCAGGTATAGACGACATTAGGAACATAGCCTTCCCGGTCCTCATCGGAAGGCGACAGGAGTGGCACCGCCGAGCGGCCGATGACCCGCGAGGGATCATCCTTGTCCAGCAGCACCGCGCCAATGGCATATTTGCGCATCGCGCCCACGCCGTGGGTGAGGACGAGCCAACCTTCCTCAAGCTCGATCGGCGCGCCGCAATTGCCCATCTGGACCAGTTCCCAGGGATAATGCGGTCCCAGAATCCGCTCGCCTTCCTCCCAGTGATGCAGATCGGGCGAGCGCAACAGGAACAGGCTTTCATTGTCCTGCCGGCCGATCATCAGATAATCGCCTCCGAACCGGCGGGGGAACAGAGCCATGCCCTTGTTCCGCGCCGCCGGACCCGTCAGCGTCTGCAATGCAAAGGTTTCGAAATCGCGGGTGACGAAAAGCTCCGAGGCGATCGCCGCGCCGCTATAGGCGGTATAGGTGCCGTAATAGCAGGTCGATGCGTCGTCATCGGTGAAGCGCACCAGGCGAAGATCCTCGAGCCCGTTGCGCTGGGCGGGCGTTGCGGGAAAGAGCACGGTCTCATCGAGCCGCATCCCCTCCACATGCCGGGTGAAGTGGACTTCACCGCCAGGCCCGGTCTCGGGCCGCGCGGCAATCGCGAAATCGGGTTCCGGCGCCATCTCGATCGTGCCGCATGGCCGGATAAGGCCCTCGCGAAAGGTGATCGAGGAGATATGCCCCTCGCCCACCGCCCGCAGTGACAGGACGAAACGCAAGCCGCCCTCCGGCACGCCATTCTGGTCGGGATGGGGCACGATGCTGGGGTTCATCAGCGCCGCCGCGCCAAACGAATATTCATGGCAGAAATAGGCGCCGATCAACTGGCGAACCGAGGGCGGCAGGCGATCTCTCAGCCCCACCTCGCGCGCGATCTGCTCGAAGCGCTCTTCGAACACGGTGCGGATCTCGCGGTGGCGGTTCCCGAAATCGGCGAGGATGACGGCCAGTTCCCGGTCCACCGTTGCGCCCTCCATGGCGCGCACGCCATTGATGATGCGATGCATGCGCTCATTCTGGACGGGGTTGAGATCGCGTGGTTCAGGCGCGATCTGCAAGGGCCGAACGACCACCCGCGCCGGGTTGGGCCGCAGCCGCAGGGGAATCGACTGGATCAGCGACATGCAGCGACGCTCCCCTCCTCCTGTCCCTCTTCCTCGTTTTGCGACCCGTCGCTCCTGGCCCTCAGTCGGCGCACAGCGAGCGCTGCAAACTGCCAGGCGAGAATGGATTCGGCGCCCTGGTTGAGGTTGACCCGGTCGATCTGCAGACCGTCGAAACAGCCGCCGTCGGGCAAGGCCAGCCGCAGACCCAGATCGTTGGCGCCCAAATACCAAGCATAGGCGGTTTCGACATGGGTGAGCCATTGGGCATCGCCGGTCGTCTCGAACGCCAGGGCGCAGGCCTCGATCGTGGCCCAGGCTTCAAGCGGCTGCTGGTCGAACGCCTGCGGCGTTTCATGGGGGAGCCCGAAGCTCTCTGTCCCGATCGGACGGAAATGGCCTTCCTTCGCGGTTTGGCGCTCGGCTAGCCACGCAAGCGCCTCGATCGCTTCCTCGACCATATCCGGGCGCGCGAGCGCACGGCCCGCGCGCAGCAGCGCTTCGGGGAGGCGCGCATTGTCATAGGCCAGCACCGGCTCGAACCAGATCCAGTCGTCCCGGCGATTGGCGCGCAGCAGTTCCAGCAGGCGGACCGAGAAGGTCTCCATCAGCAGACGGGCGGGACGATGGCCGGGATAGACCGCCAGGAATGCAGCAAGTCCGGACGTCGCGAAAGCCTGGGCGCGCGGGCTCTGCAGAAAGCTGCTCGCCGGAATAACCTTGTCGGCAAGCGCCGTGGCCCAGAGCTTGAGACCATGGTCATCGGTTGCCTGCGCGGTCCGACCCAGCGCCCAGAGCCCGCGGCCGAAGCTGTCCTGCGATCCTTCCGTCTCGAGCCAGTCCCGATCATAGCCCATGAAGTTGCGGAAGCGGCCCGCATCCTCATCCCAGGCGAAATCGACAAAGGACGCGTAGATGTTGGCAAGGCGTGCTGCGCGCGGCGTATCCAGCCCTTCCAGGGCAAATTCGCTTGCGAGCATCAGCGCCCGGGCATTGTCGTCCAGGCAGTAGCCGTGTCGGCGGTCCGGCACCTTGGAGCGGCTATGCTGCAGCATGCCGCAACCATCAGTCATGCGATCGATAGCATCGAGCGAAGGCTCTGGCGCCGGCGTGACGGACGGGCGCAAACCGACGAGCGTGGTCGCCAGGGAGGAGCCCAGCCGCGCCTGGGCGAAGAGCGACAGATAGCTGGCGCCGACCACCGGCCATGTCATGGCGCGACCCGCCTGGTAGGCGCTGCGCCGCAATTCATCGCGGCGCCGGCCGTCACCCAGCAGGTCGCCCACCGCTTTCGCCAGGGCGTCCGGCGAGGCGAAGGGAACCAGCACGCCGCATCCGTCGGACAACAGTTCCTGTGCGTGCCAGTAGGGCGTCGATACGACCGCCTTGCCGAGCCCCACGCTGTAGGAGAGCGTGCCGCTCGTAATTTGCGCTTCGGTCAGATAGGGGGTGACATAGATGTCGCAGGCCGACAGCCAGGCCTGAAGCGTGGGCGTGTCGACATATTCGTTGACGAAACGGACGTTGCGCTCGAGCCCCAGCGCGCTAACCTGCCGGGCAAGATCCTCGCGATAGGCTTCCCCTTCGCGGGCCACCAGATGCGGATGCGTTGCGCCGAGCACCACGTAAATGAGATCGGGATGATCGCGCACCAGCTGCGGCAGCGCCGAGATCATCACCTCGATGCCCTTGTTGGGCGAGAGCAGGCCGAAGGTGAGCGCCACGCGCCGCCCGTCGAGACCGAAGCGGTGCTTTTCGAAAGCCGGATCGAGAAATGGCATGTCGGGAATGCCGTGGGGAATCACCACGATCTTGTGCGCCGGGACCCCCATGTCGCGGGCAAGGATCGTGCGGCCCATCTCGGTCATGACGATGATCCGCGAGGAGGCCTGCGCCAGCGCGTTCATCACGCGCCGCTGGTTGGCCGTGGGATCGGTCAGCACGGTGTGCAGCGTAGTTACGATCGGCGCACGCAGTCTGTCGACGAGGGCAAGGAGATGGTCGCCCGCCTCGCCCCCGAAGATCCCGAACTCGTGCTGAAGGCATACGATGTCGGGGTTGAGCGCGTTGATATGCTCCGCCGCCGCAACATAGTCGGAGAGATTGTCCTGCGCGATCTCATAGCCGACTTCGCGGGGATAATCGTGATGCACGCCGGGGTCGTTGAGCGCGATCGTCGAGATGGTGAGATCCGGATCGCCGGCTTTCAGCGCGGCGTGCAGATCCGCCGTGAAAGTTGCGATACCGCAGCGGCGCGGGGGGAAATTGCCGATGAGTGCGACATGGCGCACCGGCGGCGGCGTCAGATCGATAGTCATGGCAACAGATCTCCTTCAGCAAGTGTGGACCGAGCGGAGCGGGGCTCGGCGAGAACGAGGCGGGCGGGCGTGTCGGCATGCAGCGCGACCGGTCCGTGCGTGAGCCAGCATTGGTTGGCCGCGAAGGGCCGGCCGGCTATCGTGCCCTCGCCCGACAGGACGGCCAGACAGGCGCGCTCGGGCACGAGGACGACCTGGCCGCCCGGGTTGAGGGCGAACTGCGAGAGAGCGAAGGGCGCGCCTGCGCCGGGCAAGGCTTCCACCGGCTCGACCTCGGTGCGCGCTTCGAACAGGGCCTGGGCGAGGTGAAGCTCGCGCGGTCGCCCATAATCGAAGAGGCGATAGGTCACATCGCTGTGCTCCTGGACCTCGAGGACGGTGAGGCCGGGCCCGAGCGCATGGATCGTCCCGGCTCTGATGTAGAAGCTGTCCCCTGCCCGCGGACGAATTCGCCGAAGCAGCGAGGGTAGCGTTCCGTCGCGGGCCGCTTGGGCGATCGCCTGACGCGAAGCGGGCGCCTCGAGCCCGAGATCGAGATAGGCGCCCGGGAGCGCCTCGGTGACATGCCACCATTCATGCTTGCGGCCGGGCCCCTGTGGATGGACCTGGACCGACAGCGGCTCGCTCGTCTGCAGCCATTTGATCGTCAGGCCCGCATCCGGCGCTTCGAAGATCATTTCGCCCAGCGGCTGCGCCTCGTCCGGCGCCGGCAGGCCGTCGCGCCGGCCCCAGGGCTTGGCGACATAGCGGGGCGTCAGCCTTTCCGCCCAGCCCCCGGCCTCGGGGGCGGTGTCGGCTGGCTCTTCGCGTTCCAGACAGGTTTCTATCAGCATCGATCGGTTCTCCCAGGGATGATGCGTTGGAGGGTCAGGATGCCGTGGCGGCCTCGCGGGTGGCGGAAGGGCTCTCCTGTCCGGCAAGGCGCCGAACGTCTTGCGAACGCCCGCGCGGCGCGATTAGCACCGTGTCGCCGGTGGCTACGACGATGAGGTCGGAAACGCCGATCGCGGCGATGCGTGGCCCGGTGCTCTTGAACAGGCAGTTCCGGCTGTCGAGCGCCTTTACCTCGCCCTCCGAGAGATTGTCGGCTTCGTCGCGGCTGCCGATCGCATGAAGCGCATCCCAGCTGCCCAGATCCGACCATCCCATCGCCGCCGGCACGACGGCGACACGCGCGGCCTTTTCCAGGACGGCGTAGTCAATCGAGTCCGCGGGAATGGCGGCAAAGGCGTCAGCGTCGGGATCGATGCGCCGGCCTTCCCGCGTTGCCGACGCCAGCGCGGCCTCGACAGCAGTCAGCATTGCCGGGGCATGCAGGCGCATGGCCTCGAGAAAGGCATCGGCGCGCAGGAGGAATATGCCGGCGTTCCAGCAGTGACCGCCTTCAGCGATCATCCGGGCAGCGCGGTCGCTATCGGGCTTCTCGACGAAGCGATCGACCTGATGAACGCCTTGGCAGATCGCTTCGCCGCAGCGGATGTAGCCATAGCCCGTCTCGGGATGGTCCGGCGTGATGCCGAAGGTGACGAGCCATCCGGCGGCCGCCTGCGGCGCCGCGCGTTCTATGGCGGCGGCGAAAGCTGGAACATCGGCGATGACATGATCGCTGGGCATAACAAGGAGCAGCGCGTCCGGACTGGGCGCCTCGAGCGCCGCCATCGCGATAGCAGGCGCCGTATTGCGACCGACGGGCTCGAAGATGAGCCGGGCGGGCGTGCAGTCGATGGCGCGCAATTGCTCGCCGAGCAGCGCGTCGTGGCCGCGATTGGCGATAAGGATCGGTGCCTGGACAAGGCCCGCGGCGCGGGCCCGCCGGACCGTCTGCTGGAGCAGGCTCTCCTCGCCGGCGAGCGCAATGAATTGCTTGGGGCTGGCCGCGGTCGAAATCGGCCAGAGGCGCGTACCGGACCCGCCGGACAGAATAACAGGAATAATCGAGCGCATATCCGAGCCACTTTGCCGGGCAGCACGCACGAGGAGGCCGCGCGCAATCCTGTCAGAAAGCCCGGAAATCCCTCTCGCTATGCTGAATGATGATGAGGTGACAGGGCCGGCCGCGCCGGCCCTGTCGGTGGAGGATCAGTAGTCCATGGCCGGCATGGGCGCGGCCTTCTCATCCTTGGGTAGCTCGGCGACCAGCGCTTCGGTCGTGATGAGCAGGGATGCGACCGAGGCCGCATCCTGCAGCGCGGTGCGCACGACCTTGGCGGGATCGATGACCCCCGACTTCACCAGGTCCTCATACTGGCCGCTCGCGGCGTTGAAGCCCCAGTTATAGTCGTCGCTTTCGAGCAGCTTGCCGACGATGAACGCGCCGTCCTCACCGGCATTGTCGCAGATCTGGCGCACCGGCGCGCGCAGGGCGCGGCGAATGATGTCGATACCGGACTGCTGGTCGTCATTGGCTGCCTTGAGGCCGTCGAGCGCCTTCAACGCGCGGAGCAGCGCGATGCCGCCGCCAGGCAGAATGCCTTCCTCGACAGCGGCGCGGGTCGCGTGCAGCGCGTCGTCAACCCGGTCCTTCTTCTCCTTGACCTCGACCTCGGTCGCGCCGCCCACGCGGATCACCGCAACGCCGCCGGCAAGCTTGGCCACGCGCTCCTGGAGCTTCTCGCGGTCATAGTCGCTGGCGGTCGTCTCGATCTGCGCCCGGATCTGCGCCACACGGGCGTCGATCTCCTCGCGCGCGCCGGCGCCATCGACGACCGTGGTGTTGTCCTTGTCGATGATGACCTTCTTGGCGCGGCCGAGCATGCCGAGCGTGACGTTCTCGAGCTTGGTGCCGAGTTCCTCGCTGACCACGCTGCCGGCGGTGAGAACCGCGATGTCCTCGAGCATGGCCTTGCGACGATCGCCAAAGCCCGGCGCCTTGACGGCCGCGACCTTGAGGCCGCCGCGCAGCTTATTGACGACGAGCGTGGCGAGCGCTTCGCCTTCCACGTCCTCGGCGATGATGAGCAGCGGCCGGCCCGACTGCACCACCTGCTCGAGCAGCGGAATGAGCGCCTGGAGGTTCGAAAGCTTCTTCTCGTGGATGAGGATGTAGGGATCCTCGAGCTCGACCTTCAGTTTCTCGGCGTTGGTCACGAAGTAAGGCGAGAGATAGCCGCGATCGAACTGCATGCCCTCGACGGTCTCGAGTTCGGTCGCGAGGCTCTTGGCCTCTTCGACGGTGATGACACCCTCATTGCCGACCTTTTCCATCGCTTCTGCGAGGATAGTGCCCACTTCGGCATCGCCATTGGCCGAGATGGTCGCGACCTGGGCGATCTCGCTGTTGGCCGAGACCTTCTTCGCGTGCGCCTTGAGGTCCTCGACGACCGTCGTCACGGCGAGGTCGATGCCGCGCTTCAGGTCCATGGGATTCATCCCTGCCGCGACCGCCTTCGAGCCTTCGCGCACGATGGACTGGGCCAGCACGGTGGCGGTGGTCGTGCCGTCACCGGCCTTGTCGTTCTGCTTGTTGGCGACCTCGCGCAGCATCTGTGCGCCCATATTCTCGAACTTGTCCTTCAGTTCGATTTCCTTGGCGACGGTGACGCCGTCCTTGGTGATGCGCGGCGCGCCGAAGCTCTTCTCGATGACCACATTGCGGCCCTTGGGACCGAGCGTCACCTTGACGGCGTTGGCCAACGTATCGACGCCGCGCAGCATGCGATCGCGCGCGTCCGAGGCGAACTTCACTTCCTTGGCAGCCATCTGCCTAACTCCTTTCCTTTGTCCTTCCTGATGTTCGAGGGATGGGGGCGGCCCATCAGGCCGCCTGCTTGAGCTCGGCGACGGGCTCGATGATGCCGAGGATGTCGCTCTCCTTCATGATGAGCAGATCCTCGCCATCGATGCGAACCTCGCTGCCCGACCACTTGCCGAACAGCACCCGGTCGCCGGTCTTCACCGTGGTGTCGGTGAGCTTTCCGTTTTCGTCGCGAGTGCCTGGACCGACCGCGAGGACTTCACCCTCCTGCGGTTTTTCCTTGGCGGTGTCGGGGATGATGATGCCGCCCGAGGTCTTCTCCTCGGCTTCGATGCGGCGAACAAGCACACGGTCGTGCAAAGGGCGGAAATGCATGGGCAAAGCCTCCGGTTGCAAAACAAGAATGATGATCCCCCGCCGTTCATCGGAACGACAGGTTCCCGGGAACTAAGAAGCTCAATTTGCCCCTTCAAGACCCCCCTGAAAATTTTTTGGCACTCAATGGAACGGAGTGCCAATCGCGTCGATCTCAATGGCTTGGAGATGAAAAAAACGTCTTGACGCGACTCCGCATCGTACCAAAATCTGGCGGGTGCGGATGCGGATGTCCGCCACGAAAGACAGGAGCGACAGGAAAGGAGGCTGACTATGTCGCAACCATTTTCCCGTTTTCTTCATCCCTTCGACGTCGCGCACCATCCTGATCTGGAGCCCGAGGTCAAACGCGCCATCCTGGCGTCGTGGGCATCGGACAGATCGGCCGTGCGCGACAAGCCAGCGCTGCGAAAGCCGCGCGGTTTCAAACGCGCCGTGCCGATCGACGAAGTGCTCGCGGCCATGCGCACGCTGGACGAGGGGGATTCCGGTCAAACCAGCTTGCAATGAGCGACCGCGGTTTTCTGGCGCAGCTGCAGGGCTATGGCATGACAACGGCGGAAATTCACTATTACCGCCCTGACGCGCCGTCACTCCTGCAGCTCTTTGTCTGGCAGGAATATGATCTCGCGCCCGACTTTCCAGTGTTGTTCGACTTCCTGGACCATTGGCGGCGCGAGATCACCGCCGCCCTGCATTCCGTGCGGATCGCCCATGAGCAGCTGATCCGACCCACCGAATGGAGCGCGGTCGACGGGATACTCTCGATACGATGAAACAGGCGCTGATCCATAGGCTCAAGGGCCGGGGCAAGGGTGTCCGCCTCAACTTGCCCTTCGACGATATCATGGAGTTCGCGATTGCGTTGCTGACGGTTGGTCCCGAGGACCTGGAGGCGCTGGGCTGGACCTTCGCTGATCGCAAGCGCTTCCTGGATCATTTTCTTGCGTCCGGTCGGGCCGCGCAGGGCGTCGCTCCCGAGCATCTCGGGCAAAAATCCATCGAAATCGTGGTGCCGCGCAAGGATCTCGATCGCCTGCATCGATTTGCGGTACGCGAACTGCCCAAGGCGGCCAGCAATGCCGCCATGCTCGACCGGGTGATCCGCGCGCTCGATCAGGCCGCGCGGCGCCAGGATGCCGGCAAAAGGCGAACAGCCGGGAAATCCTGACGACGTCGCCACTTCATTCAGCATCCAATCAAAGGAGACATTCCATGCGTTATCAGCTGTTTCGCGACGACGACCATAGCCAACCGGTCGCTGAGAGCGATGAATTCCAAAGCGAGTTCAAAGCGACCGAATGGGCGCGCGCGTGGGTGAAAACCAACGGCGCTCACGATCGCTACCGCTTCCAGCAGGTGGACGGCGGCCGGCCCATGCTCTTGCTGAAGACCGTTGCCGGACAATGGTATGTGATGCCGCTTGCCGAGCAGGTTGCGGCATAGCCGATCTTGCCGGGTCCGCGCCCTTCCCCCCTCGCACCGGGCCTCGCCGTGGATTAGGCTTTCCAAGCGCCATGGTTCCCGGTGCGCCACAGGACCAACAGGCTCTTCTCGAGCCACAAGCGGACGACATGATGCCCGAACCCTATCGTTCAACGCCAGTGTTCGATCAGGACACAATCCCCTCCGGACTGCGCGGCAATCATCGAACCAAGGCGGGGGTTTGGGGCGTCATCCGCGTCCTGGAAGGCGCCCTGCGTCTCACCTATGTCGAGCCGCGATCCGAAATCGTTCTCGAACCGAGTGTCGTGGGCGTCGTGAAACCCGAGCAGGAGCATTTTGTCACGCCGCTGGGCAGCGTGCGGATGCAGGTCGACTTCTACAATGAACCACCCCATGGGTGAGGCTGCGCCCAAACCTCCAGAGCCTTGGTATCCTAGAGCGCGGCAGGGCCGTTTTCGGGTCCGATGCCGATCCGCGCCAGGGCCTGCGTCAAATCGCCTTGCCGGAAGGGTTTGGTCAGACGCGCGAGATCGGGGTCGATGCTGTCTGAATCGGCGTAGCCTGAGATGATGAGCACCGGCATCGGCTGACGCGCGCGAAGCGCCCGCGCCAGTTCGGTGCCCGTCATGCCGGGCATCAGATGATCGGTCATCAGAAGATCTGGCGTGAGACCCTCGTCCACCAACCGCAGCGCGGCCGCGCCGCAATTGGCCTCGATCACGCGATAGCCCATTTCGGTGAGCATATCGGCGGTTGTCGTGCGGATCAGGTCTTCGTCGTCGACGAGCAAGACCATTCCGATCTCCCGTCGCTCGGGTGCGTGGGTGTTCGATACCGGCGCCGTGCAAGGCTCTTGCGGCGCAAGCGGTAGCCACAAGTCGATGCAGGTGCCCGACCCCGGCTGGCTTTCGATGCTCATGTGTCCGCCGAGCTGGGCCGCCAGGCCATGGACCATCGACAAGCCGAGCCCCGTGCCTTTGCCAACGCCCTTGGTCGAGAAGAAGGGCTCGATTGCGCGCGCGAGGGTCTCCTCATCCATCCCGGTACCGGTGTCGGCGACCGAGAGCCGCACGCGCGGCGCTCCTGCCTCACCCCGCGCGTTCGCCTCGAAGGTCACGCCGAGGGTCAAGGTGCCGCCGCCTGGCATTGCGTCACGTGCGTTGACCGCGAGGTTCAGCAGCGCCATCTCGAGCTGGTTCGCATCCGCCAACGCGCGGGGCGTGGTTTCATCCACGTCGAGGCGGACCTCGATCTGCGGTCCTGCGGTGGTTTCGATGAGGTCGGCCATGCCCTGCACCAAAGCTGCGACGTCGACGGCGACCGGCTTGAGCGGCTGCCTCCGGGCAAAAGCGAGCAGCCTCTGCACCAGCGTTTTTGCCCGTTCCGCGGAGGCGAGCGCTCCGGCAATCGTGCGCTTGGCGCGGTCATCGCCAATCCCCCGCCGCTCAAGCATGTCCAGGCCGCCGATGATGGGCGTCAGCAAATTGTTGAAGTCGTGCGCAACGCCCCCGGTCAGCGTTCCCATCGCTTCGAGCTTCTGGGCATGGCGCAGCTGTTCATGGGCCTGGTTGAGCGCCGCGGTTCGTTCGGCGACGCGGGCCTCCAAGGTCTCGTTGAGATCGCGCAGCCGTGCCTCGCTGATCTTGAGCGCTCGGGTGCTCTCCTCGGCTCGTTCGAGCGCCGCGACCAGATCCCGCTCATAGGATCTGCGATCGGTCGCATCGACGAGCATGATCCGCGTACCGACAGGTCGGCCCTCCACATCCACTCGCCGCCATTCCGTCAGGACCGGCAAGCGCCGGCCTTCAGCGCATCTCAGATCAATGGCGACCTGCCGGACGACGCCCTCCCTGTGAAGAAGCGGCGACACATGGGTCTCGAAAAAAATCCGGCCGGCCGGCGTCAGCACATCCTGGATTTTCCGACCGACCACATCGGCTTTGCCGACTCCCAGCCACGACAATAGCGTCGCGTTGATCCTGACAACGCGCAGCCGGCTGTCGAGCGTCACATAACCGCACGGGGCATGATCGTAGAGATCGTCGAGCGTTTCTTCGGGAGGCTGATCGTCGGGTGGCGGCTCGGACACTAGGGGCGCCTCAGCTATCCAGAAACTGGCGCATCGCCTCGATGGTCTCGGCCGGCGCGCTCATGTGCGGACAATGGCCGGTAGCCGCCATGATATGTAGCTGCGCATTGGGCATTCGCGCCGCCACATACTGCCCGACCTCTTCGGGGGCGACCATATCGCTCATCGTTTGGAGGACGAGGGTCCGGGTTTCGCATTTTGGTAAATCGGAGCGGTGGTCTGAAAGAAACGTCACGCGCGCGAAATGGGCCGCGATGCTGGGATCGGTGCGGCAGAAACTCTCGCCCAGATCAGAACCGAGCTCGGGCCTGTCGGGATTGCCCATGATGGCGCGGGATCCGTCACGCGCCCATCCGAGAAAGTTGCTGTCGATCACCTCAAGCAGTTCATCCAGGTCCTGGCGCGAAAATCCGCCCTTGTAGCCGGGCTCGTCGACATAGCAGGGCGAGGGACACACCATGATGAGGGAGGCGAAGCGATCCGGCTGCTCGATCGCGGCAAGCATACCCATCATCCCCGCGACCGAATGACCCGCAAAGATGACGTCGGAAAGGTCGAGTGCGTCCAGAACCTCCAGAATGTCGCGCTTGTAACCGTGCAGGCTGCTATATTTTTCTGGATCGAAGGCGGAACGGTCCGACTGGCCCGCGCCGACATGATCGAAGGCGACCGTCCGGTACTCGGTCGAAAAGGCGGGAATGACGTCCTTCCAGGCCTGTTGGTCGCACCCGAAGCCATGGGCAAATACAATTGTGCGGCGGCCGCTGCCAGAGACGGTCACATTGTTTCGCTGAAGCACGCTCATTCGTTCCGCACCAACTCCGTCCGTTATTTCCGGTGGCTTACATCTTCGTACATGCGCGGCGCGGGTGCAAGAACTTGCGAGCCTTAGCCGCCGCGACCGGTCTGGTCCGTGGACGAATGGTTGGCCTGCGCGACCCATTCTCCTATAGCGGGCACGCGGATCGCCCGTACATGATCGGGCGTTAACCTCCCCAGGGGTATTTGCATGCAGTCTGCTGGCCACAATGCCCGATCCTGAGACCTTGCGCCGCAGCCGCGCAGCACCTGATGATCTGGATTGTCTGGTGATCGGAGGTGGGCCCGCGGGCCTCACGGCGGCGATCTATCTCGCCCGCTTCCATTTGCGGGTCGCGATCGCCGACGCGGGCGCCAGCCGGGCCGGCCTCATCCCCCTCACCCGTAATCACGCCGGCTTTCCCGAGGGTATTGCCGGGGCGGACCTCCTTGCTCGCATGCGCGAGCAGGCTCTTCGCTATGGCGCGACGCTCGCCCAGACCTCGATCGCGCGGCTGGAGCGGGCCGGAGACGATTTCGTGGCCCATGGCGAAAGGAACGCGTTCAGGAGCCGGACCGTGCTGCTGGCCACCGGCGTTTCGAACCATCGGCCCCCAATGGATGAGGTGATGCACGCCCGGGCGCTCGAGCAGGGACTGCTGCGTTACTGTCCGATCTGCGACGGCTTTGAAGTGACCGATCGGCGCGTCTGCGTTCTGGGGACTGGCGAGCGCGGGGTGAAGGAGGCGATCTTCCTGCGCAGCTACTCACGCGACCTGTCTCTGATCGCGCCGGCCGGCGCGCATGATCTGTCCGACGAGCAGAGAATGGCGCTGCGCGACGCCGGAATCGCGCTCGTGGACGGGCCCTGCGCCAGCTTCGCGATCGGGGAGAACGCCATCGAGGTCGCGACGCCCGCCGGCACGCAGACTTTCGCGAGCCTCTATCCTGCGCTTGGATCGACAATCCATTCTGAGCTGGCGGTCGATCTCGGCGCCAAAGCAACGGACGATGGCTGCCTGGTGGTGGACAGCCACCAGCGCACCAGCGTGCCGGGCCTCTATGCGGCCGGCGACGTCGTCCTGGGGCTCGACCAGATCAGCCATGCAATGGGCGAAGGGGGAGTCGCAGCGACCACCATTCGCAACGACCTTGCGGAGCGCTCGCCGCTTCGCCGATAACCCCTGACCGTTCTTTGAGGGGACGGGCCCCTTTCAGCCGTCCTTGCCGCCCGAAATGACCGTGAACGGTGCCCCCTCGATGCCGCAGTTGCGGATCGCCTCCACGAACCCTTCCGTCATGGATCCCTCATAGCCCGGGACCAGATGGCCGCATTCCTCAACAAGATCGCCAAGGCTATCGGGACTATGGCGGCCCGACAGGAGCGCATCGCGGGCGAAGGCGCCCTGCAGCCGGATGAGATCGCGCCTGAGGTCCTGGACCACCGTGGCCAAAGCGTCGAGATCTTCCTGGGCCATGCACCGCTATAGCGCTTTACCGTAGCATTCGACAGCGTAATAACATTTCTCTCGTCCGGGCCGCAGCCGTCCGGGGCGGGGAACACCGCGATGAAGAACGAACATGTCGATACCGATCTTGGGCAGTACCATGCTGCCAAGGCTCTGCTCGCGCTCGCTCAGGCTGAAGACCGTGCCGCCGCTGCTGCTGCTTCGCCCGGTGAGCGCGCGCGCCATGCCGCGGCCTGCTGGATGGCGCTTCAGGAAATGTGGCGCCTCCTCTTCGGCCTGCTTGCCAAAGAGACGCTTCACTGACCATATATCGAGCGACCCCTCCTGCAGACTTTCCTCGCCTCGCATTGTGGCGAGACGCCGCGGGACGGGCGGCCATCGTCAGGGGAGCAAGCGGACCGAGCTTTCGTGGAAGGAGAGCCAGCGCGCCCCCAGCGTTTCCGCGCTCGAACCGGTCCCCGCCATTCCGGCATAGCCCGCGCCGACGATCGCGGCCAGGAACAGAAATGTCTTCATGCCGGCTTTTCTTCCGCCGAAACCTTGCCGCGCAGCGCTACGATATGATCGCGTAGCGGTTCGTAGAGCGGCCAGTCGAAGGATAATCCCGCCTCGTCGCCGGCGACCCAGCGTACTGTCGCAGGAATACCATCCAGGCCTTCCAGGCGAAGGGTTACCATTTGTGCGGGAGCGACCCGCTGACCCCTGGTCACCAGGCAGCAGCCGCCCCGCGACAGGTTGGAGACGTGCCCGGCGATCTTGCTGCGGAATGTTCGGCAGACGGCCGTGGCCGCAATCGCCTCACGCGGAAACTGTCTTTCATCGCTCTTGCCGGCCGCATGGTTCACATGTCGCCCCCCCGTACGGCCATGTCTGCGCCAGCTGTGTAAAGGATCGGTGAAGGGCGCCCTTTCCGCGCAGAATTGGCCTTGTCGGGCGGTCAGGACGCGGCGGCGACTTCGACGGTCTGGCTGTTCAGGACGGCGCGGCCATAAGCGGTGAGGAACGCGACGTCGGCTGCATCCCGGCCCACGCCGATCTTGGCCATTGCGGCTTCCTGCGCCATGCCGGTTGCATCGACCAGATGCCATTCGCCGCCCAGGAACACTTCCGCCACCGCGTGAAAATCCTGGGGCTCGACGCCGAGCGCATAGACGCTGGCGATACGCGCCGGGATACCCGCGGCCCGCACCAGGGTGATCAGAACATGGGCATAGTCGCGGCAGATACCCTGCCGGCGAATGAAGGTGTCGGCGGCGGTCGTGTCCGACGTACTGGCGCCCGGCACATAGCTGAGGTGGCCATGGACCCAATCGCGCATGGCGATGACTTTCTGGCCGCCCTCCAGACTATCGAATTCAGCGCAGACGAAGGACTGGAACTGGTCGGACGGACAATAGCGCGAGGGCATCAGATATTGCACGGTTTCGCCCGGCAGCTGGTGGGGCGGGATCGCTGGCAGCGCCAGGCAATCGTCGAGGATCCGGTTGATCGAAACCGTCGCATGGTAGTCGACGCGCAGCTCGCTGCCGACGCGCACCCAGATCCGCTCCCCGATCATATCGTGCGCCGCGACACGCGCGAAATGATCCGTCTCCGACAGGTCGATGTGCGCTTCCTCGATCGATTGCTCGGGGATCGCCGCGGCTTCGAGCTGCAGGAGGACGTCTGTCGGCCGGTCGAACCGATAGTCGAGCTGGGCATGAATGGCGATCTTCATCAGGATCCTTTGCGTAGCAAGGCGCAGCCCTGCACGACGCGCGGGATGGCTCTCACGAAACACGCCCTTGCTTCCTACGTTCCTGCCGGCGCACCGCGCCGGTCGCGAAAACGTCGCCCCTTCGTTTCTGGTGCGCAGCGCCTATCTCTGGGGCCATGTTGAAAAGCTTGATGGTAGCGGCCCGGGACCGGGAGCGTCTTGGTGAGGTCACCGGGGTCCTGGCGCGCTATGGCCTCGACACGGCGATCGACCGGCTCGGCCTGGGCGCCAAAGATCTTCTTGCGGGCGAGGCAGCGGCGCTGCCCGCACGCACGCGCCTGGCGCTGGAGGAATTGGGTCCCACCTTCGTCAAGCTCGGACAAATTCTCGCCACGCGCAGCGATCTTCTTCCTCCCGACTGGATCACCGAATTGGAGCGGCTTCACAGCCAGGCGGCGACGCTCCCGTTCGAAATGGTGCGGCCCGCCATCGAGGAGGCTTTGGGAGAACCTGTCGGCAAGGCGTTCGCCGCGTTCGATCCCGAGCCGCTGGCCGCCGCTTCGATGGCGCAGGTCCACCGCGCCCACCTGCACGATGGTCGCGCCATCGTCCTCAAGGTCCGGCGGCCCGGCATCCGTCCCCGCATGGAAGCGGATCTGCGCCTCATCGCCCAGTTCGCGGCGGTACTCGAGCGGGCCAGTGCGGAAATCCGGCGCTTTGCGCCCACCGCGCTCGTCCAACAGCTCGCTTCCGCAATCCTGGAAGAACTCGACTTCACCAACGAGGCCCGCAATGCCGACCGCTTGCGCGCCGACCTCGTCGGCAACGCGCAGGTCGTCATTCCCGGGATCCACTGGGAATGGACGTCGGAAACGCTCCTCGCCATGGATTATGTCGAAGGGGTCGCGCCGCGCTCGGCAGAGGCCCTCGTCCAGGCGGACATCGATCCCCACGCGATCGCATCGCTCGGCGCCCAGGTCGTGCTCGACATGGTCCTTCTCACCGGGCGGTTCCATGCCGATCCCCACCCCGGCAATCTCCTGTGCTTGCCCGGAAACCGCCTCGCCTTGCTGGATCTAGGCCTCATCGGCCATGTCAGCCCCCGGCGCCGGGAAGAGCTTTTGCGCTTCGTCCAGGCCATCAATATCGGGGATCCGCAGGCCCTGGCGGAGACGCTCACCCTGTGGTCCGCCGGTGAGAGCCCGCCTCGCGAGCGGCTCCTTCTGGCGGCCGAACAGCTTGTCGCCCGCCATGGCGGCACGCGCCTGGTGCTCGCCACCCTGGTCAACGATTTTTTCGCGCTCATGCGGCAGGAGCGGCTGACCGTCCCGCCCGACCTGCTCCTCATCTTCAAGGCACTGGTGACGCTCGATGGCGTCCTCGCCAACATCGCCCCCGGCTTCGACCTGACCCTTGCCCTGCGGCAGGCTGCAGTGCGCATCGTTGCCTCGCGCCTCGATCCTGCTGCCTGGACCCCGGTACTCCAAGGTCTGCTGCTTGAGATCACAAGGATCGGGCAGGATGGCCCGCGGCTGCTGAGGCTGATCATCGAGCGGCTGGAGCGCGATCAATTCATCCCTCCGCAGCGTGGGGGCACGGAGATCGCCGCGGCCGGGCGGTGGATCGCGGGCGCCATTGTCGCAGGATCCCTCATCCTCGCGGCCGCTCTGATGCTTTTCTAAGGCGCCCCTGATGGAGGCTTGCCGCTCCGCGGCTGCCTTTTCAGGCGGCCGAGACGCGGTCCTCAATCACGCGGAGCAATTCGCGATGGTCGACCGGCTTCGAGAGAAAGACAGCATCGTCGGGCAACGCGCCTTGCTCGGGCCGAACGGCGCCTGAGGAAACGATAAGGGCGATGGGAGGATAGGCATCGCGAATATAGCGCGCCAGGCGCAAGCCATCCATCGATCCGGGCATCTGGATATCGGTGACGACAATCCGGATCGAGGGCAGCGCCTGCAGGACTTCAAGAGCTTCGGCGGCGTTGGAAGCCTCCTCGACCGCATATCCCTCGCCCTCCAGGAGATCGACAAGGATCATCCGGAGCACCGGCTCGTCATCGACAACCAAAACATGTTGCCTATCGGCCATCATGCAATCCTCGGTAATACAGCAACACATATGCCCCGTTTCCCTATGAACGGCGGCAGGGGGCCATGGTTCACAGACGAGGCGGCAAAAGCGCAGAATTCTTTCTGATTTTCGACGAACTGTGACGCTTGCGCCCGCGCCTATGGACGAGCGTCCTCGGCGGCGGCGATCACTGGATCGCGTGGCCCGTCAGGAAAGCCTCGGCGCAACGTATCTGTTTGACGACCTCGTCCAGGGACAAGCCAAGCCGTGTCGCCACCGTTCCGATGGCCAGTCCATTATGGCGATGCAGGCAGTAGACGCGGCTGGTGAGATGCGGGAGCAAGCTGATCAGGTCCCAATCATCGGGCGCAACCTGGGACTGTCCCGGCTGCGGCATGAGGCGGTCGATCGCGATATGGACGTGCATCGCCGCATCCTCGTTGACGCCGTCGACCAGGGCCAGCGCGCGCTCCAGCAGGCGCAGCGCTTCGTCGACCCTGCATTCCCGGTCGGCCTCGTCCATGGCCCGCTCCCTTCTTTTCTGTTTCCGGCTCCGTGCTTGCCTGTGTCCACGCCGTCAGCCGAGCTGGGCCGCATGGCGGGCTTCTGCGAGATCAAGCTCCCGAATGAGCTTGCGCGCAAGCTCGCTGCCGAGTTCCCGTTTGCGGACCATGCGAAAGATCTGGCTCCGTTCCGCTTTGAGCGCGGCGATGCGCAGGCGCCGCTCGATCGCCTCCCCTCGCCGCATCTCGGCATTTTCCTCGCGTGTCCCCACCCGGCTTTCGATCCGCTCGCGGTAACCGTCCATGATCCGCGCCGCAGCTGACACAAAAAGATCGGCATCCGCGCGGCCCTCGGCCAGTTCGTGCTGGACCTCCTCGATCCGGGCAATAGCCGCTTCAGCCGCTTTGACGCGCGCGGCATCTTCGGCGCTCTGCTGGTCATGCTCGGGCGGCATGAGCAGGCCCCGCAGCAGGACGGGAAGGCCAAGGCTCGCGACGAGGAGCGAGACTATGATGACGCCCATCGCCAGGAAAATGGCGAGGTCCCGCCCCGGGAAGGGTGACCCATCGCTGAGCACGAGCGGGAGCGTGAGCACGCCCGCAAGCGTGATAGCGCCGCGCACGCCGGCAAAGGACATCGCTGCGACTATGCGCCAGTTCGGGGTCGATTGTCCGTCGCCCTGCCGGAAGAAGCTCAAGCGGAACGACAGCCAGACCCAAAGGAAGCGCAAGGCGGCCAGTCCAAGATTGATCGCAAGCACATAGACCCCGAGCCACCAGGGTTCATGGTGACCGGTAAGGCGCACCGTCTCCGCCGCGCCTGCGAGAATGGCCGGGAGCTGTTCACCGAGCAGGACGAAGATGACGCCATTGGCGGTGAACTGGATGACGTCCCACACCGTGTTGCGGCGGATGCGCGTCGAGGCGGCAAGTTCGCCGCTTCCTTCTACGAAACCCATCGTAAGGCCTGCGGCCACCGCGGCCAGGATGCCCGAACAGTGCAGATGTTCGGCAACCAGATAGGAGCCGAAAGGCAGGAGCAGGCTGATGAGGATCTGCGCCCCGCCCTCCTCGCCATAGCGCCGCGATACCCAGTTCTTGGCGTGCGAGACGAGCCAGGTGAGGCCCGCACCGACGGCCAGCCCGCCCAGCGCGACCCACACGAAGTTGATGGCGGCCTGGTGGAGCGAAAAGGCGCCGGTCAGCGTGGCTGCGATGGCAAAGCGCAGGCAGACGAGGCCCGAGGCGTCGTTGAGCAGCGATTCCCCTTCCAGGATATGCATCATCCGCTTGGGAATGGGGACACGCTGCGCAATCGCCGAAACGGCGATTGGGTCCGTGGGCGAGACGACCGCCGCGAGCGCGAAGGCGACGGCAAGCGGCATGGCCGGGATCATCCAGTGGATGAAGAAGCCCATCCCCACGACCGTCGCCACCACGAGGCCCAGGGCCAGTTCGACGATCGTCTTGCCGTCCTTGAACAGTTCCTCGCGCGGGATGCGCCAGCCATCCAGGAAGAGCAGCGGCGGCAGGAAGAGGAGGAAGAAGATCTCGGGATCGAGCGTGACCCGCCAGTCCGCGGCCAGCCCGATGAGCGCGCCAAGTCCAATCTGAAACAGCGGCCGGGGCAAGGGCAGGGGCAGCATTCGGGACAAAATACCGCTCAGGATCACCGCGAGCAGCAAAAGCAGGACGATCGAGATGACTTCCAACAGGTTTCCTCTATCTTGGCGTCAGGCCGGCTCAGCGCTTGCGGACGAATTCGGCGCGCAGAACGAGGCCCTTGATGCCCTCGTAGCGGCAATCGATTTCCTGGGCGTCGCCGGTCAAGCGAATGGACTTGATGAGCGTGCCGCGCTTGAGCGTCTGGTTGGCGCCCTTGACGGTAAGGTCCTTGATCAAGGTGACGCTGTCGCCATCGGCAAGGACATTGCCCACGGCATCGCGCACTTCGACCGCATCGCCCGGGTCTACCGCGCGGGCCTTCGCATCCTGCGGGCTGATCCATTCGCCGGATGCTTCGTCATACACATAATCGTCCGAACTGCTCATCATCATCCCTTGGGTCACTGCGGCGGCGTCGCGCCGGCCTCTTCCTGGTCGTACAACAGCGATGGCACGGTGCCGGCGGAGCGACCGGACTTCGTCTCGCGCAGGCGCACGCCGCGTCCCACCCCGCTGCTCGGCGCGTTCTCGCCGAGCAGTTCAATGCCAGCGCTTTCAAGCGCGCCGATCACTTTTACCAAGGTGTCGACCACGCCGCGAACTTGCCCCTCCGAGGCTTCCATGCGCTGGATGGTCGGCAGCGAAAGCTGCGCGAGCTGGGCGAGTTGGCGCTGGTCAATCCCGAGAAGGGCGCGAGCCGCACGCATCTGTTGCGAAGTGATCATGCACCCTCATGACGTATGAAACATTAAATTGCAATCTTATCAATCACAGGTCATGTGTGATAAGGCTTGAGAAACCGACTCTCAAGGATCGACCATTGGCCTCCCAAGACTCTCCCATCGCTTTCGCGCCTGACGCTGCCAGCACGCTGCATCGCAATCTGGGCACTGCGCCCCTGATCGAGCATGCGCTGCGCCGGGAAGAGGGCGTGCTTTCGCGCGACGGGGCCTTCGTCGTCGCGACGGGCAAGCATACGGGTCGTTCGGCGCAGGACAAGTTCATCGTCCAGGACGCCGAGACCGAGGCGGCGATCTGGTGGGGCAAGACCAATGTCGCCATGTCGCCCGAGCATTTCGCGGCGCTCAAGCAAGACTTCCTGGACGCGCTGGGCGCCAAGGACACCGTCTTTCTTCAGGATCTCTTCGGGGGCTCGCAGAGCGAGCATCGCATTGCGGTACGGGTCTACACCGAGCTCGCCTGGCACAGTCTTTTTGTTCGGACCCTGCTGGTTCGTCCCAGCACCGATGAGCTCGCGACGTTCGTGCCTGAATATACGATCATCGACCTGCCGAGCTTCCGGGCCGATCCTGAACGCCATGGCTGCCGAAGCGAAACCGTGATCGCGGTCAATTTCGCGCAGAAGCTCATTCTGATCGGCGGTACGGCCTATGCCGGCGAGATGAAGAAGTCCGTCTTCAGTCTCCTCAATTACCTGCTGCCCGAAAAGGGCGTGATGCCGATGCATTGCTCGGCCAACATTGGCCCTGAGGGCGACACAGCCGTTTTCTTCGGCCTTTCGGGGACCGGCAAGACGACCTTGTCGGCCGATGCGAGCCGCACGCTGATCGGCGACGACGAGCATGGCTGGTCGGACAGCGCCATCTTCAACTTCGAGGGCGGCTGCTATGCCAAGGTGATCCGTCTGTCGGCCGAGGCGGAGCCCGAGATCTACGCCACCACCCGCCGCTTCGGCACGATCCTCGAAAATGTGGTGATCGATCCCGAAACGCGGATCATCGACCTGGATGATGACAGTCTCGCCGAAAACAGCCGGGCCTCCTATCCGATCGAATTCATTCCCAACGCGTCGGCCGACAATCTCGGGCCTGTTCCTCGCAACATCATCTTCCTGACAGCCGATGCCTACGGCGTCCTGCCTCCAATCGCGCGGCTGACGCCCGAGCAGGCCATGTATCATTTCCTCTCGGGCTACACGGCGCGCGTGGCAGGCACCGAGATCGGCGTGACCGAACCCACCGCAACCTTTTCCACCTGCTTCGGCGCGCCGTTCATGCCGCGTCATCCGTCCGTCTACGGCAATCTGCTCAAGGATCGCATCGCGCGAGGTGACGTCAAATGCTGGCTCGTCAATACGGGCTGGACCGGCGGGAGCTTCGGCACCGGAAAACGCATGCCCATCAAGGTGACCCGTGCTCTTCTCAATGCCGCGCTCGACGGCAATCTCGACGGCGTCACCTGCCGGATCGACCCGATATTTCGGTTTCAGGTTCCCGTCGCCGCGCCCGATGTCGACGACACCATCCTCGATCCGCGCGAAACATGGGCGGACAAGGCTGCCTATGACGCAACCGCGGCCAAGCTGGCCCGCCTGTTCGCCGAGAATTTCGTGCAGTTCGAGGATGCCGTCGATCTCTCTGTCCGCAATGCCGGGCCGCGCGTCGAACTTCGCGCCGCCGACGCTTGATCACCAACGTCTCGATAAGGGAACGGCCTTCCAGCCTGCTTGTGCTATGACAAGGACCATGACCACCGCGATTCCCCACGCTTTCGAGATCGGCATCGATCCCTCCGACATCGACTTCATGGGTCATGTCAACAATGCCAGCTACCTCAAATGGGTACAGGATGCCGTACTCGATCACTGGCGCTCGCTCGCACCCAGGGAGGCCGTCGCGGCCCATCTCTGGGTCGCGCTCAAGCATGAGATCACCTATCGGCGTCCGACCTTTCTCGACGACCGCGTCATCGCCACGGTCCTGCTGGAAAAGGTTCAGGGCGCCCGCGCCTTCTACGATACGGTGATCCGTCGAGGCGAAGAGGTGCTCGCCGAAGTGAAGTCGAGCTGGTGCTGCATCGATGCGGCCACCCTGCGTCCCGCCCGCCTGGCGCGGGAGGTGATCCAGCACTTTTTCACCGCCGATCCCCCTGGCGCTTCAGCTTGAACATAGCTGCCCACCAGCCCGTCTGGGGGCATCCGAACCGAATAATGAGCTTCCGGCACGCCTGTTCGTCGGAGCGCGATCTGGAGTTTACGAAACACAAACGGGGGGCCACGACGGTGCGACTCACATCAAGCGGGGGTGTAGAGCGTGCCTGAGGCTCCGTTTCCGCCTTTGCTCGCCGAGGTCCAGTTTCGCGCGGCAGCCCAGGCTCTGCCCGGCCATGTCTGGACCGCGACGCCCGCCGGCGCCGCCGATTGGTTCAATGACCCGCTCTTGTCCTATACCGGACGCACATCGGACGATCTGCTCGGGGACAAGTGGCTCTCGATCGTCCATCCCAATGATCGCGCGGGCGCGGCGCAATGCTGGAAGCAGGCGCTCGGCTCCGGCGCGGTCTATGATGCCGAGTTTCGCATTCAGCGCCACGACGGCGCCTGGATTTGGCACCAGGTGCGCGGCACCCCGATCCGCGATGCGGACGGCGCCATTGAGCGATGGGTCGGGAGCACGATAGACTGCAACCAGCAAAAGCTCATTGAGCTTGCGGCCGATCGCGACAGGCTATGGTCGCTCTCACGCGACCTGATGCTGGTATGCACCTTCGACGGTGTGATCACGGCCATCAACCCGAGCGCCACCACCATGCTGGGATGGAGCGAGGATGAGATGGTCGGACGGCCGCTTGCCGAGTTCATTCATCCTCAGGACGTCGCGGCGACCGCCGCCCAGGTCGCAAAGCTGGCGCGCGGGACAGATACCCTGTCGTTCGAGAACCGTTACCGGGCGCGGAGCGGTGACTATCACCTTCTGGCCTGGACGGCGGTCCCCGCCGCCGACCGTATCCACGCGGTCGGCCGCGACGTGACCGCCGAACGGGAGGTTGTGCGCGACCGGGAGAGGATCTGGGCACTCTCGCCCGTGCTCAAGCTCGTCACCGATCGGCAAGGCATCATCGTCGACGTCAATCCGACCTGGACGAAAGTGCTGGGCTGGACGCGAGAGGAAGCCGTCGGCAAGTGCAGCGCCGAGTTCATCGTGGGCGACGACATGGCATGGGCCAAGCAGATCGACAGGCTGGCCTCCGGGATCCCGCTCGAGGAATATCGCACTGTCCTCTTTGCCCGCGACGGTGCCAATCGCCTGATCCAGTGGACGACCGTTCCGGATGCCGGGAAATTCTATGGCTTCGGCCGTGACATAACGGCCGAAGTCGAAGGCGCGAAAGCGCTGGGCGAAGCCGAAGAAGCCCTGCGCCAGGCGCAGAAAATGGAAGCGGTCGGACAGTTGACCGGCGGCATCGCCCATGACTTCAACAATCTGCTGCAAGGCATCAGCGGCAGTCTCGACATCATGCGGCGCAGGATTGCCCAGAACCGACTGGGTGACATGGACCGCCTGATCACAATGGCGTCCGACGCTTCGGCCCGCGCTGCGGCGCTGACCCATCGCCTGCTCGCCTTCTCCCGTCGTCAGCCCCTCGATCCCAAGCCAGTCGCGATCAACAGCCTTATCCACTCACTCGAAGACATGGTTCGCCGCACGCTCGATGCGGGCATCTCGCTGCGTCTCTCGCTGGCGTCCGATCTGTGGACCGCGAAATGCGATCCCAACCAACTCGAAAATGCGCTGCTCAATCTCGTGATCAACGCGCGAGATGCGATGCCCGCCGGCGGAACGCTGACCATCGCGACCCGCAACGTGAGCTTCGAGGCCCCCCTGTCCGAACAGGGCGCAAAGCCCGGGCGATATGTCGGATTGGCGGTTACCGACACCGGGGTCGGCATGGACGCGGAAACCGTCCGGCGCGCCTTTGAACCGTTTTTCACCACCAAGGCCATGGGCCAGGGCACGGGTCTCGGCCTCTCCATGGTCTACGGCTTTGCAAGGCAATCCGAAGGCCATGCCGCCATCGACAGCGCCCCGGGCGACGGAACGACATTCCACCTCTATCTCCCCTATCATGCCGCCGCGCTCGAACCGGAGACGGCGCCCGATGGACCCTGCCTGACAGCTGTCGCGGAAGTGGGCGAAGTGGTGCTCGTGGTGGAAGATGAAGCGATCGTGCGGACTTTGGTGGTCGATCAGCTTAGAGAGCTGGGCTATCATGTGCTCCAGGCAGCGGATGGACCCGAAGGCGTGGACATCCTCAACTCGTCGCAGGTCATCAACCTGCTTCTCACCGACATAGGGCTTCCCGGGATGAACGGGCGCCTGGTCGCCCAAGCGGGCCGGACCTGCCGCCCCGATCTCCCGATCCTGTTCATGACGGGCTATGCGGAGACGGCGACGCAGGCCGCCGGCTTTCTCGAGCCAGGCATGGGTCTGATCACCAAGCCTTTTGAAATGGAGGTGCTCGCCCAGCGGGTGCGCGAAACGATGACCCAGGCGCCCTTGCGCGCCGAGGCGCCAAGTGGTCCCGCGAAGGCGCCAATCTGAGCCCACCTGCGACAAGTTAACCGGAATTTAGCCGCGCACGGGGCAAGTCTCGCGGGGAGGTATCATGAAGCGCCGGATTGCCATCGATCAGATTGAAGCTGGAATGTATCTGGTCGGATTCGAAGGCTTTTGGCTCCTCCACCCCTTCTGGCGCACAAAATTTGTGCTGACCCAGGCCGATATCAGCGAAATCCGGGCGTCGGGCGTGAAGGCCGTCTTCATCGACGACGAGAAAGGCGCCGCTCCGATCTGCGTCACCGCGCCAACGCCCTCCGCCCCTCTCACGCCGCCGCCCGCCCCCGCGAAACGGATGGAAGCCGCGCGTCACTGGCGCTCCTTCCCCGCGCCTTCGCCCTCGCCCCGACGGCTAATTGTCGATGTCGACGAGGTACAGCGCGCCACCGAAGCGATCCAACGGTCGAAGCGGGTGATCATGCGGATGTTCGGCGAGGCGCGCATGGGCAAGGCGGTGGCGCTACGCGACGTCGAACCCATCGTCGATGAGATCGCGGAATCGGTGATCCGGGATGCTGCAGCCATGATCAAGGTGACCCGCCTTAAGCGCAAGAACGAGTATACCTATCTCCATTCGGTCGCGGTCTGCGCGCTGATGATCAATCTTGGCCGTCAACTTGGACTGGCGGAAAGCCTGACGCGCGACCTGGGCATAGCCGGCCTGATGCATGACATCGGCAAGATGTCCGTTCCGGGCACTGTCCTCGACAAGCCGGGCTCGCTGAACAGTGACGAATTCGAGATCATCCGCGCGCATCCGCAAAAAGGGCACGAGCTGCTGCTGATGACCGAGGGCATCTCACCCATCGCCCTCGATGTCTGTCTGCACCATCACGAACGCGTCGACGGCACCGGCTACCCGTTCGGCCTGACCGCGGAGCAGCTCTCGCTTCATGCACGCATGGGCGCGGTGTGCGACGTCTATGATGCGGTGACCTCCCGGCGCCCCTACAAGGACCCTTGGACGCCGTCCGATGCCTTGGCGAAAATGCTCGAATGGGAGGGCCATTTCGATCCCGACGTGCTCGATGCCTTCATCTCCAGCATCGGCATCTATCCCGTGGGCACGCTCGTGCGCCTGCGCACCAATCGGCTCGGGATCGTCGTCGCCGGCAACGCCCGCGAACCGACCATGCCGGCCGTGCGCGCTTTCTTCTCAACGACGGAGCGCGAGTTCCTGCCGCCCGAAATCGTGATTTGCTCGGCGACCCTGAAAGGCGATGCCGCGATCGGTATCGAAAACGGCGAGGCCTGGTTTGGTCCGCGATGGCCGGTCATCCAGGCGTTCGTGCTCGATAACCGCATGCCGACGGCTGATCTGAACGGGGCCGGCCAAGCCATCATCGCTTCGCCAGGCATGGACCATCGGCGCTTCGCAGCGAGAAATTGATCGTTCTGGGCGACAACCGCCGCCACTGATGCCGACGGCGTCCTCATCGCCAAATCCCGACGCAAATGTCTGAAGCGCAGGTCTGGGGTCTGGGAGTGCCTGCCCTCTATAAGCCGCCCAGATTTCGGCGAGTTTGCGTGACGGTTCGGGCTCAAGCGTCTAGAGAAGGACCAGAGAATGCCATGCGGCATCCGCCAGCATGGCCCGGGGGCAAAGACATGACCGATACTGCTACGCGCGTTGCAAACCTGGTTGCCCAACAACTGGGTGTCGATCCCGACAAGGTAAGGCCGGAATCCCGCTTCATGGAGGATTTGGGTGCTGACAGCCTGGATGTGGTCGAACTCGTCATGGCGATCGAGGAAGGCTTCGACGTCCAGATTCCGGACGATGATGCCGAGAAGATTGCAACGGTAAAGGATGCTGTTCTCTATATCGAAGCCGCGATGGTCTGAGGCACCTGCCACGCCACGCTCGGGATCGATGCGGCGGCCCAAGTTTCGACGTGGGCCGCCGCACGCTTCCTTATGGCTTTACGCCGCTACCGCCTCTGTCCCAAGGTCTTTGGGCGCCTGTCGTGAAGCGCGCAGGCGCCAGGCGAGGCTCATTAGCAGACCGCCCCCGAGCAGAGCCCAGGCACCGATAAGCCATGCGACGGACAGGATCGAGGCGATCGGCTGCAGATAGAGCAGCACCAATATCGCGACGCCTAGCCCGACGGTGATCGTGCCGGAAAGGGCGAGGAGCACTTCCCCGCGGATTTCCTTGCGCAGCCGAACCGCCGCGACGATCTCGAGCAAGCCGACCGCTATCGCCCAGGCAGCAACCAGAACCAGTGTCGCCAACGCGTAGCTGACGGTGAACTCCAACGGCAAGGCCACAAAGAGGCCGGCTGCTACGAGCCCGAGCACGCCGCGCAGGACCAAGGCGATCCACCGGTCCTCCTTGTGCGCGGCGCCCTGTATCCCGGCAATCAGCGAGGCGATGCCGTCGACGCCGGCAAAAGCGGCAAACAGCATCGTGAAGGCAAAGAGTGCGCCCGCAGGGAAAAGCAGCGCCGCTATGCCCAGCGCCAGAGCCAGGACACCGCGAACCATCATCCACTTCCAGTTTTGCGCCACCAGCGGGACGCTACGCCAGAGCGAGGTATCGAGCATGCCGTCCTCCTTTACTCGCGCCGCTGACCCATGAAGGTCAGCAGCAACTGGAACAGGTTGATCAGGTTGAGATAGAGCGAGAGTGCGCCAACGATGGCGAGTTTGCTTGCCTCTTCCTGCCCGGCATAGGCGTAATACTCGTTCCTGAGACGCTGCGTATCCCAGGCCGTCAGGCCGGTGAACACCACGATGCCCGCGATCGAAAACAGCATCTGAAGCGTCGAGGATCCCAGAAACAGATTGACGATGCTGGCCGCCACGACAGCGAGCAGACCCACCATCAGGATCGGGGCCCAACGCGACAGGTCAGCGCCGGTGGTATAGCCCCAGAGGCTCATCGCCGCGAACACCGCCGCGGCCGTAAAGAAGGCAAGCGCAATGCTCTCGCCCGTGAACATCAGGAAGATGCTGGCCATCGAGATGCCCATGACGCCGGCGAAGACGAAATAGGCTGTCCGGGCCATGGCGGCCGACATCTGGTGTAGGCCGAACGATAGCAGAAGTACGAAGGCCAGAGGCGCAAAGATCGCCACCCACTTTAGCGGCGTGCCGAAGATGGGCTCGTACAAGGCCGGCGTGGACGCGATGCCAAACGCGACCAGACCAGTAAGGGCAAGACCAAGCGCCATGTTGCGATAGATGCCGATCATGTGGTTTCGCAGGCCGGCATCGAAGCCCCGGTCGATGGGGCTTGCCCTGCGCTGCGAAGGCATCGTCCGATTGAACAATGAATCCATAGCTCTCTCCATCGATGAAGACGACAGATCGCGCTGGCGCAGCGAGAGGCTTATAGCGAACCGCAACACCGAGCACGCCCGGTGTGCCGGCCTGTCGTTCAGCGCGACAAGCCCGGCCCACGATCCGAAAAATGTGTTTCGGTTTCCGTGGATTCAAGACCTGTGCCCTGCCTCTATCCGGCCGCATAAAGGACGCCCGCGAGCGACACGCAAAACACGGACAGCCACATGAAAATCTGGCTGAAAACGTGCATGACGATGCCGACCCAGCTGTAGTGCCTCCTGAGCACGGCGGCCGATCCAACGGCAACGAAAAAGACGATTAGTGCCGACGCGGACGGTGTAGGATCACGTGGGAGCGTTTCGTCGAACAGCGGCAGCAGCCCTAACGCTGAAACGAGGAACCACGAAAACATAAATGCGAGGTTGCTCGACAGGTCTAGGTCCGCATGCTTAGGATTTTCGGCGGACTCTCTCTTCTGGAACATTAGATTGCCCGCCCGCAGGCTTGTGAAGAAATCCAAATTCCAGTAAGGAATTGGCTCATATTTGCAGCGGAGGTTGCGGATTTTGTATGTTCGACCTGGACACGTATAATCAGACGAAGGACCTCTCCGGCGGACCGATCGTCACTGTGAAGTACGACGATCCCGTGCGGTACATCGAGGCGGCGACTGATGAGCGCGGCAACGTGTCCAAGGCGGGAATGGTTGCATATTTGATCGCTTACGCAGTCGCGGCTGGTGCGCTCGCATATTGGTTTTGGATGTAAGCTCATTTCCTTAGATCGGGGTCAAGAAAGAACCCTTTGTCCTGGCCTTCGCCAACCTCCGATTGAATGCGCACATTGCCTTGCACATTAGCATGTCGCCCGGCCTGAGCTGCGCGGCGGTCTCCATCGAGCGCGGCTTTACCTGACGAAATTATGGCTCCGGCTGCGCCCGGATCGCCTAGATTAGGCCCGGCCGGAATCCCGCCAGCACCATGCGGATGATAGGTCGCCCTGACATCGGCTGCGGAGGACACGCCGGTGCGGTGCACATCAACGAGATCAGGCTCGTTCAGGCTTCCACGGATTTCCTCGTAGATCGCTTCACGCTTCTCCGACATCCACCGCTGGACCATCTCATCCCGGACACTGCGCTGATGCTCGGAAAGGTCTGTCGCCCAGATTTCGGGAGCATCCAGACCAGGATTTGCCGCTTGTTGCGCACGGTACCAGTTCGCGAGGTCCTGACTGAGGTTTGTGCTGAGTTGCATGCCATGGTTTTCGGCCCAACTGGCGTCGCGAGACAGCTGCTGCGACAATTCCTCCAGCTTGCGCGCGGACTCCTGATATGAGCGCGCGCGGGAGAGAGCGTCCTCAGTGCTCACCGAAGCCGACGACGTCTGCGAGGCGCGACTGAACACCCCGCTCCGGCTGTAGGTGCCATCCGAAGAACTTGCGCCGGTACCGTTCGAATGTTCGTCGCGTACCCCACTGGAAGCAGTGTTGGAGCTATCGCTGGAATTGGTTTGTCCCGTGGAATGCTGCAGCTGATCTTGTTGGGATCCGCTCTTACCTACGCTTCCTTCAATTCCTGGCAGCAAGCCGGACGCCCGGCGCCCACCTCCGCCTGGACCTGCGGCTGCCGGACCTCCCATACCGGTGGTTATCCTACCGCCCACTTGGTCAGACGTTATTGCACTTCGATCGTGAGTGTCACTGACCCGCTGCGATTGCCCGATCGAAGATCTGTCTTCCAGACCCTGAGAACTGCTTCCTGTTCTCCGGTCGAACTGTTCGATCGAAGTGTTGGCTTGCCGACCGCTGCTCGAATCCCATCCCGACGACCGTTCGGTCGAGGTTCCGAATGCACTGCGGTTGGTATGAGTCGAAGTCAGAATGTCGTTTGCGGCGTTTTCATAGGCCTGCGATTGACGGTGCGCCTCGTTCGCCATTTCGCGCCATTCGGCGACGGCGCCCGACGACATCGTTGGCGTAAACGCCAGGCGTGAAATAGCGCCGCCCGTGTCAAAGACCTCTTGCCCGTTGCCGAAGCCATTGATCAGCGCACCATTGTCCTGGCGCCAACTTGTCATCGGCGCGCCGCCCATATAGCTCGGCGCCTTGGTCCATTGGTCGCTCTGCTGCATGTTGGACGTCGAATTCGCCCAGCTGAGATTCCCATAGGAATAATTGCCCGTCGTCTGTTCGAGGGCAGCGGCTTCGGCGGCGTTCTGTGCGGGCGCGAGCATGGACATGGACTGGCCGGCGATAGACATCGCGCCGCGTGCCAGTCCGGCCGCGAGGAACGGGACGGACATCAGCATGAACCCCGCGATCGTCGCAGTCTCACCGTTCACGGCACCGATGCCTGCGAAAGTGCCGAGCGTAACGCCGCCCGATGCGATCCCGCTCGCCGCGGTCTCGGCGCGCGTCATGCAGATCATATGCAGGATCACGTAAAGCGGGCCCCAGGCAGCCAGGTAGAAGAAGCCGACAGCGTAGCCCTTGAGCGCGCTCAGCCCGGTTTGCGGCATGAGGAAGAGCGGGAAGATGACCGGGAACATCGCGAAGAACACGACCGTCAGAACAACGTTGAGGATAGGCACCCAGGCCATCGCCTGTTGCGCAATCGAATTGTAGGTGTTGCGGGCCTGTACGTCGGCACGGGTCTGCGCGAACGTGTCGATCGCCGCCGCCCCCGTGCCACCCGCCATAGAGTTGCGCGCCTGCATGAATGCGTTGATCGCAGTGTTCTGCCGCATATAGTCGGCGTAGCTGCTTCCCGACCCCGTGAAAGCCTGGTTCACAATAGGAACATCATGCTTCAGCTTGTCGGCGGCAAGCGCGTTGCTGAGCTTGGGGTAGACCTCTTTCGCCCAGATCGGGGTATTGGCCTCGATCATGTTCGCCCACTGACCCGAAAGACCGTCATAGGCCTGGCGGCACGTCACGATATAGCTCGTGACCGCGCCGCTGCCGTCCTTTTCCAGCCATTCCTGGGAGCGCGCTTCCGAACCCGGGCCAATGGCGGCCCACAGATCCTGCGCCTTCGACAGCTCGGTCAGCGATTTCTGGTTCAGCATCACGTCGCCGAACACACAGTTCTTGAAATGCTTCTCGAGATTGGTCGCAAACTCGGCGTCGCGGATCACGAAGTTGCGCGTCGCATCGAACAGCCTCGCGCCATAAACCATGCCATTGGTCGTGTAATTAAGCTCGCCGGGCATCACGAACACGGTCTCGGCGGTGCGTGTCATCCAGTCGCCGATCTGCGTGGTGAAGCTGGCCAGCACGCCCAGCCCCAACGGCACATTGTCTATCGTCGCCGGCGCGAGCGACGGATTTACCCGGTCTGTTACCTTGATGTCGACGGTCGGCACCATGAGGCACAGATAGATCGCCGTGGCCTGGAGGAACCAGTTCATCCACGCTTTGTAGTTGAGCGTGAAGGCCACAACGAGAAGCGAGTAGATGAGGCCCATGACCATCACGACCCGGAGTAGAGCGCGATAGCCCCCGCCCCCCGACCAGGCCGCTACAGCATTGAAGGTGTTGACCAGATATTCGCCGCCACCGACCGTGAAGACCTCTAGCATCGCCTGTTCCCCGGCTTCAGTTCAGCCCCTGCGAGCTCAGCCCGCGCGAGAAGTTCAGCGCCGAAGCCATGCCCGGCGTCATCGAATTCTGCAGGGTGGACTCGAGCATCATGCTGCGGTTGATGAGCTGCATCGTGACCTGCAGCTTGTTGTTGAGCTTGACGTCGCGCTGCGCGTATTTGGCCCGAGCCGCGGCGATCTGCGCCTTCCACTGGGCCGCGGTAGCCTGGTCGAAGGTCTGGTAGTGGACTTGGCTTTGCTCGACCCGGTCCATCATATTGTCGAGCATAGCGGTGAGCAGGTCGACCGCGACGATCTCCGACATTGCCTGGATCTCGCCGGGCGACAGCGAGTAATGCGCATAAGCCTGGACGCTCAGGATCTTGAAGATCGGCACCGTCGCGATGTTCAGAAGCTGCTTTTCCGCGGCATCGAGAGGCGTGTCGCTGCGGATCTTGTCGTTCATCGACTGGATCAGCGCTTCGATCCGGGGGCGCAACGCGGACGATGCTGGCACCGACAGCGTCTGCTCGCCGACCTCGTAGCAGTTCTCGTCATTGCATTTGAGGAGCTTCACCGGCGGCGCATCGGCCGTACCATCCAGGAGCGCGGTTACCACGGCGTCTTCGGCCGGGCCGATCATCACGACCTTGCCGCCGACACTCGGATCGTCCGACGGCTTCGTGATTACCGTGCCCACCAGGGTCATGATGAATTCGGAGAAGCTCTGGTCGAATGCTCCAAACTTCCCTGCCTTCTTCAAGGCCTCCCAGGTATAGTTATGCGGCTCGCCGACAAGTTGGTCCTTCATCGACGCATCGCTGTTTCCGGCGATCGTGTTATCGCGCTGGTTGCCATTGTTGCAGCCCTGCCGTGAGGCGGCCCAGTCCGAGAATATGCCCTGGCTGTTGCCGATGGCTTCGCAGATGGTCGAGCGGGTGGTGTCCATCTGCGGCCAGATGCCGCCAACCAGCGCCTGGGCGGTCTCGCAGCTCGAGATGTTCATCTGGTTGAGGAGCTGCGCCTTCTGGCTGAACTCGTCCATCACCTTGCCGATTTCAGGAGAGACGGAATCGATCGCGAGCTTGAAGGCAAAGCCGAGCGCGTTGTTGGCGGTGGCCTTGAGCATCGCCACGATCTCGGAGGCGTTGATGAAGGAGAAGGACCCCGAAAAGAGGTCGATGCCGCCGCAGCCCGCCCTGGCGCTGGGCAACTGCAGGTTGAACGGCGACACCGACTTTTGCGGGAAGCGCGTCCAGACATTGCCCATCGAATAGTAGCCGGCCGACTGGCCCTGGAAGGCGCTGGGGCCCGTCACATTGGCCGCACCGCCCGCGTCGTTGAAGAAGCTGTTCATCTGGCCCGCGACATCGGCATGGGCAACGCCCACCAGCGCGAAATGCGATGCCGCCAATATGGCGGCGCCGTGACAGAGGCGCCGGATCGCCGCCCGTGCCCGTCCGGAACTCTTGCGTGCCATCAGTAGTCACTCCCCACCTTGGTGTTGGTGAGCATGAAGATCCGGTCCATGATCTCATCGGCGCTGAGGATGCCGTACCCGACCGGGATCGTCCGCTTCGTCTGGGTGTCGAACAGGACCAGCGCCGGCGTTTCGTTGCCGGTCAGTCCCATGCGGGCACGCTGGCCCGTGTCGACGACATAGTTGGGAAATTCCTTGTTCGGACCGCCGTCCATCGAGACCGCCATAACCGCCATCCGATGGCTGTCGGCGACCGAGCGCAGGATCGGCGCGAAGAGTTCGCAGGCGCCGCAGCTTTGCGCATAGAAATAGAAAAGCCCGTAGCGCTGGCTGAGGCTCGTCAGGACAGCATCCCGATCCGCCTTGCGATTGTCGAGCCAGGCCCGTTTGCCGACCGTCGAAACCGGACGCTGCAGCGTGTAGTCGATGTCGGGATGCTGCCAGAGAGCGCGCTGCCACGTATCGGCGAAAGTCGAGGCCCGGTCGAGCTGCTCGCGCTGGAAGCGCACATAGGCGATGACATTCTCTTCGGAGGGGTCAAGGATCGCGCGGGCCTTGAGCTCATCAAGTTCCTTCGCAATCGCGGCCATGCGTTCGGCAGCCGAGGGCTCGGGCGCCTGCGGCGACGCCGGGCGGGTCTCGCGCGGTTTGGGTTTCGAGCAATAGAACCATTGCCCCAGGCGGCGCTCGCCACAATAGAAGTCGTCGGGCGATTGCCCGTCGATCGTGTCGCGGCCTGCCCCTGCCTCCTGCGCGTCAACAGCCATGGGCATCAGCGCCAGAACCACTGCGCAAATCCTAGTGAACTTCGACATGGCTCGGGATCCTTTCCTGCGGCTGTGGCGCAGCGGCAAAGTGAGGCACGGAAGGGGGGACGGCGGACGGGTCGAGCGCCCGGGGGGGGACGCAGCAATCGGACAAGTCGGCGTCCTTCGCTGCGCGGCACGGCGAACTTCTCGCCGGCGCAGGCTCGGGCGGCGGCTGTGCGCCTGGGCCCGTCAGCGTCAGCACCAAGGCGAAGATGACGGGATCAATTATCGGCAGGGCCATTGTCCAATTCTCCCCTGGTAAGGCGCAGCACCGACATCATCAGCGCCACGTCGATGAGGCGGGTGCCCTGATCGAGCATCCGGATAATTCCCTCCACGAGCGGCCGCGCAGCGCGGCGGCCCTGCTCGCTCGCCTTCACGGCCTCGCCGACCGGCGTCAGCCAGCCACGGCTCACCATGCCGGGGACCAGCAGCGCGACCTGATCGGCGGGCATGTCGCCGAACCAGCCATGCATGACCGCGAAAATCTCGCTTGCTCGTATGGGAGTGCGGGCGCGGAAGGCGCAGACGAAGATCGACAGCTCGAGAACCGTCATCGCGCTTTCGTCCCCGGCATCCCGGGGTAGCCCCGGGTCATTTGCCGTGGAGATCATAGTAATCCTGTATCTTCGACTGAATGTCCGTCATCGTCTGGACTTCGTCGGGAAGCTTTGCTGCATCCAGGAAGTCCGAATAGATTTCGGTGAAATCCATCACCGAGAGGTCGAGCGAGGCGAACTCCTCGATCGTGAAACCCTGGCACTGCTCCTTCTTGGGCGCCCCCCAGGGCTTTCCCAACTGCACCCGGCCCTGCTCCTGGAGGATTCGCGACAGCTTGCTCTCAAAGCAGCAATAGGCCGTGCGCTTGGTCTTGCAGATGCCCAGGAAACTCGATGAGCAGTAGGTGCCCAGATTGTGGCAAAAGCCCATCCGGTCCTTGATATCGAGCCTCATCTCGTCCTGAGAACAGGCGAACAACACGAGGAACGGCGTGGCGAAGGCCGCGATCGCAGCCGGCCCGCCGGCCAGTGCGGCGGCGCCCGCCGCTACCGGCACCAATCCCGAAACCTTGCCGGCACAGCAGTTGATGAGGCCAAATACCGGTTTGTGGCAGGTCTCGCGTGTGCCGGAAAACACCCGATAATTGGTCTCGTCGAACTCCTTGCCGGCCTGGTCGATCGAGTGCAGCGCCACCAGCGCATCCTTGAATTCGGTCGAGGCCTGCCGTTCGATCGGCTCGCAGTCGCCGTTGATGCAATAGACGTCGTCGCCGCAGATATATTGTGGGGCGTCGGCCGAGGTGCCCGACGGCGTCGGGCAGCGATAGATCTTCTCCTGGACCTTGCAGGGGCCGCCGTCAGGATCCTCGTCCAGGCATTCGGTGCGCTGATAGGTGCAACTGCCATTGGCTTCGAGTTCCGAGCAGTCGTTGGCCGACGAAATGGTGTGGCACTGGTAGCTGCGCTGCCACGCCCAGCACGGCTGCGTGACAGGTACACCATCGACTATCCGGGTAACCGGATCGCTTGCCGTGCAGATCTCCGATTCCAGCGCGCAGTTGCTGTCGCCGGCATAGGCCGCGCAGAGACCCTCGTTGCGGGTGATGACGGGAACCGCCGGTTCCTCCTGCCTGGTCAGCCAGTAGTTGCCGGTGGAAATCACCGTGCCGGGGTGATAGGCGCCCTCCGTAATCCCTTGCGCTTCAGCGCTGCACTTCACTTCGACGGCCGTGTGGCCCAGGCTCTTGCAGGTGTCGGCAGCCGTGTAGCCGTAGGCCGCCATATTGTCGCAATAGTCGATGGGTCGGCTTTCCCAGCAGACTCCCGAGGCGATTTCATCGTCGAACGCGGCACGGGCCGGATAGGGGCCGCCATCGCTCGGCAGGAAACTTAAACGGCCGGTGTAATAGGTGTAGATCGTCCGCTTATCGGTACGCACATCCAGATTGACGGTGCAATTGCGGGCGTTGGTCGTTACCTTGGCGCCCGCGTTGCAACTCGCTTCATAATAGCCGCTCGTGCCCGATCCAGGCGGAAGCGCGGTGCAGCTTCCGCTCGTCCCGCCATAAGCCTCTCCCGCCAGATAGGTGGAGGGATCTTCCTCAATGGTGGTCGCGCGATTGGTCGTCGAAAGAATCTCAGCATTGCTGAAGGTCGGGCGCACATGGCCGCTGTCGGTCGTGATCTGGTACTGCTCGCTACTCGACTTGAGCGCCTGGGCATCGTTGATCAGCTTGTCCGGGTCATCGAAATAGCTGCCCTGCGGGAGGGTCGTTCCCGAGAAGCCCGGCACGGCTTCGGCCTGCGCGTTGTCGCTGGGCACCAGGACCGGATTGGCCTTGGCCGCGGTTCCCATGGCCTTTCCCTGCTCGCGCGCTTCCTCCAGCGTGGTCTGCGCCTGCGCGGGGAAGCTGGCCCCGGCCAGGACCGCCAGACTGATTGCGATCGCGAGGCGCATCAGCGCTGCGCCCGCATATTCGAGAGGCCAACGGCGGCAACGCGGGCGCCGGGACCATTACCGTCGGCAAAGCTGCTGAGCGCATACTCCACCGTGACATTGCCCGTCATGCGGTCATAGGGCGGCACCTTGGTCTGACAGGAAAAGCCGGCGCACAGGTCGAAATCGGACGACACGGCAACATAGGTCGGGACCGCCTGCACATCGAAGGCTCGGAACAGTCGCGGATCCACGCCGACATTGGCGAATTCGTCCTGGCGCTCGACGATCTGCCCGAGCCGAGCCGAAAACTCCTTCATGCTGTTATTCGGAAAGCCGCGGAACACCACGACGCCGCCAGCGCGCGCCGTATCGCGGATAAGCGGCTTCAGCGACTGCGGCGGCATTGAGAGACTGGCAAAGACGATGAATTGCGGCGCCTCGCCACTCTTGACGCTGGCATTGCCCGCGGCGCCTTGCACGATCTCATCGAAATCGATCGCGCCATCCGGCCCCTTGGGCAGATCCTTGGCCGCGACCTGCCGCATATTTTCAGTGCCGGCTTCACGCACCGCGACGGCTTCCTCGCGGAACTGGTCGCCACGATCCTTGACGTGGTTCACGAAGGCTTCGGCATCCGCGGCGAGGTCGACCGAGCGCTTCTTGATGGCCTGCACGTCGAGACCGTCCACGGTCTGGGCGAGCAGCGCCGAAACACCGGCGGTAGCAAGCAGGGCAGTAACGCCCCAGGCAGCGAAACGCATCGACCCCTCCCTACAGGACACAACAGTTGCGCTTGCGCCAGACGAGGTAGCCCATGTCCTCGCCGCCGGCGGGATAGGCGCGACCCGCATCGGGCGGCATCGTGGAAGCCCCGATTGCGGAGCAGGCGAACCGCCCGCTTACGGTCGGGATCGGATTGACCATCTGGAAGCGATATTGCTGCTTGCGCATGATCGGCATGAGGTACTTCTTGCAGAGGCCCTTCGAGCCCATCGTCCCCCAGGCCAGCGCCTCGCGGTGCATCTTGTAGGCGAAGCGGGAGACCGCCAGCCGCGACGACTGGACATGGCCGATCGAGGCCGGGACATTGCCGTTGAGCGGGTACATCGAACCCTGGCAACCCGCGCACCAGAAGAGCGGATCGAGCGGTAGGTTGACCGTCCCGGCAATGCAGTCACCCGCGCAGGCGGCCTGAGCGATCGGATTGGCGAAGATGATCGCTTCGGGGTTAATCAGCGTGGTGAGAGCATCGTCCTGCCAGAGCGGATCGATCTCGGTCATATAGGCGATGTCGAAGCTCGCCTGCTCGAAGCAGACGAAGTCGGTCAGAATCTCCATCCAGTAGAGCAGAGGATAGACGTACCAGTGCACATGCCACTTGGCCGTGCTTTGCGACCGCCCGCCGACCATCGAGGGACCGGCGAGATAGCCCTGCCCGATATCAAACCCGGGGGCGATGCGAATACCGCCCAGGTTCGGGAAGCACCACGGCTTCATCGTCACATCGGCCAGGCGAGCCGGCTCCCAGAAACCGACGGCAATGCCAATGCGCGGCAACGGATCCGCGCAGGCGCAGACCGGCGAGGCGGGATTGCTGGTATCGGGCCGGCCGCTCGGCCAGATCTTGAGGCCGCCCACCGACAGGGGAAAGAGGCACGACCAGCAGACGTCGGTGATCGGATTGACGAACTTGCCGTTGCAGGTCGGTCCGGCCGCTTGCGCTGGCGCCGCAAAAAGCATCAGCGTCAGGGAAAGCGACACAGCGCCGAGCAGGGATCGAAGACCGCGCGTCATTCTCGCTCTCCCAATTGATCGAGATAGGCCGTGTCAGCGCGCTGCTTGCGAGCCAGATACAGCGCTGTGTAGAGCGCCGTGCCGACGAGCAGCGCGAGGGCCACCGCCGCCACGGCCGGGCGGCCGACCCATTGGCGCAGCGGGCCGAACCCACCGACCACGAGCGCGAGAAGGATGCACAACGCCTGCCAGGTTCGGCGCATGCGGCGCAGGTCGCTTGTCTCGGGCGCGGCCATCGGCGTGCGCAGGAGGTCGAGCCACAAGGGCATCAGCCCGCCCTCCCCTTGAGCGCATGTTCGGTGACCCGCATCACGCGGCCCGCCTGGCTGACGACGGCGGGCGTGTGCTCGATGCCGAAGCGGCCGGTGAGCTTGCCCTCCTGGTCGAAATAGAAGCGCCGCTTGCGCTGCGACATCGCCTCGATCGGCGATCCCTTCACGAAGATGATCTTCGCCTTCACGTCGCTATATTTGCCGCAGGCCCAGGCCAACTGCTCGGCATTGTCCCCATCGACGAAGACAAGATCCTGATGAATGCCGACGAAATCGAGCGGGTTCACCTTCTGACCCGCCCTTGCGATCATATTCCCCTTCTGGTCGCGGACATCATGGTCGATGCGAACCGAGGGATCGAAATCCCAGCTGCGCGTCTCCTGGGCCGGCGAGATACCGGCGACGGGATCTGGCCGCCGCACCTTAGCCTCGACCCGCTTGGCGAAAAGCGCGTTGGTTCGCGCCAGTTCGCCGCTCGCTTCGGCACGGCGCAGCCGCGCCTCGATCGTCGCGAGCAGATCAGGCTCGATGATTGGAAAGGCCTGCCCTGCCGTTCCATAGTCGCGCGCCTCGCTGGCGGAGCCGACAAGAAGCAGGGTCGTGCCGCCCAGGCATGCGGTCGTCGCCGCCAGCAGGATGGTGCGCCTCATAGGAGCGGCTCCCCGGTCCCGATAATCTGGCGCACGCAGACGAATCCGATGTCGGCATAGCGGCTGTCGAACCCGTCCTTGTGCGGCGTCCCGACAAAATAGCAGCCCGCCGGGACCGGCCCGGTCGCGCCGGGCGTCAACAGCTCGCCCAGGCGCGAGGCTCGCTTCATGCGCGCCACCATGCGCCCGCCGATCAGGACGTCGTTCCCGCTATGGGAAACGACATCGCCGGGGAGACCATAAACCAGCTTGCCGAACATAGCGGGCCGCGCTCCGAAATGACGGTGGACGAGAGCGGTCGCGGGCGGGTCGAAGAAGACATAGTCACCGCGGGCCGGCAGTCGGCCCCGATCGATGAGGAACGCCCAGTTCGGCAGAGACTCGCTCGTGTTGATGAGGAAGGCATGACGGTCGCGCCAATCCGCGATCGCCCCCAGAACCACGGTGCCGACCGACAGGATCCCCAGCGCCGTCCAGAGATGCTTGCGCGGTCGCCAGGCCGGCGCTGCGCGAGCCGGCACCATCGCGGTTTCGCCCTTGTCACTGAGCAGGGCCGACATCGGGCGCTCCAAAGCTCGACACGGTGGCTCCCTGGGCACCAACGGCCGGGGGAAGGACGGATGGAACCGGTTGGGCAGTGGCTTGTGCGGCGCTCGCCGGCGCGGCCGTCCGCGGATCCTGCGGCACGGGCATCTCGGGCGCGGCCTGCAGGCTCATTTGCTGCAGGCGCTGCAGCTCCTCGGCCGTTATCCGCTTGGGTATCGGCACGCCCGAGGCGTAGACCGCCTTCTTCACCGTTTCCGTGATGTCATCGACATTCTTGCTGAGCACAGCCTCGCCGACGAGGATGACGTCGCCATGGGCGCTGCGACGCGCAAGCTCCTTGTCGAGCGATGCCATGAAGGCCTGCATCTCGGCCTTGACCCGCTCAGGTGGCGATGCCGAGTAGCGCTGCGCCTCGACATATTCTCCGACCAGTTCGGAGAGCTTGACCGAGACGATATGATCGGGCCGGGCACTCACCTGCCGGGTCACCCACATCGCCCAGACGAGCGCCGCGAGCAGCAGGAGCCCGCCCAGCATCTGCCAGCGGGTCAATCCTGCGAAAAGGGTCCGGCGGCGCGAGCGCGTGGCTTTGCCAGACGGCGCGGGGACGGGAGGAAGATCGAGTTCAGCCTGCTCAGCCATGGGAACGGTTCCCTTCAGACACATGACGCGGAATGATGAGATGTCGGCGCAGCACGATGATCGCGCCGGCCAGGAGAAGCTGCGCGCAGGCCAGCACCTGCTTGAACGATGCGATGCGCGCTGGGTCCGCGGCGACGTAGCGGCTCGCCATATTGGCCAGCTGGTGCATCATGCCGTCGATCGAGAAGCCGCCGATCGCCAGGAAGAAGAGGAAGAACAATCCCCAGCTGATCAGCAGCGACGACAGGGTGAAGCCGAAAAGGTGGAGATACCAATAGAGGATCGTGCGCAGGTCGAGCCGGATGCACGGGGTAGTCGCCGCCGGTGGGCTTGGCTTAAGCGTCTCTTCGCTCGGGATGGATGCCACCGGACCTACTCCGCAGCGATTGCGACGTCGGGATCACTCTCCGCATTGGCCGCCCATTTCTCGGGATTGTCGGGAAAGGCGATGCGCTCGATCGCCTCGTCCATGCTGAGACCCTCGCCGATCAGCGCCTCGATCCGGGCGAAGGTCTGCGGGCTCGAGGAAAACAATGTGGCCGAATAGGGATCCAGAACCAGGCGACCAACCGCCAGCGTCTCGGGTCCCTTGATCATGATGTCCGAATATTCGAAGCCGTTGCGCTTCAAGGAGCGCAGCAGCGCATCGGTATAATCGTCCATCTCGAAGCGATCATGCTTCTTGAAATCGGCTATCGTTTCCGGCTTCTGCTGGAGAATAACGAACCAGTCGCTGTTCTCCAGCGCCGCGATTGACCCCGCCGACTTGTAATAATCGTTGAGCGACTGCGTGGCGGTGACGAGCGAGGCGCCATATTTCCGGCAGGTGCGCGCATAGGTCTCGATGAAGTCGGCCATGGCCCCGCCGCGCAGCAGCTGCCAGGCTTCATCCAGCAGCAGTGCCTTGGGGATTGCGCGATCGACCTTGCGCATCACCTGCTGCGACATGAACATGATGGCGGTGAGGACCACGCTGCGCAGTTCTTCGCGCGCCGAGAGATCCGAGAGCTCGAAGACGGTGAGCTGCGCCTTCAGTTCGAAGCTGACCTCCCCCTGGAAGAACCGGCCGTAGGTGCCCGCCGCCGAGAAGGGGCGCATAGCAATACCGAGGTCGTGCGCGAGCGCGTTGCCGGTTGCATCGAGCGCCTCGATCACAAGGTCGATCGATCCTCTTCGGCCGTGCGCCTCCCAAACCGTGTTGACCGCGCCATCGATAAGGCCGCGCTCGGTATCGTTGAGACGGTCGATGTGGCGCGACATCTGGTTCACGATGGCCTTAAGCATCGCCATGCAGTCGAGCAGATAGTCCTCGTCCTCCGCCGCCTGGGCCTCGTCGATCATCGAGAAGGGATTGAGGCAGAAGCCAGAGCTCATGGTGAACTCGACGAAGGCGCCGCCCTGCAATTTGGCCGAATGCTCGAAGGATCGGCCGTCGTCGATCACGACCACTTTCGCGCCAGCGCCGCACAGCGAAGCGCACAGCTCCTGCAAGGCCACCGACTTGCCCGATCCCGATTTGCCGAAGACCGCGACATTATGGTTGCCCGCCGCGTTTTCGAAGGGTGACCAGAAGAAGGGCTGGCCGCGCCGTCCCACCATCAGGAGATGTGGCACATGGCCGCCCAGATATTCGCCCTGCAGCGGCGCGAGATTGGCTGCGGTGGTGGTGAGCAGCGTGCGCATGCGCTTCATCCGCTCGAGATCGCGCGACAGGCCGTTGGCCATCGTCATGGGCATGGTGCAGAGCAGGCCCATCACCTGCAGGTAGCGGTCGTCGAGCAGGTCCCAGCCCGCCGCGCGGTAGACGGATTTGAGCACGCGTTCGTTGGCGTCGCCGCGCCCCTTGGGCGAGAAGGACGTGACCGAAAAGAACACCCGCACGAGCTTGCGGCCCTGCCGGATCTCGTCGTTGACGAAGCGCCACTCTCGGCTCTGGTCGCGCAGCTGCGGCAGGAAACGCGCGGACTTGGCATCGGCGAGACTCGTCGTCCGCATGAACTTGAAACTCGCCTTGTTCGACGAGGCCTGGGTGTCCGGATATTCAACGCACAGGTTCGTCGCGACCGGGCACGGCATGCGCAGCTTGTCGGTGAACATGTCGCCCACGAGCTTCGCCATGTCCCAGGGCGCCCAGCGATTGGGCAGGTTGCGCACCGAGAAGGAGCGCACGTCGAAGACATCGGGATAAATTTCGCCGATCTCCGGGGCCCCTTCGTGGACCTTGCCGGTCGGTCGGAACCGCTCGGTGCGCAGCAGCATCCGGTCGGGTTCGACCCGGAGCTCGATGTCGCGGCGAATGGCCTGGTCGGCGATGGGATCGAAGGGATTGTAGCTGACGACGTCCTCGCCGGCAGCCGTGGTCGGTGAGGTGATGTCGTCGATCCAGGCGATCAGCGCGACCGGATCCATGCGCCGGGTCGTGACCCCCACCGAAGCCAGCGCGGAGACGAGGCCCTCCATGACCGAGACGATGTCGTCATCGGACACCGACGAACTCTCGGGCGTCGAATAGGAGATCGCCACGCGGTGATGGCGCAGGCAAAAGGGCGCGTCCTTCGAGAGCGACTGCCATACGCCGTCGCTGAGGAAATCGACCCGGTGCTTGGCCATCCGTTCGTAGACGCCGCGTGCGGCATAGCGCGGCAGATACCATTTGCTCAGCGCCTCCCCCACGCGCGGGCTCATCCACTGATGGAACTGGATGCAGCCCGGCGCGGGAATGCCTTCGGACAGGAACTGCGTGATGATCTCCGCGGTGCGCTCGTCAGCGCCCACCATTGGAGCGGCCTCGATCACGAAACCGCGCGAGGCGCTGTTGTAGAAGATCCCCGTCTTGGGATCATAACTGCGATAGGGCAGCCAGTGCGCCAGCATGGGAACGCCGAGCGCGGGCCGGTCATGATCGGGACGCGCCGCATCGCCGAAGAGCCCCGAGAGCATGCTGTCGAAAAAGCCGCCTTTCGCCATGTCAGTTCTCCTCCGCGACGGCACCGGGGAATGGGGCCGAATTCACCGTGGGCTTGAGCACCGGCCGCAGATCGGGCGCCTGCGCGCCCGTGGCCGCTGCCCGCGCACCATCCTGTGCCTGCGACGCCACCGCCTGGTACCGGCTATCGGCTTTCACCCGCGCCGCCGCTTCCGCGCCGGCGGTCGTCTTGGCGGGAGCGCCAGGGACTGCCGCAGCCTGTGGAGCGGACGGGACCGCGCGTGTCGGCGGTGCAGCCGCTGCCGCGGGAGGAGCAGTCGGTTCGGCGGACGGGGCCGCAGCGCTGACGGGTTGCGGGGGCGTCGCTGCGACCTTGCGCCGCGCCCGCGCATCGGGCCTTGGCGAAAGCCGGGCCGCGACAGCGCTCTTGATGCTGGCAACCGGATCTGCCGTCGCACGCGCCCGCGCGGCAGCGACAGCCGCCGGGTCAGGCAGGCCTTCGGCGGGGGAGAAGCGCTCCGTCTCGGTCCGATCGACCGCGTCGGCGAGCGTCTCGCCCGCATAGGCCGCGGCGCGCTCATTGCGGGAGGAGAGGCCAGACGCGTCCGCGATAGCCTGCTGCTGCCACTTGCCTTGCGCGACCACGGCATGGACGGCGCTCGTCTCGTGCAACCGGCCGCGCTCGTCGATATAGGGCTGGAAGACGATCCGCAGCACTTTCTCCCGTGTGCGGCCCGCCTCTCCGATCGACACCGGCATGCGCCGCGGGCTTGCCACCGCCGTCCGGGCGGCTTTCCCCCCTCCCATGTCGGGATCGCGATAGGGTCCCGCCGCTGACGGCACGGCGTCCGGCGCTTCAGCCGTGATAAGGGCCAGTGCCCGGTCGTCGATCGATGACGACGGCGCGCAAATTCCGTCCGGCGCAGGGCAGGAAAAACTCCCCGCGATATTGCTGCCGAACGAGGCGCAGCCCCCCATGACTGGCAGGACGGCGAGCGCCAGGCCAGCATGCCAGCGAGTGGCGCGGCCCTTCACGACTTGGCTCCCTTCAGCCACGCTTCGAGCACGTCCTTGGGTCGGTAGCCCTCAAGCATCGCGCCGTCGCTGCGGACGATCACCGGGGTCCCGCTCAGTCCATGACTGCGGGCGAACTGCTCGTTAGCGTCGAGACCGCGCGTGTCGCATTTGCCGCCGCTTTCGAAGGGCGCACCGGAATAGGCGGCGTGGAGCGCCTCTTCCCGGTTCTTGGCGCAATAGACGCGGTCGGCCAGATCCCGGCTGCCCAGGACCGAAATGGGCCGTTCGATGACCTTGACGTCCATGCTGCGCAGCACGCTGGTAAGCGCGCGGCAGTAGCCGCAGCGAAAATCGGTAAAGACCGTGACCGACTGGCTCGATGCCTTGTTGCCCCAGACGATCGCTCCGTCGCGGGGCAGCCCCGCGAGCGACAGCGTGGCCGGCCGCACCGGCACGGAGACACGGCGCGCGCCGGCGGTGGGTGCGACGGGAGAAGCGTCCGCCTCGCCGCCGAGCGCGGTCGTCGCATTGGCCTTGGCGGCGCCGCCGACCAGCATGTCGGGGTTCATCTCCAGGAGGCGTGCGGCGGTCACGTCCTGCCGCGTTTCCATGTCGTATACCCGGCCGATGACCAGATAGCGGGCGCCGCGATCGACATAGAAGAGGTTGGCGCCGGCCGTCACTTCGCACAGCCCTGCGACCTTGGCGCAGTTAACCGCGCTGATCTCGGTCTTGGGCAGCCGGGCCTTGAGCAGGCCCGCTACCTGGCTGTCTTCGGTCGGAACGGCAGCGGCAGCGATGGCGGCGGCGCCCAGTCCCACCACCGGCAGGGCGATGAGGCCATAGCTCCAGGGCGTACGCGCAACAGCGGCGCGAAGGCGATCAGTTACGGACATAGACACCCTCCAGAAAGACGATTTCGACATCGATGCCAGTCGGCATCTCGATCACCGGCTGATATTGTTCGGCGCGCTCGATCAGATATTTCGAGACCATGTCGCCGGTCTGGGCGACGCCTTCCCCGAAGCCACCCTCCAGGATCTCGCCCGCCGAGAGTTTGTCGCGCTTGCCGTTTGTGGTGATGTTGGTGCCCTGGAACACCGAATTGGCGTTTGCGGAGAAGCCGCGGCCAAAACCCCCGAAGAGGCCGGCAATGAAGGCCTGCGTCACCAGCCCGCCTTCGCGCGAGACCACCCGGCCGCGCACCCCGGTCTTGCCGCCGAAGGCGATGAAGCCCTTGACCTCCGAGACCGCGTAGCGGCCGCCGGGCTGCGGACAGGTCATCTTCTGCAGTTTGACGTAGACTTTCTCGGCCGAAAGGTCGCCGCGCGCCGCTCCGTTGATGAGGCAGCCCTCGATCTTCGTGGTGAGCAGGCGCCCATTCTGGAAGACGCTGCGTGCAGGGCCTGTCACGCGCAGCACGACCGGAAGCGGGTCGGACTGGCTGTTGACGCCGGCACTGGCATCGACGCCGACGATCACCTTGGCGGATGCGAAGCTGTTGGGCGGCAGGTAATTGACGCTGTCGGTATAGACCGTGTTGCCCTTGGCGACGCGCGAGGCATTGCCGGTCTCGGTGGTCTGGAAGTTCACCATCTTGACCTCCGCGCCGCCCATCGGCGCGCCGGCGGGCCCGGCCGCCCCCGGCGTGCCATCGGGCCGCCGATAGGCCTGGGTCCCGCCCGGACCGTAAAGCGCGGCTGGACCTGGTTGGGGCGGCGGTGCCGCCCGCTGCTGGGCCGCCTCGCGCTTGAGTCGTTCGTTCTCGGCCTGGTAGGCGGAGAAGACCCGCTGGCCGTCGGCCTGAAGGGCCTGGTTCTGCCCCTTCAGCGCCTCGACCTGGGCTGCCAGCGCGTCGACGCGGTTTTGCTGCGCATTCACCGACTTCAGCTGGTTTTCCATCGACTGGAACTGGTTCTCGGACATCCCCATCCACTCCTGTTGGGAGAGGTTGCGGTTCACGAGATCCTTGGTCGACACCTCGACCTTTTCGCCGTCGTCGTCTTCGGCCGCGTCCTTGTCGTTGCCCCCGAAGATCCAGAAGGACGAGAGCACCAGCCCCGCGCCGGCAACGCCCGCGAGCAGCAACCGCTGCTTCTTGCGGGTCGCCTCGTTGCTGCTGATTTCGCCGGTTACGGGAGAAACATTCTCTGTCTCTTCATCGGGACCGTCCAGGGTTCGACGGGTGCGCGAGAAAATGTCCGCGAGTGCCATATGACTACCTCCCGCTCTGCGAGACGAGATAGGCCGTGGTGACCTTGCCGGGCGCGAGCGTCGACTCGGCGATGGAGACGGCGAGCGCGCTGCGCGGCGCGACCGCGCCTTCGTTGAGCGCGATCGGCGCGTTACTCATATTCTCGATGCGCAGAACCTTGCCGGTGAGCTCCTGCCCCCGATATTCCGCGATCATCTGGACCTTGAGCCCGCCGACGAAGACCGGGCGCAAAGTGCGCTGCCGCATCTCGTAGCCATCGACGATGCTATTGGAATACATTGCCTGAACGAGTTCGACGGCTGCATCCTGCGGGCCGGCCTTGGCAGTGGTGGCGACCGCCTCACCCGAGCGATCTTTCGCGATCGCCGGGTTGGAAACGAAGACCTGCGCCGCCTGCTCGCCGCCAATGCGGCAAACGAACTTGTAGACATAGCCGCGCTTGGTCGTGCCGAAGAAGGAGAGCGCGGGCCGCCCGAAACCCTCGGGTACCGACAGATAGATGTCGCCGCGCACCGGTTCGTTGACGACGCTGAAATCGTCTGTCGGGTTGCCGGTGGAGATCTTCGAGACGCTGGCGAACTCGTCCTCGACGAGGCTGATGCGGGTCAGGTCCTTTGCCGACGCCTGGCAGTCGACCTGGCTGCTGTCGGACGCCATGATCGTCTGGTCCGCCCAGGCGGGTTCGGCGATCAGGAGCAGGCCGACCGCGACCAGTCCCGCGCCCATGAAACGGCTCGCATGGCAATAATATCGGGAGCACAAGGCTGCGCCGGCAGCCGTGCTGCCGATGGCGATAGCACTCATCATTGATCTCCTTCCTCGGCTTTGGACACCATCCCGAAGCCGACGAGCTGCAGTGAGACGCCCGAATATTTCCATTTGAAGCGGAAGGTCCGGCGGTCCTTGGAGATGACCTTGCTCCCTACGATCGTGTGCAGGTCGCCCGTCACGTCCGAGGTCAGATTGTCCGGATCGAGCTTCATCGACTGGATCGCGAAGAACTGCGCGATCGAGGATCCGCGCTGCTCGTTGACGATCTTGAGAAGGTCCGCCTTGAGCCGCCCCTGTGCGCTTGGCGCCGTGATATCGAGAACCGACTTCATCCAGTATTCCAGGTTGCTCGGCGATCGATCGAGGGTCAGCACCGCGGCGTCGCGCGTGACCATCTCCAGATACTCGCGGCCGACCCCGGCGCTGCTGACTGTGAGCGGCGATCGCAGGATCGGCTGCAGGACGATCTCCCGATCGCGGGTCGCTACCATCAGGAAGAGGATGGCGGTAAGCGCTGCGAGCACGCCGGCGATGGCGACGAGGAGGTTGCGCTGCTTGAGAACGCGCTGGCTTTGCGCGTGGCTGTTGGCGATCTCCATGTCAGCCGGCCATCAGTCGAAGGTAGGAGGGCGGTGTCGCCTTCATGCCGGTGAACCCGGCCGGAAGGTGCCAATAGGCCATGTGCAGCAGCCAGGATGCCGCCCGTCCCGCCTTAGCGCGCTTCAAGCCCCACCAGCCTGCTCCAGCGAGCAAAATGCCGATAAGGATATGCTGAGACAGGATCCCCCAGGTGAACGGAATCACCATCGCGAGGAACTCATCCAGGGTCCACAGCCCGATCAGTTCTGGATCATCCAGATGAGTTGGAATGACATATTTGTCCGCAGACATCGCACCACCCTCCATTTGGACCGTCGGCGCTGCTACGCCGCCGGCCGAACCCACGTCAGATCGTTGCGGTGACGGTCGAGGTGACGATCGGCACGCCGGTGCCGGCGCCCACGCCGACGCCCACCGGGATGGCGATCTGGCCCATCGAGAAGCGGCCCGAGGCGAGCGCGACCACGCCGCCGGCGAGGCTGAGCACGGTGATGATCTTGCCGCCTGATCCCTCGAGGAAGTCGGTGAACTTGGTGAGCGCGGTGTCGAAGGTGGTGTCGGCGCCGGCGAAGGCCGGTCCGGCGAACATGAGCAGCGCGAAGGCCAGCGCCGCGATCACGAGGATCGCAAGCTCTACCCGCCCGCCATGCTTCAGTACCTGTTGCATGAGCATTTCCTTCCGATTGAGACGCGGCGGTTCCGCGCCCAATCGAAGGCTGTCCCCTCGCTCGCCGGCCGAGCAACCTTCCCCGGCTCGGCGCGTTGCGGGAGACATGAATTTTTCTTCCAGCCCGAGTCGCTTGGCGCCGCGCGCGAACCGCTCCGGTACGCGCTGCGAGCCGGGGTGGCCCGCCGTGCAGACCAGGACGATCACCAGCGCGCGCCACGCTGGCCCGAAATCCGAGCCACCCGCGCGACTCGCGAAAATTTGCGATAAGATTGGTTAACGGTTAAGTTCTACCGTGGAATCGGCATGAGGTTCGTGCCGCGTAGCAAGGACGCGGGATCCGGCACTCAGGGGGGTCGAGTGGGGCAGGGTTACAAAACGTCACAGGGACAGGACGCGGCGGGAGTAGGTTTCCCCCGACAGGTCAGCATCGATATCTCCGAGCACTTCTTCCGCCTCACCACCGAAAGCGTGCGGCTGCGCTCGAACGAAACCCATTCTTACCAGACGCTCGCGACGCTGGTGAATGCCCGCGCCGCCTCCGCCGCGGCCATGGATCATGATTCCGATGTGCTTCGCTCGCATCTGGACAAGATCCCCACCGAAGGCGGCATTCGTATCAAACTGCGCGTTACCGCGAGCAGCGCCGAGAACCTCAGCGAGGCCCAGCATATTCTGGCCAAGCAACTCGGGCAGGGCATGTCCGCCGGCGACATGCTGTCGCTTCTCCTGTTCGACTATATCGTCGAGCAGAAGGCGAAGGCCGTCGTAGCGAAGCTGCGCGAACAGGGGCTCGATTTACCGCCTACCCAGGCCGCCGGAAAAATTGCGAGCGATTCGCAACAGGTAAGTCCATCCGTTCCAATGGCTTAGCCGATACCTATAAAGAAATTCAGGTCAGAGGTTGTTGCAAAGCGTTTCTCGCTGTGATTTGGTGCTCTCACGGAGCAGGATCAGGGGGCCGGTTCATGACATCCCTTGCCAGCAGCGGGGCACTTTCCTCGACGGACGAAAGCAAGTCCGCTGAAGAGAGCGCTGCGATCCCCTTCAGGGACTATATTCCTTACATTCTTCAGGCGATGTCGGATCAAAATGTGAGCGTGCGGAAACTGGCGCTCAAGACCGGCATCAGGCGCAACCGCCTGTCTAATCTTCTGCGGCCCACCGCCGATCCTTCCACCCGTGAGAGCATGACGCTCGTCGAGTTTCAGACGATCCTTCATGTCCTTCAAATCGGGTTCATCCAGGCCGTTCTCGGTGTCGAAACTCTTCGCGACCTGGACCTTCTCCATGACGGCCGATTCTCGACGATGATGCAGATGATTTCCGAGGTGTTCGCGAGCCTGCCGCTCTCGCTTGTCCATGCGCTCAACGACGTGGAAGGCATGGATGGCACCGAGATCCGCCGCGAATGGGCAGGCCCCTTGCGCGACGGCGTCGTTGACCGGGTGGTACGCGAGGTCATCGCGATCATCGAGCGTCGCGCCCGCATGGAGCAGAGCTTCCGCCTGGATTGACTGACGGACGCCGTCCGCGCGGTTCGCACCGGCGTCCGTCGGCTCGGTCTCGCCTCAGAAGCGCGAAACGATCGCGCTGCGTCCATTGAAACGCGGCGATGTTGGAGTCGGCGGCAACGATGGGCCGGTAACACTGGCCGTCCGCGTGAAACCGCTCAAGCGCCGCCAGTTGAGGAGGATATCGTCGACATAGGCCTGGGTCTCGGCGATCCGCGGCACCTGGCCGCCCCGCACCCGTCCCGGCCCGGCATTATAGGCCGCCAACGCCAGATGGACCTGGCCGAAGCGATCGAGCTGGCTGCGCAGATAGCGCGCGCCGCCGTGCAGATTCTGCTCGATATCGTAGCGATCCACGCCCAGCCCCGCGGCCGTGCCGGGCATGAGCTGGGTCAATCCATAGGCATTTTTCGGCGAAACGGCCTGGTCATTGTAGCGGCTTTCGCGGATGATCATGGCGTCGAAAAGGCCGACCGGGATGCCATATTGGCACGCGATCGCGCTCATCATCCCGTAATAGCCCGCCCGCCGGATCTCCGCCTGGGCGCTGAGGAAACCAGCCGGCCGATAGCCTACGGCATAGCATCCTGCCGTGTATCGGGTTGCGGCGCTGGCAAAGGCCAGTCCGCCGCGCATCCACGCAGGGACGGGTATCGCCTCCAGCGTCGGCTCGGCAGAAACGCCGGGCGCGGCCGCAACTGGCGGCGCCGCCCCGGAAGCCGACACGTCGACCGGCGAGGTCTCGCCGGGGGCCACTTGCCCGTAGGTCTGCGCCATCTGGAACTGCACCCATTTGCGGCTGAGATCATGGACGCTGAACGAGGCTGGAAGCGCGGCTGCACGTGCCTCGGCGAGCGGAGCTCCTTCGTCCACCGCGGGCGTGTCCGGGCGGTCTGTGCCATCTGAGCCCGTAGCGGCCGGCAGGCGTGGCGGCGCCGGCACGCCCATCGTGATGAGCTGAACGGTGCGCGGCGAACCTTGCGGGCTGGCGGCGGCAAGCGGGGCCGCGAGGGTGATGGTGAGCAGCGGTGCAGCAAGGAGCGCGGTCTTCATAAAACCTCCCGAAACCTGTCCTTCCGAGTGGAGGTGAACCCAAATCCCGTTGTCAATCCCGCGGCGCCTGGTCAGACTTTGCCCATTGCGCTCCAAAAGGGCTTCTCCATGTGGCTGATCGACCGGCAGGGCGACGGACAAAAAGGTCGTCGCATCCCCCTTCCCGACCTCGTGCGGTCCGCACTGGTGCGCTGGTATACGGGCGAAGGCTCGCGCGGCGATGAAGAGGCGGGGATCGCGCTGGTCCAGCAAGCACGGATCGGCGCCAAGTGGATCGCATGCGACTGCCTGGGTCCCGACACCCGGCCGCCGGTCCTGACCCCCGCCTTCCTGTCGGAAGCTGAAACCTATTATCTGCGGCGCCTGACGGGCGCAGACCGGCCCGAGCATCGTTCCCAATGTCCCTTCTTTCGCGAGCAGGCGACCAATCGCATTTCGGAGATCCGTACACCCCATTCGCCGGCCGATCCCCCGGAAGGCTATTTCGAAGTGCTGCGGCCAGCCCCCGAGAAGCTGGCGCAAAAGCCGCAGGCCGACAGTATCGACGACAGGACACGCAACGCGACGGTGCCGCGTCTCGCCCGCCTTCTCTGGCGCCTTATGACCCTGGCCGGTGTCCATCGCACGCCGCCGCTTGGGGCGGAGCCGCCCGAACGCTCCATTGCACAAGAATTCAGGGCCCTGAGCGCGGCGGCCGCGCGGATCGAGCTTGCACCCGGCATCGAGCTCGGCCGCGCCTTATGGACACATGCCCGCCCCTTTCACAATAATCGCGTGTTCGCAGGCCTGCGCGCGCTATCCCATCAGTGGCCACCGGGTCACGCACCACAGGCGTTCCTCGCGCTCTACGCAACAGCGGTGCAGGGTGCGACCATCCATGTCGCGGGCGCCGAGCCGCTGGTGCTCGCCAATCGGGTGCAGTCCCCATCGATCCGCGGCAACCCGATCAAAGGTCCTTACCTAGTGCTAGTCGTGGTCGGCGAATATCCCGAGGCCGACGGCTATGCGGCGCTGCGCGCCTATGCGCAGCCCATCCTCTCAGGCCAGCGTTTCGTGCCGGTTGCCTCCGAATTCGAGCGATCTCTCTATCGCGGCCTGCTTGACGCGCGACGAGGGCTCGATCGCCTCGGTATTGATCTCGTGATCGAAAAGCCGCTCTTCGACCAGTTGACCCCGCAAGGCGCCTGTCGGCCCGACTTCCTGCTTGAAGCGCAGTCGAGAGAGACCGGCGAGATCCGGCAGCTGGTCGTTGCGGCGCAGAGCGCCCTCGACGAGAACTTTCTGGCGGTGAAGGCCGCCATCCATCCGCGCCTCGAGATGATCGCGCCGCTGATTAGCCTCGGGCCCGACGCGCTTGAGCGCGGTGCCGTACCGGATATCGTGCGAACCGCCTTAGGCCTGTGAGCCCGGCGCATCAGGCAATAATGATACGGCGAGCGCCCTCGCCTCTGCTCAGGACCAGCGGAGCGTCGCGGCGAACCATGCCACAATGCCCAAGGTGACCGGCGTCGACAGCAAATAGAGTTTCTGCCAGCGCCACCAGGTCCGGGGCAGAAACAATGCTGCTCCACGCACATCGTGAATTTGGCGCCAGGCACGCTCCTGAACCAGCTGTCCGAGAAGCACCCCGACCGACAGCGAAACTGCGAGCGCGCAGCACAGGCCGACGCCAACGTAAATCGCAAGCCAATTGGCAATTTCCATCTGCGTCAACTGCGCCATGAGTCTCTATGTCTTTCTTGCCATGTCCAGTACGCGCTTGAGACGACACCTGTTCCCGCGCGTTCGACACTTCCTAGCACAAGCATATTGGCAAATGGTTTAGCTCCAAAATGGTCTTAATTCAGCCTGTTGAACCCGCTCATTCTTTGCCCATCTTGCCGGAGGGCGAATGAAAGCCGCACGGGGTGCCTGAAGCGTCGCAGGTTCGTGCGGAATCCCATGAAAGGCAACGGTTCAAGGGCGAAGAAGGCTGTGCTGGCTACGGTATTGGTGATCGTCTTCCAGGGGACGGAGAAGGTAGGCATCTATGACGATCAGCCAGCGGCCAGCGCGGCCTTGTGGAGCTTCGTCGAGGCGCATTGGGACGAGGCGCACCATGGTCCCGCGCCAGAAGCCCGAAGCGAGGCGCAACTGAACCTCTTCTTTGCCGGAGAGGGCGACAGCTATGTCATCGCGGAGGCGGATCTGGACGACGCAGCGCAGGCTCTCGGATCGCCGCTTTAATCAGATCGATCGCACATTTCGGACGTCGGAATGATGTTTTATACATCTTAACTGCGCCTTCACATTTGAGTGTAAAAGCCATATGATTCCTGGGGCTGTCTGCCGTCCAGCCTTGCCTCTCTTTTCGATAGCAGCGAGATGATCTTGCCTGCTTTCACCCGAACGCCATTCGATCGCCGTAATCGTCCGGCCGGCGCCCCGCCCGCCCAGTTCATCGGGCCGAACCGTCGAGACTGCGCTCTGCCCGAAACGCTGGGTACCGCCGCGCTACGCGGCGTGCGCGGCCGCTGTCCAAGGTGCGGCGAAGCGCACCTATTCTACCGATTCCTCAAACCTGTGACCATCTGCGCACACTGCGGCCAGGACTGGAGCCATCAACGCGCGGACGACTTCCCGGCCTATGTGGCAATCATCGTGACCGGTCACCTCATGGCGCCCCTCATCATCGCGCTGGCCCGCGATTTCGCGCTCTCGGTCATCGCGATGATGGCGATCATCGTACCGCTGGCGCTTGTTCTGCTTCTTGGCCTGTTGCAGCCCGCCAAAGGCGCGATCATCGCGCTGCAGTGGTGGTGGGGCATGCACGGGTTCGAAAAGGAGCGAACAACAGGAGTGGCCGAGCCTGGGGACGATGGACCGTAGAGGTCGCGGCCCGCCTCAGACGACCTCGAAAACGCTGCCCTCTCCCGGCGCGCTGCGCTTGAGCGTGATCGTCCCGCCGTGGAGCTCGACCAACTGTTTGACGAGCGCGAGTCCGATCCCAAGTCCTTCCTGCGTGCGCTGGTTGGACCCATCGATCTGGGCAAACAGATCTCAGATCCGGGCCTGCATCTCCGCCGGGATGCCGACGCCCGTATCGGCGACCTCGATGCGGACCTGATCCTCTTCGCGCCTCGCGGAGAGGTGAATTTCTCCGCCCGCAGGCGTGTATTTGGCGGCGTTGGTGAGGAGATTGCCGACGACCCGCGCAAGCCGGGCATGATCGGCCTCCAGCCAGATCGGCTCAGGCGCGACATCCTGGATCAGCTCATGGCTGGCCGCATCGATATGATGGCGTGATCCTTCGACGGCAAAGGTCAGCAGATCCTGGAGCAACAGATGCTCCTTCTTGAGCGCGATCTTGCCTTGGTCGATGCGTGCGATGTCGAGCAGGTCCTCGACCAGGCTGCCGAGATGCCGCACATATTTGCTCATTTGCCCGCGCACCATCGTGGCTGTCTCGGGATGCCGAGCTGATCCCCGACGAACCTGAGAGGAGCATCCGGGATGAATTCGCCGGGCTTCAGCAGCCGGCCGGGATAGCGCAAGGCACAGAGCTGTAGCGCAAAACCGAGTCGGTTGTGGGGACGCCTTCGGCTCGTGATGGCGCGCAGATCGTCGACACCGAGCGTCCAGTACCGCACCAGGTCGGCTTCGTTTTCGGACAAGGCGAACAACTCGGCATGTTGCGCCTCGGTCAGAACAGAACGGCGGGGCATCTGCTCAGGCCTTGGCTGGCCCCGTCCAGCCAATCCGATCAAGCGTGCCGATGAGGGTCGATCGGGGCACCTTGAAGGACCGGCACACTGACGCCTTGCTTGCACCAGCATTGAGTGCGTCAGTGATCTGCTCGATCGTTTCCGCGTTGATGCTAGGTGGACGCCCCCCGTGCCGACCGCGCCGCCGAGCTGCTGCCAAACCCGCCATCACCCGTTCGCGCGTGAGCGCGCGTTCATATTGAGCAAGCGCGCCGAAAAGCGAAAACAGCAATTCTCCATGGGGCGTCGACGTGTCCATCTGCTCCGTCAGTGATCAGAACGCCACGCCCCGGTCTTTCAGGTCGGTGATGATCGTCAGAAGGTTGGCCAGGGATCGCCCGAGGCGGTCGAGCTTCCAAACGATCAGCGTGTCGCCATGCTTCAGGTACTCCAGGCAAGCCTTCAGCCCGGGGCGATCGTCCCGTGCGCCCGATGCTTTGTCGGAATAGAGATGACGCTCATCGACGCCGGCGGCGATGAGAGCATCGCGCTGCAGGTCGACCGACTGGCGATCGTCGACCGATGAGACACGCATGTACCCGATGAGCATGTACGACAAACCTCTGAATTGATGTTGTCGCGCATTAGATCAAGGCGACAGGGTTTGTCGTACATAATCGGGCGTCGTCATGGAACTGCAATCCGTTTGCGTCGTCCCCTGTCGTGAAACATGTGTTTGGCGACAGGGGTGAGCGCGGCAGGGGCCGACCAACTCGTGCCGTTCCAGGCTCGCGCATGAGCGGCAGCTCTCGCCAGCAAAGCCGACGTCTGCGTTCAATGTCAACGCAGGCGGGTAAACAGGCAATGCGGTCCATTGCCGCCTACCGAGCCATATCCGGGTCCTGGTTTCCTCATCGAACGCCCGCGGCGTCGCGGTCGTCCTCGCCAGACATGCGCTCGATGATCGGGCAATCGGGGCGGTCGTCCCCATGGCAGCGCTCCGCCAGTTCGAGCAGCGTCTGGCGCAGTGCCTGAAGCGCTTCTGCCTTGCGGCCGAGTTCTTCCGCGCGGGCGACGGCGAGTGCCTTCACTTCGGCGCTGGCGCGCTGGCTGTTGCTCCACAGCCCGAGGAGATCGCGAATATCCTCGATCGGAAAGCCGAGGTCGCGCGCATTGGCGATGAAGCGCAGGCGGTGGACATCGGCATCGGCATAATCGCGATAGCCGCTGTCCCGGCGCGGCGGCGCCGGGATCAGGCCGATCTTCTCATAATGGCGGATCATCCGCTGCGAGACGCCGCTCGCCTGCGAGGCCGCGCCGATATTCACAGCTTCACCCGGTTGAGGCGCAGCGCGTTGGCGACGACGCTCACCGACGACAGCGCCATCGCCGCCGCCGCGATCATCGGCGAGAGCAGGATGCCGAAGACCGGATAGAGCAGCCCCGCCGCGATCGGCACACCCGCCGCGTTGTAGATGAAAGCGAAGAACAGGTTGTGCCGGATATTCGACATCGTCGCCTCACTGAGCTGGCGGGCCCGGACGATGCCGTTGAGATCGCCCTTGAGCAAGGTCACGCCCGCGCTTTCCATGGCAACGTCGGTGCCATGTCCCATCGCGATGCCGACGTCGGCCGCCGCCAGCGCCGGGGCATCATTGACGCCATCGCCCGCCATGGCGACGACGCGGCCTTCCTGCTTCAGCCGCGCGACGACATTCGCCTTCTGGTCGGGCAGCACATCGGCCTCGACCGCATCGATGCCGAGTTGACGCGCAACCGCTTCAGCCGTGGTGCGATTGTCGCCGGTCAGCATCACCACCTTGATGCCGTCGGCGCGCAGGGCGGCCAGCGCCTCGGGTGTCGTCGGCTTGATCGGATCGGCGATGGCGAAAATCCCCACGGCCCGATCATCCAGCCCCATGAAGATCGCCGTCGCGCCATCGCCGCGAAGTGCATCGGCCTCGGCGACAAGCGGCGCGGTATCGATCCCCGATTCTGCCAGGAAGCGCGCATTCCCCAATGTGACCCGCTTGCCTTCGACGGTGCCCAGCGCCCCCTTGCCGGTGGGTGAATCGAAATCGCTGACGGGAGGAATGTCGATGCCTCGGCCCGTCGCCGCATCGACGATCGCCAGCGCCAGCGGATGCTCCGAGGCGCGCTCGACGCCGGCGGCAATCCGCAGCAACTCGCTTTCCGCATAGCCATCCGCCGCGACGATCCGGGTGACGGCGGGCTTGCCTTCGGTCAGCGTGCCGGTCTTGTCGACGACCAGCGTGTCGACCTTCTCCATATGCTCCAGCGCTTCGGCATTCTTGATCAGCACGCCAAGCCCCGCCCCGCGCCCGACGCCGACCATGATCGACATCGGCGTCGCCAGCCCCAATGCGCAGGGGCAGGCGATGATCAGCACCGATACCGCCGCGATCAGCCCATGGGCAAAGCGCGGCTCCGGTCCCCAGACGCCCCAGATGACGAAGGCGAGGACAGCGACCCCGATGACAACCGGCACGAACCAGCCCGAGACCTGATCGGCCATGCGCTGGATCGGCGCGCGCGAGCGCTGCGCCTCGGCGACCATCTGGACGATGCGCGACAGCATGGTATCGCGCCCGACCTTGTCGGCGCGGATGACCAGGGCGCCGCTCTGGTTCATCGTGCCGCCGATCACGCTGTCGCCATCCGACTTGGTGACGGGCATGGATTCGCCCGTGACCATCGATTCATCGAGCGCCGAACGCCCTTCCTCGACCACGCCGTCAACCGGCACCTTTTCGCCCGGCCGCACCCGCAGCCGATCCCCCACCGCCACATCCTCCAGCGGGATTTCCGCCTCGCTGCCGTCCTCGGCGATGCGCCGAGCGGTTTTCGGGGCAAGGTTGAGCAATGCCTTGATCGCGCCCGATGTGCGTTCGCGCGCGCGCAGTTCCAGCACCTGCCCCAGCAGCACCAGCACGGTAATGACGGCGGCCGCCTCGAAATAGACCGCGACGGTCCCGTCAGCGGCGCGGAAGGCGTCCGGGAAGATACCGGGCGCCAGCGTCGCGACGACGCTATAGGCCCATGCGACGCCGGTCCCCATCGCGATCAGCGTGAACATGTTGAGATTGCGCGTCTTCAGCGAAGCCCAGCCGCGCTCGAAAAAGGGCCAGGCCGCCCACAGCACGACCGGCGTCGCCAGCGCGAACTGGATCCAGATCGACAGCTTCATGGGCACGAGATGATGCAGCGCCGGGAAAAGGTGCCCGCCCATTTCGAGGATGAAGACCGGGAGGGCCAGCGCAAGGCCAATCCAGAAACGCCGTGTCATGTCGAGCAGCTCGGCGCTGGGTCCGGTATCGGCGCTGACCATTTCCGGCTCAAGCCCCATGCCGCAGATCGGGCAGGCGCCGGGATGGTCCTGCCGGATCTCCGGATGCATCGGGCAGGTCCACATCGTCCCCGGCGGCGCATCGACGGGTTCGACGTCGGACTTGTTCAGATGCGCTTCCGGGTCCGCAATGAACTTCTCGCGGCAGCCGGCGCTGCAAAAATGATAGTCGTGGCCAGCATAGGTCGCGTGATGCGCGGTTTTTTCGGGATCGACCGTCATGCCGCAAACCGGGTCGACCACCAGTCCGGCGGAATGCTTGCCATGGTCACCACAACAACTGTGGACACCGGAATGAACGCCATGTTTCGACTCGGCCATCAACCGTCTCCTTCTATCGCAGGGCAAGATGGAGTTTGACACCATGTCAGAGTCAATAGGCACTTGACCTTATCATTGTGTCAAGGTGCATGAAGGGTTCGAAAAGGATTCGAATCGTTGTCACCCATGGCCCGACCGCCCAACAGGCCCCACCACCCAACAGGATTGCGATGAAGTTGCTTTCGTCGCTCCTGATTGCGCTTGCCATGCTCGTCTCGTCCGTATCGATGGCGAGCGGCACTGCAACGGCTATGCCGCATCAGGGTGCGATGGAGATGGCTTCGGTCGCGGGGCATTGCGCCGGGAGTGAATCTCCCTCCCATCGTAAATCACCCGAACCCGGCATGCACTGCGCCGTTGCCTGCGCGGCGTTCCCGGCAATGCCTCCCCTCATCGAGCAGTTGGATCGGCCAACAAAGGCCTTATATTCTGTTGCGGGACAGAAACATCTCATCGCGATCACGCTTGAGAGAGACACGCCGCCGCCGCGCATGATTCCGGGGAATTGAGGTTCATCCAATTTCTTCCGGAGATTAGTCATGAAGTTGATAATTGCTGCGATCACGATGATGATCGCCATGCCAGCCTTCGCCCAGAGCGCCGCACCGGCCGATGTGCGCACCCCACCCACCAGCCAGGGCGAAAAGACCGGCCATGACGGGCATGAAGGTCACGATATGTCCAGCGGCTGCTGCGACAAGGGGGCTGATGGCAAGATGGCCTGCTGCGAGAAAATGAAGGCCGAGGGCAAGGCGGAGGCGCCTGCCGCCGATCCGCATGCCGGACATGGCATGAGTCAGCACTGATCGAACGCAAACCGGGAGGCGGCTTTCCCGTCTCCCGGCCCATTCAGCACATAGCGGGCTCCCCCGATGGAGCCGAGGACAATATCATGACACAGACGATCGATCGGCGATCCCTGCTGCGTGCCGGCGCGGTCGGCGCCGCCGGACTGGGCTTTTCCGGCCTGTTCCCTGCCTGGGCCCAATCGGGTTCGGCAGGTCTGGCCGGCTCGCCGGGGCTGGCGCCGCAGATGCCCACGCTTTCGGGCGAGAATATCCACCTTAAAATCGCGAACACCCCCTTTACGGTTGGCGGCCGCACCGGCCATGCCGTCACGATGAACGGCGTATTGCCCGCGCCGCTGATCCGGCTGCGCGAGGGGCAGAATGTGCGCCTCCATGTCGAAAATACGCTGGATGAGGATAGCTCGATCCACTGGCATGGGCTGATCGTACCATTTCAGATGGACGGCGTTCCCGGCGTCAGCTTCCCTGGTATCAAGCCGCACACTACCTTCGTTTACGAATTTCCGCTGCTGCAAAGCGGCACCTACTGGTATCACAGCCACTCCGGACTCCAGGAGCAGCAGGGCCATTACGGGCCGATCGTGATCGATCCCGCCGAGCCCGATCCGGTCGCCTATGATCGCGAGCATGTGATCGTGCTCAGCGACTGGACCTTCCTGCATCCGCACCAGCTCGTCACCAAGCTCAAATCGGAAGGCGGCTATTTCAACCGCCAGAGGCAGACGCTGTTCGGCATGCTGCGTGGTGGTCCCGAGGAGAGCATGTCCGCTTCCGACCGCGCCATGTGGGGAAAGATGCGGATGGACCCCACGGACATCGCGGACGTGACGGCTGCCACCTATACTTATCTCGTTAATGGTCACGGGCCGCAGGAAAACTGGACCGGCCTCTTTCGCTCCGGCGAGCGGGTGCGGCTGCGCTTCATTAATGCTGCTACCATGACGATCTTCAATATCCGCATTCCGGGTCTGCCCATGACCGTGGTCAGCGCTGATGGGCTGAATGTCCGTCCGGTGACCGTGGACGAATTCCAGATCGGCAATGCCGAGACCTATGACGTCATTATCCAGCCAACCGAGGACAAGGCGTTCACGCTCGTCGCGGAATCGATCGATCGTTCCGGCATGGCGCGCGCCACGCTCGCGCCGCGCATGGGGATGACCGCGCCCGTTCCACCGCTTCGCCCACGTCCGACACTCACCATGAGGGACATGGGCATGGGCAGCATGGATCATAGTTCAATGGCTGGAATGGACCATGGCGCAATGGCCGGGATGGATCATGGCGGCTCCCATTCGATGGGCAGCATGAACATGCGCGACAAGTCTTTGGTCCCCGACAGCGTCAAGGTCGGTGTTGGCGTGGATGCCATCGCCATGTCACCAGTCGATCGTACCGGCGATCCGGGCGTCGGGCTGGAAGATGTCGGGCACAAGGTGCTGACCTACCGTGACCTTATGTCGCTTACCCCAAACCCTGACACGCGCCCGCCGCAACGCACGATCGAGGTCCACCTCACCGGCAACATGGAGCGCTTCATGTGGTCGTTCGATGGCGAGAAATTCAGCGAAGGGGTCGAGCCGATCCGCTTCGAACGTAACGAACGCGCTCGCGTCGTGCTCATCAACGATACGATGATGACCCACCCGGTTCATCTGCATGGCCATTTCTTCGAGGTGGTGAACGGCCATACCGGCAGCTATCCCCGCAAGCACACGGTCAATGTGTTGCCGGGCGGCAAGGTCAGCTTAGACCTGACGGCAGACGCACCCGGCGACTGGGCGTTTCACTGCCATCTGCTGCTTCACATGCACGCCGGAATGTTCCGTGTCGTCACCATCCGTCCGCTGGAGGGAGATGCGGCATGAAGTATCTCCTCAGCCTGCTTCTCGCGGCCGCCGCAACGCCCGCGCTGGGGCAGCATAACCATGCCGCCGCCGAACAGCTGGTGACGGCCGATCCGCATGCGGGGCATCAGATGGACGAAGAAGCTGACGACCCCCATGCCGGGCACGATATGCCGCAGTCTCCATCCGGTCCATCGGATCCACACGCCGGTCATCAGATGCCTTCCACTTCCGCAACGGACGCGCACCGGGCTCATGCTGGGCATGAACCCGGCATTCCCGATCCGCCGGTGGCGCCGCCGTCAGCGGCGGCATTGCGTGGTCCCGATCACGCTGCCGATGCCATTTTCGGCGCGCAAGCAATGGCCCCGGCACGCGAAACCGTCCGCAAGGAGCATGGCGATATCAAAAGCGGTATGATCCTGATCGATCAGCTGGAAGCGGTCATGGGCAAGGGCAAGGACGGTTATGCGTGGGAGGCCCAGGGTTGGTACGGTGGCGATATCGACCGGCTGTGGTTCAAGACCGAAGGAGAAAGCAGCTTTGGCGAGAGTCCGGAACGCGCCGAGGTTCAGGCGCTCTGGAGCCGTGCGCTCGACCCGTGGTGGAATCTTCAGGCCGGTATCCGTCAGGATTTTGGCGCGGCGCCCGATCGGACTTACGCCGTTGTCGGCGTCCAGGGCCTTGCCCCTTATTGGTTCGAAATGGGTGGGGCGTTGTTCCTGTCGGACAAAGGCGATTTCACCGCGCGGATCGAAGCGGAATATGATCAGCGTCTGACCCAGAAGCTGATCCTTCAACCTGCGGCTGAGCTCAACTTTTCGGCGCAGGATGTTCCTAAGCTTGGCATAGGCTCCGGCCTCTCCACCGCCGAACTGGGACTACGGCTGCGCTACCAGTTCGTACCCGAGTTCGCGCCCTATGTCGGCGTCCGATATGAGCGCGCTTTTGGCGACACGGCAGATTTTCGGCGTGCACGGGACGAGAAGGCAGGAGGATGGAATTTCCTGATCGGAATCCGATCCTGGTTCTGAGGACGACTGTTTCCAGGCTGGCACGCGTCGCTGATGCTGGCCAGTCTGGATTTTGCCTACCGACTCGAAGCAAAGGCATCAACGAACGTGAGACGTCCGCTTATGCGAAAAGCGGTCGTTCGTTGCTCCGATTTCCAACGGCAGGTAAGTCCAAGGATTTCGGGCGCTTGCGTACGGAATCCTGACATGGAGGAACCCGCGGGCCCCATCCACCGATCTATGGGCAAAAGGGCTTTGGTGTGGATCTGGTTGACTGAGGCAGACGTGCCAGTTTGCCCATCATAGGCAGGCTGGCAAGGGCTTTGGGTACGATTAGGCCGCGTTGCTTCCCTGACCCGGTATGCAATGTGCGCTGTTTTGATCGAGCCCGTGAGGTGGGCGCACTTTTCCGTATGGGCCGAGACGGAATGACCTCGGCCATGCTGTAGGGTGAGCCATGCCGGATCATGGCGCGTATTTCCGGGTCAGGAATGTTGGCGCCGGCGGTGCGCGAGGCTGATACCAACGCGCGAAGGCCTCGATGATGGTCATGTGCCCGCCGCAGCACGGACATGGCGGGCGGTGATCAGGCGGCTCGTCGGGTTCGGGCTCCTCGACCGGCGCGGCGAGGCCCAGCAGCCCACGAGCCAGTGCCATGGCCTCCTTATGCGCTGAACTGGCGAGCAGGCCATAATGCCGGATGCGGTGGAAGCCGCGCGGCAGGACGTGGATCAGGAAGCGGCGGATGAACTCGTCGGTCGCCAGCGTCATGACCTGCTGACGTTCAGCAGCATTACGGCGATAATCCTTGTAGCGGAATGTCACGCCGGACCCGTCGAAGCCAATGAGCCGCCGGTTCGAGATCGCGACGCGGTGGGTGTAGCGCGAGAGATAGGCCAGGACTGCCTGCGGGCCGGCGAAGGGTGGCTTGGCATAGACCACCCAGCGCTTCTTCCGGATCGGCGAGAGATGCCGCAGGAATGTCGTGCGGGCGGCAAGATGGGCATGAGCGCCGAAGAAGCCCAGCTTGCCGGCATCGAACAATGCCAGCAGGCGGGTGAGGAACAGCCGGCGGAACAATGCGCCCAGCACGCGCACCGGTAGCAGGAAGGCGGGGCGCGAGGAGATCCACCGCGTGCCGTCCGGCGCGATGCCGCCACCGGGCACGATCATGTGCACGTGCGGGTGGTGGGTCAGCGCCGATCCCCAAGTATGCAGCACGGCAGTGATGCCGACCCGTGCGCCGAGGTGTTTAGCATCGGCGGCGATGGTCAGCAGCGTGTCCGCAGCCGCGCGGAACAGCAGGTCATAGATCACCGCCTTGTTCTGCCACGCGATGGCGGCGATCTCGGCGGGTACAGTGAACACGACATGGAAGTAGCCGACCGGCAACAGATCGGCTTCGCGCGCCGCCAGCCAGGTGCGCGCCGCGGCGCCCTGGCACTTGGGACAATGCCGGTTGCGGCACGAGTTGTAGGCGACCCGCCAGTGCCCGCAGTCGTCGCAGGCCTCGATGTGACCGCCCAGCGCGGCGGTGCGACAGTTCTCGATGGCCGTCATGACCTTGAGCTGGCCGAGACTGAGATGCCCGGCATGGGCTGCGCGATACGCGGACCCGGCACAACGGAAGATATCGGCGACCTCGAGCGAGATGCGCACCGGCTTAACCGGGAGGTGCTCTACCTTCCATCAAGGCCACAATCTGGTCGAGCGGGCTGGCCACCGCCCGCATGGTCTTGCTCGAAACCTTGGTATAGATGGCGGTGGTGTCGATGTTTGTGTGGCCTAGCAGCACCTGGATGACGCGGATATCCACACCTTGCTCAAGCAGGTGAGTGGCAAACGAGTGGCGCAATGTGTGCGGGCTCACTCGCTTGTGGATCCCGGCGAACTCCGCCGCCTCATGCACGGCGCGGTTCAACTGGCGCGCCGAGATCGGATCCGTGCAATTGCGACCCGGGAACAGCCATCCATGGGGCAACATCACTCCGCGGCGCTTGCCTTCGCGCCACCATTGCCGGAGCAGATCCAGCAGATGCGGTGAGAGCATGGCGTTACGGTCCTTGCGTCCCTTGCCCTGTTCGACACGGATGATCATGCGCTCGCTGTCGACGTCTCCAACCTTGAGGTGGGTGACTTCGGACACGCGCAAACCTGCGCCGTAAGCCACGCTGAAGGCGGCCTTGTACTTGATGCCTGGGGCTGCCTCGATCAGTCGTGCGGCCTCCTCGACGCTCAGGACATCTCGAAGCTTGGGTTCACACCGTATGACGGAAAGACCCAGCGCAATCTCCGGCCGCTTGAGCGTCATGGTGAAGAGGAAGCGCAGAGCCGATACTGCGGCGTTGATGGTCGCCGGTCCAACGGCGCGCCGATGCTGGTCGAGTTGAAATCGCCGGAGGTCTTCTGCGTTGGCGGTGTCGGGAGGGCGGCCCAGAAACGCGGCGAAGGATCGTACGTGGCGAATGTAGTCCTGCTGCGTATGCACCCCGAGTCCTCGAAGCTTCATATCCTGTAGCATCCGCTGGCGCAGCGAACCGGTGGGGGCCGACATAATCGTAGTGTCCATGGTGAGTTCCTTTGCGTTGAAGGAACCTCACAATCTCATGGCGACTCCGCCCCAACCAACGTCTGGCAATTACGGCGCGACCTCACCCCAAACACCCCTCCCGCGGAGCGGGTTCGTCCATGTCCCAGACCACGTCAATCAACGTGGTGTACGACAAACAGGTGTTTTTCGACCCCTCCGAGCCTTAACGTATATCTGTGCCCGTTTTATGTGACGCCCCCGATCCGCGCAGCAGTTCCAGTGCAGAAACCGGTTGACCGAGCGCTGCTGCCAAAAGCTTGAGCACGGCCTCGTTCGCCTTGCCACCTTCAGGCGTCGCTGTCGTCCGGACCTGCAAGATGGCGTCTCCGGTCGGCACGATGATGGCATCGGCGGAGGCATTGGGCGTCACGCGAATGGAAAGCCGACCCGCGCCATGGCCGCGCAAAGCCGTTTCGCTTTTGGGGATGGGCGGCCCGAAGGCAGCCGGATCCAGGACATTGCGGACTGCCCGCCCCCGCGTCAGGCCAGCCCTGTTTAAGCACGGCGGAGCGGCGCGAGACGGACAGAGGGCGACAAGTCATGACCGGTGGTCATCGCCCGCGCTTGGCTGGTGATCGGCCCGGCGCGCCGCTTCCCTGTTCTGCCGATCATGGGCGCGGCCTCCGGCCACGGTCACAGCGAAGAACAGCACCATCAGGATGAGGGAAATGATGACGATCGCTGCGATGATCATAATGCGTGCCGGCCCTTTTGGATTCCGTTGGGCCAGCTCCATGCGAGACTAGCCTTGCGCCCCTCAGAGGCTCATGCCTCGTTCATGTAAGTACCATCTATCGACAGAGGCTGTGAATATAGAGATTTGATGTTCTATACATCAGCGGCGGCGCGCGCGCCGAAGAAAAGCGGTACGGCCCCGGACCCGCTACGAAGCGGACCCGGGCCGTACATCTTGGCCTCGGCAGCGCGCCTTGGCCATTTCGTCTCGGCGGTTGCGGCCGCCTGCGACACGCTCAAACAGGGCCTTCAGATCGGGCCGCTGCCGCGCAGAAGAACCCGGCCAAGCCTTTCAGAAAAGGCGCGCGGATCGAGCGGCAGTTCGCCGTCGGCGATGCGGGCCTCGTCGAACAGCAGATGCGCTGCATCCTCGCGCAAGTCCGCCTGCTCTGCGCCTACCGCGCTGAGCCGGGTGACGAGCGCATGCCGGGGATTGATCTCGAGGACCGGCTTGCTCACCTGCGCAAGCTGCCCCGCGCCCGCCAGGAGCCGCTCCATCTGACGGTCCATGCCATGTTCGGGCGCGACCAGGCAGACAGGGCTGTCGGTCAGCCGTTCCGACGCGCGGACATCCGATACCACATCGCCCAGCGTCGCCTTGACGAAGTCGATGAAGCCGGCGACCTCGTCCGACGTTTCCGCCGGCGGTTGCTCGCCATCGGCAAGGGGTATGAGACCCAGATCCGACATGCCCTGTGTCACCGACTTGAACGGCTTGCCTTCGAAATCCGGCGCTCCGGTCACCCAGAAACCGTCGATCTGGTCGGTCAGCAGGAGCACTTCGATGCCGCGCGCGCGGAAGCCTTCGAGCTGGGGCGAGGAGGCGAGCCGCTCGATGTCGGAACCCACCGCATAGTAGATGGCGGTCTGGTTCTCTTTCAGATCGGCAGCATAGTCCTTGAGCGAACGCCATTCATTGTTCGACGTGCTGGTCTTGAAGCGGGCGAGCCCCAGTAGTGTCTCGCGCCGGGCATAGTCCTCGTAGAGCCCCTCCTTCAGGACGGACCCGAAATTCTCCCAGATCTTGAGATACTTGTCGCCATCGCTGTTCGAGAGCTTTTCCAATTCGCTCAGCACGCGGTTGGACACACCCTTCTGGATGGCGGCCAGAACCGGGCTCTCCTGGATCATCTCGCGCGAGACGTTGAGCGGCAAGTCCTGCGAGTCGACCAGTCCGCGGACAAAGCGCAGGTAGCGGGGCAGGATCTGCGCCTCGCCCGTGATAAACACCCGGCGGACATAGAGCTTCATCCGCCCCGCCCGATCGGGGTCGAACAGGTCGAAGGGTCGCATCTCAGGCACAAAAGCGAGCACATTATATTCGTGCACGCCCTCGGCGCGGTAGTGCAGCGTCAGTGCGGGGGTGTCGAACTGTCCGGCGTTGGTCCTATAGAAGTCAGTATAGTCTTCCTCGCTGATCTCGGACTTGGGCCGCGTCCAAAGCGCCGCGCCATCGGCAATCTGCGCCGGCTCCGCATCGGGCTTGTCCTTGAGGACGATCGGCACCGGGACATGGCCCGACTGCGCCTTGATCTTGGGCTCCACGCTGAAGCGCCGGGTATAGTCGGCCGCATCTTCCTTGAGATGAAGAATGACGCGCGTTCCGCGCGCCGGAGCCTCGGCCGGATCAGCATCCCCGATCGAGTAGGTGCCCAAACCATCCGACGTCCACAGGCCAGCACCATCCTCACCAGCACGGCACGATAGCACATCGACCTTGTCCGCAACCATGAAGGCGGAATAGAAGCCAACGCCGAACTGGCCGATGAGCTGGCCGCCCTCGCCATCCTTTTTGGCGGCGATCTGTTCCATGAAGGCTTTGGTGCCCGAACGGGCGATCGTGCCGAGCGCCTCGGCCATTTCGGCCTGGGTCATGCCAATGCCATTGTCCTCGATGGTCAACTGGCGCGCATCGGGATCGAGCGTAATCGTGATCCGCGGCTGAGGGTCGTCACCCAGCAGTGCCGGCGCCGCTATCGCTTCGTAGCGCAGCTTTTCGCAGGCGTCGGCGGCATTGGACACCAGTTCGCGAAGGAAGACATCCTTGTCCGAATAGACGGAGTGCACCATGAGGTGCAGCAGCTTGGCGACATCGGCCTCAAAGGACCGCGTGTCGGGGGAAGCGTCGGTAATCGTGCTCATCGCTATATTTCGCTCTCCTTGGAATGGCGGGCGAAATCTGGTTGGCACGGCCCGGTTTTTCAACCCGGGGGAACCGGCGTGACGGCGGGCACGACCCCAGTGACACACGAGTTCGGCGGGATGATGAGCCCCCACCCGCCGCGGGGGCCCAGGCAGGCAGCGCGTTGCTTGTCCCTGCAATGGTTGGCCGTGACGCTCGGCGTTGCCGATTCAGTGGGATGGGTACTGCTTGGCGCTGCCAAGGCGGACCTGCCGCTTGCGCAGTAATCCTGCCCGCAGCCCACAGCTAGTCGTCAGCCGCAACGCTATCCTTCCCTGAGGGCCGGTCGTAAATGGGAGGCGGTACGCGCCAGGCGCCTTTGTGATCCATCTCGATCGGCAAGTCGCATCGCTCGCAGAACGCTTTGTACTGGCCCTGCTTGTCGCGCGCTATGGAAGCGGATGACGGCTTATGCCGACCCAGAAGACAACGCACATACATGGTCCACGTCTAACGCGATCGACGGGACATTAGTAGCACCCGCGAGTCCATTCCCAACGCACCAACCGATGTACTTGTCATGCCCCCTTCAGCGGAATGGCGGAACCGACGTTCTCGGCTCCGCCGTCCATTCGTCAGGCCGCCGAGCTTTGGGCGCGACCGCGATCCATGGCCGTCAGTCGATCCTTAGCGGCGAGCTTGAGCTTTTTGAGACGGGCGACCAGTAGCTGGTCGGGTACAGGCCGCCGCAGTTCCTGCTCGATCTCTGCCTCCAGACGGGCGTGCTCCTCGCGCAGATGGTTCAGATAATGGTCGGACATCGTCTTCTCCATGCCAGGTTGTGACTATGTGCGCTTTCTCGCGCACAGCCTGAGAATAGGTGCGCGTCCTGTCCTTTTCCAGTCATTCCCGAGGCCTTTGGCGACATCAGCATGGCTTGGTCTGGCACCCCAGCAATCGTACAGCAACACGCCGCCTGGGCGTCAAAGCACACCATCGTCTCAGCAAAGATTTGGAAAATCTCCCCATGGATCGTTTCTTCACCGCCATCGCCACCCGCTCCGCCCCGATCATGGGCCAGCCGCTGGCTTTCATTCTCTCGACCCTGTTCATCATTCTCTGGGCCGTCAGCGGACCATTCCTGAATTATTCCGACACCTGGCAGCTCATCGTGAACACCGTGACGACCGTCCTGACCTTTCTCGCCGTTTTCCTCATCCAGAACAGCCAGAACCGCGATGGTGCCGCGATGCAGGCCAAGCTCGACGAAATCATCCGCGCGCTCGACAAGGCGCGCGTCGAGTTCGTGGGCATCGAGCATCTGACCGACGCCCAGATCGCCAAAATTCGGGAAGCCCTGGAGAACGACATCCGCAATGAAGCAGACGACGACAAGGATCGGACCGTCACCCGCACCGTGGAAACTCTGCTCAAACGCTACTGACAAGCGCGCAGCGCCCATTCGGAGCGCAGGCGCCTCATGATGCTTAGCTCAGGGCGTCCGCCAGACACCCCGGTTGGTGAATCTGGCCGGCGTTAGAGGCCCTTGGCCATATTGAGGTGCGCAGTGACGATCGGCACGAGCTCTGACGCAAAGGTCTTGAGGGATGCAACGTCGCCGCTTGCCGCATAGGCCTTGAGCGCATTCAATGTCTTCTGGTGGCCATCGGCCTGAAGGCGCGCATAGGCACGATTAAATTCGGCGCCCGACTTGGTTTGCAGATCGGCGAGCTCCTGCTGTTGGGCCGGAGTCAACGCCGCATCAGGCGTGATTGCCGGCGTCGCGGCCGCGGCCGCCGTTTTGAGCTTCGCAGTCGAGTCCGTGTGGGCCTTGATCATCTGCTCGGCGAAGGACTTGATCTTTGCGGACTGCGCCTTGCTCGCCGCGAGTTTTGACGTCTCGATCTCGAAAGCGTCGCTTGCTGCCGCCGTGTTTGCAAAGGCCTGTCCCGGGCTCAGGACCGCAGGTGCCGGTGCGGCAGGTTCGGCCGCGGAGGTCGCCGCCGTATTCTCGACAGGCTCGGCCTTCTTGCCGCAAGCGGAAAGGCAGAGCGCGGCGGCCGAAAGAGATACCAAAAGAAGCGGTTTCATGAATAACTCCCCCATTCGAGCAGGACGCCTGCTCAACGCGGACCAGGCTTCATCGTTCCAGCGGCGGACCTTTTCGAACGCGGGACGTTTCACCCTTGCCCGCCCGCCGCGCGGCATGAGACCCAAGGAGACGAGACGATGAGCATCTTCGGCAACATTCTAGGCAAGATCTTCCACCCGAACGCGGCCAAGGCCGCGCCCGCGAGTCCTGCGCCCTCCGCCGCGCCTGCCGCGCCAAGTCCCGCCCCAGCGCCCACGACAACTGCTCCGGCTCCCGCCGCCGCTGCACCGGCGCAAACATCGGTCGACGTCGGGCCCGTCCTGGAGGCTATGGCCGCAATGAAGGACGATCATGGCGGCAACTACAAGAACTCGATCGTCGATCTTCTGAAGCTTCTCGATCTCGATTCCAGTCTCACCGCCCGAAAGGAGCTGGCCGAGGAACTCGGGGTGAATGCCGGCGAACCCGGTTCAGCCGAACAGAATATCGCGCTTCACCGCGCCGTCATAGACAAGCTTGCCGAAAATGGCGGCATCGTCCCCGACGACATGCGCAATTAGGCGGTTGCGCAATGCGGCTGTTCCGACGGAGCAGCCGCAGTGCCGCAACGACGATCCAGTGAGTGACGACGGCTGCGGAGGCGTGCAGGCCGGGCAGGCGGGGCAGGCCGGATAAAGCTTGGCGCGCCTACAAGGGAGGCATATTGCCGACCCCATGACAAACACACGCAACATTCTTGTCGTTGAGGACGAACCGCTCATCGCCATGATGCTCGAGGATTTCATCGACATGATGGGTCATCGGATCGGCGCGGCCGTAGGAAGCGTCGCCGACGCGCTCGCCGAGATCGAAGCGCAGAGCTTTGACCTCGCCATCCTCGACCTCAACCTGGGCAAGGAAACCTCCTGGCCGGTCGCCGACGCGCTTCAGGATCGCGGCATCCCGTTCGTCCTTGCCACGGGTGGCAACCTCCAGGCGCCGTCCGAGCGCCATGCCGGCGCCCGGACCCTGACCAAGCCCTATACTTACGAGAACGTACAGGCTTCCATCGACGCGCTCGCGGGCGTCTGACAAGGCGTATGTGCAGCGTCAGGCAGCCGTTGCGGCCGCTGCCTGCCCTGGCTTCAAAACGATCTTCGTGTAGCTGTCCTGCTCGTCGTGGAATTTCTGATAGCCGAGTGGCCCATCCTCGAGCGCCATGCGGCGGCTGATAAGGAAGGTTGAATCGATCTTGTCCTCCGCGATCGCGGCATAGAGAGGCTGCAGATAGCGCTGCACATGCGTCTGGCCGGTCTTGAGGGTCAGGCCCTTCTCCATCAGCGCGCCCAAGGGGAACTTGTCGACGAAGCCGCCATAGACGGCGGGCATCGAGACACGCCCGCCCTTGCGGGTCGCCAGGATCACCTGCCGGATGGCGTGGATGCGATCGGTCCCCAGGAAGGTGGAAGCCTTGATCTGGTCAATGATATTGTCGGCAAAGGCGCCGTGCGCCTCAAGGCCCACGCAATCGATCGCCGCGTCGGGGCCGATCCCGCCCGTCATCTCCATCAGCGCCTCATAGACCTTGCTCTCCTCGAAATTGACAGTCTCGGCACCGAATTTGCGCGCAAGTTCGAGGCGGCGGGGGAAATGATCGATCGCGATGACCCGCTCGGCGCCCATCAGGAAAGCCGACTGCACCGCGAACAGGCCCACCGGACCGCAGCCCCAGACAGCGACCGTGTCGCCCGGCTCGATCTCGGCATTCTCCGCCGCCATCCAGCCCGTCGGAAGGATGTCCGAGAGGAACAGCACCTTGTCGTCCGGGATGCTTTCGTCGGGAATGACGAGCGGGCCGACATCAGAGAAGGGCACGCGGACATATTCGGCCTGCCCGCCGGCATAGCCTCCGGTCATGTGGCTGTAGCCGAACAGGCCGGGCATCGGATGGCCATAGCCCTCGCGCCCGATATCCTGGTTGTCGGCCGGGTTCGCATTCTCGCAGGCCGAATATTGCGTCTTCGAACAGTGATAGCAGCTGCCGCACGAGATGGTGAACGGCACGACGACGCGCTGTCCGGTCTTGAGGCTGCTCTTGGGCCCGACCTCGACCACTTCGCCCATGAACTCGTGGCCGAGAATGTCGCCCTTCTGCATCGTCGGGATATAGCCGTCATAAAGATGCAGGTCCGACCCGCAGATCGCGGTGGAGGTCACGCGGATGATCGCATCGCGCGGATTGACGATCGCGGGATCGTCGACCGTGTCGCAGCGTACGTTGTGCTTGCCGTGCCAGGTGATCGCCTTCATCGCGCTTACTTTCCTTCTTCTGCGAGGATGCGCGGATTGCGCGCGTTCGTGGCGATTTCGCCGGTTTCCATAAGCTGCTTGAACCGGCGCAGGTCGCGCCGCGTCTGGATCCTCGGCTCGCGCTGGAAGAGCTTGGCGACCAGTTCGCCGATCACGCCGCCGGGCGGATCATAGGCGATCACGGCGCGCACGACGGTGCCGCGCCGCCCCGCATCGCGAAACTCGATCCGGCCGCTATTGGCGACGTCGGCGCCCTCGGCAGACTGCCAGGTTATCTCCTCGCCCGGCACATCCTTGGTGATGACCGACTCCCAGGACACTTCGCGGCCCGCCGGCGCCTTCACGGTCCAGCGCGACCGATCGCGGTCGATCGGCTCGATCGAGACGATATTGTCCATGAACGAAACCAGGTTCGTGGGATCGCGCCAGAAATCATAGAGCTCGCGCGCCGGTCGGTTGATCGTGACCGCCTCGGCCAGCAGCTTCCGATCGGAATCGGCGGTTTTCGACGCGGTGACGGGGGCGCCATCCTGTCCGGCGGTTCGGCTGCGCGTTTCAGAATCTGTCATGGCTGCGGATCTCCTTCGTTCGGGAACGTCACCGCGTAGCGGGGGTTCCGATCGATGCCAGGATCACGGACCTCCCAAACGACCGATCGGACGTCTGACCAAGCGATAGGAGAGCAAGCTGGAAGACGCCGCCGGATGGATCGCCCCGATCGCGACGATGATCGCCGCCATGATGACAGCCGCCAATCTCGGTGCTCGCGTCACCGGCTGGGGCTTCGTCGTCTTCACGCTAGGCTCGATCTGTTGGTCACTTGTCGGCTTCTCGACCGGGCAGACAAATCTGCTGGCGACCAACGGCTTCCTGACGCTGGTCAACCTGATCGGCATCTGGCGCTGGCTCGGCCGGCAGCGCGCCTATGAAGATGGCGGCCAATCCGCCAGCGAAGCGAGCCGCCGCTCGGCTCTGCCCACGCTCTTTACGGCCACCGGGATCACGGGCCTCCCCGTCACGGCATCGGATGGCGAGATGGTCGGCACCGTGGTCGAGGCCCTGGTGACCTGCGCGGACGGCACCGTGAGCTACGTGGTCATACGCTCAGGCGGCGTGGGCGGCATCGGCGAGACCCTGCGCGCAGTCGCACGCAGCGATCTCGACTTTGGCTGTAAGGGCTTCACCCTGCATCATGAGAGGACATGGTTCGAGGCGCTACCTGGGCTCGCCGATGGCGACTGGCCCGCGGCGCCAGAGGCGGCGGCCGCGACGCCGGCACGCAGCTAGACGGTCGAGTGGTCACAGCGTCGTGGTTCGACTCTCGGTAGTCACCATGCCTTGCTGAACGAGGAGAGAGACGGCAGACTTGCAGGAGGGGGCGACGATCATGCAGGACGGCTTTGCGCGGATCTCCGCGCCCGAATTTCTTTCCATCTCCCTGGACAACGCGCTTCCGCCGCTGCCCGGCGAGAAGCCTGAGCGGATCGCCTCGGATCTTGGGTGCGGCCTGTGGTCGCTGATGGCGCGCGCCGGCCGCAACGTGTTGCCGGGGCCCGCCCACAGAAGCGAACTTGGCCTCACGGACGAGCTCGATGCGCTCGTGGAGGCTGCCGGCCAGGTGGTTCTCACCAGCGGCCACCGCCTGAGCGAACTCCTCTGGACCCGCAGCGGCCCCTACTGGAACGGCGCGCTAGCCCGCACGCTCATCCTGCAGCAGGCGCGGCAGGGCTTTCTTCTGTTACTCGCCCAGGCGGTCACGCCGCGCGCCGTCCTTTTCGGCCATGCCTCGCCGCTGGTCGTGGAACTCGGCATCGAGGGTGATCTGGACCTCGCAGGTCCGCATCTCGTGCTGCTCGTCTGTACCGTCGATCCCACAGGCAAGGCGGTGGCACGGCGCGGTTATGCGCAGGCCATCAAGAGCGCGCGCTGCTTCATGCCTGTGGGATCGGCCTTCGAGCGGGACGCGCTCGAGGCACTCATCACGCTACGCGAAAAGCTCGACTGTCATGGTGTGGATTGCACGATCACGCGCGACATTGGCGAGGAGGGCTTCGCTCGTGAATGGCAGGTCGGTCTGCGCCGCGAGGCGACGACAATCGGCCAGCTGCGGATCGTGCTTCCAGGCGACGCGGGGATGGCGGAGGTTGGGGGATGGAGGCTGCGATCGCCGGGGACGGTGCCTTTGCCCTGACGCCGAAAAATTTCGAGGATGGGCGCTTCGTCGCCTGGCTTGAGCGGGAAATCGGCAAAAATGGCGGGGCGAAGGGCGGGTGACGCGGATGGGTCTTTGTGGATCACCACGAACAGAAGAGCCGGTAAGTGCGGCCCAGCGCTGACGCGCCGCGAGCCGCTTGAGCCCCCGCTCTGTTCCCTTTGACACATAGAGGGGCGCGGTTAGCAATGACCTAAAGGCGGAGCATCTCGGGCGGCGCATATTCCTGCCCAGACGTGATTATTCGCCCGACGAAAGATGACGTAGCGAACCGTCGACGAGGGCGCGGGCCGGTAACATGGCTTGGCCTTACCGGCCAGCTTTGGTAGACCGCCAACGCGCTGCGAAAAGGGCGGCGCCGGGACTGCTAATCCCGCGAACGCGAGCAACTCGGAACCATCGGTTCCCGGGGTGCCGCTGCGCATGTCCAGACCCTAGGGTTAAAGGTGGCGGCGCATGTGTGTTCGCATGTTAGCGGCTCCCGCGTCCAGTGCGCGGGAGTTCGGGCGATCGCTCCTTATGCTTCCGCTTCGACAATTTTGTCAGGAAGGTCAGGCGATGGATGCGAGGGACACGCGAAGCCGGGCGGTGGCAGTTGGCCTGATGCGCGTGGCGCTGACTTTCCTCGACGAGATCGACGACGATATGGTGATCGCCAGGCTTCAGCATGCCATCGATACCGCGCTCGCCAAAGGCGGGCTTGAGGACATCGATCCCAGAAGCGCGGCGCTTATCGCCGCCATGCCGCTCGACAGCTAAGCACGCCGGGCTGCGCGCAGCGCATCGGCACTGCCGCCGGGACGAGTATCCGACGTGCCGAGGTCCGTTGCACGCTAACGAAAAAGAGAGGGCGGATGCGCTTCCATAACGACCGCACGGGCAGTCTGCCCGCTATTGCAACACAGGGGGGCCGAATGCGACCAACCGGTCCGCCGCAGTGGAGGTCTCGCGCTCCGCTCGACGCTTGGCGGTCTGTTCGTGCTGAAGCGCCATGGTCTCGAAGGCCGCGACGGACCTCAGTGCGCGGTCGCGGGCATTGCTGAGGGTCGCCGCGTCAGCTTCCGCCTGGGCGCGGGCCGCCAGCCCGCGATAATGCTCGGCGTCATTCGCCATGAACAATCCTTTCGAATACAAAACCAAAGGGCGGCATTTCATGCCGCCCTCCTTGTCGCTCAGTCTTGCGTTTGCAGGTTGACCGCGCTGGTCTTGCCGCGGCGGTCGGTTTCCAGTTCATAGCTGAGCCGCTGGTTCTGGTTGAGCGTGTTAAAGCCCGCGCGCTCGACAGCCGAGATGTGGACGAACGCATCCTGTCCGCCGGTTTCGGGGGCGATGAAGCCATAACCCTTGTCGGCGTTGAAGAATTTGACGGTGCCAGTGATGGTGCTCATGTAAGATATCCTTCTAGGATCGGGCTCCCGGAGATCGGGAACCCTCGTGCTGCGAGGGGCAGGGAAAGAAGGAAGAGCAGAGCCGCAAAGCACCGAAAGACCGTCTATTTGCGACTGTAGCATGCGGGATATGGGGCGTAATCACGCAAAAACAAGACCGCCCTGCCCGACGACGAACAGGCGCGCAGATCCATGAGATGCGCAGGCCGGCCGCAGGGTCGCCCTCGCGGCCGGCAGATCGAGTTGAGAAGGGGGTCTTGAGGAGACTCGATCCGCGTCGAACCTTACTCCATCCATCAGATGTCATAAGCCGCTTCCTTTCCAGCCTCGACGATCGAACGTATAGCGAAATGCTGTTGCCGGCAGCGGTAAGGCAACACTTTGGATCAGAGGCAGAATCTGCTATCCTCGCGGATATGACCCAGCGAAATAATTACAGATCCGACGCCCTTAGAAGAAGGGCATATCTCGGGGAGTTACACTGGCCTTGCACTCTGAATGATTGATCGGAGCTAGCAGGAGATATGAATGGTAGCGATACGTCCATTCCGGTTTATGATGCGCAATCCGCCGTTCTTGCTGAGCGTTACGACGATCCGGCCTTGCTCCGTATCCATGATCCAATCCTGAGCCTTCTATCTGATCAACCGGCTCAAAGTTTGGCGCTTGATATCGGTGCTGGGTCCGGCCGGGATGCGGCTTGGCTCTCCGCGCTGGGCTATGAGGTCGTCGCGGTCGAGCCAGCCGCTGGCATGCGAGCCGAAGCTATGCGCCGTCATGCAGAGGCTGACATTCGCTGGGTGGACGACCGGTTGCCATCGCTAACCCGCGTTCACGCGCTTGGGTTAGCATTCGATTTGATAATGGTCTCAGCGGTCTGGCAGCATATCGCCCCGTCTGATCGGCAGCGGGCCTTTCGCAAACTTACGACCCTGCTCAAGCCGTCCGGCCTGTTAGTGATTTCGCTTCGAAGAGGCAAAGCACCCGCCGACCGCCCAATGTTTGATGTGAGCGCGGGTGAGTTGGAGGGGTTGGCGCGACTGTATGGAATCGAAGTCCTGCGCGAGCTCCGCAGCAACGACCAGATGGGGCGTGAAGAGCTGTCCTGGACGCATGTCGTGCTGCGCATGCCGGACGATGGCGCGGGCGCCCTGCCATTAATTCGAGGGATCATTCTCGGGGCGGAAAAATCCTCGACTTACAAGCTCGCGCTCTTGCGCGCGGTCGCACGCGTCGCGGACGTTGCACCGGCAACGGCCCGACCAATCTTAGGAGAGATCGACGAGGTTGAAATACCCCTCGGTCTTGTCGCTCTGAACTGGCTACGCATGTATTTGCCGCTCGTTCGAGCAGGCCTGCCCCAAGCCCCGCGCAATAGCGGTCCGGACGGTCTTGGCTTTGTCAAAGCGGGATTTCGGACATTGATTGACGATCGCCTGTCTGGGATTGATTTGCGACCCGGCGCTAGTTTTTCTGGAGAGAGGGCAGTCGCTGTCGCCAGCGCGATCACTGACGTGGCCTCGACGATAGCCTCCATGCCTGCCAATTTCACCCGGTTTCCGGGCAGCGACAAACGTATTTTCGGTGCGCACCGTTCGCGTGCACCGAAAGTGGGACCCAGCCTATTCTTGGATGTCACCGCCCTTTGGCAATGGGGCAGCCTTACTGTGCCTGGTCACGTCTGGCGTGCGCTCACACGTCTAGGTGCATGGATCGAACCAGTGCTTGTCACCGAATGGGCTCGACTAATGAGAAGTTATGCTGATCGTATGGGCACGATCATCGCAGTTGGCGTCGCAGAGGCCGGTCTCGTATGGGAAGAGCCACAACGCGACACGCAGCTTGCCAGGGCCGTAGCCATACGGATCCGTGACATGGGACGCCCGGTTTGCTGTATCTGGACAGGCCGGCCAGTGCCGGAAGCGCAGCTTGACATCGACCATTGTTTGCCGTGGTCAGCCTGGCCTTGTGGTGATCTTTGGAACCTGATGCCCTCTGCCCGACGGATAAACCAGCACCAAAAGCGAGATTATTTGCCCGCTAAAGCTGCCCTCGCGGCGGCGAGACCATATATCGTCGACTGGTGGAAATCGGCATGGATGGATGATCCCGTGCTAGGCCTTCGGTTTACCCGCGAGGCGGCGGCAGCGCTGCCGCTCGACGAAGAGCCAGATGTAGAGAATATCTTCGCCGCGCTGGAATGGCGACGGCTTCGATTGCGACAAGATCAGCAGGTACCAGAGTGGAGCGGCGTCGGCGTTCCACTTTAATCTCTAGTTGCGTAACGGCGCACACGCTTAGCACACGCTTAGCACACCCGACGCGGTTTATTGCCCATGTTTTTCGGCGATCTCGGTATTCCGCCGATGCAATTCGTTCGAGATGGCTTCACGGATGAACTGTGGTCTGCGGTATGCGCCTACGACTTCGTCAATTTGCTCGACGAGCTCTGGAGGCAATCTGACATTGAGCACCTTCATGTTGAGCGGCGGTCTTCCCATGTCGCAGCTGTACACCGGGAATTTCTTCAGTTCAAGTAAACGGTATCGTTTTTCGCTTGAGCTTATAAACGATACCGTTTATTAGAGCGTGGTGGAACGCGAGAGGCAACGGTTATGACGGCGCAGCTACTTCCCGGCACACGGGCTTACACTCTTCATCAAATCTGGCAGGACGGAGTAGACGATGGCTTCTACGGCTACCCGAATGCCAACCCTTATATTGATGAGGACGAGAAACGATCATACGACAACGGCTTCGAGGCGGGCGTCTTTATCGCGTTCAACAAGCGCAACAAGGATGAAAGGGAAGCTTAAAGGAAATGGTAAAATTACCTGGCTGGACCTGCTTGAACGAGACTTCTTTCAAAGAACGCAGGGGATGCAGCTGAATACGGTCTTCTCATTGCCATTCCGGCGCCGATCCGATCGCAAGGTGTCCTAAGGCGCATCGTCCGTAAGACCTGTCACATTGTCAGCAGGAAGAACCGCGGTTGCGTTGAGCCGCTCTTAGCGCAAGACGGCCATTCGGCATCTTCCAGCCAAAACATTGCGCGGGTTTGACTTGAGCGCGCAAGGGCGACATCATCGCCCCATGCAGATGCTGCGTCATCATTTCCGGTTCCGCCATCACGGGGGACAGCTTCTCGCGGGCATCTAGCCCCGGGTTCCGGCGCATCCTGCCCCGAGCCCGGGGCTCGACCAGTGCAATGTGACGCACCGCCAGGAGTGGTGCGCCTTGTCTCTTTTCCGGAAAGCTATAGCCATGACCAAGACCAAAGCGGCCCGCCGGCCACCCATCCATATGATCGACAGCGAAGCCGATATCCTGGCGGATCTGGCCACCAGCGCCGCCAGCCGCCTTCCCCAGGTCAGCCAGTTGCTGCTGGAAGAACTGGGACGCGCCACCATCCACAAGACCGAGCGAATTCCCGCGGACATTGTCACGATGCACAGCGTGGTCCAGTTCACGGACGCGGCGAGCGGCAAGGAACATCGCTACCAGCTCGTCTATCCTAAGGACGCCGACATCGCCGAAGGACGTATATCCATCCTTACCCCGGTCGGCGCCGGACTCATCGGCCTGCGTGCCGGACAGTCGATCCTCTGGCCAGACCGGGATGGTCATGAACGCCTGCTCACTATCGCGAAGGTAAGCCGCGAGCCGCTGCCGCTTAGCTAACGACTGCGTTGGCATAGCCGGACCCCGCTCGAGCCGCTGCTGCACTGGAGGCCTGAATGCGTGTAAACACCGCCAAATCTATGAAACTAGCGCGATACGTCAAAGCCCAATTCGGAACATGGCAGGCTATGCGCAGGGCTGCCCGGCTGCAGAATGGCATTTTCATCATCGATCGTGGCGCCGCCGGCAACGAGGAAGCGAAGGCGGTGCACCCGGCAAAGTCGATATAGTCAGTCCCGGCCTCGGGTACTCGCCGCATATCGTCGACCGAATTGCGTCGCCGAAATGGCGACTTGCAACGGTAGCATGGCCGGGACCTTCATCAATCCATCGCAATCTGCAGGAAGACCAAGCTGCGACAATTTCCTCTTAGGCAGCCCTGCTGTAACTTGCATCCCGACCTCACAACCTGGAGCAGTGGGCATGTTCGACTGGCTGAAGCAGCAATTGCGCGGCGCTCCATCGGCGAAGGTGGTGAAACTGCCCGGGCAAACGAAGAAAGCAGCTCTGGTCATCTCCGATGACGAAATTCGAGCGGCTTTCCGCCAGACAACCCTCAATCATCTGGCCGACGTCCACGGCCTGAAGCCAATCTACTACTCCAATCTGCAATCTGAAAAGGCGTTCGAAGCGGCCCAGGCAGACATGCCCCTCATCGCCGTCTGGAACGAGCACCAAAGGCCGGAGGGCTTAGCTTTCTCCCCTTCGGTCAACATGCTGCTCGTTCAAGCGGCGCTCCTGGAATATATGGAGGAGCTCGATCCCTGGTTCGAGGAGGAGTGCTCGCGTATAGCCGCCGATCTCAAGGACCTTACCTATAATACGATCGTCCAAACCGCGACTGAAACCGGATGGGCCCCCAGCGCCATCTACGCAGCACTCGCCGACAAGCCGAACGCCTGAGCCAAAGGCGATGGCCCCCGATGACCTGCCAGCTGGCGGCATCCGCGCGAAGAGCGCGGCTGCCAACCCCACCGCTCTCACCGAGACACCGCGATAGCCTTTCGTACAGCCTCGCATTAAGCGCTTGAGGGTGTTCGCCCTTGGGAGAAATCATGTCGAAGATCGATGAGAAGCTCGAGCCCGTGCTCGATCAGGTCCTGCGCCGGAATGCAGGAGAGCTCGAATTTCACCAGGCCGTGACCGAGGTCCTCGAAAGCCTGGGCCGCGTCGTCGCGAAATATCCCAGCTATCTCGAGAACGCCCTCATCGAGCGGATCTGCGAGCTCGAGCGCCAGATCATCTTCCGCGTCCCCTGGGTCGACGACCGGGGCCAGGTCCACATCAACCGCGGCTTTCGCGTACAGTTCAACTCGGCACTCGGCCCCTATAAGGGCGGCCTGCGCTTCCATCCGTCGGTGAACGTCGGCATCATCAAATTTCTCGGCTTCGAGCAGACGTTCAAGAACGCGCTCACCGGCCTTCCGATCGGTGGCGGCAAGGGCGGCTCCGACTTCGATCCGCGCGGCCGATCGGACGGCGAGATCATGCGCTTCTGCCAGTCCTACATGACCGAGCTTCACCGGCACCTGGGCGAATATACCGACGTCCCCGCCGGCGACATCGGCGTGGGCGGCCGGGAAATCGGCTATCTGTTCGGCCAGTACAAGCGCCTGACCAATCGCTACGAAGCCGGCGTCCTTACCGGAAAGGGCCTGGTCTACGGCGGCTCGCGCGCCCGGACCGAAGCAACCGGCTACGGCGCGGTCTACTTCGTCGAGCGCATGCTCGCGACCAAGCAGCTCACCTTCGATAATCGCCGCGTGGTGGTGTCGGGCTCGGGTAATGTCGCCATCTACACCGCCGAAAAGATAACCGAATTCGGGGGCAAGGTCGTCGCCTGCTCGGACTCGAGCGGCTATGTGGTCGATGAGGCCGGCATCGATCTCGCACTCCTCAAAGAGGTCAAGGAAAGCCGCCGGGAACGCATTTCGGAATATGCCAGGCTCAAGGGCGACGGAGCGCGTTTCTCCGATACCGGCTCCATCTGGGACGTCCCCTGCGAAATCGCGATGCCATCCGCCACCCAGAACGAGCTCACTGGCCGCGACGCCAAAGCGCTCATCCAGAACGGCGTGATCGCCATTGGCGAAGGCGCGAACATGCCCTCGACGCCGGAAGCCGTACGCTTCTTCAGGGAGGCGGGCGTCCTCTTCGCGCCCGGCAAGGCCGCCAATGCAGGCGGCGTGGCGACCTCGGCCCTGGAGATGCAGCAGAACGCGTCGCGCGACAGCTGGACGTTCGAGCAGACCGAGCAGCGCCTTGCCGATATCATGCGCCGCATTCATGACACCTGCGCATCGACCGCCGACGAGTTCGGAACGCCGGGCGACTATGTCCTTGGCGCGAACATCGCCGGCTTCGTCCGCGTGGCCGAGGCAATGCGGGCGCTTGGCGTCATATAGGCCGGCCTCTGTCTACCGTCTGCGGCCCAATGGTCTCTTCGTCGCCGCCCATCAATAGCACAATTCCGGCTCGTGCTCCGGGCGCGGGGACGTGGTCGTCAAGCCGATGAGCCGTTCCAGCGTGTTGCATCTATAAGTTCCGGAGCGCGGTTTTCAGCCGGCCGCGAGCTGCATGGCTTCGAACGACGCCAAGATGGAAGACAATGTGGCCAGGGACGGGTAGGACGATCCTATGACGTCCTTCCTGTCACAGCGGCGACCGGAGATCGCAATCGATTTCGGGACCGCGAACATCCGCGTTCTGCGTCGCGGCGACGGCCTCGTTTTCGACGAGCCGTCGCTATGCTGTGTCGCGGGCAAGCATAACATGACCAGCTTGTTTGCCTCCGGCCGCGAGGCCTATGCGATGATCGACCGCACGCCAGCGGCCCTGCGCATCGCGCGACCGCTATGTCGCGGGGTGCTACAGGACATCGATGCGGCGAAACGGGTGTTACGCTATGCCCTGTCGAAGGCCCGGGGCCGGAGCCGCTGGCGCACGCCCGCCGCCATTATTGGCGTGCCCGCCGATGCGACCCAGGCGGAGCGCGGAGCTATGCTCACCGCCGCCGCCGACGCCGGGCTCGGCCCGATCACGCTTTTGACCGAGCCGCTCGCCGCGGCCATCGGGGCCGGGCTTGCCGTCGATGAGCCCGCCGGATCGATGATCGTGGAATGCGGCGCGGGAACGACCGAGGTTGCAGTCTTCTCGCTTGGCGGGATTTGCGGCACCGGATCGGTGCGGATCGGCGGCGACACGCTCAATCGCGCGCTCGCCGACCAGGTCCATCTCCAGCACAAATTCCTCATCGGCGATCGCTCGGCCGAACAGCTCAAGCTCGACTATGTCGCGCATAAGGGCTCACGCAGCGCGCAAGGCGATGCGATACCCGTCAGCGGACGCTGCCTGCGCACCGGCCTGCCCAAGACGATTGCGATCAAGATGGCCGATCTCGACCAGGTCGTCGAAAAACATGTGGCCCAGATCGTAAAGGTCGTGCGCGACGTGCTCGGGCAGACCGCGCCAGACCTCAGCCAGGACATCCACGACAAGGGCATCCTGTTGACCGGCGGCAGCGCGTTGGTGCCCTTGATGCGCACCATGATCGCAGACGCAACGGGTCTTGAGGTCATGACGGCCGATGAGCCCGCGCAATGCGTCGCCAAGGGCCTCGAGCGACTGCTCGAAGCTTGATGGGACGAAGCCTGAGGCCGATCTAGTCAGAGCCGAGCGGTGCACCCAAGGGGAAAGCGCGGACTGCCGCGCTCAAAGGGACGGCATCAGCACATCCACCCTGCCGAAAGATACGAGGCGTGTGGAACACCAAAGCTTTAGGCCGCTTGCTCAAAGGCCTCCTCGCCTGGCGCCCGGAGCATGTAGCCGCGGCCCCACACCGTTTCGATATAGTTTTCGCCGCCGCATGCGAGGGTCAGTTTCTTTCGTAGCTTGCAGATGAAAACATCGATGATCTTGAGCTCCGGTTCGTCAATGCCGCCATAAAGATGGTTCAGGAACATTTCCTTGGTGAGCGTTGAGCCTTGGCGCAGGGCCAGCAGCTCGAGCATCGCATATTCCTTGCCTGTCAGATGTATGCGGGCCCCGTCGACTTCGGCGACCTTCCCATCAAGGTTCACGGCAATCTTGCCGATACGTATGACGGACTCGGCATGACCCTTCGACCGGCGGACGACAGCGTTGATCCGCGCGACCAGCTCGATCTTATGGAAGGGTTTGGTCAGATACTCGTCCGCGCCCATGGCAAAGGCACGGACCTTGGAATCCAGTTCCGAAATCCCCGAGAGGATCAGCACCGGAGTGTCGACTCGGCCCATCCGTAGCTTCTTGAGGACGTCGAAACAGTGCATGTCCGGCAGGTTGAGGTCGAGACAGATGAGATCGTAATCATAGGATTTGCCGAGATCGAGGCCCTCCTCGCCCAAGTCGGTCGAGTAGACATTGAACCCCTCGGCACTCAGCATCAGCTCGAGGGCACTCGCGACCGTAGTGTCGTCTTCGATCAACAAAACCCGCATGCAATGTCCCTACGTTGATAGCCTGGTTAAAGCGCTATGACATGGCTTGGTTAACAAGCTTCGCTCCGCCTTTCTTCTGAGGCGGGCATGCTGGCGATCAACTCATTTGTCGAAGCGGGAATGTGCCGCGCGGCACTAAGCGCGGCACATGTTGATTGAATTCGACCTCTCGTTGATTATTTAGGATATCATGCTATATGGATATCCATCATATCCAGTGAGGCGATCATGGCCACCGCAACAGCGCCGGATTTTTCAGACGTCCGTATCAAACCCCTTACCGGCTCCGCGCGGGACGTGCGCGCGCGTCTGAAGGACAAGGACGGCCCCATCATTGCCTTTCAGCTGGAACATGCTGGAGAAGCGGCAGCCACGGCCTTCGCGGAGGCGGTGCGTCTGATCGCGCCGATGATCCTTCGCAACCTCGCGGACCGTGAGACCGCGACCCTCGAAAAGCTGGTCGACGCGCTCGTCCCCGCCGTTTCGCCGCCCGAACATCTGCTCACCCAGGCTCGTATGAACGCCGAAGCCCGCAAGGCTGTGCTGGAAAGCGCGGAATGGCTCACTGCGGCCAAATTGTCCGGAATCGCAGGGTTTACTGGGCTGAACTCGAGCGCCCAGCCAAATAAATGGAAGCGCGAAGGTAGGATCTTCGCGCTGCGCCATGATGGCAATGATCTCTACCCCGCTTATGCGCTCGACCCGGAGGCGCAATATCGGCCGGTAAAGGGTCTCACTCCCATTCTCCAGGTTTTCGGGGATGAGCTCGATGCCTGGGACATCGCGATCTGGTTCGCGTCCGCCAACGGGTTCCTGGGCGGCGCTCTGCCACAGGATCTCCTCGTCAGCGATCCCGAGCGCGTACTCGCGGCCGCGCACGACGAGGTCGCCGGCGTGCGTCATGGCTAAACGAGCCAAACCCCGCGACGCAGGTGCCGATCCAGCTAAGCCACGAACGCGCAAGAAGGCGCCTGTCGCTCCGGCTCCCGCCCCTGCCGGAGCGATCCCTTCGCGCACGATCGCCTCGCCGCCCGACAACCTCGATGCGCTCGTTAAACGAACGAGCTGGTCAGCGAGCCAGACCATCCATCGCATTCACCCCGATGAATATGCCCCGGATGCCTTCAACCCCGGTCCACACGGCAACGCGCGTTTCAGTCCGCTCCGCAATGCCGCCGGCAATGCGATCCCTACCCTCTATGGCGGCACGACGCTCGAATGCGCCGCCATGGAAACGGTCTTCCACGATGTGCCTCATGCGCCGGGACTGAAGACCGTCGCGAAACGCAAGCTCAGGAAGCATCATTATTCCAGATTGCAACCCGCCGCGGACCTCAGGCTTGCCGATCTCGGCAGCACAGCGCTGCGCAAGCTTGGCATTCCGCGGGTCGATCTCATCGAGAGCGACAAGGATATCTATCCGCAGACCCGCGCCTGGGCGGAGGCCATCCATGCCCAGTGTCCGGACGTCCAGGGCCTGGGATGGGTATCTCGTCAGGACGATAGCGCGCGCGCCCTCATTCTGTTCGAAGACCGGCTGCCGCCCGATCCATTCAGCAGCGTCGAAGCGCCGGTCGACATCGTCGCCGATGCCGACACCTTCACTGCACTCATCGAGCTCGCCGACATCATCGGGGTGAAGATCACCGGCAAATAGCCCCGCGAAGCCCGCTTCGGCGATCTAGCTCCGACCTGCTCCGCCAGGCGGCAGCCTCCCTCCCCTTCCTAAACCCTGGCGACCGCACGGCTTGTACGGGCGGCGCCAAAGCATGGAGAAAGCCTATGTTCGAACCGAAATCCAAATGACCCCGCAGGCCGAAGCGGACTTCCTGATCCAGGAAATCCGCGACACGCGCTCCGCCTACGACAACGCGACCGTCGACAAGTGGCGCGCCCAGCATCTTGGCATGATCGGTCTGCGCATGAGCGCGCTGGTTCGCGCCGCCCGCAAGGTGCTCGCCGCCGCCCACCCGACAACCCAGAGCGACACCGACGCGGACCAGTGCACCATGCTGGAAGCGCGTACCAGCACCTATCTCAATTCTGCCAGCCGGCTTGCCGCGACGATGGAGCATGAGTGGCCGCGCGACATCCAGCAGGAGATCGATGCGCAGGCCGATGATCTTATCCGCGATGCAGACGCGATTTCGGCAGAGCTCGCCGCAATCGTCGCCCGATATCCCGCTCCCTGACATTCATGCGACCCGCCACCCCGCGCGATCACCGTAGGGTGGCCGCTCCCTGGAGCGCCCATGCGGGAAGCGCGGCTTCAGTCCACGAGCAGCTTGTCGATCGTGACGGGCAGGCTGCGGACCCGCACCCCGGTCGCGTGATAAATGGCATTTGCGACTGCGGCCGCAGTGCCGACTATACCGATCTCGCCCAGCCCCTTCACGCCGAGCGGGGTGACTTCGGGGTCCGGCTCGTGGACGAAGATCACCTCGATATCGTGAATGTCGGCATGGGCAGGCACATGATATTCCGCGTAATTGTGGTTCATGAACCGGCCGAGCCGGTGATCGAGGAAGCTTTCCTCGTGCAGCGCCGCGCCGATCCCCATCACGACCCCGCCGAGTATCTGGCTGCGCGCGGTCTTGGGGTTGATGATCCTGCCGGCCGCGATCGCGCTCACCACTCGCGTCACACGGACGACGCCCAGCTCCTCATCCACCCGCACCTCGCAGAACACCGCGCTATGGGTGTTGCGCGACTTGCGTATCAGGCTGACCATGTCGAGGGGGCCCGGCCGCGCTGTCTTCTCGACCTCGATCCTGTCCAGCGCCGCGGCCTCCATCGCCGCCGTGAAGGGGACCGCTTCACCCTTGCCGTCACGGCGGCGCATGGTCCCATTCTCGAATAGCAGGTCATCCAGCTTCGCGCCCTCGAGCGGATCGCCGTCCATCTTCGCAGCAGCCTTGGCGAGCCGGGCGGCCACGCCATGACAGGCAAGCTGCACCGCTGCGCCCACTGACGCCGCGCCCCAGGAGCCGCCCTCTACCGGCGATAGCGGAAGGGTGGAATCGCCGAGCTTTGCCGTGATAGCCGAGGCCGGTAGTCCGAGCGTATCCGCCGCGACCTGGGTCATCACCGTATAGGTGCCCGTGCCGATGTCTGACATCGCGCTTGCGACTTCGAGCGTGCCGTCGGTCTTGAGCGTCGCACGGGCCGCGCATTTGGAGAACATCGCGTCCCACATTCCGGTCGCCATGCCCCAGCCGATCAGTTCCTTGCCATCGCGCATCGAACGAGGCTGCGGGCTGCGCCTGTCCCATCCAAAAGCCTGGGCGCCCTGCGCATAGGCTTCGCGCAGAGCCTTGCTGGTGAACTCGGTCCCGTTCATCGCGTCGATGTTGGAGTAATTCTTCACCCGCAAGTCGAGAGGATCGATGCCGACCGCGTAAGACAGCTCGTCCATCGCCATCTCGAATTGCGTCATGCCGGTCGCCGCGCCGGGCGCGCGCATGTCGCCGGGCGTGTTGGTGTCGATCGGCGCGATATAGGAGGCGCCTTCCGCGTTCTCGCACGCATAGTTCATCATGCCCCAGTTGACGACGGTCTCCATGTAATTCTCGAACCTGGACGTCAGGGTCGTGGCGTCGGTCAGGATCGCTGTCAGAGCCCCGTCGCGCTCGGCACCAAGCGAGATCGAGTTGAGGCATTCGGGGCGGTGCGTATGGGTGAACATCTGCTGGCGGGTGAGCACGACGCGTACCGAGCGTTTCAGCTTCAAGTGTCAACCGGCGCGTAAAACTGATCCCCTATCGGCGCCCAATATTGACCCCACCTTTCGGCAGCGCGGCGGTTATCCCGGTAGTCGATAGGAGGGGCCCACGGACGACGACGCACACCGTCAGGTGTGCTGGCGGCGGCGTCCGTGGGAGGTCCCTGTTGACCCACCGGGTTAACCGCCGGGGGTGGGGATCCGGGGGAAGGGGTTTTCGGCTCAGTTCCGGTTTTTGAACCGCCAGCTGTCGTTGCCTGTCTCTATGATGTCGCAATGGTGGGTGAGCCGCGCAGGAGCTGTTGATCCAGGATGAGGTCGAAGGCGCGGCGATCGGTGATATCGTGGATAGAGCCCTGCTCCCGTTCAAGGACCGGGATGCCGATCGCTTCGCCGCCTCCGGTCCCCATGTTAGGCTCTCCCCGGAGATCACCTTGGCGCTGGCAATGGCGCTGCACGAATTGGCGACCAACGCCATCAAATACGGGGCGCTGTCGGTGCCGGAAGGCAGGGTCGCGATCGAATGGTCGATCAAGCAGCGGCAGGGCAAGCGTCACCTGTTCTTCTGTTGGCGCGAGCATGACGGTCCGACAGTGACCCTGTCCCGGAAAATGCTTCCTGCGAGAATGCGAAGGATCTGGCAAAATCGAAGCTGATTTAAGCTGGAGATGTTGTCGATGCCTATACCCGCGAGTGCCTGGCGATCCACGTCGATCAGGGGATCAAGGGTGAACAGGTGGTCGATGTCATGGACCGCCTGCTGTTCGAGCGCGGCAGTCCGCCTGCCAAGATCAGGGTGGATAACGTCCTGGGTAGGGAAGCAACGGCGAGATTTGGCCAGCAGGTCTCTATGCGCCGACAATGATCGGCACGGCATGCATTCTGAGCCAGATGGCTTCCACCGTCAACGGGATCGCTCTCTGCCATAGCAAACACAGGATCCAGCGGCGCCGAAGCAGCCGTGGTCCTCACCGTCCTTAGAATGAGATACGCACCCAGGTGGAAGGCCCGAACATTATCTACAGGGTCGCAGAAGCGCCCTCACGGCACTTGCAGAGAGGGGTCCTTCCACCTGGCATCCGGCCGTTCGACGAACGGCCGGTACTCTGTCCCCGTCTTGACGACGGCGTGAGCCACGCGCGCCATCTTGGCGGTCTACACCGCCGAATGCGGCAAGTGCGACTTCTGCCTGTCGGGCAAGACCAACCTGTGCGTCGCTGTCCGCGAAACGCAGGGCAAGGGCTTGATGCCCGATGGGACCACCCGCTTTTCGTACAATGGTCAGCCCCTCTATCATTACATGGGCTGTTCAACCTTCAGTGAATATACTGTCGTCGCCGAAGTCTCGCTCGCCAAGATCAATCCCGAGGCAAACCCCGAACATGTCTGCCTGCTCGGCTGCGGCGTCACGACCGGCATCGGCGCAGTCCACAATACCGCCAAGGTCCAGCCCGGAGACTCGGTCGCCGTGTTCGGCCTCGGCGGCATCGGCCTCGCGGCGATTCAGGGTGCGCGCCAGGCGAAGGCGGGTCGCATCATCGCCATCGACACCAATCCATCCAAGTTCGAGCTGGCACGCCAGTTCGGTGCGACCGAGTGCATCAACCCCAAGGACCATGACAAGCCTATCCAGCAAGTGCTGATCGAGATGACGGGCTGGGGCATCGATCATACCTTCGAGTGCATCGGCAACGTCCACGTCATGCGCGCCGCGCTTGAATCAGCGCACCGTGGCTGGGGTCAGTCGATCGTGATTGGCGTTGCCGGCGCGGGCGAGGAAATCTCCACCCGCCCATTCCAGCTCGTCACGGGCCGCGTATGGAAGGGGTCCGCTTTCGGTGGCGTCAAGGGACGGACACAGCTCCCCGGCATGGTCGAGGATGCGATGAGAGGCGATATCGATCTGGCCCCATTTGTAACCCACACGATGGGTTTGGAGGAGATCAACGAGGCCTTCGAACTGATGCACGAAGGCAAGTCGATCCGCACGGTCATTCACTACTGACCCGCCAATCCGAAGCGGCGCGAGGCGCTCGGATCGACAACTCGGCCGTCATCATGGCCCGACCGCGGCCATGATGAAGCGCGCTCTGGCAAATGGGCAACGCGTCGCGATGCGGTAACAAGCGCCGAAGTGCGGTCGTTACATGCCGATAGCGGCACTGACCAGGGCCGCCTGGCCCAGGCGCTTACCAGCGGAGTGTGTGTGGCCTCGTCGCGCGACCCAACGGGAAAAATGGTTTTGTCGTAACCTTTGAGTCGGAAATGCATTCATCTGTTACCCGACTGTGATGAACCACGGGCCGCACGGGCGTATAGGGCAGGAAGACTGAATTGAAGAGCAAGGATATTCACGCGACGACGCCGGCCACCGATCATGGGCATACGGGGCCGCCCGCTTGCGTGCAGGTTCGCGGCGCGCGCCAGAATAACCTCAAAAATATTGACGTCGATGTACCGCGCGACGCCTTCGTGGTGTTCACCGGCATATCGGGCTCGGGCAAGTCATCGCTCGCGTTCGGCACCCTTTATGCCGAAGCCCAGCGGCGTTATCTGGAATCGGTTGCGCCCTATGCCCGTCGCCTGATCGACCAGGCCGGCGTGCCGGAGGTCGACGCGATCGACGGTTTGCCGCCTGCGGTCGCGTTGCAGCAGCAGCGCGGCTCAGCCAACGCGCGATCCTCGGTCGGCAGCGTGACGACGCTCTCCAGCCTGGTGCGGATGCTCTATTCGCGCGTCGGCGAATATCCGCGCCATCAGCCCATGCTCTATGCGGAGGATTTCTCCCCCAACACGGTCGCGGGGGCCTGCGCGACCTGCCACGGCATCGGCCGCGTATATGACGCGACCGAAGAAACGATGGTTCCTGACGACAGCCTCACCATTCGCGACCGGGCGATCGCCGCCTGGCCGGCCGCCTGGCATGGGCAGAACCTGCGCGATATCCTCGTTTCGCTCGGCTATGACGTCGATACACCGTGGCACGACCTGCCGAAAAAGGATCGCGACTGGATCCTCTTCACTGAAGAAGCGCCGACCGTGCCGGTCTATGCGGGCCTGACGCCCGAACAGACCCGGACGGCGCTCAAGCGTGGCATGGAGCCGAGCTACCAGGGCACCTTCACCGGCGCGCGCCGCTATGTGCTGGAAACCTTCGCTAACACTAAAAGCGCGCTGATGAAGAAGCGCGTCTCGCAATATATCATCGGCCGCGATTGCCTTACCTGCGACGGCAAGCGCCTGAAGCGCGAAGCCCTGTCGGTCAAATTCGCCGGCCTCGACATTGCCGAGTTCGGCGACCTGACGGTGCTCAAGCTGAAGGACTTGCTGATGCCCGTCGCGCATGGCGAATATGGGGCAGTCTCCGACACCTCAGAGGGCCATGTTCTGGAAAAAGCGGTCCGCGATGCAGCGGTCGAACAACGGATTGCGGCGGGCGGCTCTGCGCACAAGAGCGCGCCCGACGTGCGCCGTACGCCCAATCTCTCCGACGAGAAGCGGATCGCCGCCCAACGCCTCGCCTGCGAATTGATCGAGCGGCTCGAGCCTCTGATCGATCTTGGCCTTGGCTACATTTCGCTCGACCGCAGCACGCCGACGCTCTCCTCCGGAGAGCTGCAGCGCTTGCGGCTTGCCACCCAGTTGTCGTCACAGCTTTTCGGCGTGGTCTATGTGCTTGACGAGCCTTCGGCGGGGTTGCACCCGGCAGATGGCGAAGCCTTGCTCACTATCCTCGAGCGTCTCAAGGCGGCGGGCAACTCCCTGTTCGTCGTCGAACATGATCTCGACGTGATCCGCCGCGCGGAATGGCTCGTCGATGTCGGGCCAGGAGCCGGGGAGAAGGGCGGTGAAGTCCTCTACAGCGGGCCGATAGAGGGGCTTGCCGACGTCGAAACTTCGATCACCCGCCGCTACCTGTTCGCAGAGCCGCTTCGGAGTGAGCGCACACCGCGCGATCCCAAGGCATGGCTACGCCTGGAAGGGATCAGACGGAACAATCTCCATGGTCTCGACGTCGAGTTTCCCATCGGCTGCTTCACCGCTGTCACCGGCGTTTCGGGATCGGGCAAATCCAGTCTTGTCAGTCAGGCGCTGCCCGAGCTTGTCACGGAACACCTCGGCGGCTCCCCCGTGGCCGAGGAGGAGGATATCGATCCGCTGCTCGATGTTGCGCAGAACGACACTGAAGGACGCATTGTCGCAGGCATGGAGCATGTTCGCAGGCTGGTGCGGGTCGATCAGAAACCGATCGGCCGCACGCCGCGCTCGAACCTATCCACCTACAGCGGCATGTTCGACCATGTGCGACGGATCTTCGCTGATACGCCGCTCGCCCGCCGGCGGCATTACAGCCCGGGAAGGTTCTCGTTCAACGTCGCGCAAGGCCGCTGCCCTGTTTGCGAGGGCGAGGGATACGTCATGGTCGAGCTGCTGTTCCTGCCGAGCGTTTTTGCGCCGTGCTCGACCTGTCATGGCTCTCGCTATAACCCGCAAACACTCGAAGTCGAATGGAACGGGCGCAATATCGCCCAGGTGCTCGAACTGACGGTCGACGATGCATGCGATTTCTTCGCTGGCGAGGCATCTGTGATGCGCTCCCTCGATGTATTGCGGGAGATCGGTCTGGGCTATCTGAGGCTCGGTCAGCCGGCGACAGAGCTGTCTGGCGGGGAGGCGCAGCGCATCAAGCTGGCGACTGAACTGCAACGCGCCCAGCGCGGCAACACGATCTACATCCTCGACGAGCCAACTTCAGGGCTTCACCCCTCAGATGCCGACCGGCTGATGCAACACCTGCAGGGCCTCGTCGACGCCGGCAATACGGTCGTAGTCGTCGAACATGACATGCGCGCCATCACGCAGGTGGATTGGATCATCGACCTGGGACCGGGGGCCGGGGAAGATGGAGGCCGTATCGTTGCCAGCGGTGTCCCTGGCGTTGTTGCGGAAGCTGAAGGCAGTCTCACCGCCCGCTATCTCAAGGCGGCGCTGTAGGTCGTAAATCTGGCCGAACGCACGTTCGATCAGGTGTATCTCACCCACACGTTGGAATGGCTCGAATCTGCAAGCGGGAGCCGGCGATGTGTCACTGCGGTTGACGCGGCTTAGGGTTTGAGCGCCCGTCAGGTGCGCCGTGTTCGTGTGATACGCGGCGTGGCGAACGGCCAATCGCTGGCCATCCGCCACGCTTGCTTAGTGAGGACCTTCTCCAGGGAGAGGGCCCTCACATGGTTCGTCGAAAAGCCCCGTCTTAATCCCTTGCTGCGATTTCCTCAACGAGTTTGGCACAGAAGGCGGGCAAATCATCGGGATCGCGGCTGGTAACAAGGCCGTTGTCGACCACGACTTCCTTATTGGTCCATGTACCGCCGGCGTTCTCGATATCGACCTTCAGCGTCGGGTAGGACGTCAAGTTGCGACCTTCAACCGCGCCCGCCTCGATCAATGTCCAGGGTGCATGGCATATCGCGGCTACCGGTTTTTTCTGATCGAAAAAAGCCCGGATGAAATCAATTGCCTCGGCGCTGCCGCGCAGCTTGTCGGCACCGACCGTTCCTCCGGGCACAACTAGTCCGTCGAAATCGTCGGCTTTGACCTCGGAAAACGTCTTGTCGATAGTATAGCTGCCGCCCTCGTCAAGGTCGCTATTGACTGTGCGAGCCACGCCCGCTTCAAAACTGACCACGGTCACTTTGCCGCCAGCCTCCTCGATAGCTTGCTTGGGCTTCGAGAATTCTGGCTCTTCCGTCCCGCGGGGTGCGATCAGAATGGCAACTGATTTGCCTTCCAGAGTCATAATTTATTTCCTATTCCGTCGAAGACTAAGGTCAGGTGCCCGGCTTGAGCACGACCTTCGTCCAACCAGCATCGCGCTCGTCGAAATGCTTGTAGGCGTCTGGTGCCTGATCAAGCGGCAGTCGGTGCGAGATGATTTGGGCAGGATTGGCCCGGCCTTGCTCGATAAGCTTCATCAATTGCCGGTTGTAGTGCTTTACATTGCACTGGCCGGTGCCGATCTTCTGGCCCTTGAACCAGAAGTTGCCGAAGTCGAACGCCATCTTGCCTTCTTTCTGAAGATCGTCGGGCGCGTTCGGGTCTTCCGGAATGAACACTCCGACGACGCCGATTCCGCCAGTGGCCTTCGTGCTTTTGACGAGGCAGTTCATCGTGTAATTGCTGCGCTCCTTGCCGTGGCGATCGCAACACTGATACCCGACGGCCTCGACCCCCCGGTCAGTCCCGAGGCCGCCGGTCGCGTCAAGGATCTGCTGGGCGGGATCGCCCTTGCGCATGTCGATCGGGATGGCGCCGATCGCCTCGGCCAGTTTGAGACGGTCATCGTGAGAATCGACCACGAAGATCTGAGAGGCACCGCGAATTTCGGCTGAATGCGCGGCCATTAAACCGACCGGACCGGCGCCGTAGATCGCGATGCTTTCGCCAGGCAGGAAACCCGACAGTTCGACGCCATGCCAACCCGTCGGGAAGATGTCGGAGAGCATGACATAGTCATCCTCCTTCCCCTCGGCGTCCTCGGGCAGCTTCAGACAATTGAAGTCCGCATAAGGTACGCGCATCATCTCGGCCTGGCCACCTTGCCACGGACCCATCTCGGCAAAGCCATACGCTGCGCCGGCGGTTCCAGGGTTGGTCGTGAGGCAGAAACCCGTCAAACCCCGTTCGCAATTTTCGCAGAAACCGCAACCGACGTTGAACGGCAAGCACACGCGATCGCCCTTCTTGATACGATCTACGGCAGCGCCGACTTCGACGACCTCGCCAAGGTTTTCGTGACCGAAGACCCTGCCCTTCTCGAAGCTGGTACGGCCCTCATACATGTGAAGGTCCGACCCGCAGATATTGGTCGTGGTCAGCCGGATGATAACATCGGTTGGCTTTTCGATCTTGGGATCATCGATGGTATTGACGGAAACGTCTTTGGGCCCGTTGTACACGACAGCTTTCACGGATCTTCTCCTTTTGTAGCTCTGCTCTGGGCTTCATCAGATCGAGAGCTTGCTGATGATCCGGACCAGCGCAAAGGCGCATTGCATCGCATCTTTCCAACCGATGTCTGTCTCCTAAACCGCCTGATGCCTGAGCGGTTCCTTCCCGTTCGGCAGTTCTAGGATCGATTTACGGCGGCTTTTCGATTGCCTGGGGCAGGACGATCTAAAACGTATGGCCCGCCCCGTCGGCAAGGGGTAAATTCGAGATGGCATGATGGTCTGCATCAACGTATCCGGTCTCAAGGCTGAAACCTTGGCCAAGATGGATATCCGCACAGTCTGGTCCTCATAAAAGCGCCGGTGCCGGGCACCACATTTAGAACCAGGTTTCCAGACTGCCGGTACGACCTGTTATGCCATCTTCAGTTCACCTCACGCAGACAATGTGAGCGTCCGGCGTTGTGCCGCCGGCTATCTCTGATAATCAGGCGGCGGCGGGGGCCTGCCGATCGAAGTCCTTTTCATGCCGCAACACCGCCCATGCAATGCGCGCCAGTTTCGCCGCCAGCGCCACCACCACGACATTGGGATGGGCACGCGCCAGCATAGCCTGCAACCATGTGCCGAGCTGGTTCGGTTTGGCGGCGAGATGCGGCATGGCAGCACGAGCACCGTGGATCAACTGCTTGCGCAGATAGCCGTTTCCGCGCTTGCTGATCCCGAGCAGCTTCGTCTTACCTCCGGTTGAATACTGTCGTGGTGTCAGACCAAGCCATGCCGCCAGATCGCGGCCTTTGGCGAAGGCGCTGCCGTCACCGATTGCGGCAAGCAGCGCAGTCGCGTTGATGACGCCGATGCCCGGGATGGTTGCCAGCCGCCGCGCCTGCTCATCCTCTCGTGTCAGCGCCGCTGAGTTCGTCGTCGTACTCCTTTATGTCAAACGGCGTGCAAACGGGACCCCATATCGGCGTTGAAGAGGGCCCCCCTTTTCCGGGATTGAGCGGAGGGTTGTGGGGAGCGCCCTGCGCTGTGTGCGGCGGAGGTCGGGCGTAGCCCGGCCGGAGGCGCACACAGCGCAAGTCGGTTTTGAAGATGTGGTGAGAGTGGCGGCTAACTGCGGTTTTTGAAGCGCCAGCTGTCATTGCCGGTCTCGACGATATCGCAATGATGCGTAACGCGGTCGAGCAAGGCGGTGGTCATCTTGGGATCCCCGAACACGGTAGGCCATTCGCCGAAGGCGAGGTTGGTCGTGATGACGACGCTGGTGCGTTCATAGAGCTTGCTGATCAGGTGGAACAGCAACTGGCCACCAGAGCGCGCGAACGGCAGATATCCAAGCTCATCGAGCACCACCAAGTCGAGCCGCGACAGCTGTCCCGCCAGGGTCCCGCCCTTGCCGATCCGGGTCTCCTCTTCGAGGCGTGTCACCAGTCCTGTCCTTTTAACAGGCGTTCCACAGTCTTCCCCGCTCTTTCCGCCGACTTTCCCACTGCGCGCGAACCAGGCGCGTCTCTGGTGTGCCTTTGGCGATAATCCCCATCTTGCTCGCGCCTATGGGCGGGCGGCGACTGGCCAACTAGGGCCGGCGCTTGCCCAGGCGATAGTAGCGCCGGCGGAGGCGGCTCCCACGCCGGGTCACCCTGCCCTGCCCGGCAGGTCCTGCTCGCTGCATGGTCTCGAGCGCGCGGCGTAGGCCATGGATCTGGTCGAGCAGGTGGAGAACGATCTCGATGCCTTCGTCGTTAATCCCGAAATCGCCTTCCAGCTGATGAATGAGCCGTGCTCTGGCGGCATCCATTTCCGAGAGCTGCAACGTGCCGGAGTGCTCGGCGACCAGCCATTCGCGCTCGATCCAGGTCGTCAGAACCTTCCGTGCGATACCCGTGCGCTGCACGAAGTCGTCCAGGTCGATCATCGGCTTGTCTCCCGCGGATTGTGTGCCCTGCCCGCCTCCCAGCTTTTCACGAAGGCTTCGAGCTCCGGATCGGTCGGCTTGGGCAGTACGATCTTGAGCCTGACCAGTTCGTCGCCGCGACCGCCGCCTGCACGCGGGGCCCCCTGCCCCTTCAGCCGCAATGTGCTGCCGCTGTTCGAACCGGCCGGCACCGTCATCGACACCTGGCCCGTCGGTGTCGCGACCTGGATCTTGCCGCCAAGTACCGCTTCGCTCAGCGAGATCGGAACCTCGAGAACGAGATCATCGCCTTCTCGCGCAAATCGCGGATCGGGCAGAACCTCGAGCATGATATAGGCGTCACCGGGGCCGCCGCTGCCAAAGCCCATCCCGCCCTTGCCCTTGAGGCGCAATGTCTGGCCATCGACGATCCCGGCGGGAATCTTGACGTCGAGCGTACCACCGCCCGGCAGGGTCAGTCGCTGTTCGCCGCCCGTGATCGCCTGCGCCAAGGTCAGACCCAGGCGGAACTGGAGATCCTCGCCGCGCCGATTGGGCTGCGCTCTCCCACGTTGCCGGAACAAGTCGGCGAACAGGTCCTCGTCGAAATCCGCAAAGCCGCCGCTGTTGGCATATCGGCCGTAATCATTGCTGGCATAGTCCCGGTAATAGCCCTGCGGCGGCCGCTCGGCGCCGGTCTCGTCGATCTCGCCGGCGTCGAAGCGACGCCGCTTTTCGGGATCGCGAAGGAGATCATAGGCTCCCGCGACGGCTTTGAACTTGTCTTCAGCCGTCCGGTCGCCAGGATTGAGATCGGGATGGAGGGTCTTGGCGAGCTTTCGGTAGGCCTTCTGAATTTCATCCGCCGAGGCTGTCGGCGATACCCCCAAAACCTCATAAGGACTGCTCAACGTGGTGCCCTCGCTCCTGTATCATTGGCCCAGCGCGGCATAGCCGCGCTCATCCAATTTTGTTGCGGTCGGGACAAAAACAAGATTTCGGTCGGGGCTGGCTGCACGATTTTCTTCTGGCTCCGTCCCGCCGTCAGGGCCGCCGGCAAATGAGCGCTGACACTCAGTCTAACCTCTAATCTGCATCAACCGAAGCAGCGAGCCGCCACCAGGACAACGGCCAGAACCGCGAACGACAGGACGAGACTGCTAAGGACGTAGCCTATCGCTGCCGCCTGTTCGCCGCGTTCCCAGAGACTGTACGCGTCAAGGCTGAACGTCGACCAGGTGGTGAAGCCGCCGATGAGGCCGGTGTCAGGAAGACCCGCAGCTCATGGCTGGTCCCCGAGCGCATCGAAAGCACTACGATGACCAACCCCATCAGCGCTGAGCCGAAGACATTTATGGCCAGGGTTCCAGAGGGAAAGCTCGGTCCGAGCAGTCGAAGCGATACAAGACCTACGAGATGGCGTAGCGCGCCACCTATCCCTGAACCCACGAACACGATGAAGAACAAACGCATGATTCCTCCTTCGCCAGATGGCGCCGGTAGGAATCATCGTCCCTTGCGAGGGCGGTTCGGCGATGTGCCAGGCAGGAATCCATTGTCTTCCGCAACATTTAGCGGGCGATATATGTGATCAATAATTGCCGAAACGACGCGGCCGGCGGCGCCTGGCCGAGCCTCCGGTCGGCCCGGGGATAAGGAGCAGCCGCCAAGTGGCGGGGACACTGCGACTATGGCTGCGCGTATCCAACCGTTGCTTGCGCCACCAGGCGATCCTCGCGCCCCTGCCAGATCCGCACGTCGATCGTTGATAGCCTGCGCCCGAGTTTGAGCAGCCGGGCATCGGCATGGATCGCCTCGAACTGGCAGGCCCGCAAGAAAGAGATCGAAAGGTTATGTGTTACTGCCATAGGTTCAGGACCATAATGGGCGGCAATCGCAGCATACGCCGCGATGTCGGCCAGCGCCATCAACGAAGGGCCTGATACGATCCCTCCAGGCCGCGCCATCGCCGCAGTCGGCTCGAGCAGCATCCGGACACGCCCCGGAGCGATCTCCACGAGCGAACCTAAATTGGCGCGCGCTTCGAGCGGAAAGGCGGCGTCGAGAAACGCATTGAGGCCGTCAAAATCCAGGCGCGGTTCGGGAAGATCATTGTTCATGTCGACCGCTCTTATCGCAGGAAACCTGTTCTGATAACCGAAAGGAAAATCAAGCCGATCAGGCCTATCTACCTCTTCGCTGCCCATACCCGGGCTGGCGGGCCCTAACCCAACCGAGGCGCGCTGCCTCTGCCGCTCGTGACTAGGCCGGACGACGCCGCCGAGCGGCCTTCAGGCCTGTCCAAATCACGGCGCGCGAGCTTCATGGCAACGACCACGCCCGCCGCGAACAGCGCGCCCTCAACGAACGCAGAGGCCGCCTCGGCCACCGGACCAAGACCTTGCTCGCCGAACAGGCCGCCGATCTGCGCAAGGCCGATCCGCGATTGCGGGAATGTCTGGACGAGTTGCTCGAAACTCCCGGCCATGAGATGTCCGCCAAGAAGAACGACAACGCTGCCCGCCGCACCGCCGCAAAGCGCCGCGCGCGCTGCCACAGAGCGAAGGGAACGATCAGAGCGGCCCATGCCGGACAAAGTAGCACCAAGGCCTACCCCAGCCCCCAGGAAAAGCCCCTCGAGCCCGCCCGTAATCCCTGTCGGTGACTGGCCGAACAGGAGATTGAACGCGTCGATCCCAAGCAACTTCACGACGCCGCCGACGATCATTCCGCCGACTGCGCCGCCAAGAGTAAGCCATGGGCGTTTGCCTGCGGCCTCGGCTATGGCGATCCCCAGGCTGACGCCCGCGCCGCCCACGAAAGCCACCGCCAAGGTGAGCCAGAGCAACACGAAGACGGAGGACGCGGCGCCGCCTCCGCCTGGCAGTGGCGGCGTCGCGGCGACAAACCCATAGGCGAGCCCGCCGATCAATCCGGCGCCCCCAGCACCCAGCGTTCCGGCTCCCGCCATCATCGCTACGCGGCGGAGCGCCGAGAGCGCGGCCGACGGGTGAAGCGTGTGGGGGGCCGAGTCTTCGGCCGGGGCAGAGCCTTCGCGCCAGTTGACCTCGGCAATGAAGCGGTAGCCATGCTTGGGTACCGTCTCGATGAAATGCGGACGGCTCGCATCGTCACCCAGGCGCTGGCGAAGGAGCCGGATGCACTGGGTCAGCGCCTCGTCGGTGACAGGCACATCTTTCCAGACTTCACTTAGAAAACGGTCCTTGCCGACGAGCGACCCGGCATTGCGCACGAGAAGCGCCAGTGCGTCGAGATAGCGCGCGTTGAGGTCGACCGGAACGCCGTCACGCAGCAGGCGCCGATCCTCGGGATCGAGGACGAACTGGCCGAAATGATATCCACGCGGCGGCACTTTTCAGCAAAACCTCATATGCTTCTCATGACGCTCATCGGTCTTTCCGGGACCCTGATGATCTCATCTCGAATGGAGGCGATATCATGGATGATCATCGGAACGATAGTTACGCAGCACCAGACAATGGCTGGCTCAAGCAGGCGCTCAACCCGTGGCGGATCTCGGCCTGGGGCCTCGCGTTGCTCCTGCTCGTGCTCCCCGCCATCGCGATGCACTACACCCCGCAGGTGCGTTGGGACGAAACCGACTTTCTCGTCATGGGCCTCATGCTTGGCGGAATGGGGCTCGCCGCCGAATGGATGATCCGGCGCTCGCCCAATCTCTGGTCCCGCGCGGCCAGCGTGGTATCGCTCCTCACCGTTTTCCTGACGATCTGGGCAAATCTCGCGGTCGGCATGATCGGGTCGCAAGACAATCCCTTCAACCTCCTCTTCGCGGGCGTGCCTGTCATCGCCCTCATCGGCTCGGCGATGGCGCGCCTCAAGCCGCGCGGCATGGCGATCTCCCATGGCGCGGCTGCCGCTGCCCAGGCAGGCATCGCGGCCATGGGCGCACAGATTGACGCGCGCGGCGGGACATTCAGCGCCCTGTTCGCAGGTCTTTGGCTTATCGCCGCGGTCCTCTATTGGCTGGCCGCCTCGAGGGCCGAGGGCACGGCGACATCGTCGCGGTAGCCCTTGATCCAAGTACCACGCTCGCTTTTGGCGCCGCAGGGCTGAGCGATCTGTCCGCCTCATCGCTGCGCAAGTATCGGCGCGGCTTAAAGCCTGTTGACGCTCTGACCGATGATGCCCACCCCTTGGTGCAACGCTGCCCCGCCCCGGATACGAACTGGAGACGTGCCATGAGCCTTGCCGATCTGCTTCCCGAAGGAAGCCTCGACGCCTTTACCCAGCAACTTGGCATTTCGCGCGAAGATGCCGAGCGCGGGGCGCAGGCTCTTCTTCCTTCGCTCATCGGCAGTATCAACGGCAAGACAGCGGCCCCGGTTGAACCGGCGGGTCTAGCGGCGCAGGTCCAGGCGCTGGGCGGCTCGGGGCTCATCGATAATGTCGTCGGCTCCAGCCCCACTGACACCGGCCTTGGCAATCAACTGCTGGGGAGCCTGTTCGGCTCGAAGGACGTCAGCCGGGAGGTCGCCGGGGAAGCATCGCAAGCCACTGGCCTCGATCCCGCGATCCTCAAGAAGATGCTCCCTATCCTCGCGATGCTCGTCGCGGGGCACCTCGCCAAGCGCTCCGGGGGGCAGCAGGGCGGACTGGAATCCATTCTCGGCAGCATTGCCGGTGCGCTCGCCGGTAGCGGTGGGTCCTCCGGGAGCGCCGCATCAGCCGGCGGAATCGGCGGCATATTGGGATCGATCCTGGGCGGCCGTTGACCGCCCTCCCTTCAACCGACTTTGGGGCAGGCCGGCTTATGGACGACCGCGCGCAGATCGAGCATGCCGAAGGCCGGCTTCGCGCGGCGATGCTCGCCAGCGATGTGGCGACCCTCGATGCCCTGCTCAGCCCCGATCTGATTTCTACCAACCAGGTCGGCGTGCGGCTCGACAAGGGCGATGATCTCGGCGCTCATCAGTCCGGCCTGCTTCGCATCGAACAACTGGACCTCATCGAGCCACCCCTCATTCGCCTCCTGGGCGACAGCGCGGTGGTCTGCGTCACGGTCCAGTTGTCGGGATCCTACGACGCCCAACCTTTCAGCGGCACCTTCGCCTATACGCGCTGCTGGCACCGGCTGCCGGGCGGTCAGTGGCGCATCGAGGCAGCCCATTGCTCGCCCGTCGTTCGGCCATGATCGTTCCGCAGGATCGGCGCGGTCGTTGACCGGCCGACCGCTTCCCTCGCGCTCCTAAGCTCGCAAGACCACGGTCTGGAACGCGCTCGCGGCTTGCGGACGCCCGAACAGCCAGCCCTGCAAGCGGCCGCAGCCCGCGAGGCGCGCAAGCTGCGCCTGTCCCGGTGTCTCGATCCCTTCGGCGCAGACTTCAAGATGATAGGCCTTCGCCAGGCCGACGATGGAGACCAGAACCTCTCGCATATCAGGCTCCGATTCCAGCGGAGCAAGGAACGACCTGTCGATCTTGAGCCGGTCGATCGTGAGTTGCTGGAGATAGGCGATGCTCGCAAACCCGGTGCCAAAGTCGTCGAGCGCCATGCGGATACCGAGTGAGCGCAGCCGGTCGATCACAGCCGCCGCGACCTGGGGACGGCGCAGCAGCAGGCTTTCGGTGATTTCCAGCTCCAGCCGCTCGGGAGGAAACCTGGTCCGTTCCAGGACCTGCTGAACCTCGTCGTAAAGATTGCCATCCCAGAATTGCGCCGGCGACAGGTTAACGGCCAGATCAAGCCCGGTCTCGCGTATTTCCCGGCAGGCATGGAGAAGCACCTGGCGGCCGATCGCGTTGATCAGCCCGCTGATCTCGGCGATGGGAATGAACACGTCCGGCGGGACATCGCCATGGACGGGATGAGACCAGCGCGCCAGCGCCTCGACGGCGACGACCTCGCCCGACTGGGCATCGACGATCGGCTGATAGCAGACGTAGATCTCTTCGTCCTCGACCGCGCGCTTGAGATCCTGCTCGAGCCGCTGGCGCCTTTCATGGCCTTCGTCGAGCGAGGGGTGGTAGACCCGCGCGCAGTTCCTGCCCGCATCCTTGGCGGCATACATGGCAACGTCCGCCTTGCGAATGAGCTCTTCCGCGCTATCGCAGGATGTGTCGCTCTCGAAATAGCCGATACTGGCCCCGATTGCGATGCTGTAGGCGCCAACCTTGAACGGCGTCGAGAACGCTTCGAGAATGGCCTCACATGTCGCGGCCGCCACGCCAGGCGATGGCGATCCCAAGAGAACGGCAAACTCGTCGCCGCCCGCGCGTGCGATAAAAGCTTCGCCCGCCGCGGCTTTCAAGCGACCAGCGGCTTCCTTGAGCAGAAGATCGCCGGCACTATGGCCGTAGACGTCATTGGCATCCTTGAACCCGTCGAGATCGAGGAACAGCAGGGCCAGTCCTTGCCTTGCCGCGACAAGCTCGCCCAGTCGTTCCCCCAACGCGCGGCGATTGGGCAGTTCGGTCAAGGTATCGTGATCCGACAGATGCCGGGCAATAAGTTCGCTTGCGCGCAGCGCCTCGATCGACTGGCCGCCCCGGCGAAGAATAAGACCGGCCGCCACAAAGGCGACGAAGCCCACCGCCAGTATCGCCGGCACCAGATGCTGCCTCAGCGATGCACCCGGATGATGCGACCGCCATTCCAGCCAGGCGATCCGTTCGCCCGACCGGCCCTTGATGGCGATGGCGTCCATTCCGGCTGTCCGGTTCCCCAGCGTCAGCCGCACATCATGTACATTGAGTTCGCGCGTGAGGTCCGCCAAAAACGCCTCGTCGACGTGACGGGCGATGACCAGAAGGCGGGTCGGCCCTCGGGGCGCCGCGATCTTACCCGTCAAGGGCACCACGGCGGCCGTGGCATAGACCATGACCTGGTTGCCTGAGCGCGTGAAGCCGCTGACGATCGGACTGCCCTCGGACGGCAAGCGCCGGACTTCGGCGATCGAGCGAACGAAGTTGGCGCCAAGACGCAAGTGAGCGGTGTTCGCGGCGATCTTTCGGTCTTTGAAGCTGTAAAGGGTCCGATCGTCCGCACCGAGCACGAAGATGTCGGAATATCCCTGGGTGCGGCCCAGATAGGCCACGACATTGTCGTCCATCCAGGCCGCATCGAAGCTCGAACCGATGTGACGCACGGCATCGTCCCATTTCGCGTAATCCTGCAGATCGTGCTGCACCATCGCGGAAGCGGTGGCGAACGCGCCCCCGAGCGCTTGCCGCTCCCGCTCGAGCTGCTGAGCATCCTGGGCACGAGTGCTCAGGAAAATGAGAAGGAAGATGAAACCGAAGCATACGCTGAGCAGCGACAGGAGCGGCCAAAGATACTGCCGTGGCACAGAAACGCGGAGAAGTCGGACAGCTACGGCCATGGACTCGCGATATCGCAACTTGGTTAAGGCTCTCCTGCCGATTACCTCGGTCAAGATCGAACGGCCGGTTGACGAGCCTTCCAGACATCCGGCGCCCAGTGTTGCTGCTTCGCTGCAAAGCCGACCGATCTCAGTTTGGAGGAGGCGATCCCTGTGCATCCCGCGTGACAGCTGGCGAAGATGGCCCGTTGTCATCGTCGCCCGGCACGGACATGTCGCCTGCCAGCCGGTCACGATAGAGGGCGGCACGGGCCAGCAGCATGAGGGTCAGCGGCGTCGTCAAAGTCACGAACACCGCAATGAGGATCTCATGCACAACGGGCCTGGACTGCATCGCGGAAAAACAGGTGATGGACGCCATGAGGATGAAGGCCGTGCCCAGCGTCGGGCCGAGCGTCGGCGGATGGAGGCGCTCATAAAAGGTCTTCATCCGCACGAGGCCGACCGTGCCGATAAGCGTGACACTCGCGCCGAGCAGCAGGCAGATACCCACGATCAAGGCCGCCCAGGGCGGAAGGTCAGGCGCCTGGATCATTCGATCACCTCGCCGCGCATCAGAAATTTCGCCAATGCCACGGTTCCCGCAAAGCCCAGCAAGGCGATAATGAACGCGGCCTCGAAGAACAGGGTGCGTCCGGTCTGGATGCCGTATGTAAGCAAGAGCAGCATTGCGGCCAGATAAAGCGCGTCGAGGCCCAGCACCCGGTCCTGCGCGCGCGGTCCACGTAGAATCCGGAAGCTTGCGCAGGCCATGGCCAGGCCCAGAAGGATTTGGGCTGCAGTGATCGCCAGGCCCAGGAGGAGGTGGCTCAAACGAAAATCTCCTTCAGGAGGCGCTCATAGCGGCCCTTGATGAGCGCGATCCAGTCCGCCTCGTCCTTCAGGTCGAGGACATGGATGAGCACTGTCTGCCGATCGGGGTCATGCTGAAGCCAGATGGTGCCGGGCGTCGCCGTGATGATGACCGCCAGAGTGGTAAGCGCATAGGGATTACGCAGTTCGAGCGGCACTTCAATGAACCCCGACCGCCGCCGCCGCGAACCGAACAGAACGATGCGCGCGACCGCGAGATTGGAGCGCAGGATATCCAGCAGCACCAGGCCGACGAGGCGCGGCACCGCCCTCCCCCACCGGATCTCGGCTGACGCTGGCCCGAGCGGGCGCATCACTTGCGGCACGAGCAGCGACGCCGCCGCCGCCAGAAGGCATTGCCCCGCAGAGACGCCGCTCAGAAGGATCCACAGGAGAAAAACTGCCGCCGCCAGTAGCGGATAGGGGAAGAGACGGCCGATCATCGCGGCGCGCCCCCGCGAGACCCCAGCACCGCCTCGATATAGGCACGCGGCGCACCCAGGCCCCCAGCGGTCGTCTCGACATAGCGGTAAAGCGGACCCGCCGCGACCATGAGGGACAGGCAGACCCCCAGCAGCAGCCCGATCGGGACAACCTCGATCACGCTAAGGCGGGCCGGCGCATCCTCGCCCGGCGTCCAGAGAAGATCGATGCCGGCGCGGGTCATGGCGACCAGCGTCGCGAGACCCGAAAGGATGATCAGGCCGGCAAGCGTCCACGCGGAAGGGGAAATGGCGTCCTGGTCGAACAGGGCGGAAATGATCGCGAACTTGGCAATGAAGCCGGAAAGAGGCGGCAGACCGGCGAGAAGGAGCGTGCAGAAGATGAAAGCGCCGCCCAGGACCGCGATCGTGCCCGGGATTATGATCCCGACCTCGTCCGCCTCCTCGCTGACCGCGCCCACATATTCGTCGTCGAATACGGGCTCGGCGATCCCCGCGATCAGATCCTCCTCGTCGGCATTGCGCTCCACCGGTTCGATGAGCAGGTAGAGCGCGCCCACCGCGAGCGTCGAGCTCACCAGATAGAAGAGCAGCGCAGCCACCAGCGCCTGACCGCCCAGCCCGATCGCCGCGATCAGCGTACCTGAAGACACCAGCACATAGTGACCCGCGACCCGGGTCAACTGGCGGGTCGCCAGAATGCCCAAGGTTCCGAACAGCATCGTCGCGAAGCCCAGGAGAACCAGCGCATGATCGGCAAAGCCCACCGCCGCGCCCGAGCCTTCGCCGAATAGCAAAGAGGTGAGCCGCAGGATGATGTAGACGCCGACCTTGGTCATGATCGCGAAAACCGCAGCGACAGGCGGCGCAGCCGCTGCATAGGTACGCGGCAGCCAGAAATTGAGCGGCCAGATGCCCGACTTGACGAGAAAGGCGACACCCAAAACCGCGGCGCCCGCCTCGAGCAGCATGAGATCCCCGCGCGCGACCTGCGGGGTCTTCACCGCGATGTCGGCCATGTTGAGCGATCCTGTCACTGAGTAAATCATCGCGACCCCAGCCAGGAACAGCAGCGATGTCGCGATATTGATCGTGATATAGTGAAGGCTTGCCCGCGTGCGCTCCTCCCCCGAGCCATGCAGGATCAAGCCGTAGGATGCGGCCAGCAGCACTTCGAAGAATACGAAGAGGTTGAAGATGTCGCCGGTCAGGAAGGCGCCGTTGATCCCAGCCAGCAGAAGCAGGAACAGCGCATGGAAACGCGGACCCGAGCGGTCCCACCGCGCCAGCGCATAGACCAGCGCCGTCACTCCCAAGAGATCGGTCAGGAGGACCATCATGGCCGAAAGGCGGTCCGCGACCAGAACGATGCCGAAGGGTGCCGGCCAGTCGGCAAGACGATAGACCTGCGGCCCGCCGGTGCCGCCGCCCAGTTGTCCATCGCAGCTCAGCACCAGCAGCCCCGCGACGGCGACCATGGTGACAGCCGTCACGAGGCTGATCGCCCGCTTGAGCCTGCGTCGCCGCTCGGCCACCGCCAGCAGCAGCGCGCTGGCCACGATCGGCAGGACGACGAGCAGGACGGGCAGATGCTGGAGCCAGGCGGGAGCCGCACTCATGGCTCTTCATCCTCGCCGTCGACGTGGTCGGTTCCGGTCAGGCCACGCGCGGCAAGCAGCACCACCAGGAGCAGCGCCGTCGTCGCGAACGAAATGACGATAGCCGTCAGCACCAGCGCCTGGGGCACGGGATCGACGTAAAGCGCCGCATCGACGGCCTTGCCGTCTACGATCGGCGGCGCATCGGTCCGCAGCCGGCCTGCGGCCAGGATGAAGAGATTGACCGCGTAGGAGAGGAGCGACAGTCCGAGCACCACCTGGAACGTGCGCGGGCGAAACAGCAGCCACAGGCCGCTGGCGACGAGGATGCCGATCGCAAGAGCCAGCACCGCCTCCATCAACTCTCACCCTCGGCAGAATCGTCGGGCGAAGACCCGGCCGCGGGACGCGCCCGCGGCGCGCGGATCGATTGATGGGCAAGCGCGATCAGGATCAGCGCTGTCGTCCCCACCACCACCATGAACACGCCAATGTCGAACAGCAGCGCGCTCGCCACCGGCACCGCGCCTGCCAGCGGCACCTCGAAATACTGAAAATAGGTGGTGAGGAACGGCGCGCCGAACAGGAGCGCTCCGGCGCCGGTCGCTACCGCGCAAACCAGGCCCGCGCTGATCCAGACCAGCGGCTGCACATTGAGCCGGGCTTCCACCCAGCGCGTGCCGCCCGCCATATAAAGGATGATGAGTGCGATCGAAGCGGTCACCCCCGCCGCGAAGCCGCCGCCCGGCCAGTCGTGGCCGCGCACCAGGAGATAGAGCGCGAACGTGGCGATTATCGGAAACAGCCATTCCATGAGGACCCGAGGGACCATGAGATAGTGGCGCGCCGTGTCGCCTCGCTCCCGCTCCAAGCCCGCGTCGTCGAAGGCATTCTGGACCTTCTGCTGGTCAGGCGCTTCGACGCTTTCCGCAGCGGGCCGGAACCGACGCAGCAGCGAGAAAATGGTCACAGCAACGATCGACAGCACCGTGATCTCGCCCAGGGTGTCGAAACTGCGGAAATCGACCAGGATGACGTTGACGACATTCTTGCCGCCGCCGCCGGGATAGGCCTGTTCCAGGAAAAAGCGTCCGACGCCTTCGGGGGGCACGCGCGTCATCATCGCATAGGATAGCGCCGCCATGCCGACGCCCCCTATGCCTGCCAACAGCAGGTCGCCACCGCGGCGCAGACGAACGGCGAGCGGTGTCTGCGCGCCCGGCCAGACGTTCGGACGGCGCAGCGGAAGCCAACGCAGCCCAAGCAGGAGAAGGACCAGGGTCACGGTCTCGACCAGTAGCTGCGTGAGTCCCAGGTCCGGCGCCGACAGCCAGATGAAGCTGACGCAGGTCATGAGCCCGGCGACGCCGACCATCACGAGGGCGGCCAGCCGATGGAACTTCGCGCGGTTGGCCGCGCCGATCGCAGCGGCCCCGCCGATCAGCCAGAGCAGAGCGAATATGGGATCCAGAAGCGTGCGCGGCGCGCCGGCGCTATAACCCAGGAGGAAGACCGGCAAGGCGCCGGCACAGAGCGCGGTCACGATGAGGAGGCGCAGTTGCACCTGCAACCGGCCCGAGCTGATCGCCCCATAGGCGGACCGCGCACCCTGAATGAGACCGGTCAGCGTCCGCTCGAACAGGCGATGTCCTTTCAGATGGCCGATGACCGGGGACGTTTCGACGCTGTTGAGCCGCCGTCCGAAGATCCGGTAGAGCAGGAGGCCGCCGGCCAGTGCGATCCCGCTCATAAGCAGGGGCAAGGTGAAGCCATGCCAGACCGCAAGGTCATAAGCCGGCGTGCGCGCGCCCAGCACGGCGCGAGCAGCGTCACCGAGCAGCGGGCCGATCGTCGCGGCAGGCGCGACGCCCACGACCAGGCAGAGCAGCACAAGCACCTCGATCGGCAGCCGCATCCAGTGGGGCGCCTCGCCAGGCTGGTGCGGCAGGCCGCTGGGCAGCGGGCCAAAAAAGGTCTGGTGGATGAAGCGCACCGAATAAAGCACGCTGAACATGCTGGCGAGCGTCGCCAGCACGGGCAGCGCCTTGTCGAGCACGGTGCCGCTATGCGCCCCGAGCGCCTCGGCCAGGAACATCTCCTTAGACAGGAAGCCGTTGAGCAGCGGCACACCGGCCATCGCCGCCGCCGCCACCATTGCCAGCGTCGCGGTGACCGGCATGCAGCGAAAGAGGCCGCTCAGCCGCCGCAGATCGCGTGTGCCCGTCTCATGGTCGATGATCCCTGCCGCCATGAACAGCGACGCCTTGAAGGTCGCGTGGTTCACGGTGTGGAAGATCGCCGCCACAGCAGCGAGCGGACTGCCGAGCCCCAGAAGCAGCGTGATGAGCCCGAGATGGCTGATGGTCGAATAGGCGAGCAGGCCCTTGAGATCATGCTGGAAGATCGCGGCCCAGGCCCCGACCAGCAATGTGGCAAGGCCTGTGGTCGCGACGATCAGATACCAGGCCTGCGTGCCGGCCAGCACCGGCCAGAGCAGGATGAGTATGAAGATGCCGGCCTTCACCATCGTCGCGGAATGGAGATAGGCCGAGACCGGGGTGGGCGCCGCCATCGCATGTGGCAGCCAGAAGTGGAACGGGACCTGCGCGCTTTTCGTAAAGGCGCCGATCAGCACCAGCACGAGCGCGGGAAGATAAAGGGGATGGGCGCGGATTAATCCGCCCGAAGAGAGGACGACGTCAAGATCATAGCTGCCGGCGATGTGCCCGATAAGCAGAAAGCCCAGGAGCAGGCAGACGCCGCCCGTGGCGGTCACTATTAGCGCCATGCGCGCACCGTCGCGCGCGCCCTGATTGTGATGCCAATAGCCGATGAGGAGAAAGGAAAAGAGGCTGGTGAGCTCCCAGAAGAATATGGTCTGGATGAGATTGCCCGACAACACGATGCCCAGCATTGAGCCCATGAAGGCCATCAGAAAGCTGAAGAAGCGCGGCACCGGATCGTCCGGCGACATGTAATAGCGCGCATAGAGAACGACCAAGGCTCCGATCGCGAGAACCAGCAGCGCGAACAGCCAGGTAAAGCCGTCCAGACGCAGGACCAGATCGAGCCCGAGGGACGGCAGCCAGGGCTGGTCGATGCGCACCACGTCCCCTAACGATACGGCCGGATAGAAGCTGAGGAGCGCCCCGATCGCCAGCAGGGTGACGACCCCTGCCAAGCTCGAAGCCAGATTGCGGGTCACCGAGGGTAGAAAGGCTGCGGCCAGGCTCGCGAGAAACGGCAAGGCGAGCACCAGGTAGAGAAGGTGCGGCTTGATCACGATACCAACCCCTCCCCTTCCCGCAAGGCGCGACCCTGGTGCCGCCGATGTCGGATCATGACCTGTCCCGGGCGCCAGGCGCGCTTGGTTGATATCAAAACCGATTGCACCCCCTCATATCCCCTGCAGCGGCCTGAACGGTCTTTCCTCCTGTGAAACACGGCGGCGCGCGATTGGCTCCCCGCCGGAGATGGACTCGGCCCCTTTCTCACGCGTCCGCAGAATGGCGCACGATCAGAAGGTCGCCCTCGAGCGCTTCGACCAGACGCTTGGCCGTGCTGCCCATCAGCGCGTCGAACAGGGCGCCATGTCCGTGGCTGCCGACAACCGTGAGATCGACGCGCTGGTCCTCTACATAGTCGGGGAGAAGGGCCTCGGGCGCGCCGTAATCGGCCACCACCGAAACCTTGCCGCGCAGACGGGCGTCGAGGCGGTCATCGGCGCGAACCTTCGCCATCATGTCCTCTTGCATCGTCAGAAGCGCGCGCCCGTCCTGCCGCGCGTCGGCGAGCGCGGCACTGGGGACGTCATAGGCATGAAATAGCGTAAATGCCGCTTGGGGAAACAGGTCCCAGGCAGTCTGCAGTCCCGCAATCGACGCATCGGAAAAGTCCGTCGCCACGACGATCTCGCGATAAGGCCGGAAGGCGCGGTCGTGAACGACCAGGATCGGCTGCTCGACCTCGCGAGCCACGCGGTTGACGGTGCTACCGAACAGGATCCGGCCCATCGATTCCGCGCTCGCCGCCCCTGTCAAAATGAGATCGCAGGCTTCGCTGCGTGCATGGGCAACCAACTGTTCAGCCGGATCGCCCTGGGCCGCGATGACCCTGATCCCTTCGAACGCCTCGGCAAGGTCGCGCTGCAACCGCCAGCGCATCCGTTCGGCGGGGTCAGGCACGCGCCGCCAGGACCGCTCTCGCCGATCGAACATCGAGCCGGACTGGTCGGCCGCGTCCATGACATGAACCGCCACCAGTTCGGCCTGGCTCTCCCTCGCCAACTGGACGGCGCGGTCGAGGGCGCGATCGCATCGCGGGGTAAGATCCGTCGCCACGAGGATCTTCCTGATCGTGGCTGCAACAGGCTCGGTCAAACGACGCTCCTTCCGGTTCGCCCCCCAAGCTGCTGAAGCTAGAACATTTCGCCTTTTACATCCACCTACGCCCGCCTGAATGGGTGCGTTGCCGGCCCGCGGATCAGGGAACCGTAAGGCCCCAAGCGCCTTCTATGGCGATGGCAGTTTGAAATCCGGAGAAGACTAATGAATCGCGCCTTGTTCGCTCTGGCCTGCTCGGCTGTCCTTATCACAGGTTGCAACAGGGCCGATTCCCCCAGTGATATCGCCGAGGACAAGGTCGAACACGACGCCGAAGCAGCGGCGGCCGCCGCCGGCCCGACTCCGGCTGCGCTCGGTCTCACCGAGGTCCAATTGCTGGAAGCGGACCTGGTCGGCGGCAACGGCGTGGAACTCGGAGACGTGAAGTCGCTCGTGCGCGGCCCGGACGGCTCGGTGTCACAGCTTCTGATCGAGATCGAGGACAGCCATCCTGACAAGTTCGTCCACGTTCCCGTGGCCGGATTGCAGGTCGTTCGCAAGGGCAATGACACCGACCTTTCGACGACGATGACAAGGGAACAATTGAACGCCCTGCCCTCAGTCGACCTCACGAAAACGCAAGGCGCTTCCGGAACCTGACACGAGCGGGCCTTAAGGTCCCTGGTGGCCCCATAGGGAGATGCTTGCCCTATTGGCTGGTATGATCCGGATCACCAGCAGGAGTCCGACAGCGGCGGCCAGGGCCCGCGATATCGCAACGTGGTAAGGCTCTCCTGCCGGTCACCTCGGGATAGGCCGTGTCAAAGCTATCGATCAGGCGGCGCTGGCCTCTTCATAAGCCTGCGTTTCGGCAGCGATGAGAATGTCGGCAAGCATCCAGTAGGCTTCGCCCCAGGCAGCCAGCACGTCGTCCGTGGCGACTTCGGCGCCCAGAACTTCACGGATCGCCGGAAGTAGAGCGGCCGCGACATGGGGATAGTGCTCGGGCCTGACGCCGGTCTCGACGTGCCGGGCGACCATGCGCTGCACGGCGCTCCCAAGGTTCTGGAGCTTATCGATATTCCTTGCGTAGGCCAGGATCGCGCCGGCGAGCCGGCGCGGCTGCTCCCCGCTTTCCTGCGCCGCCCGATCGAACATGGCGGCGATCTCGGGATCCTGCAGCAGCCGGGCATACATGGCCGTGGTGATCTCAACGCCGTGCTTCTCAAGAGCGGGGGCCGTGGCCTTGACGATCTCCATGGCGGCGGGTGAGGCTGTACGCATCAGGGAACTCCTTGATAAACTACCGAGGTTGGGAACGAGGGGACGTGCCGGTCAGGCGATCAATCCATCCTTAGAAATTCGACGTGGAAGCGGACCGGCCCCACCGGCGCCACATGGTGCAGGATGGTCGGTTCGACCACGCCCGGCTCGCCGGCCGCGGTGAGGATCCGCTCCGAAGGCGGCCGACGCTCGTCCGTCACCACATAGCGAAGCGCGCCGTTTTCTACCCGGATGAGGCCCCAGGTGCCCTCCTTGGTCGAATGGTCGCCCGGCAGGCCTGCCGGGATGGTGGTTTCGGTAAAGGTCGCGGTGCGCTTGTAGGACTTGGCGTTCGCTGGGATCGCGACAGTCATGCGGCGCTCCGTTCGCGATAAAACTGCATCCCTAGCTGAAGGCTTTGGGCGATACGGTCCGCCTTGTCCTGGAACGCCCTGGCGACGGCCGGCGCGAGAAGTTCGTCCGTGGTCTCTCGCCAGATCGCGAGCCAGCGGGCAAAGGCCTCCTTACTCAACGCCCTTTCGTGACGGATATGGGCGGGCATCGGCTGGCCTTTGTAGCGCCCGCTTGCCAGCATCACCGACGACCAGAAATCCTTCAGCTTCGCCAGATGATGGGGCCAGTCGTCGATGGCACTCTCGAAGATCGGCCCGAGCAACGCATCCGCCCGGACGCGGGCATAGAAGGCAGGCACGAGCAGGTCGATGGCGGTTTCGTCGATAGAGCAAGCAGACATGTCAGGCGGCCTTGGAGGAAGCGATGATGGTCAGGAGGGCATCAGTGAGCTCGTTGCCGAGCAGCGGCTTTTCGATCAGGACTGCTCCGAGCGGCTTCATCCGTCGCCGGAGTTCCCGCGAGGGATTGGTCGCCAGCAGGATTGCCGGTACGACAACGCCCTTGTCCCGCAGATCCTGCAGAAAGCCGATCCCATCGGCGCGATATCGCTGGTCGATGACGAGGCATTCGGCCGTCGCGGGGTCCGCATCCGGCATATTGCCATCCGCGGGCAGGAACCCCTCGAGGCTCAGGGCGAACTGCAGGGAGGACAGGACGGGCTGATCGCTTTCGAACAGCAGGACCGGGCGATCCAAGACCATGTCATGTCCTTCCGCAGTCAGGCCGAGGCTCAAGCGGCCTTCTTCCAGTTGGGGACGAGCTCGGCGTGGGGCGGGCACTGCGCGACGGCTCCAACCGGCAACCCGCCCAGTTCATTGGCGAAGCCGTGGTTGACGTCGCGGTGGTGCGCCTCGTCGGCGCGGACGACCAGCACCACGTCGCGCAAGGTAGCCTCCTCGGGCAGCCCCCAGTACCGCTTGGCAATCTCGGGCGCCGGCACATTGGCGCTGCGGCCCTCGTCGATTTCCGCGAGATAGTGCGTGTAGCTGATCACCGCCTCTTCCTCGAAATAGCCGACGACGCGGTGGGCCGTCTTGGCGCTCAAAAGATAGAGAGCAAAGAAGAACACATAGAACACCCATTGCACGCCGATGATCACGGCCCGCTCGAACCAGGTCGGCTTGGAAATCTCGATGAAGGTCATGAGGTGCATGCGCTCATTCTCGGCCTCGTCCATGAGCGTCTTGATCCAGCCCTTGTCGTCGCACATGCGGCGCAGGCAGGCGAGGTGGTTGATCGTCGCACCGACCATGCCGGGCACCGCGGCGACGGTCTCGAGCACGACGGCCCGGTGACCGTAGCGCTGGGCAAAAAAGGTGTCCGCGCACCAGCGAAGAACCTTGGTGAAGCCGAGCGCGACCTTGTCGGAAAGTCCGCTGGCCTTGTGGTGAACGCCCAGATCGATGAACGGTGCAGTCATTGTCGTGTCTCCAATGGCGACGCGATTGACGGGGCGCCGCTGATGGGCCGTAAGTAGACGGGGAAAGGAAGGACGAAAATTTGGATGATGTCCCTACCGCAGCGCCCCTAAGGGACTTACCGGAGGTGGCTCGCAGCGATGGTGCAAGCCGGCTCCTGCCGCGGCTCGCCCTGCCCGCTGCCCTGGGCGTCGCGCTGCTCGCGATCGCCGGCGGCCTCGCGGTGCGGCTGCTGTTTGCCGATCAGCTCGGCGCGCGCGCGACCTTCATCTTCTTCGTCCCGGGCGTGGTCGCCGCCAGCGCCCTGTCAGGCCTTCGCGTCGGCGCGATGGCTTCGCTGGCCGGCGCAGCCGCCGGCCTGTGGTGCGACCACCTGACAGGCCCGATCGAGGAAGGCAGCGTGATTGCCGCGGTGGCCTTCGTGGCGATCGGGCTCGCCATCGCGCTAGGGGGCGAGTGGTTTCAGCGAGCCCGACTTGCTTCGGACGAGGCCGCTGCCGGCCTCGCCAGCCGAGAAGCCCATCTGCGCTCGATCCTCGACACCGTCCCCGACGCCATGGTGGTGATCGATGCTGCGGGACTCATTCGCGACTTCAGCCCCGCGGCGGAACGGATGTTCGGCTGGAAGGCGCAGGACATCGCGGGCCGCAACGTGCGGCTCCTGATGCCTGAGCCCTACCGCGCAGCTCATGATGGCTATCTGGATCGCTACTACCAGACGGGAGAGCGCCGCATCATCGGTAAGGGCCGCGTCGTCGTGGGTGAACGCCGCGACGGATCGACCTTTCCGCTCGAACTCGCCGTCGGCGAAGTGCAGGCCAACGGGCAGCGGTTCTTCACCGGCTTCATCCGCGATCTCACCGAGCGCCAGCATGCCGAGGCGAGGCTGCAGGAACTGCAGAGCGAACTCGTTCACGTCTCGCGGCTGACCGCCCTGGGTGAAATGGCCTCGGCCCTCGCCCATGAACTGAACCAGCCCCTCTCCGCCATCGCCAACTATCTCAAGGGCAGCAAGATGCTGCTTGAACGCGATGAGGGTCGCAACGACCGGGTTATTGATGCGGTCGGCCGCGCCGCCGCCGAGGCGCTGCGAGCCGGGGAAATCATCCGCCGGCTGCGCGATTTCGTCGCGCGCGGCGAAACCGAACGAACGGTCGAAAGCCTGCCGAAGCTTGTCGAGGAGGCGAGCGCGCTGGCGCTCGTCGGCGCCAAGGAGCATGGGATACGCGTCCAGCATGACTTCAGCCCAGAGATCGATCTCGTGCTCGCGGACAAGGTGCAAATCCAGCAGGTGGTGCTCAACCTCGTTCGCAATGCCATCGACGCCATGGCCGGGACTGGGTCGGGGCCACGTGCGTTGACCATCGCCATCGCGCCGGCCGACGCCGACATGGCGCGGGTGACGGTCGCCGATACCGGCCCGGGCATCGCGGCCGATGTGGCCGACCGGCTGTTTCAACCATTCATCACCACGAAACGCACCGGCATGGGTGTAGGCCTGTCGATCTCGCGCACGATCGTCGAGGCCCATGGCGGGCGCATCTGGGCAGAATCTCATGAAGGGGGCGGGGCCGTGTTCGGCTTCACGCTGCCCAAGGAGGACAAGGAAGGGCCAGGCGATGGCGAGTAACCCAATCGTTTATGTGATCGATGACGACGATAGCGTCCGGCATTCACTGGAATTCCTCCTCGATGTAGCCGGGATACGGGTGCGCTCCTATGCTTCGGCCGACGCGTTCCTCAAATCATCGCCGCCCCTCGCAGGCGCCTGCCTCGTAACCGACGTGCGCATGCCGGGGATGACCGGCATCGAGCTGGCCGAAAAGCTGCAGCACGGAGGCGCAGGAGTCCCTGTCATCGTCGTGACCGGCCACGCCGACGTCCCGCTGGCGATCCAGGCCATGAAAGCCGGCGTGGCGGACTTCATCGAAAAGCCGTTCGATGACGAGGTCATGCTGAGCGCGATCCGCAACGCGCTGGCTCGCACCGCGGGAGATGCCGCCTCCGCCGCGGAAAGGCAGGCCATCCTCGACCGCATCGCCACGCTCAGCCCGCGCGAGCGCGAGGTCATGGACGGCCTCGTCGCGGGCCAGGCTAACAAGGCGATCGCCTATGACCTGGAGATCAGCGCGAGGACGGTCGAGGTCTACCGCGCCAATGTCATGATGAAAATGCAGGCAAAGACCTTGTCCGACCTCGTCCGGATGGTCACGATCGCGCGGCTATCCTGAGAGGCACCAAGGGGCGTCCTTGATAATCGGCGGAAGGGCTCGCCCGGCCCTCCGCAACCGTCGGACAATGGAAGGGGCCGTTCTCAACGAGACAGCCCCTCCCCCGTCAAATCAGGACGGGCTCATCGGTTCAATGCTGCGGGCGCCAGATCCGGCACGGACGCCGTTGCGCTCGATGAACTGGAGCGCGGTATGCGCGACCTCTTCCCAGCCGGGCTCGTTGCAGATGAAGTGGCTCCGGCCAGGAAAGGACACGAACTCCGCAACGCTCCCCTCATCCTTATAGGCCCTGTGGTTCTTCTCGGTCAGATGCGCCGGGATGATCTCGTCCTCCTCACCGCCGATCAGCAGCAAGGGCGCGTGCGGTGCGTCGAGATCGATCCGGCCATCCTCGCCCATACAGTCGCGCAGGATATTGCGGCTATCGTGCGTCGCCGTCGCTTCGAACGCGCGCGCTGCCTCCTCTTCGCTCAAACGGTTGGCGAAAGCGCCGTGGAAGGTCTTGGCATCCATGTAGATGGGTTCGTCACCCTTCAGCGGGTTGGCGATGATCGCGCTGTTCTTGAGAAAGCCCCAGTCGAAGTCGACCATGGCATTAGGCGCGACGGAATCGATCGCCACCCCGGCCGACAGCGCTCCCCGGCTCAACAGGATCTGGGTAATGAGACCGCCCACCGAATGGCCGATCATCACCGGGCGGTCGAGGCCACGCACCGTAGCCTCGATAGATGCGATGACATCCTTGAGGCGAAGTTCGCCCAGACCCGGCGGCGGATTATCGCGCAGCGAGCGCGGATCACCTTCATGCAGCGGCCAGGCCGGGGCGTGGCAGTTGTACCCCTTGTCGCTGAACATACGGATCCAGTTTTCCCAGCTTTTGGGGTTCTGGAACATGCCGTGGACGAAGACGATGTCGGTCATGCGATAATCTCCTGCTGATCTGCGCCTTCCCGGTGCGCGACCGTTCAGGATGGGTTCCTCGAATGCCTTGAGGCACAGGGACGAGAACGCGCGACCATGAATAGCGTTGCCCGGGATGACTTCTCGCGATGACGGCTCCTCGCCGCATCGTCGTCCCGGTGGCTTGCTCCATCCTGTACCGGCGCCTGGGCTCCTAATGTCTCGCTCCGTCGCCAAGGCGAAGAACCGATCCGCGGTGGGCGAGTTCTCTTGTGAGAAGGAGATGTCCATGAGTGATACCCAGGGGATGATTCACGAAGATGCGCTTCCGGGTCACGAGAGCGGTCTCGATCCGCAGCCAGAGTGGCAACCGCGCTACAAGGGTTCCGATCGCCTCGCGGGCAAGGTCGCGATCATAACCGGTGCTGACAGCGGGATCGGCCGGGCGGTGGCGGCTCTCTATGCCCGGGAGGGCGCCGACATCGCGATCGCTTATCTGTGCGAAGATGACGACGCCGCCGAGACGAAGCGCATCGTCGAGGCCGAAGGCCGCCAGGCGATCGCCATTCGGGGTGATATCGGAGAAAAGGACACTTCGGAGCGGATCGTCGCCGAGACGCTCAGCGCGTTCGGCAAAATCGACATCCTGGTCAACAATGCCGGCGAGCAGCATCCCGACAAGGACATCACCGACATTACCGAGGAACAGCTACGGCGCACGTTCCAGACCAACATCTTCGGGATGTTTTTCCTCGTCCAGGCGGCGCGGCCGCATCTCAAGGAGGGCGCGGCCATCATCAACTGCACCTCGGTCACCATGTACCAGGGTTCAAAGGAGCTGCTCGACTACAGTTCAACCAAGGGCGCCATCACCGCCTTCACCCGCTCGCTGTCCGAGAACCTCGTCAGCGACGGCATTCGCGTCAACGCAGTGGCGCCGGGACCGATCTGGACCCCGCTCAACCCTTGCGGCGGCGCCAGCCCGGAGAAGCTCGAGCATTTTGGCGAAAACACCCCGATGGGTCGGCCCGGACAGCCCAATGAGGTCGCTCCGGCCTTCCTGTTCCTAGCCTGCGAGGACTCCAGCTACATGTCGGGCCAAGTCCTCCATCCCAATGGCGGCACGATCGTGAACGGCTGAAGCAACCGACGCTGAGCATCTGTGCGAGGGACCTTCAGGGCTCACGGAAAGATCGAGACGGGCCATCGCCCCGCCATTCATCATATGGCTACAGGGCCGGAACCTTTGCCTTTTCGGCGAGCCGACGCTGGAGGAACGCCAGCACGACAGCTTCTTCCGGACGGAGCCGGGACAAGTCTTCCCGAAGCTCCTTCTCGACGGCGTCCCGCGCCTCCAGGACCAATTCGTCACTCAGGTAGCTTTCGAAGACTTCGGGATGAATGTAGCACTTGCGGCACACGGTGGGCGTATTGCCCAGCCGCGAAGCGACGGCTTCGATTGCGGTGCGAACATTTCGTTTCGCCGCAGCCTGGCTGTCGACTTTTTCATATTCGGAAAGCGCTAGGGCGGCGAGCACCGTGCCATTCCAGGTGCGGAAATCCTTGGCGGTGATGTCCGTCCCGGAGATCTCCCGAAGATAAGCGTTGATATCGTTCGAGGTGACTTCGTACTGCGCGCCGTCTTCGCCCACATATTGGAACAGATGCTGTCCGGGCAGATCCTGGCTGGCCTTGACGATCTTCGCGATGCGCCGATCCTTCAGCTTCAGCCGCCACTGCTTTCCGCTCTTGCCCTTGAAATTGAATCGGAGCTCAGCGCCCTCAATCGCGACATGGCGGTCCTGGAGGGTCGTGAGGCCATAACTCTTGTTCTGCTTGGCATAATCCGCGTTGCCGATGCGGATCATCGTGGTCTCGAGCAGATGCACGACGGCGGCCAGGACCTTCTCACGCGGTAGCCCGCGCTTCTTGAGATCGGCATGGATGCGCTCGCGCACGCCAGGAAGGGCCTTTGCGAAGTCCAGCATGTGCTCGTACTTGGTGCTGTCGCGTACCTCGCGGAAACGCGGATGGTAACGATACTGCTTGCGGCCCTTTGCGTCACGGCCGGTCGCCTGGATGTGCCCGTTTGCCTTGGGGCAGATCCAGACATCGGTATAGGCCGGGGGGATGGCGAGCGAAGCAATTCGCTTCAGAGTTTTTTCGTCCGTCACGACGTTGCCCCGGGCATCGCGATATCGAAACTTGCCACGGTAGGACTGGCGGACGATTCCCGGGCTGTCGTCGGTTACGTAGACGAGACCCGCATTTTCCGCGGCTTCCTGCGCATCGACGATCGTTCCTGCCTCGCCGGTGTCAGCCGGCCCATCCTCTTGTGTTTTCATAACCGCTGAAGCGTCCAGCACGGGTTCGCGTTCCCCACCCAGGCCGGACTCTAGTTCGCACTGTTCAAGAGCAAGGCTCGATCCTTCTATGCGCCTGTCATGATCAGGCGCCAGTCCTTGCCCCCGTCTCGCCGGTAAAGGGGTCATGCTTCGGATCGGGAAGCGCCTCCATCCGCGCGCGTGCCGCGTCGTCGGGCGCTTCGCGGCAGATGTCCCAGCCCTGTCCCCGCGGATAGGCGCCGACAACCTGGAAATCCAGGCTCGCATGAATTGCGCGGTGGCCGGTACCGGTCGGCAGCATGAGCGCATCGCCGGCTGCGACGGACACCTTGTGCCCGTCTGGCCCGCCAAGCTCGAGGGTCGCCTTCCCTGCGAAAACACCCAAAACCTCGTGTGCGGTCGAATGATAATGGTGATAATCGAACACGCCGTCGCGCCAGTCCGGCGGCCATCCATGGTTCTCGAACAACGCCTCGAATCGCTCGGCCAGGTCTTCGCCCTCGCCGTCCAGCGCGGCGCGATAGATGACGACCTGCAACCGCGCATTGTTCGGCACCCAGTCATTCTCGCCGAGCAGGAAGCTTTCGATCTCCATCATATTTTTGCTTTCGGGGCTCGCTTGCGCTTTGGCTTGTCGGCCAGTTCGATCCAGACTGGTGCATGGTCGCTGGTCTTTTCCCAGCCCCGGACATGGCGGTCGACCTGGGCATCGAGCAGCCGGTCGGAAAGCGCGGGGCTGAGCAGCAGGTGATCGATGCGCAGGCCCGCATTGCGGCCATAGGCGTTCCGGAAATAGTCCCAGAAGGTGTAGATGACCTCGCCCGGGTGCAGCGTGCGCAGCGCGTCGGTCCAGCCCTGATCCAACAGCCGGAAATAGGCCGCCCTTACTTCGGGTGCGAACAGCGCGTCGTCGAGCCAGCGCTCCGGCTTGTAGACGTCGAGATCGGTCGGCATGACATTGAAGTCGCCCGCCAGCATCACCGGCAGTCCGCTCTCCAGCAACCCGGCCGCGTGCTCGACCAGCCGGTCGAACCAGCGCAGCTTGTAGTCGAATTTGGGGCCGGGCCGCGGATTGCCGTTGGGCAGGTAAAGCCCGCCGATCAGGATGCCGTTGACCGCCGCCTCGATATAGCGGCTCTGGCTCGGGTCGGGGTCGCCCGGAAGCCCCCGCCGCGTCTCGTGGATTTCGCCGACGCGGCTGAGCAGCGCAACGCCGTTCCACGACTTCTGGCCGTGCCAGATGACATCAAAGCCAAGATCGCGGATCGCACTTTCCGGAAACTTCTCCTGCGGCGCCTTCAATTCCTGGAGCACGACCACATCGGGCTACGCTTCCTCAAGCCAGCGCAGCAGCACCGGCAGCCGGCCATTGACGCCGTTCACATTATAGGTGGCGATCTTCACAGGTCAGGCAGGGTCTGGTCGGCGCGGCCCCAACCGCTGAGCGCCTTGGAGCCGGCCCGCTTCACCAGTTCGGTGCCATCCCGAATGGTCCAGTGCGAGGGCTTGTCGATCGTCTCCATTTCCTTCCATGTGACGGGTACGGCGACCGGCGCGCCTTCGCGCGCGCGGACCCCATAGGGCATGACCGCCGTCGCACCGCGCTGGTTGCGAAGATAGTCGACGAAGATGCGGCCCTTGCGCTGCGCTTTCGGCAGGGCGGCCGTGAAATGCTCAGGGTCGCTCTGGGCAACCGCCTGGGCCAGCCGATGCGCAAAATCTTTCACCTCCGGCCACTCCGCTTGCGGGACCAGTGGCGCGATCACATGGACGCCCTTGCCGCCGGTCACCATCGGGAAGGTCTCAAGCCCGATCGACTGCAGGATCTCGCGAAAGTGGAAGGCGGCGCTGCGCACATTCTCGAAATCCAGACCCTCGTCGGGATCAAGATCGAAGACCAGCCTGTCGGCCTTCTCGACATCCTCGATCCTGGCGCCCCAGCCATGGAACTCGATCGTGCCCATCTGTACGCAGGTGAGCAGGCCGTCCGCGGTATCGACATAGAGATAGGGCTCGTCATGCCCGTCCTTCTCGCGAATGGCGACATGCCGGACAGCGTCGCCAAAACTGCCCGCGTCATGCTTCTGGAAGAAGCATTTCTTGGCCCGGCCTTGCGGGCAGCGCACGAGGCTGATCGGCCGAGACCCGATCCAGGGCAGCATGATCGGGGCGGCCTGCGAATAATAGTCGGCCAGTTGACCCTTGGTAAGCTTCCCCTCGGGAAAAATGACACGGTCGCGGTTGGTGATCTTGATCGACGACGTCTCGGCCGCCACCGCCCCAACCGGCGCCTCGGTCTCGACGACCACAGCCTCGGGCTTCTTGTCTTCGCGTAGGCCCAGAAAGGACGGATGCCGGAGGGTCCCTTCGTTTGTCATTTCGGTAAACGCGATTTCTGCGACCAGCTTGGGCCGCAGCCAGTGCGCGCCGCGCACCTCTGCGCGCGGCGCCTTGACGGCCGGCGCTTCCTGCTCGAGCGGCGCCATCACCGCCATCAGGTCGATAATCTCCTGAGTATCGAAGCCGGTGCCGACCTTGCCGGCATAGCGCAGGACGCCGTCCTCGTGGACACCCAGGATCAGCGATCGGAATAACCGCGACTTGTCTGAAGGGGTCCAGCCGACCACGACGAACTCCTGCCGCTTGATGCATTTGGTCTTCAGCCAGCCGCCCGATCGCGAGCCGACATAGCGGCCGTCGGCCCGCTTCGAGATGACCCCTTCGAGGCCCGCCGCGCAGAACTGGTTGAGCAACTTCTCGCCATTGCCGGCAATGTGATCCGAATAGCGCAACCGCGACTTGCCCTTGGGCAGGATCTTCGCGAGCTTCGCCTTGCGCTCGGTGAGCGGCAGCTGGGTTAGATCCTCGCCGTCGAGCTCCAGCAGGTCGAACGCGAAATAATCGATCGAAGCCGGCGCCCCTTTGAGCGCGTTTTGCAAAGCCTGGAAACTCGAGCGGCCGTCGGCATCGAGCACGACCGCCTCGCCGTCGATGAGCGCGGAGGAGACCTTCAGCTTCAGGGAGTCGACAACCAGTCCGCTAAACTTCTCCGACCAGTCGAGTCCCGAGCGGGTATAGGCAACGGCCTCGCCCCCGCCGACGCTCAGCAGCACACGGTAGCCGTCATACTTCATTTCGTGCAGCCAGCGGTTGCCGGTGGGAACGGTGTCGACCAGCGTTGCGAGTTGCACAGGGCGGAAAGGCGGCGCGCGGCCGGTTGAAGCCGCTTTCCCTGGCGCTGAGCTCACGCGCGCCATGATGGAGGGCCGTTGTTCTTCATGGAGACCAAAGTGCGTGAGCGGCGGACTCGTTCCAGCGCGCCGCGGACTCGGCTCGCCGAGCGACGCCCCGCGTCTCACCGATCGCGGCAACCGCGTCGTCCCCCCGGCGTTGCGGACCTAGGCCACCGACGAAGGAGATGAGCAATGGCAGACGACAAGGACGCTCGCGGGCCCCAGGACCGGGCGCGTATCGCGCTCGGAGAGGATTATGAGGTCGATTATTGGACCGGCAAGTTTGGTGTCAGCAAGGAAACGCTGGAAGCGGCCGTGAAGGCTGTCGGAAACGGCGCGGACGCTGTCGAGCAGCACCTGAAGGGCTAAGGTCGACCCGCTCGCTTCGCAATGCAAACTGCGGTGCCGCCTTCGCTGTCGTGCTGCTCAGCGGACGGCGTACAACTCAGATATTCATCAGATGGGCCCCGACGCGACCCACGCGCCGGGCTCCCTGCTAGCTATTATAATCCGCGTCTAGTTGGCTGCGAAATGCTTGGCTGAGCTGATAACGTTCGCCAACTGAGGTGCATCCTCTCGCGCAACTTCCGCAAGATGAGCTTTCACCTCATCACTGCGACGCGCAATTAATGACGCAACCTGCGCCCTATTCTCCGAGCATTTGCCAAAATGGCTGCCCCGGATCATTTGATCGGCATCCAGGCGATGACTCAAAGATGCGCCCTTGGTACCTGCCACATCGCGAACGACGGCCACCCGGGCGGCCCAGAGGCAGCGTTCCGTGGTGGGTCGTGTTCCCGCGGACATGCCGATCTGGCGGGTAGATACCTTGGCATCGGCCCGATAGGTCACATCCAGGGATCTTCCTTGATGATCCACGCTGGTCCGATGAACCTGATCAGCGAAGGGGGCAGCGGAAGCGGTTGCCAAGGCAAGCAAAGACAAGATCACAACATACTCCTCTTTCCAAACAATGGATCGAGCTCAGGGAGTATGATTGAGACGGCCCCTGAGTTCGATACGTCCGACATCACGAGACATTCTCGCCAGAGGGGCCCGGTACGCATCCCAAAGCTAGGCCTCAGATCGAGTTTATCAATGGGCCCGTCACGGTTTCGATTGGGGGACACACTTTCTTACAGAACTTCGTCGTCAATGCCTGACCTGTGATCGGCAGCGCTCGCAGCCAATCCGGGCGCTCGGTCGTCGAGGAAGTCGTTGCCGGTTCCAGCCAACGAAATGCCGCTCGGCGGATTGCGCAATTGCTAAGGACCCACGCGGTCCCTTCGGAAGGGGCGCCGCGAAATTACTGTCTGTCAGGATCATCGGATGCCGCTTCGCCGCGCCCATTATCTCGTCCTGGCAATGGTGCTCGCCACAGTCGTGGCATTCTGGCCGACCTACTTCGCTGTTTTGCGGACCGCGCGGACAGAACTTCATCTTCATGGAGTAACGGCCACCGCCTGGATGTTGCTGCTGGCGCTCCAGAGCTGGACCATTCATCATCAGCGACGCGGCGCGACCGGATTTTCGGGATCGTGAGTTTGTTTCTGTTTCCGCTTTTTCTCGCGGGGAGCGTCGCTGTCCTTTTGAGCATGGCGCGCAACACGCCGTCAGACCCTTTCTACCAGATCAACGGCGGACGCCTGGGTATATTGGATGCCGCGACACCCATCCTTCTGATGGTCCTCTTCTATTTCGCGCTGAAAGAAAGGCGCAAAGTGCAGCTGCACGCCCGCTATATGCTCGCGACAGCCCTGCCCCTCGTCGAGCCCATTATCGAACGGCTGCTCGGGCATCTGGCCCCGCCTTTCACGTCGTTCGACCCCGCTCACTTCGCGTGGACTGTGCGTGCTGCAGAGCTTGGGGCTTGTTGCCGCGGCGTGCCTCTACGCGACGGCACCACGTTACGGCCGGCCGTTCTTCATCGTCGGCATGGCGATGGTCGCCCAGGCCGTCCTGGTCGAGACCCTGGGGGAGAGCAGCGTTTGACAGACGGTATTTGTCGGGCTTGGACTTCGCTGCCGGTGCTGGCTGTCGCGACGATCGTCGGTGGGCTCACAGTGTGGGCCGGTTGGACTGCTGGCCTAGCTGCTCGTCGGCACAAGCCAGCAGCGGCCTGAAGGCCGCTCGGCTGCTTGATAGGGTCCGCCCAAAGCTGTCAGGCAACAGCCAGGCCCGAGCTTCCTTTTTGGCCTAACGGGCTTGAAACTCCACTCCGACTGAACAATCCGGTCGCCGCAGAGCGCACGGCGCACCACTTCAGCTTCTAAGTGCCGCGCCTTGTGCCGCGCCCCACAAGACGCGGCACATTATCGCGCTCCATTAGGTGATCAGACACGGGTCCGAAGACGCCTCGCGATCTACGAGAAGCCCAAGCCCCCTCGCCCGTTCCAGAACACGCCGCACGCCCTCGGCCGACCAGTGTATGCCGCCGCGTGGCGTAGGTTCGCGCAAGTCTTTGCTGAGCCAGCCCGCAAGGTCGCGCAGAGACGATTCCGGATAGGTCTTCAACCTGTCCGCCACCAGGCGCGCGACGCGGGTATCCGGTGGCAGCCGCGGCGCGGACTGGAGGATTACATCGTCGGCATAACCGACTTTGACCAGGGCCCTGCAGGCCTTCACCAGCGTACGCTCACTAAATGAGCGCACGGGGGGCTTTATCGCGCGGATCTGGCGCAAGACTATCGACCAGGGAAGATGTGGTCGCAGGCGCTCTACGGTCGGCAGCCAACGGTGGCGATCATCGATTAAGGCGTGCAGATAGCGCTCTTTGTGCGCGTAGCCAATATCAGCGATTGCCGCCGGATCGCGCGCGCGCATCTTGGGATTGCCGGGCTTGGCGCCCCTCGCCATCGCCGCGGCAAGCCCTGCCCGCGTGCGTTCTCGGATAAGGGCGCGTTCGAATTCGGCAAAGGCGCCTAGCATCTGGGTCATCAGCATGCCTTGGGCGCTCGAAGTGTCGATCGGGTCGTTGATCGAGCGAAAATAGGCGCCCTTCGCCCGCAGCTGCTCGACGATCTCCAGCAGATGGACGAGCGAGCGCGCCAATCGATCGATCCGCACGACAATGAGGGTGTCGCCCTCCCCTACCCTTGCCAATGCCCTGCTGAGGTTTGGGCGGTCCCGGCTTCCCCCGCTGGCCTTGTCTTCGAAGATGAGGGCGCAACCCTGCTGCTCCAGCGCAAGGCGTTGGCCGGCCGTGTCCTGATCTTCGGTCGATACGCGGGCATAGCCGATCAAAGCCACTGTCACATTCCATCAAACGGGGGCAATCGAGGGGTTGCCCCCGTTTGATAAACGTCAGCACCGGTTTTGGCCAGCCCCGTCCCCCGGGATTCGACCCGCGGCCCTTTCCCGCGTCCCATGGGCATGCGGGCGACTTTCGGGCGCTTGGACAGCCCCGCCGGCCGATTTACGCGGATGAAATCTGCGTCTCAGCAAGCGACAGCGGGGCCTACCGGCGCCTGTAACGAGGGGTCGCCCCTCGCGTCGGCAAAGGGCCGCCATAAATGTGTGAGCAAAGTGAACCAAGATTGCTTTTAAGCTCAGTATTTGTTACTTTGGCCCCATGGATATCGCTGGCTTCGGACCAAGCTATACGCCGAAGGTCGTCACTGAAGTTTCACATGCGACCGCAGTGATAGCGACGCTAAACAATCGAATTTCCGGGAGTTTTGTGCACTCGGCGTGGCAGGCCCGCGCAGCTTGGGCTGGCTATGCGCGTGCTCTTCAGTTGGAAGGTCACGAGGTCGATGAAATCGACCTATTTTCCTGGGGCTGCCGGGTCACGATCCCCGGCCGCCCGCTGCGCGCCACGAACCGCGGCGAATATGAGGCGTTCGCGCCCTGGCAGGACATACTGGGGTCATCAGACCCCTTTGTCTGGCGCGATGCGCTCCCCAAGGCTGTCGAAATGCCGGTCGAGTCCGCGGACCACCCTCCCCTCGTCCGCGCGCTCGAACAGATCCGGCGCTATGCACGAGTACGAGGCGGGCCCGACCCCTGGCTCGGTCTGCCGTTCGCCTTACGGGACCAGGATCTGACGGCCAGCCCCCTCCCCTGCCTCGTCGGCGGCGCCAAAGCCTTCCGCTTGAAGAAGACACTGAACGAAGCCGACTGGCTCGCGCTCCTACGGGCTCTTGCCGCGCGCGCCGAGCGTGGCCTTGAACGCCTTGACCATCTGGAGCGCCTCCATCGCAAAGCCCGAACGGCAATCGCGGAGTCTTATCGTCCCGGCGCCCTGCCCTCCCTCCTCGCGCTTACGCTTCACCAACCGGTCCTGTCGCCACAGGCTGTGGCGCGACTTCTTGATTTGACCGTGACGGGCGCAAGCAAGTTGCTGGAGCGCGCCGCCGGTACCGGACTTCTAACCGAAATCACGACAAGGCGGACATGGCGCATTTTCATGAGCGTGGACCTCGCTGTCGAGTTTGGCTTTGCCAGAGCGCCTCTTGGGCGCCCCCGCGTGGAGGGGTCTCTTCCCTCGCCGTCTCGAAATCTGGCGGCTGTCTTCGACCAGTTCGACGCGGAAATGGCAGCCATCGATCAGCTTCTCAATTCCCGATAGGGCATTTCAGCGCGGATCACCTCGGCTCCTCGTCGCCCTGCACACAATAGAATTCCTTGTAATTTCAGCACTTAAGCTTGTGCCGCACGATGTGTCGCGCGCTGTAACGCGCGTCCGCACCACATTCCGCTGTACTTTATGCAGCGATGACGCTTACCCCAGCGCGGCACATATCGCCAGCGGAAGCGCTTGCACGCTCGCTGGCGTGTCCGCACTGTAATGCGCCTGCGCACTCGCGGTTCATCGCGCTGGCACTACGCCTAGCGCTGCCGCATACTGCCGCGCACTTGCACGCGCTGTCGCGCGTATACGCGCCTTGCGTGGCGCGGGCGGTGACGCTATCAGTGGCGCTGTCATTGTGTGCGGCGCGGTGCGGGGCGGGCCATGTTTGTGCCGCGCAGTGTGCAGCGCTATCGCATTACAGGAGTTCGCATGCCCGTCATCACGATCGCGCAAAGCAAAGGCGGCGCCGGTAAGACCACGCTCGCGCTCGCGCTCGCTTCCGAATTCGAGGCGCTCGGCGGTTCGGTCTTCATGCTCGACGCCGACCGTCAGAACAGCTTGCTCAACTGGTATCGGGATCGGATGAATGCCGACAGGGGAGGGGAGGGGCGCATCACGGTGGAAGACGCCTCGCAGCTCCGGGACGCGGACATTGGACCCGCTATCGCGCGCGCGCGCGATGCCGCGCAGCTCGTCATTGTCGATTCCGAGGGCACTTCCAACTTCAAGACAGCCTACGCGGCGATGGACTCCGATTTCGTCGTCATTCCGACGCGCTCATCGCGCCTCGATCTCGAGCGCACCGTGGAAACCAGCGACATGCTGGGCAAGATGTGTGGCGGCGTGCCCTACAGGGTCCTGATCACGCAGACAGGGCAGGTCGCCCGCTCCAAGGCCGAATGGGAGATCGACAGCCAGATCAGCAATGCTCTGCCGACGTTCAACGAGCAGATGCATACGCTCGACGCATTCCGCGCCATGTCCAACTATCGCATGACGCTGGCCGAGGTGGAGGCCGCCGGCCTGGCCAAGACCGAGAAGGCGCGGCGCATCGCGCAAGGCATCCTGGCCGACATACTCAGCGAAATTCAGAACAAGGAGGCCGTCAATGCCTGAGCCCAAGTCTGCTGCCGGCGCGATGGGGGACATCATCGGCTCCACCCGGCGGCGCATCGAGCATAGCGAAGACCCGGCCGACCGTCTCAAGAACCTGATTGCTGCGACGCCGAAGCCCGCTCCGGCCGCCGCACCGGCGCCCATCCGCGAACCGGCGCCAGCGACGCTTCCGTCAGGCTATTTCCCGCAAGTCGCGAGCGAGGTGGGCATCATCCCGAAGCGCAAGCCGCAGCGGGGTCCCGCGCGCTCACTGCATATAAGCATGCGCCTGTCGCCGCCTGAGCGCGACCGGCTCGTTCGCTGGTGCGACGATCGCAACCTCAGCCTGCCCGACGGCATCATGGCGTTGATCGATCTCGCGGAAGGGCAGGGGGGTAGCGGGGAGTAGGGCCCGGCTCTTTATGTGAGGAACGGGGGGAGGAGACTTCAGGGCGTCCCGCGCATCGCGACCCAGCTTTTGCAGAAGCCTTCCCACGATTTGTAGAGAGCGGCGCCCGTCAGGGTCTCCAGCTTCGCGCCCATTTTCTGCCGGTAGGCATCGGCAATCATATCCTTGTCCCAGCCTCCGCCAAAATCGCGGAAAATCGTGATAATGCGTTGGTCAGGGCAGAAGTTCAGCGATCCCGAAGGGAAGGGGCGCGCCGAGGGCAGGGGGACGCGCGGCGGTGCGACGGTTTCGACCGTTCCGTCCCGCCTGGCACGCCGACCCACTTTCGGCCGATCAAGCTCCTTGGCGGTTTCCTCCTGATCGACGGGATCCTTGGGACTGAAGGTGAGCTTCACAGCCTCGACAGGCCGTCCACGCCCCGACCCGCGGATCTCGTCCCATTCCACGGTGAAATCCGCGAGCTGGTCGATCTCCAGCTTCGATTTTGCCAGGACATCGCGGCGGAATTCCGCGAAATTCTTGAAGCTACCCTCCGGCACGCCCAGACGCCGGCGCAGTTCCTCGACCTCCATCTTCACGACACGGTTCTGCCGGTTGATGATCAGGCAGCCCAGGTCATAGAGCGTCAGCGAATAGCGCGACTGCAGCGCCAGCATGACGCCCAGGTTGACCCGCGCATAATAGTCCGAGCGCTGCATCACGCGCTTGAAGGCTTCCGAAAACTCGTACTCCACGACGCTCATGCCGTCCTCGGAGATTTCCTCGACGCAGCTTGAGAGCAGGGACTGCGACATGATCGCGGGCTTGCCCTTCTTGGTCGTCGTGCGGATGCGCACGATCACGCGCAAAAGCTCGTCCATCACGGGCTGGATGCGCTCATTGCCCTTGTGCGACCCGCGCAGTTCTTTCTTGGTAATCGTGAAGTTTCTGTCCTCGCCAGCGTCCGGCCCAGCCTTGCGCAGCATGAGGGCGAAGGCCTTGCGCCCGGCGGCGCTCAAGGAGCCGGTTTCAAACTCGGATTCGACGAGTTCGCCCGGTTTGCTTACAAAATCGAGATCGCGGCGGCGAATCACATCAGCGACCCGCAGCGTCCGACTCAGGCCATCCGCTTCCGGGGAAACCTCGATCTCAACGATGTCCGAATCGGGCTTCATGTGAGTTGCATATCATCACCTTGTCATAAAGAGAACATCCCCCCGTTCACTCACATAGACATGCCCCCCAGCCCTCACATAAAGGCTGACAGAGGCGCAAACCGGCGGCCCCCGACCACTCATATAAAGAAATTGTCCGACTCGCCGATTCACCGCGAGTCTCGCGAGATCCCCCATCGCTCATATAAAGTTCCTGACCCGACATTCCCCAGTGCAGCGCTATTACCGGCCGCATTGCGACATCCCCCGCGCGCTCACATAAACGCCACAGCATCTACTTGCTTTTACTGGGTTTTTTGAAAGCCCCCCGATCGCTCATATAAAGCGACTCGGTTCGAAATAGGGAATTTCCCCGGTATAGTGATGCCCCCCGAAAGCTCATATAAACGGACGGGAAGGGCAGGGGGATCGCCCCCGATCGCTCACATAAAGAAGGTCGGTCGAGGTTTAGGGCCGGCGTCGTACCAAAAAGGCTGGCCTTTCAAGCCATTCCCGTGTTGTTTTGCAAGCCACTGGGACGATTCCCCCGATCCCTCACATAATCCCCCGGCCACTCAGGCAAAGGCCCCCGGCCGCTCGCATAAAGGCCCCCGAGTCCTCACGATAAAGCCCCCAGCTGCTCACATGAATGGGGTCTAACCCATTGGTTCCACGGGCGAAATTGCCCCTGAATCTTAGAATCATTGAAATATAGAAGCTCCCGCGCTCCGCTTGGGCGTTTCTACAGATGGATTTTTTGAGGAAGAAGTAACCTTCCGCAGAACCGCCGAGGTTGCGCACCATGCCCTGGTCGGCTGCCCCATCGCATCCCACAACCGCCTATCATCCTCGCCGGAGCAAAACATCCTCCAAGTCAAACTTCCGTGCAATCGATCACCGCCTCGCGTCGATCATGAACGCCGCTTGACTAACGACACGACCGTATCAAGGTGATCGTATTGCGAATCAGGCGTGTTCACCGGACCGGCCGATACTGTTTTAACGGGCAAGATCATGCGCAATGGGGCGGGATGTACAATGAGCAGGCGAGCGCTTTACTACGTAGCGACGCTTGGCTGTACCGTTGCTATCGCCTTTAACGGAACACCAGCTCCCGCTCAGCCGAAGTTCGACGTGATCGATATGCATTTCCACGCTGATCGTCCTGACGATCAGGGACCTCCCGGGGGCAAGGCCTGCGCTCCCTATCCTGAATGGGCCCCGCGCGATCCCGGGCAACCGATGGACGGGTATCTCGACTGGTTTACCGGCCGCCCCGATTGCCCGACCGTGCTGTCATCGCCGACCGACGCGGATACTCTGCGCGATCGTGGCATCGCCCAGCTGAAACGGTACAATGTGCTGGCCCTTGCCGGCGGCCCAGCGGAGGTGGTGGATGACTATCGCCGTCGTGGGGATGGCCACATACTTCCTGGCATCGGCTTCGGCAGCAGCGGCACCCTCCCTCCGATTGAAGATCTGCGCCGGCTCCACGCCGAAGGCAAAATGCAGGCGCTGAGCGAAATTACCACGCAATATGCGGGCATCGCCCCCGACGACCCTCGCATGGAGCCCTATTTCGCTTTCGCGGAGGCCAACGACATCCCGATCGGCATCCACATGGGGCCCGGGCCCCCTGGCACAGCTTACTTCGCCACGCCGCATTATCTCGTCTCGGCCGGTGATCCGCTCCGCCTAGAACCCGTGCTCATCCGTCATCCCAAGCTGCGGGTCTATGTTGCCCACGCCGGCTGGCCTTTCGGAGACGCGATGATCGCGATGATGTTCGCCCATCCGCAGCTCTATGTCGATGTGGCTGTTCTCGACTGGGCCTATCCCGACCAGCAATTCTACCCCTATCTGCGTCGGCTGATCGACGCCGGTTTCGAACGGCGGATCATGTTTGGGTCCGACAACATGGTATGGCCCGACGCTATCGGAATCGCGATCGAGCGGATCAGACGCGCGCCATTTCTCACAGAGAGGCAAAAGCGTCTGATCCTCCACGACAACGCGGCCTCCTTCCTTCGCATCGAGGGATAAGGGGCGGTACGGCGGGACAAGCGCTTGCACGCGGAGTGCCGTTCCGCGACAGTCTCGCTGAGCCGCAGTCATCGCGCGTTCAGCCTTCGAATGGCAATTTGACCTGTGCTTGAATTGTAAGGGAGATTCCCATGCGAACCACGCACAAACTTCTGCTCGGCGGCTGTCTTGCCGCCTCGCTGGTGGGCGGTGTGGCCTATGCCGCGTCCCACGAGCACAAAATGACCGTCAACCTGCCGGGCGGTGAGATCGCCCATATCACCTATTTCGGCGATACACTTCCGCAGGTCAAAATTTCCCAAGCCCAGCCAGACCAGATCGACTTCGTCGAAACGGCCTTCCAGCCTTTCGCGCAGATGGACCGGATATCGGCGCTGATGGATGCGCAGATGAACGCCATGATGCGGCGCGTCGCGGATCTCCATGCCCAAAGCGCTGACGTGACGGCGAGCGAGGCACCGCATTTCGTGTCCTTCTCCGGCCTGCCGAGGGCGCGCAGGTCCACTACAGCTATAGCTCGACCACCATCGGTCCCAATGGATGCGCGCAGAGCGTGACCTGGACCTCGGACGGCACGGCGAACGCGCAGCCGAAGGTGACGAAGACCAGCACCGGCGACTGCAGCGCCGCGGCCAAGCCGCAGATGCAGACGACCAGCGGGTCGGCGCAGGCTCAGGCGGGTCCATCCCACACGACCTGATGCGGGCCGCCCGGGTCCGGTGACGCTTTGGCCACGTGCGTGAGCGCGCGGCCATTGGCGTGAGGACATCTCATCGCATTCCTTTGCGGACCCTGCGGCTTCCGACATCGACCAAAGCCGGCGTAGCCAGTGCCGCGCCGCCCGTTCCCATCTCGAGAAAGGAAGGAAGAGGAGAATTTCGTGCGAAATCCTGACAGGATCTTTGCCTCCCTATTAACCACCGCTGCCGCCCTGGGCCTTGTCATCGGCCAGCCATCGTCCGCTGCGGCGCAATCGCCGCCCGCCGTATCGCCAGTCGTGCCGCGCCCGGGCGCGCCGCAAAGCTTTGCCGATCTCACCGAACGGCTGGCGCCCGCCGTCGTCAACATCTCGACCCGACAGCGCGTGCAAATGCCAAGCTTCAGCCCCTTTGCCGGCACGCCCTTCGAGCGCTTCTTCGGCGGTCCCACCGGACCGCGCATCCGCGAGGCGCAGTCGCTTGGCTCAGGCTTCATCCTTTCCGCCGACGGCTATATCGTTACCAACAACCACGTCATCACCGCTGATGGGCAAGGCAAGGTCGAGACAATCACAGTCACCCTGCACAATGGCGAGGAATATCCGGCGACCCTCGTCGGCAGCGATCCCGCCTCGGATCTGGCGGTCCTCAAGATCACGTCGCGCAAACAACTGCCCTTCGTGACCTTCGGCGATTCCACGCGCGTCAGGGTCGGCGACTGGGTGCTCGCGATCGGCAATCCTTTCGGCCTGGGCGGCACGGTCACGGCCGGTATCGTTTCGGCGGTCTACCGCAATACCGGTACAGGGCGCGCCTATGACCGCTATCTGCAGACCGACGCCTCGATAAACCGCGGCAATTCAGGCGGACCGATGTTCGACAGCAGCGGGCGGGTCATCGGCATCAACAATGCGATCTTCTCGCCCACGGGCGGAAATGTCGGGATCGGCTTTGCCATCCCCGCGGAGATCGCCGCGCCGATCGTCGAAAAGCTCAAGGCCGGCAAGGCTATCGAACGCGGCTATCTGGGCGTGACCATCCAGCCGATGACCGAAGATCTCGCGTCATCGCTCGGCGTTCCGCGAGACCGCGGTGAGTTCGTCCAGAGCGTGGAGCCCGGCGGGCCCGCGGCACAGGCTGGCATCCGCGCTGGCGACGTCATCCTGCGGGTCGACGGCAAGGACGTCACTCCGAGCCAAAGCCTGTCGTTCCTCGTTGCGAGCATCGACCCTGGCCGCAAGGTCGCAGTCGAACTCATGCGCGGCAACCAGCGCATGACCGTGACTGCCACGCCAGTGCTTCGTCCCAGCGAGGACAAGCTCGCCCGGCAGGGTTTTGGCCGCGATGACCGGCGTTTCGACGATTTCGACAAGGATCGCGCATCCCCCAGCGAAAAGACGCTCGGGCTTGCCGTCGAACCGCTGACTCCAAGCATCGCGCGTCAGCTCGGCGCGAGCGACGTCTCCCAGGGCCTCGTCATCAGCAGCGTTGAGGGCAATTCCGATGCGGCGCGCAAGGGCCTCAGCCGCGGCGACATCATCCTGTCGGCCAACAACCGGCCGGTCGCGAGCGCCGCTGATCTGGAAGCCGCGATCCGGCAGGCCAGGACGGCGGGACGTTCGGCGATCCTGCTACGGGTCAAGGGGCGCGGCGAAGCGCCGGCCTATGTGCCGGTGCGGCTGAGATAGCGCGCCGGTAGCCAAGGCAGCGTCCTCGGTCGAGGGCGCTGCCTTGCTGGTAGGCGAGGGGGCGGGCCGGGGCAGGCGGCGGCTGTGAATGCCAAGCGCCCGACTGGCCCAATGATGTTTCAAACATCACAATTCAATCTTTCGAAATGAGAGCAAATGTGCTAAGGTTCGCGGCGTCAGAAAATGGGCTGAATGATCAAACATCGATCGAGAGGCCCGTCAGCAAAGCGGTTTGCGCTGAGACATAATCGGGAGACATAATGACGGCGCGGGCAGTTCGGGAATTCCTTCTCCTTCACAATCAGAGACTGTACGATTTTCTCCGACAGGGTCTCGCGGACCGGTCGCTCGAAACGCAGGACCTGGCTCGGCTTTCCGCAATCCATCTGGCGAACCGCCATGAGATTGCGCGGTGGGATCGTGATCTGTCGTGCAGCGGCACGGCCAGCGCTGCTTAGGGACCCGCCGCGATGAACCGCTATGCGCGAAGCGTCTGGGGTCTCGCCGCCTGCTTTTCCGCGCTCGCCGGCTTTGTCGACGCGCTCGGCTTCCTCTATCTCGGCGGCTTCTTCGTCTCGTTCATGAGCGGCAACTCCACGCGGCTTGCCGTCGGCTTGAGCGAGCATGTCGCAGACGCCCTGACCGCCGGCGGGCTGATCGCATCCTTTGTCGTGGGCGTCATGCTCGGCTCGCTGTGCGGACGAACCATCAGGCGCGCCCGCCATGGCGCGCTCATGTACCTCATCGCGGCCATGCTGACTGCCGCCTCGTTGCTTGCGGCAGGCGACGCGACCTGGGCCGCGGCCGCGGTGCTCGCCATGGCGATGGGCGCGGAAAATGCCCTGTTCGAACATGATGGCGAAGTTCAGATCGGCCTCACCTATATGACCGGCACGCTGGTGAAACTAGGCCAGCGGCTGCTGTCCGCGCTCATGGGCGGCGATCGGTTCGGATGGGTTCCCTATCTCCTGCTATGGCTCGGTCTGCTGGCAGGCGCGGTGCTGGGTGCCATCCTGTTCGGCGTCATCGGCCACCAGGCCATCTGGATTGCCGCCGCCTCGGCCTTGCTGCTCGGCGTCGCTCTCCATCGCCGCGACCTGAGCCTGACCCCCTCCGCGAAGGCGCCGCGCCAATGACCGACGGGGGCGGGGTAGGGCCGTCGATCGATCTCGAGCTGTTTCACGACATGGTCTTCGATCTGCGGTTCGATCGGCCTGCGCCAGGCAGCAATCTCGAGGGCCGCTTCCAGGGCGCAGGGAACGTCCCGATCACGCTTGACGCGCCTTTTGGCGAGACGGGGCCGATGCTGTTCCGGTTCGGTGACATGTTGTCGCTCCTCTTCGACTGGACCACGGTCCAGAGCGGCATGCGGATCAGCGATCCCGACCATCTCCTGTTCGAGTATACGCGCATGATGATGGGCTTCCGCCTGTTCCGTCCCGCGCCGCGAAAGATCGAAATGATTAGCCTGGGTGGCGGATCGCTTGCCAAGGCTTGCTATCGCTGCCTGCCCCAGTGCGACATTACCGTTGTCGAGATCGATCCCGCAGTCATCGCCCTGCGCGAGCAGTTCCACATTCCGCCCGACAACGACGGTTCCGCGTAATCTGCGCCGATGACCTGGACTATATCCTCGGTGCCCCCGGCGCGCCCGACATCCTCATTCTCGACGGCTTTGACAGCCGGGGCCTTCCCCCGGCGCTGAGCGAGCGGTCCTTCTACGACAGCTGCCGACAGCGCCTCGGCAGGAGCGGGCTGCTGGTAGCCAATCTGTGCGACAATGCCATGGCCTTTGCCACGCTCGTGCGCCGCATCGGGGCCAGCTTCGGGAACCGCACGATCGTCGTTCCGGCCGAAAATGGCGGGAACCGTGTCGTCTTCGCGAGCACAGACCCCGGGTTTCCACCCGCGCGCCAGACCGTCCGCGGCCATCTGCCCGATACGGATGTCGTCGACTACGATGCCAAGGCTCGCAGGGTCGTCCGAGCCCTTGCGCGCGCTTCGCTCAAGGTGCCCCGGACCGAGCACTGAATTTGAACGGGCTCTGCAGCCCACGTCCACCCCAAGGAGGAGGAAAGGGGGGAACAGGACGGTAAGCAAGGAGGATATCATGCCGCTTACAGCCCTTAGACCGTCCCAGGAACTCATCGATCTCGTCGGCGCCCTCGGGGGCACATGGAGCGGTAATGTCGCCATGTGCCGATGCCCCGCCCATGCCGACAGCGACCCCAGCCTTTCGATCCGCCAGGGCGACCGCGGTTTCCTCGTGACCTGCTTTGCCGGCTGCGCGCGCGAAGACGTGCTGCGTGAGCTTCGGCGCGTGCAACCGGGCCGACATTTCCCTGCGCCCAGCAGCACTGAAGGGCGGGGAAGGGGCAATCCACAGCCCGTGTGGGACCAGGGCACCGAGATCATCGGTACGCTTGGGGAAACCTATCTGCGCGGGCGCCACCTCGTGCCGCTCGTCCAGGGCCTGCGGTTCCATCCACGTTGTCCCTATCTTCCCAAGCCGCGAACGCAGTTTCTTCCCGCCTTGCTGGTCCCCGTCCAGGAAGGTCAGAGCCTGACCGCCATCCAGCGCATCTTCCTGGACCCTGAAGGCCGCTATACGCGCAAGGTCATGCTGGGCACGCCGGGGCGGGGCGCATGGCAGGGCGGACAGCCAGGAGAGACCCTGGCGATTGCCGAGGGCTTCGAGACGGCTTGGGCCTTTACTTTGCTGACCGGCATTCCCTGCTGGGCAAGCTTGGGCGCACGCAGGCTTCATCAGATGACCATACCGCCTCGCGTGAAGCGGCTATTCCTTGCCAGTGACAATGACTTGGAAGGACGGCGCGCGGCGGCCCAGGCGAAGGATTACTACGCCCGCGATGACCTCGACATTGTCCACATGCCTCCCCCCGGTTGCGCGAAGGATTGGGCCCGCGTGCTCGAAGCCAGGGTCGAGAGCCATCAAGAGCTTTGCCCAATATAGCTCAGCGATGATTTTCCCGGCGGCCACTTGAGCAAATGCCCGAGACGAACGGCCGTGATGAGAGACGGGTCGACGTCCTGACACCCGGATGCGGGACGACTAAACAAAAGGACGCCGCACCTTTCGGCGCGGCGCCCTGAAGCTCGCAACGAGCCTTATTCCTTGGCGCCGGTTCCCGGTTCGGTCGTCTTGGGAGCCTTGCCATCTTCGACACGACCTTCGTTACGCAGATCGCGGCCTTCCTGCGCCTTCTTCTTTGCTTCGGGTGTGTCACCGTGTTCGTTCAGCTCTTCCTTCACGAAACCAGCGGCTTCTTTGGCTTTACCTTCGATGCTCATCATACTCTCCTTCTCAAGATACATCTGTAAAACACAAATTGGAAAAACCTGTTCCCAAGCTGGTTTCTGGATACGCAAACAGGCCTTCAGCGGCCGGCTTTCATCTCCCTGGACAGATGACGAAGCAAAGTGCGCAAGAGGTAACCTCAATAAATGGGTATACATGATTGCAAATGCAGGGATCTCGCTCATAAAAGCGCAATGGTATCGTTAATTAGGGCAGTTAAAGTTAAGAACAGAAGTGGACACTTCGAAAAACCGGTAGCGCCTGACGGCATGAGATGATTCACTGCGCGAGCGCGACAGCGGAGGCGGTGATGGTTTGACAGCCGGGTTTCTTCGATCTTTCGGACCGATATGAGGCGTTGAGCGCGGCCGGTGATCCGTTGGAGCGCTTGGCGGCCGTCGTGGACTTCGAGGTATTCCGTGGGCCACTGGTCGCGGCGCTGCGCCGCGGCCCTCGGGGCAAGGGTGGGCGTCCGCCGTTCGACCCGGTCCTCATGTTCAAGATCCTGGTGCTGCAGGCGCTCTACTCGCTGTCGGACGAAGGGACGGAATTCCAGATCAAGGACCGGCTCTCGTTCCAACGCTTCCTGGGCCTGGGTCTCGACGGAACAGTGCCCGATGCGACAACGGTATGGCTGTTTCGGGAGCGCCTGGTGAATGCCAAGGCGATCGACAAGCTCTTCGCCCGGTTCGATGCGGCGCTGACCGACCGGGGCTACCTCGCCATGGGCGGGCAGATCATCGATGCCACCGTGGTGCCGGCGCCCAAGCAGCGCAATACCGAAGAGGAGAAGGCGGCAATCAAGGAGGGCCGGATCCCCGAGCGCTGGAAGGACAGGCCTGCGAAAGTCCGGCAGAAGGATCGCGATGCCCGCTGGAGCGTGAAGTACACCAAGGCCAAGGTGAAGGAAGGCGCCGATCCCACGGCGTTCAAGCCGGTCGACCTCGCCATTCCGATGTTTGGTTATAAAAACCACATCGGCATCGACCGGGCTCACGGCCTGATCCGCACCTGGGATGCCAGCGCGGCGAATGCTCACGATGGGGCCAGGCTGCCGGTGCTGATCAGTCCGGACAACACCGCCTCGGGCGTCTGGGCCGATACGGCCTACCGATAGAAGAAGAACGAGGCCTTCCTGGCCAAGGGCATGTTCACCAGCCACATCCACCAGCGGAAACCGCACCGACGGGCGATGCCCGAGTGTATTGCACGCGCCAACGCAAGGCGCTCGGCGGTTCGCTCGGCCGTCGAGCATGTCTTCGCCGGACAGAAGCATCGCATGGGCCTGGTCGTGCGCACCATCGGCATCGCTCGCGCCCGCATCAAGATCGGCATGGCCAACCTCGCTTATAACTTTCAGCGGCTCACCTGGCTTGAGGGGCGCACTGCGCCTGCATGACCTGGAAACCGGGGTGGATCACCCGGCTCGCTTCAGAAAATCAGCAGATCAGGCCGCCAAAAGAAGGGCTCCGGCGCTCTCGGGCACCTGCTCGTCTACATCACGCCCAAATTGCTCGGTTCTTCGAAGTATCCAAGTGTCTTCGAGCAACCCAAAGCGTAATGGTAACTATAGTCCTGTGAATCACGCCGATCGCGCACCCAGAAAATGCCCCGGAGCCGGGAAATAATCCTTCTCATGTGCGTTAGTTTTCCAGCGATGGCGAACCATCTGGATCGTCGCGGGGAGTCGTTGATGCGCGTTGCGATAATAGCTCATTTAAAGTTCCCGATCGGTGAGCCCTTCGCGGGCGGGCTGGAGATGCACACTCACATGCTCGCACGGTCGCTGCGCGAACGTGGACACGAGGTTACTCTCTTTGCATCGACGCGCTCCGATCCCGCATTGGGTGTCGAAGCGATCTGCGATGAAACCTCGCTTCTTGAAACTGGCATCGCCGAAGCCAATGATGTCGCCTTCTTCCGCGAACATCATGCCTATCTTGGATTGATGACCGAACTACGGTCGCGATCCTTCGATGTGATCCACAACAATTCCTTGCACTATCTTCCCGTCAGCATGGCGGAAACGCTTGCCAGTCCCGTCCTGACGACGCTCCACACGCCGCCCTTTTGCTGGCTGGAAAGCGGGGTACGGCTCAACCGCGGGCCGATGACCTATGTCGCTGTGTCGAAGGCAACGGCTCACATGTGGAGCCACGTGGCGAAAACGGATCATATCATTCCCAACGGCATCGACCTGACGCATTTTCCCTATCAACCGGTCGCGAGCGAGACACCTTATCTCGTCTGGTATGGCCGGATCGTCCCGGAAAAGGGGCTGGACTATGCGATCGATGCGGCCCGCCTTGCCGGACTGCCGTTGCGTATCGCTGGCCCCATCTCGAACCAGAGCTATTTCGACGAGGCCGTCGCGCCTCGACTGGGAGCGAATGTCGAATATGTCGGCCATCTTTATCATCGCGAACTCGCCCAACTCGTGGGCGGGGCGATCGCCGCGCTGTGCACGCCGCGCTGGGAAGAGCCTTATGGCCTGGTCGTGGCGGAGGCGTTGGCATGCGGCACCCCCGTGGCCGCGTTCCGGCGCGGCGGCGTGCCTGCGCTGTTGACCGAAGAGTGCGGCGTTCTTGCAAAGCCCGACGATGTCGCGTCGCTCGCCTCTGCGGCGCTCGCAGCGTCGGGGCTGAGCCGCAGCGCGTGCAGGGCACATGCGGAGCGATATTGCGACGCGCAGCGCATGGTCGACGAGTATGAAGCTGTATATCGAAGGCTCGTTGCCCTCCCGGCTCTCGCCGCCGAGCCAGAGACCGCACCGCTCATTGCCAGCGTTGCATGACCCCCGCTGTCTGCGTCTGCATACCGGCCCGAAATGAGGCTGAGCATATCGGCCGCTTGATTGACGCCTTGGCGCAGCAAACTGTTCAAACCTTCGCTGTCGCTATCTGCGTGAACAATAGTAGCGATGCCACGCACGCAACAGCGGTAGACGCCATGCTTCGATCCCACGCGGCGTTCGATCTTCACATCGTCCAGCGCGTGTTCGAGCCCGCGCGGGCCCATGCCGGATCCGCCCGCCGCGCCGCGATGGACATGGGCGCTGATCTTATCTCGTCCGAAGGCATGCTGCTTTCCACAGACGCCGACTGTCGACCGCCTCTGGACTGGGTGGAGACCAATTTAAGGCACTTTTCCGCCGATCGGATCATTGGCGGCCGCATCGAGCTTGACGAGCTTGAGGCGGAAACGGCGCCGGGCATTTTCTTGCTACGCCGCCGGTTCGATGCCTATTGGCGGGCGGTGCGTGCGATCGAGGACGCCATCGATCCGGTCCCCTGGGATAGGCCGCCCCGGCACGGCGATCATACAGGGGCAAGCCTTGCCCTATCGGTCGAGCTTTATCGCCAAGCCGGCGGCGTACCGCTCCTGTCCTCCGGCGAGGATCGCGCCCTGGTCGAAGCCGCATGTGGTGCAGGCGGCAAACTGATCCACCCCTACGCCGTATGGACCCGCGCATCCGCCCGAACCGCCGGCCGCGCCAGTGGCGGCATGGCAGCGGACATGCAGCAATGGATGGACTACGTCGCAAAAGAGAAGAATCCCATGGTTCCCGCTCTATCGCACTGGGAGGAGCGCGCCCGCTGGCGGCTATGGGCCAAGGGAGAGATGAGCGCCGCCGATTGCCTGATCGCAGAACGCGCGCTTGCGCCTATGCCCTGCGACATGCCGCTGCCCACCCTGGAAGACATCGGTTGAGCCGCCCGATCGGATATTATATCCATCATCATGGCCACGGCCATCGCCAGCGCGCGATCGCGATCGGGCAATCGCTCGACGATGTCATGCTGATGGGGACCGGTCTTGCCGGCCGGACCGGAAACCTTCCCTTCCTGGACCTGCCCGACGATCGTCTGGACGCAAGTTTCGCGGGTATCGACCACGCCGATCGTCCGGCCTCCTTGCATTATGCGCCGCTGGATCATGAAGGCATCCGTCAGCGTATCAGACGGATGGCAGGCTGGATCGCCGAGGCACGTCCGCGCCTGATGGTGGTGGATGTGTCGGCCGAAGTGGCGATGCTGGCACGACTTGCCTCGGTGCCGACGGTTTATGTTCGGTTGAGCGGGAAACGGCTGGATCCAGCCCATCTGGACGCATTTCGTGGGGCTACGGGGCTGCTTGCACCGTTCCACGAAGCCATGGACGATGACGACATACCGATCTGGATCCGCGAGAAAACTTTCCATGCGCCGGGCATCATCCAGTCGGATCCACACTATGCGCCCGGCGGGGATAGCACCGTGCTGGTCGTTGTGGGCCGCGGGGGCGGCATCTCCGACGGAGAGCGATGGGCCGCCGCAGCCAGAGCCACGCCCGCATGGCGATGGCGCGTCATAGGGCCCTGCACCATGCCCTGCGACATGCCCGATAATCTCGAATTGCGGGGGTGGGTCGATGACGCGGACGCGCAGATTGCGACTGCCGGGGTGGTCATCGGCGGCGCCGGCGATGGCGTCGTCAGCGCCGTACTATCGGCGCGCCGGCCTTACATCTGTCTACCCGAACCACGGCCCTTCGACGAGCAGATGTCCAAGGCCAACAGCCTGGCTGCCGTGGGCGGTGCGATCCTGTGCCGCGAGCCACCTCATCCGCGGGAGTGGTCCGACCTCATCGATCGGGCGATCGCGCAAAATCAGCAGTGGCCCACTTGCCTGACCGGGGAGAGCGGGCCGCAACGGGTGGCGGAGTGGTTGAACAGCCTTTCTGTCGCTGCCATGGAACATAAAGGTGGTATCGCATGATCCTGGACCAACACGAGCGGGTCATGGAGACGACGGCGGACATCGTCGATCGCCTTGCAACGCTGGGCGCGGGCTACGACGCGGCCCCCAATTTCCCGTGTGATAGCCTAGCGGTTCTGGTGGAGAGCGGTCATCATCGCAGGTTCGCCCCCGAAGCATGCGGAGGGGTTCGCTTTGAAAATGAAGCGGCGCGCGCATGCGCTATGGCGAAGACCTTGCGCGAGGTGGGACGGGGCGACCTTAGTATCGGACGGCTCTACGAAGGGCATGTCAATGCGATGTCGCTGTTCGACTGGTACGGGACGCGCGATCAGCAAGACTGGTTGACCCAGGTTCTGGATCGCGGCGCATGGTTCGGGGTGTGGGCCACCGAGCCTTCCCCCGGCGTACGGATAGTCGGCGGAGCGGCCATGTCTCTTGTCGGCCAGAAGATGTTCGCAAGCGGGGCGGGCGGGCTCGACTATACGCTGGTCACTGCCGCCGGCGAAGGCACCGACCGGCGCCTGGTGATCGTCCCCGCCAACGAGCAGGCCCGAACGGACCTGTCGGGATGGCGGGTCCGGGGGATGCGCGCGAGCGTGAGCGGTCGCTATCTGCTCGACGCAATAGCCGTCGAACCGCGCATGCTGCTGGGCCAACCGGGCGACTATGACCGTGATCCTCGTTTTACGGCCGGAGCCTGGCGCTTCTGCGCGGCGCAACTGGGTGGCATCGAGGCCCTGGTCGCGGAAATCCGATCGACCATGGGCGATGCGGGTCGCAACGAGCCGCAGCAGCGGGCACGGTTTGCCGATGCGGTCGTTGCGGTGCGCACCGCAGGTTTCTGGGTCGATGAAGCAGCACGGCGCTTTGCGTCAGGTCATGACGATGCCGTCGCCGTTGCGCGCCTGACCCGCGGGGTCGTCGAAAATGCAGGCTTTGCCGTGATGGAGGCCGCAGCCCGGATATTGGGGACGCGCAGTGCCTTCGATGGGGAACGGGCGGACAAGATCATTCGCGATCTCTCCCTCTATCTGCGCCAAGCGGGACCCGATCATGCGCGGGACGAGGCCGCCCAAATGCTTCTGGATCACGACATCTGGGACGAGAGTGACCGACTATGGTGAAGGTCGAGCCTCTGGTACAAAGCCGATGGGCATCGGCGCGCTGGCTCGTCCTAGCTCCCCACCCCGACGACGAGACATTGGGGGCGGGCGCGCTGATCGCGCATTGCGCCGCGCAAGACCGGCTCGGTATGATCGCATTTCTGACCGATGGCACGGGCTCGCATCTCGAAACTACGCCGCGCGTCGCTGTGACCAGACGCAAAGAAGCCCGCCACGCACTCGGCAGGCTGGGCGCCCAAGCGGTCCCGACGATCTGGATGGGGTGGTGCGACGCGCATCCCCATCCGATTGACAGCAATCCGTTCATGCGGGAGGCCGGTCGGCTCGCGGCGCTGCTGCGCTGGCGCCGGATCGATGCGATCGCCGTTTCCGACCATAGCGAGGCGCATTGCGACCATGTCGCGGCCTTCAGACTGGCCGAGGCCGCTGTGCACAGGGCGAAGCGCCCGGTCGCTCTGTTTGCCTATCATGTCTGGGGTGAGGCGCCGCGCCTGGCGCGACATATCGCCACGCCGGCCATGCCCGTCGGACAGCGGCGTCAGGCCCTGCTCGCCCATCGAAGCCAGATTTCGCCGGTGATGGGCGATGGATTTCGGCTTCCGCGCGAAAAGCGCCGCATGGCCGCGCGAGACGTGCTGACATTGAGAAGGGATTGCCGATGACCCGCTCGAGCCTGGACGCACAATATTTCGACGACATTTTCGGATCGGATGACGACCCATGGGATCTGGCGTCGAGCGCGTATGAAGCCGCCAAATTTGCCCACACCCATGATGTGCTGCCCGACCGACGGTATGCGCGCGCCCTCGAGATCGGCTGCGCGCATGGCGTTCTGACGGGCTATCTCGCACCCCTGTGCGACAGCCTTCTTGCCGTGGACATCAGCGCGAAGGCGTTGGCGCAGGCGAGGGCGCGCCTGGGCGATCAGCCCGGCGTCAGGCTGGCGCACATGGCGTTCCCGCAGGAGGCCCCCGAAGCCAAGGACTTCGATCTGGTGGTGCTGTCTGAGGTGACCTATTATTGGGATCTGGCCGATCTGGATCGTGCTGGCAAATGGCTGCGCGATCATGTTGTGCCCGGCGGCAGGGTCATCCTGGTCCATTACACCGCGCAAACCGATTATCCGCAAAGCGGGGATGCGGCGGTCGAGACCTTGTGGTTCGACATGGCCCAGAAATTCGATGTGGAACTGGCCGAGCGCCGAGATACCTACCGGCTCGACCTGTGGACGCGTCGCTGATGGGCATATCGGTCCTTACCATCGTTCGTAACCGCAGCGCGCATCTGGCGCAGCTTGTCGAGGGCCTGCGCAGAAGCGATCGACAACCCGATGAACTGATCATCGTGGATATGAGTGACGAGCCGGTCGAGGTCGGCGCAGCAAGCTTTCCCGTTCGCATCGATCGGTTCGAGACCCAAGGGCTCCCCCTGGCGGCCGCCCGCAACCGGGCCGCATCCCTGGCCCGGCATGAGATGCTGATCTTCCTTGATGTCGATTGCATTCCTCTGCGCGCGTGCGTCGGCCTGCTGGCCGATACCCTCAGCGAGCACGATAGCCTGCTGTGCGCCGATGTTCGTTATCTTGGCCCCGACGATGCGCGCGGAAGCTGGCAGGAGTGCGACCTGCTTGAACGCGGGCGGGCGCACCCTGTGCGCTCATTTCCTGCCCGCGGCGTGCGCGAGGAGAGCAATGCCGGGCTGTTCTGGTCGCTGGCCTTTGCGCTGCGCCGATCAAGCTTTGCGGCGTTGGGCGGCTTCGATGAGGCGTTCACGGGCTATGGCGCGGAGGACACCGACTTTGGTTTCAGGGCTGTCGCTGCCGGCTTCAGGCTGCTGTTCGTCGGACAGGCCATCGCCTGCCACCAATATCATGAAAGCTATGAACCGCCCGTGCAGCACGTGTCCGATATTGTTCGCAATGCAAAGACATTTCACGCACACTGGAAACGATGGCCGATGGAAGGCTGGCTGCGCGATTTCGAACGGCTTGGACTTGTGCGGTGGCGCGGCAGCACCCTGGAGCTTGTGCGCCTGCCTACTGCAAGCGAAATCTGTGCTTTGCGCGTTGAATAGGCATCTTGATGCGGGCCGATGAGAATGTTCAGTCGAACGGCGCAGTCTGGAAGGAAGATGCAGACAGCCGACAATGATACCACACATGAGGCAGGAGCCAGTCGATGACCGCCATGTACACCGCGTGGATGAAAGCCGGATTCGATTTCTGGATGCTGGGCGCCGAAGCCGGGACAGTCATGACGATGAGGCTTGCCAAGATCGCCGCAGGCGAAGACGATGGAAGCGTCGAAGCGGAATTGATGGTCTCAGAAAAAGTCCGCGCCATGATCGGACTGCAGACCAAGATGATGACCGGTGCCCTTGATACGACGCCATTGAGCAAAACACGCGGCACCCTGAAGCATTATCGCCAGAAGGTGGCGGCAAATGACAGGAGATTACGCCGGTCGCGATAAGCGATCTTCGCGGAACGCCATCGGATCGTGCTAGCCTGTCGCGTTGCCGACCGATAAACCTGCACTTGCAGGCTATGGGCGATCGTCGATCGGCTTGGGGATCGCGATGCCGAGCTTCTTACGGCCCTTGCCAGTGGCGTTCGTCGCCGGAGCCTGTTCGCCAGCCTTTCTCCCCAGCCCTAACGCCTTGGCCAATGTGCTCCGCCGTTCCCGATAGTTCGGCGCGACCAACGGGTAGTCCTTCGGAAGGCCCCATTTTACACGATAGGCTTCGGGCTTCAGCTGATAATGGGTCGCCAGATGGCGCTTGAGCAGCGTCAGCTTCTTGCCATCTTCCAGACACACCAGATAGGCCGGCATGATCGACCGGCGGATCGGAACGGCCGGTTGCAACTTGGCAGTTTCGGACACGGAAGGCATTGTCCCGGCCTGATCCAGCGCTCCATAGACCGCCTCGATGAGTACCGGCAGGTCGGAGGGAGACACGGAATTGACACATGGGCCGACACGATATCGGCGGTCAGTGTGACAAGAAGATCGTCGGCCAATCTGTTCTCCGTTGTTAGGGCCCTAACGCAGCAGCGGCCATCGACCGGCCCGGCCTTCATATTGCGGATCACGCTACCTGCAAGAGCGACATGCGTCGTTCAACATGCAGGGGAAATGCGCGTTCGGCGCGCAGTCTAGCTCTGAGAGCGAATGGTCTCGCGCAGGGGGCCATAGCGAGGCCGAGCGACGTCCCGGAGGGCGCCGGATGACCATCACCATCCCGGCGCGGCGCGGCCCGGAAAAGGGAAGGGGGATCGGAATTGTGATGCTGCCGAAGGGGCAGCTTTCACAGGAGCATACCCTCATGTCCGATCTCTTCGCCGCCGCCGGCGCATCCGACCGCCTTGCTGCCCAGGCCCTGCTTCTCCTGCTGCGCAGGGGGGCGCCCATCACCCGCCGCCAGCTCAACGAAGCGATGACGAGCGCCTTTGGCGGCAGCGACGCCGATGGCCGCTGGACACAGCGCGACAGCTTCGAACTCCTGGAGCACGCAACGGCCCTCTATCTGCGCGAGAAGCCCTATGCTCTCGAGAGCTTCGCCGACGTGACGCAGGCCCATGCGCTCGTTCAGCGCCTGCCGACCCAGACCGTGCGCAGCGAAGCGCAGCTCGCCTGGCAGCAATTCTCGACGCCCGCCGATATCGCGGCGCTCGCGGTGCTGCTCGCCGACGTCGGGCCGCAGGACGTGGTGCTCGAACCCAGCGCAGGCAATGGCCTTCTCGTCGCACAGCTCGGAGATCATCGGTCGCTCCAACTCAACGAACTCGATCCCACGCGGCGATCGCGGCTGGCGGCCCTGTTCCCCGAAGCCCTCATCACCGGGTATGACGGCGCCGCGATCGGGTCGCTCATGGCCCGGCAAGAGCGGCCGAGCATCATCCTGATGAACCCGCCCTTCTCGCGCTCGCTGGGCCGCGGCGCCGACGACCTGGCCGCTGTGCGGCACCTCCAGGCAGCACTGCGCCACCTTGCCCCGGGCGGACGCCTGGTGGCGATCATGCCCGACTGGTTTGGCCCAAGTGCGCGCATGCGCGACCATTTCGAAACCGTGCTGCGCGAGGCGAGCGTGCGAACGTCGCTGCGGCTCGAGAAATGCTACACCAAGCATGGTACGAGCATCGCCGTGCGGCTCTTCGTCATCGATAAGGTCGCGGGGAACGCGCCGCCCGCCGTCATCCAGCGCGCGTCGGTCGAAGAACTGGCCGCGGTCCTCACCGTGCCGCCGCGTGCCGCGCCGCCTGTCATTACAGCACCCGTCCGCGCGGCACCGGTGCCCGCCAAAGGCATCTCGCTCTTCCGCGCGGTCAAGAGCGCTTCGGTCAAGCCGCGCGCCTATTTCGCACCGGCGCGCAACGACGTTCTCCCGGTCGATTATGAGCGCCTCGAAGCCCCGGCACCGCTGCTGGAGCAGACCGGTGTCTATCTGCCCTATCGGCCGAGCCGCATCGTATTCGACAAAGCGGGCGAGCACCCGACCGCACTCGTCGAATCCGTCGCGATGGGATCGATCGCCGCTCCTATCCCACACTATGTGCCCCGACTGCCCGAGCGCACTGTGTCAGAACGCCTGCTCTCCGCCTCCCAGCTCGAAACGGTCGTCTATGCAGGCCATGCCTGGTCGCAGACCCTCCCGGGCCGCTTCAAGCCGGACAAGGAGGGCGTCGGGCTCGTCCTCGCCGAGGACGGGCGGACCTATCGCAAGGGCTTTTTCCTGGGCGACGGCACCGGGGCCGGCAAGGGCCGGCAGGTCGCCGCCTGCATCCTCGACAACTGGCTGCAGGGCCAGCGGCGCAACATCTGGGTCACCAAGAACGAGCCGCTGCTCGAAGATGCGCGGCGCGACTGGACCGCGCTCGGCGGCGTCTCGGCCGATGTCCAGCCGGTCGGCAACTGGAAGATCGACGAGCCCATCACGCTCGAGCAGGGCGTCCTGTTCGTCACCTATCCGACCCTGCGCTCGGCGCGCGGCGATCATAGCCGGCTCAAGCAGATCCTCGACTGGGCGGGCGAGGATTTCGAGGGCGTCATCTTCTTCGACGAAGCGCACGAGATGGGCGGCGTCGCCGGCGGGGAGGGGGCTCTTGGCGCCAAAGCCGGCTCGCAGCAGGGCATCTGCGGCGTGCTCCTCCAGAACCATCTGCCCGGTGCGCGCGTCGGCTACGCTTCGGCCACCGGCGCCTCCGACATCAACAATCTCGCCTATGCGGTCCGGCTCGGGCTCTGGGGCCCGGAAACCTCCTTCCCCGATCGCGAGCAGTTCATCTCCTCGATCCGGCAAGGCGGCATCGCCGCGATGGAACTGGTCGCCCGCGATCTCAAGGCCAGCGGCCTCTATCTCGCCCGCGCTCTGAGCTTTGCCGGGGTCGAATATGACATATTGAAGCACGAGCTGACCCCGGCGCAGATCAAGATCTACGACATTTATGCCGATGCCTGGGCGATCATCCATCGCAACATGGAGGCCGCCCTCGAGCTGACCGGCGTCGTCGACGGCCTCGAAGGCAATACGCTCAACAGCGGCGCCAAGGCTTCGGCGCGCTCGCGCTTCGAGTCGACCAAGCAGCGCTTCTTCGGACAGGTGCTCCTGTCGATGAAACTGCCGACCGTGATCGCTGCGGCCGAGCAGCATCTCGCCGAAGGCAAATCGGTGGTCATTCAGCTTGTCACCACGGCCGAGTCCATCCTCGACCGCCGCCTGGGCCAGCTCGCCCCGGACGAGCGCGCCGAACTCGATATCGACCTGAGCCCGCGCGAATATGTCATCGACTATCTCGAACGCGCCTTTCCGACCCGGCAAATGCGCGTCTCCACCGACGACACCGGCGCCGAGCGCTCGGTGCCGATGGACGACGAGAACGGCAATCCGGTTGATAATCCGCAGGCGCTCGCGGCGCGCGCCAGTCTCATCGAGCAGCTTTGCGCGCTGCCGCCGATCACCTCCGCGCTCGACGGGCTGCTCAATCATTTCGGCCATGACAATGTCGCCGAAATTACGGGACGCACCAAGCGGCTGATCCAGGCGAGCGACGGGCGCCAGAAGCTCGAGACCCGCTCGACCCGAACCAGCCAGGCCGAGGCCGCCGCCTTCATGGGCGGCCTCAAGCGCATCCTCATCTTCAGCGACGCGGGCGGGACTGGCCGCTCCTATCATGCGAGCCTCGATGCGGTGAACCAGGAGCAGCGGGCCCATCTCCTGCTCGAACCCGGCTGGCGGGCCGACCGGGCGATCCAGGGTCTGGGGCGCACCCATCGCACGCATCAGGCCTGCACGCCCCTGTTCCGGCCGGTAACCACCGACTGCAAGGGCGAGCTGCGCTTCACCAGCACCATCGCCCGGCGCCTCGATACGCTGGGCGCGCTGACCCGGGGGCAACGCCAGACCGGAGGACAGAATCTCTTCGACCCCGCCGACAATCTGGAAAGCAGCTACGCCTGCGCGGCGCTGACGAGCTGGTTCCACCTCCTGCACCTGGGCAAGCTCAAGAGCACCACGCTGGCCGAGTTCGAGGAGCGCACCGGCCTGGAGCTCACCGACAAGGACGGCGTGCTGAAGGACGAGCTGCCGCCGATCCAGCGCTGGCTCAACCGATTGCTTGCGCTCCCGATTGGGCTGCAGAACCGGATCTTCGAGGAGTTCCTCGCCCTCGTCGAAACCCGGGTACAGGCCGCGCGCGAAGCGGGGCGGCTAGACGTCGGCGTGGAGACCATGCTCGTCGATGCCGCGACGATCATCGACGACACGATCCTGCGCACCGATCCGGTCAGCGGCGCGACGTCCCACCTCCTCACCATCGAGGTGGCGCGCCGCAAGACGCCTGTCTCGCTCGAGCGCATCCTGCGCATCGCTGAAAGTCATCCCCGCCACGCCTTCCTGCGCAATGCCAAGTCCGGCCTGGTCGCACTGCAGGTGAAGGCCCGCGCCCATATGGAAGAGAAGGACGGGACGCCCATCCCTCGCATCGAACTCATGCGCCCGACCCGCAACGACTATATGCGCCTTGCCGATCTCGCCGAAACCGCCTGGTCACCGATCGACGAGGAGGCTTTCCGCGCACTCTGGGCCGCCGAGGCCGAAGCGGCGGCGGCGCAGGTCGATACCGAGACGATCCGGCTCGCGACCGGGCTCCTGCTGCCGATCTGGTCAGCGCTGCCGAGCGACCATCTCGTCGTCAACCGCATCGCCGACCAGAGCGGCCAGTCCTGGCTCGGCCGCATCGTCTTCGACGATCATGTCGTGCAGCTCTACACCAAACTCGGCCTCGATCGCGCCGAGAACCTGCCGCCCGGCGATATCGTCAAGTCCGCGCTCGGCGGACGCAGCGTCGAACTGACGCAGCCGTTCCCGATGGCGATCAAGCGCGCGGTGGTGAACGGCCTGCCCCGCATAGAACTGGTGGGCGCGCCGCCCGCGCAGCTTGCCTATCTCAAATCGCTTGGCTGCTTCACCGAGATCATCAGCTACCGCACGCGCGTGTTCGTGCCGGTGGAGGGTGCTGCCGATATCCTCGGCCGGCTGCTCAGGCCCGAGGCTCGAGCGGCATAGCCACGATCAGGCTCGCGGCATCCGGCTCGATTTCCAATCCCGCCAGGGGCTGGGTCAGCAGCATGGCCGCGAGCGCCGCCTGGGTCGTTGCCGCGCCAGCCTTGTCGCCCGCCTGTTCGAGCAATTGAACTGCCTTGCGGATCAGGCCGACCGCAAGCGCCCTCTTGTCATGTATCGCGTCCATTGCATCCACTCGTGCTGGTGCCATGGGCCTAGGATAGCATAAGCCCCGCCGTCCGCTACCGGATGATGTGCGCGCCTCCCGGTCTTCCGGCCGCCCGCTCGGGGGCGGCCTAGTCGCTGCTGAGCGGAATAGCCGCGATGAGCGCGGCACTTTGCGGATCGACCTCTTCGCCGGGCTGGAGGGGCCGCGCCGCGAGCGCCACATCGAGCGCATGTTGCAGGCGCGCCGCCGTCTCCCAGTCCTCGGCCTTTTCCAGAAACACCATCGCATGCCGCATGAGGCCTATCGCGATGCCCCGGCAGTTCGTGTCTGCCATGCCCATATCCTCGAGCTCCCGGTTGAACCGCGGGAGAGGGGCGATTGGCCTGTCGTCCGAACTCCCGCGCACTGGACGCGGGAGCCGCCGGACCTCGCAACATGTGAACACACATGCGCCGTCACCTTTAACCCGAAGGTCTGGACATGCGCGACGGCAGCCCGGAAACCGATGGTTTTCGAGTTGCTTGTGTTCACGGACTTGCGAGGTCCGGCGCTACCCTTTGCGCAGCGCAGCCCTGCCCTAACAGAGGGGCCGGGAGCGGCCAACCGGTTCCTTTTTTTGACCGGGTTCCCGGCGTCGTTGGCAGGTGTCGGCGTCCCGTTCCGCGTGCCCAGGCGATCGCTGTCGCACCATAGGCCGCTGCCCCCGGTCGGACAGCCGAGGCGCCCGAAACGGCCAGCGGCGGGGCCGCTGCAAAGAGAAGGGGGGTCAGAAGGGGTGTCCCGGGATGGTCCGGGCATCAAGGAGACTTCCAGTGATCGACAGCGTCAAACTCAACAAGCTTCGCCTCTCGCCGATCAATGTGCGCAAGGTTTCGGAAGACCGGCTGCGTCTCGACGAACTCACCCCCGACGTCGAGGCCCGCGGCATCCTGCAGAACATGCTGGTTACCCCGGCCAAGCCCAAGGGCACGTTCGAAGTGCTCGACGGGGGACGGCGCTGGCGCGCGCTGATGCGCCTGGTCGAGGCGGGCACGATCGTCGCGGCCGACTATGATGTGCCGGTGCGCGTCATCACGGGCGACATCGCGCATCTGAGCGAAACGTCCTTCGCCGCCACCTATCACCAGCTGCCGCTCACCCCCGCCGAAGAATGCCGCGCCTATGAGCATTTCATCGGCAAGGGCGCCGACATCGACGGGGTCGCCAAACGCTTCGGCAAGACCCGCCGCTTCGTCGAAGGCCGCCTGCGCCTGGCCTCGCTGGCCGAGCCGATCTTCGACGCGCTGGCCTCGGGCGCGATTACGCTCGACATCGCCAAGGCCTATGCCTCGACGGAAAGCCACGACAAGCAGCTCGATGTCTGGAGCACCTACGGCAAGAATAGCTACGTCAATGCCGATTCCATCCGCCGCGTCATCGCCAACGACGCCCTTAAATCCAACGAACCGATCGCGCTTCTGATCGGCGAGGACCGCTATGCGGCCGCCGGCGGCCGGGTCGATCGCGACCTCTTCAGCGAGGGCGGCGACCGCTGGATCGATCCCGAGATCGCCAAGGGCGTCGCTGCCGAGATGATGGAAGCCGAGGCCAAGCGCATCGGCGAGGAATCCGGGCTCGCCTGGATCCGGCCGATCGCAAGCAGCTATGCCTATAACCACGCGCAGGATCTCTACCGCATCATGCTCGATCCGCCCGAACTGACCGACGAGCAGGCCGCGCGCCTGGAAGCGATCGAGGCGCGGCGCAGCGAGCTCGAAGAGCTGATGCAGGACGAGGCGCTCGACGAGGATCAGTTCAAGGCGCTCGACAGCGAGGACGACGCGCTGATGGCCGAGGCCGAAGCCATCGAGAACCGGCTGCCGGTGCTGCCCGACGAGCTCAAGCCGCATGTCGGCGCGTTCCTCCTGCTGACCCCGCAGGGCGAAATGCGCCTCGACACGCAGTTCTTCAGCGAACAGCCCATCCAGCGCATCGATGACGAGGCGCAGGGCGAGGGCGAGGAGGACGACGGCGAGGGCGGCGACGAGGGCGAGCGCCTGGCAGGCGGTTTCCGCATCGGCGGGGCCGACAAGGAGGCGCCCAGCCTGCCCGAGGAAGCCGTGGGTCCGGGCGGCAAGCCACTCAGCGCCCGGCTCTACGACGAACTCGCCATGCAGCGCCGTGACATTCTGGCGGCCTCGCTCCTCGCCGAACCCGCGCTCGCGCTCGACTATGCCCTGTTCACGATGATCGACGCGCGCAGCCAGTCCACGCGTCATACCGGCTACCACAGTGCCCACTATGGCTCGACGCTGCGGGCCGGAGCACCGCAAGACCCGATCTCGGGTGATATGCCGGTGACCCGGGCGCGGCAGTATCTCGCCGAGGCTCATGACGGGCTCGACGCGGCCTGGACGGAACCAGCCGATATCGTGGAGCGGTTCGAGGCCTTCCGCGAGCTCGGAGACGACGCCAAGGCAGCCTGGCTCGCCTACATCGTCGCCGTCTCGCTCGAGGCCAAGGGCGGTTTCAAGGCGGAACAGATCCCGCTGCAGAACCGCCTCGCCTCGATCCTCGAGATCGATGTCGCCGCCTGGTGGCGACCCACCGCGGAGAATTTCTTCGACCGGGTCAACAAGGGCACGATCCTCACCCTGCTCAACGATGTCGGTAGAGGCTCGCTGACCGCGCGCCATGCTACGCTCAAGAAGGGCGAGATCGCCGCGAGCTGCGAAAAGCTCTTTGCCGGGGAGTCGATCGTCGAGCCCGACGTCAAGGAGGCGGCGCTCGCGTGGGTCCCCAATGCCATGCGCTTCCTGGACCGCGTGCCGGAACAGGCAGAGGGACTCCTCGATGCGCCTGGCGACCTGGACGTGGCCGAAAGCGACGGGGCTGATGACAGCGAGACCGACGACGGGGACGCGGTGACGGCCGCGCCGACGGCCTCCAAGCCGGCCGAGGCCGACGAAGACGAACTCGCCGCCGCCGAGGCCTGAGCCTCAAATCCTGTCCGCAAGCGACCACCGGCGTGTTCTCGCGCCGGTGGTCGTCTCGTCTGTGAGGAGATTTCCATCATGTCCAAGCCTGCACGAACCGGCCGGGATGCCGCGGCCGAAATCAGCGCCATCATCATCGATCGCCTTGAAAAGGGCGTACCACCCTGGACCCGGCCCTGGCGCACGAGTGGCAGCGGCGGCCGGCCGCTCCGGCACTGCGGCACGCCCTATACGGGGATCAACAATCTCCTGCTTTGGGCGCTCGGCGACATGCACGGCTACCGGTCGCGCTACTGGATGACCTATCGGCAGGCGAGCGAGCTCGGCGCGCAGGTCCGCCGCGGCGAGCAGGGTGCCCTGTCCGTCTATTATTCCTCGTTCAAGAAGACCGAGACAGACGCCGTGAGCGGTGAGGCCGTGGAACGCAGCATCCGCTTCCTGCGCCATTACATCGTCTTCAACGCCGACCAGATCGATGGCCTGCCCGGCTATTATTACCCGCCCGAGGTGCCGGCCACGCCGCTGTCCCCCTCTCTGCGGCAAGCGGCGATCGACAGCTTCTTCGCGGCGATCCCCGCCGATGTCCGTCATGGCGGCAACGGCGCCTTCTACTCGCCCACCTTCGACTATATCCAGATGCCCAAGCGCTCGAGCTTCATCTCGATGGACCATTATGCGAGCGTTAGGGTCCATGAAACGGGGCATTGGACCGGCCATGGCGACCGGCTCGCGCGCACCTTCGGCAAACGCTTTGGCGACAAGGCCTACGCATTCGAAGAACTTGTCGCCGAGATCACCGCCGGGCTGGTCTGTGCCGAGCTTGGCCTCCCCAACGAGTTGCACGACAGCCACGCGAGCTATGTCGGCCACTGGCTCGGCATCCTCAAGGCCGACAAGACCGCCATCATCCACGCTGCGTCCAAGGCCGAACAGGCCTTAGCCTATCTGACGGCGTTCGGCGAGGCCGGGCAAGCGGGCAGCGCCCCGCCGCCCGAACTTGCCGCGGCTGCATGAGGCGGCCGCCATGACCCTTGAAACCAAGATCCTGGCCTGTTTGTCTACCGCCCATCTCTCAGCCGAGGTCGCGGCGGAACTGGACGCCATCCTCGCCTATCCGCCGCCGCTCGCGGCCCGCCTCAACCCCGCGCTGTGGCAGGCGCATATCCTCATGGACCGCTGGCTGGATTATGGCTGGTTCATCTGGATCGGGTCGCCAGCCCGCGCGCATATGCCCGACTCGCTCAAGGCCTGCCTCGACCTCGCTGAAGCGTCCGGCGCCGCCTGGCTGCAGTTCGACCGCGACTGCGCGCCGATCGCCGAACTGCCGGTCTACGACTGGTAATCCCCTCTCATCCAAGGAGAACCCTCATGGGTTGGCTCACCATGTCCCGCCATTCGATGGGCGGGCACGCAACCGCGAAAGCCTATCTCGACGATCAGTTCACCTATGAGCGCGATCATCCCGAGGGCGGCACGCGCGGCCTCAAGGTGCTCACCTCGTCCTGCCCTGCAAACCGCGTCTATTATGCAGCCGCTCAGGTGACGCGCGACGGCATCGGCGGCGAGGTCTTCGCCATCGTCTGCCTCGTCCTGTGGAACCCGCGCAGCGCGAGCGGCGAAAATTTTGGCTACAAGGACATGACGGAAAATATGGGCCCCTGCGAGGCTGCCTGTCCCGCCGCGATCCTCGATCTTCTCACACCGACCACCAACGAGCATGCGCTCGACTGGCGGCGTCGCTGCCGCGAGGCGCTCGCCCGCCGTTCCCGAAAGATCGAGACCGGCGCGCGCATCAAGCTGCCCGCGCCGGTCCGGTTTTCCGACGGGCATGTGGGCGAGGAATTCATCGTCGACCGGATCGGCCGCCGCGTCATCCTGCGCGATCCCGAGACGCGCATGCCCTACCGGATCACCCGCTTCATGGACCAGGCCTGGACGATCGTCCCGGAGACCAAGGTCCACAAGACCCTCTTCGCCTGAGCGCTCTTGCCTCCCGTCCCTCCTGCGAAGACAAGGATCTGATCATGTTCCCTTTTCCCTTTCCCCGGTCTGCCAAGCGCGACCTCCTGTGCAGCCGGCAGAATGCCGAACGCGTCGCTGCACGGCTGTTCGCCGCCGGCGGTGGGCCAATCAGCGTCGTGCGCACCGGCGATCTTCTCCAGCCCTACCGGGTGGCCCTGGTCCCGGCCCGCTATGAGCAGGTCGAGACGGTCATGGTATCATGATGGGTCGCAAGGTCATGCTCGCGAGCGTCTTTGCAGCCCTGCTTATGGGCTCCAGCCTGTCGGACGCCCAGAGCTTCCATGCGCGCGGCCGCGCGCTCGACGGCGATACGCTCGCCGTCGATATCCGCCTGCTCGGGATCGATGCCTTCGAGACAAGGCAGATGTGCGAGCGCCGGAATGGCTGCTGGTCGTGCGGCAAGGCCGCGCAGGATCTCGCAGCGCGGGCTCTGCGCGATGCCGAGGCGGTCATCACGCTGACGCCCTCATCAACCTATGGCCGCCCCGTCGCCACCGTGACCGTTCGCGGCGCTGACCTCGGCGAGACGTTGCTCCGAGCCGGGCTTGCGATCCCGCAAGCGCAGTATCTTCGCCGCGATCCCGCCCGCCGCGCGCGCTATGAGGCGGCCTTCGCCGACGCCCAGGGCCGCAGGGCAGGGGCCTTTGCTGGCACCTGGCTGCCCCCCGCCCGATGGCGCAAGGGCGAACGCCTCACCTGCGAGCGCCGACAATAGTCCCTTTTCCGCAAGGCCTGGGCGCTTGAAGCGCGTGGCCCACCCCGTACGGCACTAGGTCGAGCCCGGTGCCGTCGATGGGCTTTGCCGATGAGGTGGTTTCCAAGGACATGTCGCATGGTTACGTCCTCGTCCCAATCGCGCGCGATCACGCTGATGGTCGGGCTGCCGCATCTTCGCTCCGGCCCGCTGCTCGCCCGCGCGCGCAGCCTTGCCCTGCCGGTCCTCGTCTCCGCCAATGCCTTCTCCCGTTGGGTGGACGCAAGGCAGGGGCGTGAATGGGCCGGCTGGAAACTCCAGGGCCTGAAGCATGCGGCCGGTCTCCACAGTCTTTGCCTGGACAGTGCCGGGTTCAGCGCCATGGCTCGCTATGGCGGCTTTCCCTGGACCATCGACGACTATGTCGCGCTCGCATCCGCCTATCCCTTTCGCTGGTGGGCGAGCCTCGACTATTGCGTGGAGCAAGAGGTTGCCCGAGACCGGGAGGAGGTTCTGGACCGGATCGCGCGCACCGTCCGGGCCAATATCGAATGCCATGCGCGCGCTGTCGATCGGAATATCGCCAGCACGTTCCTGCCGGTCATCCAGGGCCGCCTGCCGCAAGATTACGAACGCTGCGCCACCGCGCTCGCAGGCCTTGTCGAGCGCCATACCCTCATCGGTGTCGGATCGATGTGCCGACGACCCATCCATGGCGACGCCGGTCTCATCGCGGTGGTGGATCATCTCGACCGCGTCCTGCCGCCGGCGGTGCGGTTGCATCTCTGCGGCGTCAAGGGCGCGGCTATTCCCTTCCTCAAACCCTTCGCGCGCCGCGTCGCCTCGATCGACAGCCAGGCCTATGGCATCGCAGCGCGTAGTAAGGCGCGGGCGCATGGGTGTCGGAAGTCGGATGACCTCGTCGCCGACGAGATGGAGCGGTGGGTCGAGCAGCAGCTGGCGCGGTTACGCCAGCCTGCCCGCTCCCTGCCGATCGCGGCGCCAGCGATAGCGTCGCCGCTGCGGTTCGATCCCTGGCAGGAGGCGATCGCCCAAGCGCGGGAGGATCTGCGCGCGCTCATCGAAAGCGGCGACCTCGATCATGATGCGCTTGTGACCGGATGGGTCGAGCAATGGGCCGCAGACCTGATGCACCCTGAGGCTTGATGGCGATCACCAAGCACGGCGCCGGACGCGGCACAGCCCTGCAGCTCAGGATTTGACGACCGGCTCCGCCCACCAGGACGCACCTTGGACGAAATCGGCACGACTCTCCACCAGGGGACCATCGGGCTCCGCCGCGACATAGGGGTTGGTCAGCGGGAGGATCGTTCGCTTTTCACGGTGGATCTGGCCCGCGATCCGGCCGCGCCGCTCGAGCAGATCCTCCAACAGGCGAGGTCGTCGAGCATCTCGACCACGCCGCGACCAGCCAAGCAGAAATAGATCGTCCGCTGAAAGTCGTCGGCCTGCGGATTGGACAGGAGGCTTGCGAGCTTCCGTTTGCCTTGCGCCAACCCCTCGTGGATCCACTGGGCCGCCTCGCGGATCTCGCGCACGGCATAATAAGCATCGAGCGCATCCATGCCGATGGCCGCATTGGCGATCATCCGGCGCGTCGGCCGATTGTCGGGATCGAGCGCGGCATCCCGTAGCGTGATATCGAGATCGAACCGGTCGAGAAAATTGGACATGCTCATGGCGGAAACTCCCTTCGCGTGGGAACGTACAGTGAACATCTGGCATGGTCAACTGGTCGGCATCGACCTGGATCAGGCCTTGTCGGCCGCACTGGCGAGTTCGCGATGAACGGCCCTGGCGAGATTGAGGTCGTAGCTGAGCGCGCTGCTGACCGGGAGGCTACGCACGCCCAGGGCCTGGAGCGTATAGTTGAGGTCGGGCGTCACCGCCGCGCCCGCCGCGTCGATCGGCAGGTCCCAAGGCCGAAGCGGCGAGACCGGCCACCGTACGCCCTCGGCCTCGCGCATCAGCGTATCGCCATGCAGGCAGAAGGCGGAGGGATCGCAGCGATAGTCCATGTCGATCCGGGCCGCGATCGTGTTGTCGCCCGCGTCGCGCGCGACGAAGGCCTGGTGACGCCCCTCGATGACCTGATAGAGAGCGGGAAGTCCAGCCACCGTCAGGCGTTGCACCTTCACGGGCAGGCTGTTCCGCGCGTCCCGGCGGTCGCGTACGGCTCCGACCAGCCGGTCGAACCGGACCGGCTGGGCTAGCACGTAGCGCAGTTCGATTGCGGCCGCCTCGGGCGGCGCGACACTGCCACGGGAAACGGCGGTGGCGCAGACGGCCCGCGCGAAAAGATCGACCTGAAACGGTCCTATGACGCTGAAGATACCGGTCGCATCCGGTCCCGCCATCTCGTTCGCGCGCTCACCAAGCTCAGGATGTCCAGGGATGCGCAGGTCCGACACGCCGCCACGCAGGCATTCCATCATGTCGATGCCCATCGCCTGAGTCCTCTCCTTTTTGGAGGAATTTTATACCTTGCCGAGGCGTCTGACTATCCGGCGGTTCTTTCCCGTGGCCGCACCGGAAAGGTCCGCAGTCTGCAAGGACCGCCCAGCGCTAGGCGCCGGAAAAAGGGGAGGGGGGCCGAGAGGACGAGCGACGTGGATCGCTTGGCCCCTCGGAGACTTTCCCCATGAGCTACGATGTTGCGTTTCGCCACCAGCAGGCCCTCGACCCGAGCGCGCTCTCGAGTGTCACCACCACATTGCACGCGATCGGCGCCGCGATCACCGACTGCCGCAACGCTGGCAAGGACGCCGAGATCGACCCTGCGGTCATCCTCCTTATCCGTCACCTGTCGCAAGTGTGCGAAGCCCGGCCGCCCAGCACTCTCCTGCGCCGCGAATGCCTGGACGCGATCGCTGAGATCCGGCGGCATCCTGTGCTCAAGACGCTCGCCTATCGCGGCGTTGCCTATGACGAGCCCGCCAAGCGCCTCTTCCATAGCGAGGGACGGATCGCGGTGCGGCGGCTCGCCGAGGCCCTGGGTTTGGCCGAGGGCAGCTTCGATGTCCGGTCCAACAAGGGCGGCGTTGCCGTCTCCGGCGAAATCACGCTCCACGGCGAGGACATCTGGGTCCAGCTTAGCCTTGGCCTCATGGGACCGGACCGCGAGATCCTCTACCGGCGCGTCCACGGCCGAAGCGACCATATCGGCGAGCGCAACCATTATGCCTCGATCCGCGACCTCATGGCGCCCGATCGCTTCGCCCGGAAGATCCGCCGGGATCTCAATCTGGCACCCGCCACCCCATCGGATGGCCGATTGTTCGCCTGACTCTCAGGCCGGCGGCGGGTCGACATGGCCCAGCCACCGGGCGAGCCAATGCGCCATGGTGGCGGGATAGTCAGCGGGACTGTCGGGTTCGGCCGTCGCTTTCCATCCGCATTGGCACTGCACGGTGCGCACCGCGTCATGGGGCGGCGCTGCGTAGACGATCATATGCGCCCTGAGCGGCATCTTTCGTTTCCCCCCGCGGCACGATGCTGCGCGCGCGCGGGGCGGCTGTCCACATTTTTGTCAGTAGCGCCCGCCTGCGGGCAGGCCCCAAAAGGACACCTCATGCACCGCGCGCCTAATGACGCGGCACCTTGCCGCGTGCCCGACAGGATCGCCCTCGATCCGCAGGCCCCCATCATCCTTGCCTACGGCATCGGGGTCGATTCCACCGCGCTCCTTATCGAGCTGCATGCGCGCGGCGAAACGCCCGATCTCGTCCTCACCGCCGACCCTGGGGCCGAAAAGCCCGAAACGTATGAATATCAGACGATGATGGCCGCCTGGATGGCGGCCCGGGGCATTCCCTATGAAGTCGTCGCTTACCGGCCCAAGCGCTTCAAGCACTATCCGCCCTATGCGACGATCCTCACCAACCTGCTGGCGAACGCGACGCTGCCGAGCATTAGCCTGGGCCGTCACAGCTGCTCGCTCAAATGGAAGGTCGCGCCCCAGGAGGCCTTCCTCAAGCAATGGCCGCCGGCCAAGGCCGCCTGGGCGGCAGGCCGGAAGGTCGTGCGCCTGATCGGCTACGACGCCTCGCCCGCCGACGCACGCCGTTATCGCCATGCCGCCGGGATCGACGACCCGCTGTTCGAGTGCCGCTATCCGCTGCGCGACTGGGGCTGGACGCGCGCACGCTGCGAGGCCCGGATTGCGCAAGCCGGCCTCCCGGTCCCGCCCAAGTCGTCCTGCTTCTTCTGCGGCGCCATCAAGCCCGATGAGGTCCGCGCCCTGCCGGCCTGGTGCCTGCGCCTCATCGTGCTCATCGAGGCGCGCGCGGCCCCCGTCTCCATACGGTCGAGGGGCTCTGGCGGCGCTCTACCCGAACCCGTCCGGGGCGGATCACCGACTTTATCCGTGCCGAGCAGCTGCTGCCCGAGGCCGAGATCGGCGAGATCCTGCGGACCGCTCCCACCGAGCTGCTGCGCTTCCAGGACGCGGCCGCGCTCGTGCCGGTGAGCGAAAGACCGACCATGGAGCAATGGCTCGCCGACTTCACCGCGGGGCAGGCCACCAGCCGTCTCTAGGCAGCCGCGCGCTGCGCCATCCCGCGACATGTGCACCGCGCGCCCACAGCATACCCACCGGTTATGCCGGCTCTGACCACAAGCTTATCCACCAAGGAGGTCAACCATGCGTCCCATCACGCCTGACTCGCCCGAGCAGGGCCAGGCCATCGCCAACGCTGTCGAGCGCCTGCGCGAAGCGCGCACCCTCTTGCGCCAGGCCGGCGCGCGCCAGGCGGCGCGCCGCCGCCGGCAAAGCGATCAGCAGCGCCGAAGGCGCGGCCCGGCATGTCGCGCACCGGATCCGGCGGACGAGCACGTGACGCCCGCGCTCTCGCGCGACGCCTTGGCGGGGTCAAGCGCCATGCGACCAATGTCTAGGGTTTTGAACGCCGTCGCCATAACCAGCCTTTCGTCATTTTGCGGTACAAGTGTGGATGGATTCGCACACAACACCCGGGCTCTGGTCGCGCGACTTTGAAGCAGGACTTGCGGTCTGCGCCCAGGGTACTCTTCGTTTCGAGCGCCGCGGCGACGCCGGTGTCACCCTCGCGTTCGTGGGCGCTGCGCCCCTTTCGCTCGAAGCCCAGTGTCTGCTGGCCGGCCACGCCGTCGCAGCCATCGAACGCGCCTATCGCCGGCGGCGTCTCCCGGGCACCGTCCGACAAGAGCAGCCGCCCTTTTCTCCGCGTCCTACTGCCCCGTGTCGCCGACCGCGCATCGCATCCCCAGATCAGCCAGCGCTTCCTTGAGCAGACCGCGTTGGGCAGACCGCGATAAGGGCGGCCAATGACGGCGATGCAGCGCCCAATACCATCGGACATCGTCGCCCCTGCACGCTCCCACGCCCTCCTACGATGTGAGAATGGCGCTTTCTGCCCGCCAACTCCCAGGCCGAGATGCAGGACAAGCGCTGCGCAAATGCTCGCCCATGGCGGCGTTGTTCTGGTCTCGCGCAACCGACAGCGCCGAGTTGCCCGCGGCGTCGCACCGCTCGGGGTCCGCGCCCTGCGCGACCAGGAGATCGGCAATCTCTCGCCGGTCGAACAGCGCGGCGAGCATGAGGGCAGTCTGGCCGGCCTTGTTGGTCGTCTCGGCGTCTGCCCCGCGCTCGAGAAGCAGCCGGGCGACCGATGTGAAGCCCTTGAACGCCGCGCCCATCAGCGCGGTATTGCCGCGCGCGGCATCACCCGCCTCGGGATCGGCGCCGTGATCGAGCAGCAGCGCCACGGCCTCGTCATGCCCATGATAGGCCGCCAGGATGAGCGGGGTATAGCCCCGCTCATCCTTTGCCTCGACCGCGCAGCCCGCATGCAGCAGGGCCGGCAGCACGTCGGTCCGTCCCAGCTGCGCCGCATCGAACATCAGTTCGCGCAGCCGCTCGGGCGAGGGCAGGGGCGGCAGATCGCCGGGCTCATTTGGCATCCATGTCGACCTTGAGTTCGCGGGGCCAGAAGCGCAGCGCCGCGATCGTGTCGACGAAGGCCGCCGCATCCTTGGCGGCGCCAAGCTCGATACAGGCATCGTCGAGCTTCTCGAGGATGCCGGCATTGGCAAAGATCGGCTGCGCATCGAGCGTGAGGCCGATATATTTGCAATGGCCAAAGGCATCGCGCACGAAGTCCTGCGTGGCCGCGTCATCGGCAAGCAGCGCAGCGCCGTCGGCCGAGACGACGATGGCCACCGCGTCGAACAGCACCGAAGGTCCGCCGTCGATCTTCTGCTTGGCCGCGACCTTGGTGCCATCATCAAGCGTCACGCCGCCGATCTTGGGGGCGATCACGTCATAGACCGCGCCCACCTTGTCGAGCGCCTTGACGAGGCCGCCAAACAGCGCGGCATCGGCGCCGTCGCTCAGGAGAATGCCAAGCTTGCGGCCCTTGAAGCTCGGCGGTCCGTTCTTCACGATCGACAGCGCGTCCGACGGCGGCAAATCGCTCCGGGTCGGCTGCGTAGCCTGCGCGGGCGCGGGCAATTCGGGAAGGCCCAGGCCGTCCGCGACGGTGCCGGCCAGGCCGTCGTCGATGTTGATGAGGTGCGAGACGACACGGGCGCGAATGTCCGGGCGTTCGACCTTGCTGAGCTCGAAAACCAAGGCATCAGCGATATGCTTCTGCTCGATCGGCTCCTGGCTCACATAGAATTGCCGGGCCTGGCTGTAGTGATCGGCAAAGCTTTCCGGGCGGATGCGCAGCTTGGCGCCATCCGCCTCCTCGGCGAAGCTTCGGAACCCCCGGACCGGATCCTCGCGCGGTCCGCCGAGCGTCGCACCCCAGCTGTTGGGCTCATAATTGACCCGCCCCCGTGGGTTGGTCATCGCCATATGACCGTCCTGCTGGAAATGGGCGACGGGGCATTTGGGCGCGTTGATCGGGATATGCGTGAAATTGGGCGAGCCCAAGCGCTTGAGCTGTGTATCGAGGTAGGAGAAATTACGCCCCTGGAGCAGCGGGTCGTTGGTGAAGTCGATACCCGGCACGACATTCTGCGTGCAGAAAGCAACCTGTTCGGTCTCGGCGAAGAAATTGTCGACCACCCGGTCGAGCACCAGACGGCCCACGACCCGGACGGGCAGTATCTCTTCGGGAATGATCTTGGTCGCGTCGAGCACGTCGAAATCGAACTGGTCGGCGAACGCCTGGTCGAACAGCTGGACGCCGAGCTCCCATTCGGGAAAGTCACCGCCATTGATCGCTTCCCACAGATCGCGGCGATGAAAGTCCGGGTCGGCGCCGTTGATCTTGACCGCCTCGTTCCACAGCACCGACTGCAGGCCCTGCTTGGGCTTCCAGTGGAACTTGACGAAGGTCGACTTGCCCTCGGCGCTGACAAGCCGGAAGGTATGGACGCCAAAGCCCTCCATCGTGCGGAATGAACGCGGGATCGCCCGGTCCGACATGGCCCACATGATCATGTGCATGGATTCGGGGGTCAGGCTGATGAAATCCCAGAAATTGTCATGGGCGGTCTGCGCCTGCGGGAAGGCGCGGTCGGGTTCGGGCTTTGCCGCATGGACGAGGTCGGGAAACTTGATCGCATCCTGGATGAAGAAGACCGGGATGTTGTTGCCGACCAGATCCCAGTTGCCTTCCTTGGTATAGAGCTTGACCGCGAAGCCGCGCACGTCACGCGCTAGGTCGAACGAACCCTTCGAGCCCGCCACGGTCGAGAAGCGAACGAAGGCGGGCGTGCGCTCGCCCACGCGCTGGAAGATGTCCGCCCGGCTGATGTCGGCGAGGCTGTCGGTCAGCTCGAAAAAGCCGTGCGCGCCATAGCCGCGGGCATGGACCACGCGCTCGGGGATCCGCTCATGGTCGAAGTGAAAGATCTTCTCGCGAAAATGAAAATCCTCGAGCAGCGTCGGACCGCGCGCGCCTTGCTTCAGGCTGTTCTGATCGTCGGCGACCGGAACCCCTTGGCTCGTGGTGAGCGCCGGCGCGCCGTCGGCCGCGACCTGATGGGTCTCGCCGCCGTCGCCCTGTTTTTCAGCATAGCTTTCGGACAGCTGTGCGTCGGGAGGCACGGGCGAGGCCTTCTGCCGGGATTCCCCGGACACCGGCTTCCCCGGAGCGATGTCGGCCGGAACGATCACAGCGGTATCGGTCGCGGGTTTCCTGGGCATGGGAGCTCCTGTCACTGGTCATGTCGGTGAACCCGCCCACGCCGGACGCTGGGCAGGTATGACGGACAAACCACCGGGGACAGTTTAAGTTTCCCAGGCCGAGCAGATTAGGAGCCGCCTCGTCCGACGGGGCGCACAGAGGCCGGGCACCCTATCGGATAACGGTCAGTCGCTTAGTTCTGCAACAGCGAGCGTAGCATCCAGGCCGTCTTTTCGTGCACGGTCAGCCGCTGGGTCAAAAGATCGGCGGTGGGCTCGTCGCTCGCCTTGTCAGCCAGGGGGAAGATCGAGCGCGCGGTGCGCGCCACCGCCTCATGGCCCGTCACCAGGATGGCGACCATGTCGAGCGCCTTGGGCGGATCGGCGGGCGCATCGTCGATCGATGCCAGTTCGCTGAACTGCGCGTAGGAGCCCGGCGCCTTGTGTCCCAGCGAACGAATGCGCTCGGCGATGAGATCGACCGAGTTCCACAGCTCGGTATATTGCACCATGAACATGTCATGGAGCGTGTTGAACATCGGGCCGGTCACGTTCCAATGGAAATTGTGGGTGGTGAGGTAGAGCGTATAGGTGTCGGCCAAGAGACGGGAGAGACCTTCGGCGATGGCCGCGCGGTCCTTCTCGTCGATGCCGATATCGATATGCCCTTCGGTGGCTTTGCCCATGGCTGTCTCCTTCTTGGGATTGAACCTGGGAAGATATGGCGGCGATGTCGCAGCGCCAACCATTCAAGCAATTTGCGAGGAGGACAAAATCATGAGCCGTCATAGGCTGGCGCCCCGCCCCGAGTGCCCAGAGGTGCTGCGCGCCGTCGTCGGTTTCGACCGCCCGCTCCAGACCCTCTTCGCGCAGGTCTTCTCGCATACTCCCGAGGCCGAGAGCGTCTGGGACGATAACGAGGAGGGGGATGAGGATGGCGAAATCCTGCTGTGGGTCGGCACCGAACCGGGCGAACTGCTCGATCCCGAGGCCGCCATCGCGCTTGTCGCGCCCTATGCGCTTATACCGGATGATCTGGCCAGACGTCTGCGCGCAGACATGGACGCAGCCGCCGGGCAGCGCGACGGCGCGCACCAGATCGAGGTCAAGCGAATCCAGTTCGGCTCGCAGCACTGAATGGAGCGAGCGCCGCCGCGACTTGACGCGCGGTGTTTTTCTTAGAAATTCTCTCCTCGTCTTAACAGGAGGGGACGCTTCATGCGTAAATGGATGCTCGTATCTGCCGCACTATGTCTGGCCGCCGCGCCGGCACTAGCCCAGGATCAGGCGGGTGCCCCGCAGGTCAGGCTTTCGAAGCCGAACAGCTATGGCCTCAAGGACAACAAGATCGCCGTTCTCTCCTATGCGATCAATTTCGTAACCGGGCAGCGCGCCTCGGCCAATGCCAGCGTCGGCACCAAGGCCCGGGCGGGCGCCACGCTGGTCGGCGTCGATGAAGCGACGATGCGCCGCCTCGCCAACGAGGCCCATGCCGATCTCAAGGCGCAGCTGACCGCCGCGGGCATTCCCATCGTCGATGATGCGACCATCGCAGAGGTGACCCGGACCGCCGGCGTCACGCTGCTCCCGGGCAATCGCGACGCGAACCGCGACGGCGGCATGGTCATCGGATCGGGCGTCAAGAAGGCCTATGTCAGCGTCGGCGCCGACGCGGCGCCACTCACCGACCTCTACCAGAGCGCGGGCAAGGTCGGCGGCTTCGGCATGCTCGCGACCCTTGGCAAGGGCAACAAGCTGAGCAAGCCGGCGCTGAGCCTGGGCGCGGCCTTCGTGTCGCCCTCGCTCACGATCGATTTCGCCGATGCCGATGCGCGCACGAGCCGCACGCTCGCCGGTTCGCGCCGCGCCAGCGTCGACATCGACACCCAGTTCGCGATCCGCATGCCCTCGCCGGTCAACATCCAGGTCGGCCAAGCGGTGGGCATAGCCGGCCCGACCGCCATGACCCTCTCGCGCGACGTCGTCATGGATGGCGCCTTCACCGGGTCGGCAGGCGCCTCCTCGATGTCGACGGCGGGTGACTATGGCGAATGGAACCCGAACGATGCGGCCAATGTGGTCGTGGATCTGCCGCGCTGGACGGCCATGGTGCAGAGCGCCTACCGCGCCTACAATGCCGCGATCGTCGCCAATCTGCTCGCCGCGCGGGGCCGCTAGGCCGCGCTAGCCGCGATACGGCCTCGCGCGCCGGATCGGTGCGCGAGCTTGTCGCTGGCCCGCCACGCGGTCATCCCCGCCGGGGTCACCTGCGCGCGCCGTGAGCTCCGAGGCCGACGACTATCGGGGCGCCCAGGAGGGGGCCGCATCTTTTCCGGTTCGGTTCGAACGCGCCATCGCCCGCCGAAGTGGCTGGCGATGATGGGCGCCTGACGGCGCCTGCTCGGCCCAGCGGCCGAGGAGAGGAGGGGGAGAGAGGACTGGCGTCCCGGACAAGGGGTTCGAGGACGCTTTCCCAGGAGAAGTCCCATGAACATCGGTTCCATCGCCAAGAACGCCGCCGGCCACCTGGTCGGCCGTGTCTCCACCCTGACCGTCGAGCTCACCATTGCGCTCCGCCCGGTCCACTCGGCCAATCCCAACGCGCCCAAGTTCGAGGTGATGGCGCTGTCGGCTGCGCGCGCCTGGGTCCGTGTCGGCGCGCTGTTCGAGCTCGCCTCGCGCGAGAGCGGCCTCATCTTCTACAACGGCAAGATCGAGGATCCGAGCTTCGCCCAGCCGCTCTACGTCTCGCTGTTCCAGCAGCAGGACGGCTCCTACAATGTCGTCTGGTCGCGCCCCTCGCGCCGCCGCGAACTCCCTGCCGAAATGGCGATGCCCGCCGACGACGGCCTGCCGCCGCTGCCCGGCGACGACGCCTCCCAGGCCGGACAGAGCGAACCCGACGGGCTGGGCGCCAGCTCGGCCCCGCCTGCCTTCGCCGACTGATCGCCATCGCCTCTGTCCCCGACAGGGTTCGCCTCGCACGCCTGCGAAGCGGGCCCTGTCGTCCTGCCGCCGCTCGCGCGGCGCTGTGAAGGGGAGGGGGAGCGGTGATGATGGTCCTGCCGCAAAAAGGAGCGTCCGGGCCGGTCCCTTTGTCGGAGTTCCCCATGACAGACACTCTCCCCGCTATCGCCGATGCCCCCTGCAACGCCGCAACCCTCGTGCCCGACGCGCGGCGCGGCGCATTTCTCCCTGCACTTTTTGGCCGCCGTCATTTCTTCAAGGGCGAGACGCTGGTCTATTCCTTCCTGCAGTGGCTCTCGGCCGATTATGGCGGCGGCTACTGGCAGTTCATGGAGCGGGCGGGGCACCCGCTCTATCTCGTCCCCGCCGGACGACCGGCCTATCGCATCTGCTGCAACAGCAACGGCTATGAGGGCACCGTCTCCGCCGACGCTGCGGGCATCATCGCCACGCTCTTCGCCTTTTCGCACCTCTCCTTCGAGGTCGAAGACGATCATCTCGCCGAGGCCTACCACCGCCTACGCGACTATGCCGGCGACCATCCCGAGGCCGCGAAAATCTTCGGCGCGATCGACTAGGTCCGCTCCATGCGCGGGTCTGCCGTCAGACGCCAGGCCCTCCTATCCCCTGGAGGATTTTCATGTTTAGCATCTTTGATATCGGCGCGGCGCCGGCGAATGAGGACTGCGCCCAGATCGGCCACACGCCCGACTTCGATGCGTGCAACCGCCTCGAAGTGGAGAGCTATCGCGCCGCCATCCAGGCCGGCTTCGGTCCTCCGCCCGAGGGCTGTGCGCTCGTCGCTATCGGCAACGCCCATGATTTCGGGCGCTACCTGACCCTCAGTCTCAAGGTCTGGCGCTTCGCGCAGGACCGGGCCGAGGTCGCCGCCTATGTCGAGGCCGCCGAAAACGGCCTGTCGACCTGGATCGAAGCGGGCTTCACCGCGCCGATCCGCTATGCGCCGGGCGGCGACGTGCTGGAGCGACGCGCCCGGCTCGAGGAGATCGTCATCGGCGCGCTCATGACGACCCGGCCGAACAGCGAAGGGCATTTTCCGATCCCGGACTTTGCGCATCTCCATGCCAATATCGCAGCCGCCTATCCCGCTTGCGCGGCCCAAGCCCGCGCGCGGCTCGCGGCCCTCTGCGGCTGATCTCGCGCGAGGCCGAGCAACCCCTTCTTAGGAGCTCACACCATGGCAAACCGCGTTTCTGCGTCAATCACGCTCGGCGGCACCCTCTCACCTTACGCCTATGAGGCGCTCACCGCGCTCATCACCGCCGAGGCCTTGTCGACCGAATGGGACGGTGAGCCGTTCGAGGCCGACCACCATGTGCCCAGCACTGCTCTCAGCCTCTTCGCTCACGAAGTCGCCAACGGCCGGTTCGAGGCCCTCGAAGCCTGGTGCGCCGAGCACGGCATCGCCTTTGCGCGCTGGTCGGGCGTCTATCCTTCACAATGGAGCGCAGAGCGCGTGGTGTTCACGGGCGCAGGCGAACCCGTCTCCTACCCGGTCGACGAAGACGATTATGTCGTGATCGGTCGCGCGGCGCTCGAGCGCCTGGCAAGCTTCGACGCCGTGCTCGCCTATTTTGATGCGGCCGACTTCGTTGTGCCGCCGCCCGTCGTGGGGGATGGCGCTCCTTTCCCCCAAGAGCCCTTGGCCCGGCCGGGCTTTGATGAGACAGTCCCGTTATGACAGCGATTCCCACCGACCGCAGCAGCGCGCTGGCCGCGCTCGACCGGCTCGTTCCCCTCGCCCTGTCCGATACCGGGCAGGCGCGGCGCGTCGCCCGTTTTCTCATGGCCTGGTGGAACGGACCCGAGCTGGGCGATTTCGCGGTCGCCGACCTGTTCGCGCTGGACACGGCCGTGGCGCGCGACATCGCGGCGATCGTGGGCTTTCTCGCCGAGCATCCGGGCGCCCTCTATATCGATGCGTTCGGCTATGGCGACGAGATGCAGGCGATCATCGCGCGCTGGCACGCGCCTCAGGCCGCGAACGCCGCCTAGCCCGCCTCGGGCCCGGGCCCAAACATCAGATCCACCAGCGCCGCGATATCGCCGACGGGCGCAAATCGCGCGAGCGGCACCTCGCGCAGCGCGGGCCGGTCCGTCTTATGGCCGAGCGCATTGCCCTTGGCATGGCGGGTGACCTTCTCCCCTAACGGTGGCAGGCCTTGGCCGGGCGGTGCGCCAAACCAGCGATAGGCCTCGACCGCGAGGCTGCGCGCATCATGCCGGATCAGCACGGCGCAGCCATTAGGCTTGGCCCCCAGCCGGGTCTGAATGTCGAAGCTGCGCCGCCTGGCCTGCCCATGCATCGCCTTGAGCTGGACATGCCGCATTATGCCGCGCGCCTCGATGATGAGGTCATAGCCACTATTGTCGACCTCGCTGTGCGAGACCGAAAAATCGAACTCGCCGCGGCGCCATAACTCGCCGCCGACATCGGCGAGAAATCGATGCTGAAGGATCGTCTCGCGCGTCGCGGAATAGGTCGAGAGCGCGGCGATCCATTCTTGCATGCGATTGTTCATCCCTTTCCCGCCGGGCCCACGAGCACGGTACGGTTCGTGCGGCCGGCGTGCCCGCACGTCTTCTCTCACCATAAGGAGACGATCATGGCGAACAACTATCTCAAGGCGAGCTTCCTCATCGAAGTCACGCCCGCCGAGGCTGCGCTCATCGACTGCGCCTTTGCAGCGAGCGATCTGCTGGGCGATCTCGGGGACGAGCCGGCGGCGCGCCTTGCGGCCTATTCGGGCCTGGGCTCGGCCTTTGCCGCGGCTTTCCCCCCGGGCGGCGACGATCCGTTCGAGACGTTCCTCGCTCTGTTTGTCGATCCCACCTATCCGACGTTCGACTGCGATCTGTCCCGATCCGAGCCGCGAAGCGAGGACCGTGTCCACCTGCACTTTGCCGGGGAGCAGTTTGCCATCGACGCCGTCGGACACCTTCTCTTCGCCGCAGCCAAATCCGCCCTGCCCTTCGGTTTCGAATTCTCGCTCGATTGCGATCGCCTCGTGCCCGGCCAATTTGGCGGTGGCTATGTTGCGATTACCGAGCAGGGCGTCAGCTTCGGCCATAGCAGCGCGCTCCTGGACCGGGCGATCGGGCGCGCGATCGAGGAAGGCGCGGACGGCTATGTGCTGGTCACGCGTCATGCGACCCATGGGCTCAGCTTCTGGAACCGCGAGGCCGGGTTCGGGCGGCTCGCCGATGCAAGCATCTTCTCCGAGGCCGAGGCGTCACGCCTGGACATCCCAATCACCGACGACCAGCCCGAATGGCTGGCCATGCCCGCGCCGCTCATCTGATCGGGCCATCGCCCGACAAAGGGGCTGGCGATGATGGGCGCCTGGCGGCGCCTGCTCGGCCGAACGGCCGAGGAGAGGAGGGGGAGAGAGGACTGGCGTCCCGGACAAGGGGTTCGAGGACGCTTTCGACAACGGAGAAGTCCCATGAACATCGGTTCCATCGCCAAGAACGCCGCCGGCCACCTCGTCGGCCGTGTCTCCACCCTGACCGTCGAGCTCACCATCGCGCTCCGCCCGGTCCACTCGGCCAATCCCAACGCGCCCAAATTCGAGGTGATGGCGCTGTCGGCTGCGCGCGCCTGGGTCCGCGTCGGCGCGCTGTTCGAGCTCGCCTCGCGCGAAAGCGGCCTCATCTTCTACAACGGCAAGATCGAGGATCCGAGCTTCGCCCAGCCGCTCTATGTCTCGCTGTTCCAGCAGCAGGACGGCTCCTACAATGTCGTCTGGTCGCGCCCCTCGCGCCGCCGCGAACTCCCCGCCGAAATGGCGATGCCCGCCGATGACGGCCTGCCGCCGCTGCCGGGCGACGACGCCTCCCAGGCCGGACAGCGCGAGCCCGAAGGGCTGGGCGCCTCGACCGCGGGCGACGATTTTGGCGGTGATGACGCGCAGGCGCCCGCCCAGGGCCGCCGCGGCCGTCGCCAGCGCGCGGTCGAAACCGCCGACTGACCGCAATCATCCTCTTCCCTTTCCGCGCCGCGCCTCCGGCGCGGAAAGCCCCTGGCAGGATCCGCCGCGCTCCCCCGCGCAGCGGGTCCTGTCTTTGTTTCGGCTGGAAAGAGCCGATCCAGTCCGGCTCAGAACGGAAAAAAGGCCTGGATCGCGAGGATCGCCACGGTCGCGGTCAGGAGGTTGAGCGGCAGGCCGACCCGGACGAAGTCCATATAGCGATAGCCCGCCATCTGGTAGACGATGACATTGGTCTGGTAGCCGAAGGGGGTCGCGAAGGCGGCGCTCGCGGCCATCATGACCCCGACCAGAAAGGGCCGTGGGCTGACGCCGAGACTGTCGGCCAGCGCCACGGCGACAGGCGTCACGAGCACCGCCACGGTCGCGTTGGACAGAAGCTCGGTCAGCACCATCGTGGCGAAGTAGAGGACGATCAGCGCGACGAGCGCGCTCAGCCCGTGGACGCTGGAAATCAGGAACTCCGAGGCCTCGCCCGCCAGCCCGCTCGATTCCATAGCGATGCCAATCACCACCATGCCCGCTATGAGGATCAGGATTTCCGGACGCAATCCGCCATAGGCCTCGTCGGCGCTGATCACGCGCAACAGGATCAGAAGGACCGCGCCGCTGAGCGCCGTCGCCGCGATCGGTGCGACGCCGAGGGCCGCCAGCGCGATCGCGCCGGCAAAGATCGCAAAGGCCATCGCGGCCTTGAGCGGTTGGAACGGGCGCTTTTGCGCGAACAGCCTCGCGTCGCCGACCTGGGCATTGCCGATATGAACGGGTTCGAGCGGTCCGGGCTCGCCATCCCGCTCGTCGCTCTCATGCGCCCGCAGCAGCCGACCGCTGACGAAATAGAGATAGAGCCCGCCGACCAGGGCGATCGGCAGGCCCACGGGCGTGATCTCGAAAATGCCGAAGCGCGCCTGCCCCGCTATGCTCGCCATGTCGTCGACGAGAAGGTTCGTCGAAGTGCCCACCAGCGTGCAGCAGCCGGTGAGCACGGTGATGTAGGACAGCGGCATCAGATAGCGCTTGGGCGACTGTCCCAGTGTGCGCGCGATATCGCGGATCACCGGCGCGCCCAGCACCACGATCGGCGTCGAATTGAGAAAACAGGAGAGGCCGCCGATCATCGAGAGGAGCAGCCACACCCCCTTGGCGCCCAGGCGCCGGCAGAGACCGACGCCGAGTTCGATGGCCCTGTCGAGCAGGCCTGAGAGCTCCAGCGCATAGGCAATGACGAACAGCGAGGCGAGGGCGATGATGGCGGGACTGGCGAAAGCGCCCTGCACGTCGACCGGTCGCACGACCCCGGTCATGAGGAGGATCGCCGCGCCCGCAAGCGCCACGACGTCGGCGCGCAGCCGGTCCCAGATCATCACGCCGACCACGCCGACCAGCACGAGCAAGGTGAGAATTTGATCGATCGTCATCGCGTCCCTGCCTCGAACCCAGGTCCACCCCTGTCAACGCCCGGTCAAAAGAAACAGGCCGGGCGGGGTGGAGCCGGCCTTGCAATTTGGTATCACCAGGACATGCGCGAGCCCAATCTCAGGACCAGCCGTCTTGCCATTGCCGGCGGTCTCGTGGCCGCGCTCGCGCTGGCGGGCGGGGGATTCCTGCTCGGGCGCAGCACGTCGCCGAGGCCAGACAGCGCGCCGCCGCCCGCGATCCAGTCCGCGCCGCCGTCGCCGGCGGCTCAGCCTGAACCGCCGCATATTCTGGGCCGCGCGGACCTCCTCGCGCTCGCCGCCAAGGCGGCCGATGCCGCCGCATCGGGGCAGGCGCTGCCGACCGGCCTGCAGGGCAAGCGGTTCGAGCTCGTTCTCCCCTTCGGCTGCGCCGGGCCTGCCGCTGCCGACAGCGCCGCGCCCTTGCGCTGGCGCTATGATGCCGCGCAGCAGACCCTGCGCGTTCATGTCGCGCCCGCCCGCTGGTCGCTGGCCGACTGGGGGCTTGCTCCGGATAAGGGCGGGGACGGGACGAGCGGCGAAGGAGATACGGGCGTCGACGCCAAAGCGGGGGAAGCGGCCGGGCAGGCCCGGCTCGAGGGCTTCTGGATCGAGCGGCCCTGGTCTAGCGCCGAGACCTGTCCGCCCGTTCCTCCCGGGCCGGCTGCAAGCGAGGGTGCATCTGCGCCTCTGCTCCCGCCTGAGCAGACGCTGGCCCTTGCGCAATGGCGCAGCGAGGCAGGACGGACCGATACAGCGCGGGCTGGGCGGGCCTATGACTTAGTCAAGCGGCTGGCGCCGGACGCAGCGCCCGGGCCGAAGGGGCTCCGTATCCGGCTCATCGGCCGGCTCGCCCGCCTTCCGGACGGCGGCAGCCTGCGCTGCACCCAGGCCGCCGGCCCGGACCAGCGGCCGGTGTGCCTCCTCGCCGTCACGCTCGACGAGGTGCGCATCGAGAATCCCGCCGATGGGGCTGTGCTCGGCACCTGGGCGGAGTCCATCGTCCAACCCTGACCGCGCACGGGCGTCGATACCGTGCTCCCGCCCAAGCCGATAGCCCGGGCGGGCGAGGGCCGCCTGCTTCGCGCAAAGTCGCCGGGCCCCCGGGGCCGCATCCTATCCCAAGGGAACCCATCGGCGCGTTGTTGGTCGCTCGCCCTGCGCCCGCGTCGGGGTCGGTCTGCCGGCGCATGAGCCTCGCCCGCCGCACCGGGTGCCAGGGCCATTGCCGCAAGGGGAGCCGATCCTGGGGGCGGCCTGACAATTGTCCGTTCACCGCCGGCCTGGGCTGCCAGCGTCCCTTCCGCGCCGTTGACGTGACACCTGCGGCGAGGGGACCGGGCCCGGCAACCCCGTTCCAGGCGCCCGTGTTGCCGCTGCGCGGCGGCCCGCGCCAGCGCCTTTCAGAGGTTCCCCTCCCGCGCTGCGCGCGTCGGTGCAGGTCCCAGCCCCATGCCGCTAATCGGTGTCACCGGCGGGAAGGAACGCCGGCAACCCAAGGAGGCTCATCATGAACGAAGTCAATCTCACCGGCCGCGTCGCCAAGGATCCGCAGACCCCCTCGGGCAATGGTCCCGTCACCCTCATCGTCGCGACCGACCGGGTCAAGCTCAAGGACGGCAAGACCTATATCGACGAGGCGACCGGCTACACGGCCAAGACCACCGAGTTCCACAAGGTTACCTGCTTCAACGGCCAGGGCAAGGCGGCGGCCACGCGCAAGAAGGGCGATGTCGTCGCCATTTCGGGCTATCTGCACTATTCGAGCTGGGAAGACTGCGACGGCAACGCCCGCTACGGCGCCGAGGTCATCGCCGACCGGCTCCACTTCTTCTGACAGGCGCCGGGCGGCGCCGATGCGCCGCCCTTCGCTGGCCGCAGGTGCGCATCCCCCGCGCGCCTGCGGCACTCTCTTGCACAAAGGACCGCTCTTGGAACCCGACACGCCCCTCGCCGCCACGCCCAGCCGCCGCATCGCGCTGCTCATCGACGCCGACAATGTGAGCCATGCCAAGATCGGCGCCATCCTCGCCGAGCTCAGCAAATATGGCACTGCCAATATCCGCCGCGCCTATGGCAACTGGGCGGCGGCGACGCTCAAGGGCTGGACCGGCAAGCTTCACGATTTCGCGATCCGTCCGATCCAGCAGTTCAGCTATTCCACCGGCAAGAACGCCACCGATATCGCCCTCGTCATCGACGCGATGGAACTGCTCTATACCCAGGACCTGGACGCCTTCGCGATCGCGTCGAGCGATGCCGACTTCACGCCGCTGATCATGCAGCTCAAGGCCAATGGCCATGAGGTCTACGGGTTCGGCGAGCGCAAGACGCCGACGCCTTTCGTCAACGCCTGCACCACGTTCCTCTTCCTTGACGGCCTGGAGGACAGCACCCCGCCCGCCGAGCCGGAGGCTGAGGTTCCGGCTGCTGCGCAGCCCAAGCCACGCGGTCGCCGCAAGGCGGCGCCTGCCACTGCGCCGGCCGCTGCCGCCGCGCCTGCCGCTCCGCCAGAAGCGCCGACGACGCCCGGCGCCAAGTCGCTCGCGCAGGACAGCAAGCTCATCACCACCCTGCGCGGCGCGGTCGAGGCCGCGGCCCGCGACGATGGCTGGGCGCACATGGCGGCGGCCGGCAGCGCGGTAAAGCGCCAGGCGCCGATCGATCCGCGCAACTATGGGGTCAAGAATTTCCCCCGGCTGTTCGAGGCGACCGGCCTGTTCGTCATCATGAAGGGCGACAACGGCCAGACCTATGTCGCGGACAAGCGCAACACCGACCGCGCGGCCAAGCCCGGCGGCTAGGCCGGATACCGGGCCGGGCGCTCAGCGCGGCCCGGCCTGCGCCCGCAGATGGGCGATGATCCGCGTCCATTCCTCGCCATGGGCCACGCCCGGGTCCGCGATCGCGGCGAGGACGGTCTGGACCTGCGGCAGGAAGCTTTGCCACATCGGCGCGCCTTCGAAGCGGATATCGCACGCCAGGCCCTCCGCCTCGCACAGCGCCCGCGCGGCGCGCTCGCTGCCCCTGCCTTTGACCATGATCTTGGTATCCCGGATTTGCCGCCGCCCGAGTCCCTGACCGGCGTCCGGTCTCGAAAATAGTCCTCTGGCCTGGCCCGCGCCAGCGATCTTGCGGGCAGGGCGATCCTCGATAGTCCGGGCCGGGTTGGATATCCCGTCGCCGGCGCGGCGGGGCGCGGTGAACGGGATGGGGACGACGCATCCCGGCCGCCGGCCGGGACCGGCGCTCTAGTCGCTGGCGCTCCCGGAGCCGCGCCTGCGCCGCGTCTCCGCCCTGCCGGGTGACGATCACTTTGCGGGGTGCCAACCGGATCCCCCAGTTTTCTATTTCTCTCTCTCTAGTCGTCCAAGTGTGGCGTGCGGGGATCGGCGCTCGTCAAGGATGAGCGGTCCCCCCAATTTTGACGGCGCCGCCGCGTGCCGCGCCGACCCCGACAAAATCGGTTCCCCCACTCCCCGCAAAGCGGCGGCGACCGGAGACCGGTCGCCGTCCCTGACCAGCTTGACCGCCGCACGCCCGGAGGAGGGCCTCATCGAACGGATGAGACACTCACACGGAGGCACTCATGACCAACTTCACCAACTTCGCCGATCTCGCCAGCTTCATCGCCGCAAGCCGCGACAATGACGACGCCAGCCGCAATTATGGAGCCGCCTTCATCGAGCATAGCGAGATGGCCAAGCTCTCCATCGTCGAGGCGCCCGAAGCGCTCGACATGCCCGACCCGGAGCAGGTCCGCGCCGCGGTCGACATGATGATGCAGACGATGTTCGACGTCCTGCGCGACACCAGGATGGAAGCCTATGCCGCCGATCTCGCCTGGGGCTTTGCCAACAGCTTCCATGTCGTGGCCAAGCGCATCGAGGGCCGCGAGGATGACGCCGCCAAGGCGCTCGGGGAGCTCGCGCGCCACTACGACCCCTCGGAAATCTACGCGACGGAACTCGAGGACACGCAGCTGCTCTGCCAGACGCTGCAGGGATGCCGCGAAGCGATGGAATGCATGCGCGACCATGCCGCCGAAGTCTACCGGGTCGAGACCGGCAAGCCCTTCTCGCCCGTCAAGGGCAGCCGGGTATCCTCCGCGCTCAGCGCCTCGATGATCGACGCGCGCGATTATCTCGCAGGACGCGCCCGGACGCGCCGCGAACAGTTCGCGCCCGATGGTCCGGTGGTCATCTTCTCGGGCGGCCAGGTCTGGGAAGATCATGACCTGCTCTACAAGGGCCTCGACCGCATCAAGACGCGCATCCCAGAGATGATCCTCGCCACGACCGCGCAGGCCAAGGGCTGCGATGCCATCGCCCACGCCTGGGCCGCCGCTCGCGGCGTCAAGGTCATCCAGTTCCGCCTGGACCGCAGCCAGGGCAACCGCGCCGCCTTCGTCCGCAACGACCGGCTGGTGAACCTCAAGCCCGTCGAAGCGGTCATCTGCGAGGGCTCGGGCATCCAGATGAACCTCGCCCAGAAGCTGCGCCAGGCCGGGGTTCCGCTCCACGTTGTCAATCTCGCCCACCAGCGGACAGCCAAGCGGGCGTGAGCCCATCGGAGAGGCTTCGGCTCAGGCCGGGGCCTCTCCTCCTTCTTTTCGTCTGGCAGGGCGGCGCGCCGGGGCATCGAACCCCGTCGCGCCGCGCCGAAGGCGACCCTGAAACCTCTATCGGCGGGCTCTGGAGACCGGCCCGCAAAGCCCAAAGAAGAGAGGGGTGGAAAGGCGCGAGCCAACAGACAAGGAGAGCTCCCATGTCGATCCCGTTTCGCAATGCCGCCGCCGCGTCCACGATCCAATATCGCCCGCTCGTGGCCCGCATCACCGCGCGACACTATGCCCGCCTGCGTACCTATCTCGAAGCCGAAGCCCTCCGGCAGGGTCTCGACCTCCTGCGGCAGAAGGAGGGCGACGAGCACGCGCTGGACTATGCGCTGAGCGCCCGCGTCGACACGCTGGCCCTGGCCGCCCTCGCCAAGCTCTTCGACTATGACGCCGATGTAATCGCGGTCCTCGACGAAGCGCAGTTCACGCGCGCGCAGATCCGGACCCGCCGCCTGCCGATGAGCGGCGACATTGTGCTCGAAATCGGTGGGCAGGGCGCGGTCGATGGCGCCGGTATGAGCGCGACGGAACCGGCAGAGCAGGGCGGGGCGCGATGACACGCCGGGCACGTCCTTTTGGACCCGAACGCGCGCCGCGCCTCGACCTTCTGACGCTGCTCGGCCCCGCGCCGGTCGATGTCTTGTGGGAAGCGGAAAAAGCCGGCTGGCGCGCCTTCGTCATGGGCCATGGCGGGAGCGGCTACCGGCGGGGCAGCGCGAGAGATCAAGCCTGGCAGCGAGGCTTCGACGCGGCGGCGGCAAGTCACGATCCCGTCGGCCTGATGCTATAGGCGAATTGCTGTCAAAGCCGACGTAATTCGCCAACTATTCCTGCATCATTTAATGCTACAAACACGGTGCGACCCGAGGGACTCGCGGCTTTTGTTGCGAGCAACCCAAACTTGAGGCGATCCCTGCATCATCAGGGGTCGCCTTTTTCTTGGCGCGATGCCCATGAACCCGGTCTGAACCGCCGCCCGTCGCTGCGGATCTCGCTTCTACCGACCATCTCCGCGCCAGTTCGCCCGGCTCGCTCGCGACCCCCAAACGGACCCTTCGGTCCGCGGGCCGCTCGCCTCGGCCGGGGCGCCCCTACGAGAGGAAAATATCTCTCACAGACCTCCCATGATGTCAGCCGTCCGGGACCGCCTCAAGGATCGACGGTCCCCCCAATTTTGCCCTGGCCACCGCTCCGCTTCGCTCCACGGCAACCAGGACAAAATCGGCACCCCCGTCGCCCGCTTCGCGGCCGCCGGCGATGCCGGCGGTCCTTGACCCGATCCCGGACGGCCGACGGCCACTCCCCTGTCCTTCAAGACAAGAGGAGAAAGACGATGCAGACCCAGATGACCAGCGCCGCCGCCGACAACGCCGCCTTCTTCGCCGCCGTCGCCTGCGCACAGCGCCGCGCGCTCCACAGCTTCTTCGACCAGCATGTCATCCAGGAGAGCGAGGGCCGCTACATCAGCATCGACGAAGGCGACTATGATGCGCTGCCGATGACGCTCGTCGACCGGGTGGTGCACACAGTGCCGGGCGGTCTATCGGACGAATATTGAAACCGAGGGGAGGGGCCGCAAGGCCTCTCCTTTTTTGCTGCTCGGGACAGACGGACGCGGGGGGCATCGAGCCCCCCGCGTCCGTGCCGCGCCGGTCGGCGCGGCGGGGTCGCTTCAGGCGGCGAGGCGCTTGGTGACTTCCTCGAAACCGAGCTTCTTCACCTGCGCGGTGAAGGCCTCGATGCGGTCGAGCGGGAGCTTGAGCAGCCCCGCCTTGTCGAGGGCCGCCAACGCCGCGTCGCGCTCACGTTCCGCGAGCCGCTTGCGGCGATCGGCCAGTCGCTCTTCGTCGGCGGCAATGGCCGCGCGTTCATCGTCCAGGGATTTCGCCATAGGAAGGCCTTTCGTTCAAGCTGATCGGGCTGTGAACGCGGCTCTCCTATAGGCGATGGAGAGGCCCGGCGGAAGACAGGAAAGGGATCGCTGGGCCCATCGGGCCAGGCCCGATGACGGCTCTATTCGCTAGGCCGCCGCCGACCCCTGCGGGGCCTGTCCCCGGCCAAGCGCACGGAGCCGATGCGAACGCCTCGTCTCCGCCCATCCGGGTGACGATCCTCGCCTGGGGCGGGGGCGTTTCGCCCCCGCTGCCAAAGCGACGGAGACCTCACGCAGGCGGGGCTGCGGGTTCCCCTTGCGTCAGAGCAAAAGAACGTTGCCTGCGCATTTGAGGCGGACGTCCGAAGGGCCAGTCGGGACCGACAACGTGTCACCGCTCGCACCACCGCGCCGCTTTATGCCGCACTGGCGCCTCAAAGCGCCGCACCTGCCGGCCTGACCCAAGGCAAGTTCCGCCGCAAAGGGCGGAGCGCTACCCGCCGGAGGCCGGTTCCATCCCCTCATAGACGACGACCCGAACGTCCCAGGGCAACGGGGCGAGCTCTCAGGATTTTAGCACACCCTACGCAGCAAGCTGCAGGAAATAAGCCCGAAATCCAACGGGTTACGGCAGAGGGGCGGATGTTTACACTGTATGACGCGTGCGGCCGAAGTAATAATGGGCTCTAATTCAATATCTTAGCTGTCATCGCTGTTTACGGCGGCCTTCCCGCCTGCGCCTATCCTTGCGAAGGGGTGCACTCTCCTCTATAAGCGTCATCGCGCTCTCAAGCTCCACCAGCCTCTCTGCTAGGAGGCTGGCTTGTCCCACAGTTCGAAGATCGTCTCGCTGCGCATGGCGCGAGACCGGTTCGACCGTCTCGTCGCGGTCGCCGATGCGCGTCACTGTCGGCCGTCCGACGTCATCCGCAGCGCCATCGATGCCTATCTTGGCGGGGCTTCGGTCCTGACTGCCAGCCAGCTTCGTCTCGCGCGCATCGGCGAGTTCCAGCAGCTCGCCCTCGACATCATCATCCGTGAGCAATTTCCCGAATTCCGCGACCGCATCGTCGCGGAAACCGACAAGCGCCTGGAGCAGTATCATGGCGCGTAAAAACGATATCCGCACAGACGGCCGGGCCATCCCCTTGACCCATCACAGCGCGCGCGGACGGGTGCAGCGCAATTCGGGCAATTTTACCCGCGGCTCGCAGCTTCTCACCCACGAACTTCTGATGTGGTTCTCGGGTGCGAAACTGCCCATCCTGATGTGGTTCTTCCTGTTCGCGGCCGCCTGGTTCGTGATCATGTCGATCAAGCTCGACGAGCACGGCTTCCAGCTCATCTGCATGAAGATCTATGCCGCGCTCTGGAACTGGGTCGACCTCAACCCCAACAAGCGCGTCAACGTCACCCTGCCGAGCGGCGAGGTCATGCGTACGGTGATGCCCGCGGTGCCTTATATCGCCGAGGTCATCCAGGCTTGGAAGATCGCGATGAAAGGCCTTCTGGCGGCCTTCTTCGTATCCATCTTCATCTCCATCCCGGTCGCACTCTGGTTCGTCGATCTTTCGCGCCGGCGGGGCAAGACGATCCTTCAGGAACGCCACGAGCGCGGAGCCATGCTGGTCGCCCGCCATGTCCTGCTCAATGAGATCAGCCAACATAATTATGCGAAGTTCGAAGAGGAGGCGCAGGATCGCTTGCCCGGCCTCGCCCCGGCCAAGATTCTCGACATGCCGTTTCGTGCCCGCAAGGCGGCGGGTATCCATCACCCCTATACGCTTGCGGGCATCCCCTATCCGCATCGCACCGAGCAGTCGCATACCATGCTCATCGGTACGACCGGATCGGGCAAGACGACCGAACTCAGGAGCCTGGTTTCGCAGATGCGGGCCCGCGAGGACACGGCCGTCATCTTCGATCTCACCGGCGCCTATGTCGAAGCCTTCTACGATCCCGCGCGCGATACGATCCTCAACCCAATGGACGCGCGCTGCCCGGCCTGGTCGATCTTCAACGACTGCACCACGCATAGCGAATTCACTGCCGCAGCGGCGGCGCTCATTCCCTCGGACGGCGGCTCTGCCGAACCCTTCTGGGCGCTCGCGGCGCGCACCCTCTTCATCGAGATGTGCATCCGGCTCCAGGAGCGCGGCGCGACGACCAATCTCGCGCTCTCCGAGAACCTGATGACGGCCGACCTGAAGCGGGTTCACCGTTTCCTTGCCAACACGATCGCGGACCCGCTCACCGCGCCGGAAGCCGCACGCATGGCGGAATCGATCCGCGCGGTCTTCAATACCAATGCGCAGGTGCTGCGCTTCCTTCCCGACGAGGGGCCACGCTTCTCGATCCGCGACTGGATCACGACCGAGAAGAAGCCCGGCGCGATCCTGTTCATCACCTCGAACTATGTCGATCTGGCGATGAACCGGGCGCTGCTGACGCTGTGGATGGACATCGCCATCAACCGCCTCATGACCATGCCGCGCACCCGCGATCTGCGCACCTGGTTCATGTTCGACGAACTCGGCGCACTCCATCGTCTGCCCGCGATCGAGAATGGTCTCCAGACCGCCCGCGCGTTCGGCGGCGCGATGATCCTGGGGATCCACAGCTTCGAAAAACTGATCGAGGTCTATGGCGAGCAGGGTGCCCGCAATCTCGCCTCGCTCGCGCGCTCCAAGCTGATGCTCGCAACCGCCGATCTCGACACCGCCGAGCAATGCGCGCGCTACATCGGCAACCGCGAAGTACGGCAGATGGATGAAGCCTATAGCTACGGCTACAACAACACGCGCGACGCCTCGACGCTGACGCCGCGCAAGCAGGTCGAGCCGCTCGTCATCGCGGACGACATCACCAACCTGCCCTCGATGCATGGTTTCGTGAAATTCCCTGATGGCTTCCCCGCGGCGCGCATCCAGCTCCAGTGGAAAGACTACCCCCAGGTCGCCCAGGGCTTCATCGCCCGTCCCAATCTCCAGCCGGTGCGATCAAGGCGCGGAGAGGAGGCGTTCGAGGGGAGCGATGGGGGCGAAGCGGGCGGGCGCGATGGCGCCGCGCAGGTGATCGGGGAGATTGCCGATCCCGTCAATCTGGCCAAGGAACTTGCCGCCAATATCCTGTCGGCCGAGGTCGAGGATGAGCATGATGAAGCGGCCTGCCGGGCGCAGCGTGCGGCCGAGAGCGACGAGCGGCCAGCAACCCCCACGCACGCCGCCGACAAGGCACAGGCGGCGCGCGCTGCGACCGAGGATCCTCAGACCGTGCCGCGCGATCGCGACGGGCGGGGTCAACCTGCGCCAGTGCCCCAGGTCGAGGATCAGACGCTGGTCGAGCTAAGGCAGGCGTTCGGGCGCGAGGACGACGGCATGGACATGGGGATCTGACATGCTGTCGGTCGCCTCGGTCCGCTCGGCTTCGGGCGCCGCGAATTATTTCGCGAAGGACGACTATTACACCGTCGAAGGATCCTCCGAGATCAGCGCCTGGGGCGGGGAGGGCGCGGGGGCGCTCGGACTGTCGGGAGAAGTGGGTAAGGATGCTTTCGAGGGCATGCTCAACGGCATCCTGCCTTCGGGAGAAGGGGTGGCTCAAGTAGAGAACCGCCGGGCCGGCCTCGACCTCACCTTCTCCATGCCCAAGTCAGCCTCGATCCTGGCCTATGTGGCGGGCGACAAGCGCATTCTCGCCGCCAACATGGCGGCGGTCCAGAAGACGATGGCCTGGGTCGAGAAAAACCTCGCCGAAGGTCGCAAGGATATCGGCGGGCGGACCGTCCCTGTCGCGACCGGCAACCTCGTCTATGCCCTCTTCCAGCACGACACGAGCCGCGCCCTCGATCCCCAGGGGCATATCCATGCAGTGATCGCCAACCTGACCCGTCTGCCCGACGGCAAATGGCAAGCGCTCCACGCGGACAAGATCTGGAGCCACAACACCGTCATCGGCTCGATCTACCACGCCTATCTGCGCGAAGGCATCGAGCAGCTCGGTTTCAGGATCGAGGCGCTCGGCAAGCACGGCACCTTCGAGATCGCCGGCGTACCGCGCAAGGTGATTGATGCCTACAGCCAGCGCCGCGAAGCGATCCTCGAAAAGGCGGCGGCGCTTGGCATCGTCTCACACAAGGGCCGCGACCAGATCACCACCAATACCCGCGATCCCAAGCTCAATGTCGACGATCGCGACGCCCTCAAGCAGGAATGGATCGACAAGGCCGCGACGCTCGGATTCGACGGAAAAGCCCTCGTCGAGGGCGCCCTGGCGCGGTCCGATCGCCATGGGGCGCTCGGACCCCTCGAGCGCGGCTACAAGGCGGTGACCGAGGCGATCGCCGCCGGGCGCGAAAAGCTCGGCGACCTTGTCCGGCCCGCGGATCCTTTGGTCGATCGCGGCCTTGCCCGCGTCACCCAGTCGCCCGCCATCGCGCGGGCCCAGCTCGCGGTCGCCTCGGCAGTCCGTATTCATAGCGAACGCGAGGCGGCCTTTCCCATCCATCGTCTTGCCAAGACCGCGCTCGACCTTGGCCTCAAGGACGTGACGATCGATCGGATCGAACAGCGGATCCAGCAACTCGTCGCGCGCGGCACGCTGCTCAGGGGACAGGAGCGCGCAGCCGACTTCGTCACCACCCGGCAGGCGCTTGCGACGGAAACCCAGATCCTGGCCCAGGTAGAGGCGGGCCGCGGACAGGCGAACCCAATCATCGACGCTTCCGAGGCGCCGAGCCGCCTGCAGGCCGCAGCGACGCAGCCCCTCAATACGGGCCAGCTCGCCGCCGCCACCTTGATCCTCGGCTCGGCCGACCGCACGGTCTCGATCCAGGGCATCGCCGGCGCCGGCAAGTCGACGATGCTTCAGGCCGTCGCCCGCGTGGCCGAGGCGGAAGGACGCGCGATCACCGGCCTTGCCTTCCAGAACAAGATGGTCGCCGACCTGGCCGAAGGCGCAGGCGTCCCTGCGCAAACCATCGCCTCCTTCGTGCTTGCCCATGAACGGTATGTCGCCGAACCGCACGGGCCGGGCTATGATGCGGCGCGGGCGGCACATGCCGGATCGATGCTGGTCGTCGACGAGACCTCGATGGTGTCGTCGAACGATATGCTCAAGCTCCACGCCATCGTCGAGACACTTGGCGTCGACAAGCTCGTGCTGGTCGGTGACCGGCAGCAGCTCTCCTCGATCGATGCGGGCAAATCCTTCGCCATGATCCAGGCGGCGGGCGGCACGCTGGCGCGCATGGACGAGAATATCCGCCAGCGGACCGACGTCCTGCGCACCGTCGCCGCGCTTGCCAATATCGGCAAGGCAAGCGAGGCGATGCGGGTGCTGGGCGACAAGGTCATCGAAGCCTCCCAGCCCGCAGAACATGCCGCCGATCTCTGGCTGGCGCTCGATCCCGCGGAACGCCAGGCGACCGCGGTCTTTGCCTCGGGGCGCGAGGCGCGCGCGGCGATCAACGAGAGGATCCAGGCGGGTCTTGCCGCCGAAGGATCGCTGGAAGGGGAGGGCATCCACCTCACGGTCTATGAGCGGGTCAACACGACGCGCGAGGAACTGCGCTACGCGGCCACCTACCGCGCCGGCATGACGCTCGAGGTCGGTCGGGGCGGCGGCCAGGACGTAGGGCTCCGCGCCGGGCGCTACGATGTCCTGGCGGTCCACGCCAATGGCAAGGTCGAGCTGGGCGAAGGCCGCCGCCGAATACGTTTCGATCCGCTGAAATTGTCGCCGACCGAGACACGCGATCGCCTCCAGCTGACCGAGAAGAAGGATCTCCACCTGCGGGCCGGCGACCGCATACGCTGGACTGCCAACGACAAGCCGCGCGGCCTGACCAACGCCTCGCTCGCCCGGGTTGTGGCCGTCGATCGCGACAGCGTGACAGTCGAGACGGCGGGGAGGGACCGGCTCGTGCTCGCGTCTGGCGATCCCATGCTGAGCCGGGTGGACCTAGCCTATGCGCTCAACATGCACATGGCGCAGGGGATCACCACCGACAGGGCGATCACGGTCATGGATAGCCATGAGCGCAACCTGTCGAACCAGCGCCTCTTCAACGTCGGCGTCACGCGCGTGCGCGACGACCTCACCATGGTGGTCGACGACAAGGCGAAGCTCGAGCGGCAACTCGACCACAACCCCGGAAACAAGACCTCGGCGCTCGAGACCCTGGGCCGGCTCGAAATCGACGGTCCGGGAAGGGCGCAGGCATCCGGCCCATTCGATCCGGGACCTGTCGAAGGCGGACCTGGTCCCAAACCGACCGAAGGACTCGATGGCTTGCCGCCGGTGCCCCCGGCGGAAGGGCAGGCGGCAGCCAGGACGAAGTCTGATGATCTGAGCGCGCCGCGCCTCAAGCCCGAACAAGCCGATCTGCTGCCCCCGCTGCCCGAACGCAGCCTGGGCCTCGATTTGTAAGACGAGCAGCCCTCTGCTGCTCATGATCAAGGAGACCAGGATATGTCTGGATGGGATTATGACGATGCCGGCAAGTTCGGCAGCGAAAAGGCGGCCGAGGATTTCGCGAAGGCCAATAACATCGACCCCAGCGACTTCCGTACCCGGCGCAAGGGCGAGAGCGTCGAGCTTGAAATCCGCCGTTCCGCACTTGATGGGCGCACGCTGCGCGATGGCGGCGAAGGCCGCCGCGATAGCTGGAACTGAGGGAGGCGCGCTATGACGATAGGGTTCTTCCTAAATTATCTGTTCTCCATCTGCGTGCCGCTGATTTCTGTGGGGACACTTGGTGCGCTGGCCTGGTTACTCCTTCCCGATGCGCCGTTTGGTGGCGGCGCTCCGGCACCCGTAGCCAAGCCGCTTATGACGCGGCGTGAGCAAGCGATGCTTGTCGTTCTCGAGCAGATGTTACCGGCCTACCGGTTCCATGCTCAAGTCTCGATGGGCGCAATTCTGGCCGCACCAAAACCCGTGGGCCGCCGTAGGTATGCGTCGGATCGGAACGCTTTTTCCCAGAAGATCGTAGATTTCGTCGTCGAAGATCGCACAACCGGGAAAATCGTAGCCCTGATCGAGGTAGACGACAGCACCCATAACGCTTCTCGTGATCTCAAGCGCGACGCCATGACGGCGAGCGCTGGCTACCGCACCATCCGCATTCCCCGTTCTGCGGCGCCTACAGTCGCTGGAGTGATGGATCAAATCCAGCCGCTGAGGAACGTGATGCTGAAGGTATCTCAGTCAGTGACGGAAAGGGACGTCTGAATGGATATTGGGGAAATCCTGCTGTCTCCGAAAGGTCGAGTAGGCCGCACCCCGTTCATGGTGGTGGTGGCTATAGGTTGGGCAATCGCGTTCGATCTCCTGCCTTTCAACCCGCTGCTCGCGCTACGCTATGCCGCCGCCATCAACGTCGCGGTCGTCGTCATTAGCGCGCTTGCGGTCTGGATGGGGATCGCAATCACGGTCAAGCGCTTCCACGACGTCGGATTGTCGGGGTTCAATACGGTCGGATTGGTCTGGACGACGCTGCGCGGCGACCCGCTGGCGACCGACGCGCCTTTG
>NZ_CP176833.1:1762500-2114005 GCF_052279045.1 Novosphingobium aeonii | reverse complement strand
CCGCCATAGAACTGGACGCCTCGAAAAACCGCTGGCGCCTAGCGGCTTGAGCTGATTCACTGCCTTTGCACGACGGTGGAGGCGATGGTGGCGGGACAGCCGAGTTTCTTCGATCTTTCGGACCGATACGAGGCGTTGAGCGCGGCAGGCGATCCGCTTGAACGGCTTGCGGCTGTCGTCGACTTCAAGGTTTTCCGCGGCCCGTTGGTAGCAGCACTGCGGCGGAGTGTCCGCGGCAAGGGCGGCAGGCCGCCGTTCGATCCGGTCCTCATGTTCAAGATCCTAGTGGATTGATTCCAACACTTGTTGCCCGCGCCGTACAGCGGCTATAATTTCGTCCGGATCCGCCTTCCAGATGAAGGGTTGGGGATCCTCGTTATGCTCTTTGATAAAGCGGTTGATGGCGGCCTGCAGATCTACGACGGAATGAAAGACGCCGTTTTTCAGCCGCCGCCGTGTGAGCTTGGCGAAGAAGCCCTCGACGGCATTGAGCCATGAGCACGACGTCGGGACGAAGTGGAAGGTCCAACGCGGATGTCTGGCCAACCAGGCGCGGACCTTGGGCTGCTTGTGGGTCGCATAATTGTCGAGGATGACGTGGATGGCCTTGTCAGCGGGCATCTGGGCTTCGATCGTGTTCAGGAAGCGGATGAACTCCTGATGCCGGTGCCGCTGCATGTTGCGGCCGATCACGGAGCCATCCAGGACATTGAGTGCGGCAAACAAGGTTGTGGTCCCGTTACGCTTGTAGTCGTGCGTCATGGTTGCCCCGCGGCCCCGCTTTAGCGGCAGGCCCGGTTGGGTGCGGTCGAGCGCCTGAATCTGGCTCTTTTCGTCGACTGACAACACAATGGCGTGAGCAGGCGGCGAGACATAGAGCCCGACGACATCGTGCAACTTCTCGGCGAACGCCTTGTCGTTGGACAGCTTGAAGCTGCGCCACCGATGGGGCACCAGACCGTGGTCGTGCCAGATATTCACAACCGATGATGCCGCGATACCAATGGCTTTGGCCATCGCACGCACGGTCCAATGCGTGGCCTCATGGCTGGGCGGTTCCAGTGTCAGCGCGACGACCTTGTCGACCAAGTCAGCATCGAGAGGCGCGATCCCCGGAGGCCGGGTCTTATCGCGCAGCAGCCCATCCACGCCTTCGGCCATGAACCGTTCCTGCCAGCGCCAAACGCATGTCTTCGATTTTCCGGTCGCCGCCATGATCGCTTGGGTACCCAAGCCCTGAGCCGTCAAGAGAATGATGCGCGCCCGCCAGACATGCTTCTGCGCCGAACCCCGCGCCGCAACAATCGCCTCAAGCCGCTTCGTGTCCGGTGCAGTGACCTCGATCTCGATACCCGTTCGCATGCCGCATCGTCGCACGGCATCGAAAGCATGGGAATCCCTCAAGCGGACTCATTCGTTCCGATCAATCCACTAGGATCCAGATTCCGATCTCGGAATAGCCCAGATGGATCGTAAAGAAACCGATCTCGTCACGCACGCCCATGATCCCTCATCCATCTGCGCCTTCGCTCGAGCGAGTGCCTCGCGTAACAGATATGTCCCGCCAAGCGCTGGCTCGACAAGCGAGGTACGGGATCGCGCCTTGGTCACAGGCGCCATGGGTTCAGCCCCTTTCCAAGTGGATGAGTTGCACGCCGGTCACCCCTACGCTTCCAAAGCGGCAAGAAACTTCGTCATCAGATCTGCTACTCGGCGTTGTCGGAGGATGCGGAGGTTCTGCACCTCTTCATTACCTGCCGCGTCGGCGTCATTATCCTCAAAGCGGGCAACCGCGACCGGCCCGTCCCTGCGGTAGGACTGACCAGGATCATCGTGGATGAAACGGATCTTGAGCTTCGAGAGGGCCTCCCTCACTGCCTCGGCATGCGGCCCAGCCAGCGCTTCCTTGAACACCCCGATTGCGGCATCTAGGCCTCCCGGATGGTGCTCGAGGCAATAGACGAGATCGTGTGCGTCCTTTCGAGCGTTGCGATGATCGAAGGCGAATGCCTTAAGACAGGTGAAGCTGACGATATTTGCGTACCGGACCGTCTCGGTTGCGAGCCCTTCTCCATCGAGCAACTCGGCCGTCAGTTCGGTCTCATCGTGCAGGTCGAACACCATCGAGGCGTGCGGGATATTGAGCGCGGAGACGTTGCCGTCGGTGGGTAGTACCTTGACCTGCCCTCCCCCGAGTTCGGGATGCTCGGCCAGGAATTCGAGGATCATCGTCGCGCCCGTCTCGAGCCGCGCTTCCCAGCGCCATGAGACTTTCACTCCCTTCTCGTTAGTGCCGCGCTCGAACCCCATCGCTTTGAGGTTCTCCTCCAGCGTACTGTAGGCTTCGGTGTCGGTGAGGATCGCCACATCGACGACGACATCCACGTCTCCCGTGCCCGCATGCCGAGGCACTTCCGGCGGGCGTGCCGCGACGAGATAGCGAGGCGTCAGCCCGCCAACGAGAAAGACCGACTCTTTCCATGGTCCGAACCCGCGAAGGAGAGTGACGAGTACGCGCTCGCACGCCTCGGTGACACCGCCGTCATAGGCGGACATGGTCTTTGGTTTGGTCATTATCCTGACAGTCGTTCTGAACGGAAATGATCGGCCATTTCGCTGGCGCGACCCGAACCCTGGAGGAGATCGAGGTATATCTGGACAATAGGCGCGTAGGCGATCCCATTGAGCCGCTCGCCCACAGCAACGTCATGCTTGCCCACCTCAGCGATCACGCCGAAATTCCAACCCTCCGACACGGATCGCGCATCGAGGCGCGAGAGCACATCATGCTGAACCCGCCCCGCCTGGAGGCGGCATTTCAGCTGCGAGATCGACGAAAGATAAGGCGCATAGACCTGCGCCGCAGCCTCAGCCGTAATGGCATATTGCGCGCCCGCGTCGCGACAGGCGTCCTCGAGCCGACGCGCAATCTCGCCCGCGTCGTTCGCAGGAACATAGTATCGCTCTATCTGTGGTGGCTTTTGGGCCGCAATCAGACGCGCCCACTCGTCCAGAACCAGGGCGCGCTCGCGCAGGCGGCGGGTCTTGGCGGGCCCAGCACCATCGACCTCCAGCCAGTCACGACGCTCCATCTCGGTGAGCGTTTCAGACGTCGTAGCCGCCGAGACGCCCGTGGCTTCCGCCAAATCCTTCACGCTCACCCAGTTCGGAGCCGCCTCGATCACCGCTTGGACGACACGTGCGCGCTGTCCTTGGAAGATCGCCCCGAACATGCGCACCGCCTTCTTCGGTGGAGGGCGATCGATCAAGACATAAGCGCTTGTCGAAGGGATGAAGAGTGAGCCACCCGGATCGAAATAGCCGATCTTCTCTTGCTGGAGGATCTCGCGGGCACCCCTCGAGACTGCGCCGGCGACGAGCATCGCCACCTTCTCAGCCGGCCCATCCATGCCGTCGAGATAGTCCCGTAATAGCCAAATCTGCTGACGCACGTCCCTGGGGAAAAGCTCGCGCTTGGCTTCAACGACGATGGCAAGGTCGCTTTGATTGATGTGAACATCGAGCAGACCATCAGGCTCATATCGGCTGCCCGATCGAGGCTGGTTCATGCGCGGATGCGCGGAAGCCCCCGGCAACGCCGCTATGGCGCTACAGAGTTCCTCGACCAGCTCCTGTTCATCGTACCCAAAATCACGCATATTCGGCCACCAGTGAATAAGGCCATTATGCCGAATATTCGACCGATTGGCAATATTCACTGTGCAGCAAATCTAATTTAAGCGATTTGGACGTTTCACTCGCTCGTTGAAGAGCGGAACTCGAGTGAACGGCACCCAAGTGTCAGACATACCTCAACCGGCTGACGCAGAAGTGGCCCGGCTCGTCTGAACAGCCTTTGACGTTTGATAAGTGGATCGTCTGCGGGTTGGTTGTTCAAGCTGCCGCCTGCGGGGCGTCATTGAGGTCGGGCGTAGCCCGGCCGGAGTGACGCCCCGCAAGTCGCGGCCAATTCACGCTGCCACGGCCTGTGGCAGATTGTCAAAGTAGGTTTGATCGGGCGGACGCCCACCGAGGCTCGAGTGAGGTCTCCGGGCGTTATAGAAGCCCAGATATCGGCCGATTGACCGGCCCCCACCGAGTGGTCCGGGTTGTTTGTTAGTGTAAGATTGCCTCCGGCGCCATGGCTGGCCGTAGGTGCAGCGTAGCGGAACCGGAGGGCAGCCATGGCGCCGTTGCCGTCTCCGGGGCCGGCGGTCGATACCCCAGCGAACTATGAGGCCTGACGGTGTTGTAGTGTCTGCGCCAGCCCTCGATCAGGATCCGAGCTTCGGCCAGGGTGTAGAAGATCTCCCCGTTCAAGAGCTCGTCGCGCATCGAGCCGTTGAAGGACTCACAGTAGCCATTTTCCCATGGGCTGCCGGGTGTAATGTAGAGCGTCTTCAAGCCGATCTTCGCCAGCCATTGCTGCACGGCATTGGCGATAAATTCAGGGCCATTGTCTGACCGTATGTGCGCCGGCGGCCCCCGTATGACGAACAACTCGGCGAGAGCCGCCAGCACGTCCTCGCTGCGCAGCCGTCGCGCGATGGGTAGGGCGAGGCACTCGCGGCTGGCCTCGTCGATGATCGACAGGATGCGGAACTTGCGGCCATCATGTGTGCGTCCCTCGACGAAGTCGTAAGACCACACATGGCCCGGATATTCCGGCCGCAGGCGGATACATGATCCGTCGTTCAGCCAGAGCCTTCCACGCTTCGGTTGCTTCTGCGGCACCTTGAGCCCTTCACGGCGCCAGATGCGCTCCACCCGTTTGCGGTTCACATGCCAACCCGCATCACGCAGCAAGGCCGTCACCCGGCGATAGCCATAGCGGCCATACTGCCGGGCAAGCGCGATGATGTCCTCGGTCAGGGCTGCTTCGTCATCCGCCCCACGCGGCGTTTTGCGCTGCGTCGATCGATGTTGCCCGAGCACGCGGCAGACCCGCCGCTCGGACACCGGCGTTATGCCCCGGATATGATCGATACAGCGCCTGCGGCGCGCGGGGCTCAGAAGATTCCCCGCGAGGCCTCCTGCAGGATCAACTTGTCCAGCGTCAGATCTGACACCGCCCGCCGCAACCGAGCGTTTTCCTTCTCAAGCTCTTTCATGCGCCGAGCCTGGTCCATCTTCAGGCCGCCATACTCCTTGCGCCAGCGGTAGTAGCTCTGCTCGGTGACGCCGATCCGGCGACACGCATCCACCACCGTTCCGCCCTGCGCCAGCACGATCTCCGCTTCACGCAGCTTCCCGATGATCTCTTCCGGCTTGTGCTTCCTCGCCATTCCAGTCCTCCTTCGTGGCCAAATCTAAAACAGATTTTGGGCCACTCAGAAGGGGGCAGATCAGTTGGCATGACATTGATGGGCGTCGCCTTGCAGCATGAGAGCAGTTAACGTTGACGGCTGATTTTATGCCTGAGGCGTGACGCGGGCATTGGCAGTTAATCGGAACCGGGTTCTACAGCGGAGGAATTCGGCCCCCGCAACCAACGTGAGTATAACTCACTCAAAATCCCGATTTAAACTGTGATCCAAACAGGGCATTGCCCTGCCGATCTCGGTTGTCCGCGCTCGGAACAGCGCCTCATCGAAAATCGGGAAGCTGGCCATTATGAGTCTCGGCGGAGATCGTGGCGCTGGACATAGCCGATGAGGGCCACCGCAACATTTGTGGCATTGAGATAAGCCCCAACCCGCGATAGGCGCGCGCTATGATGAACATTCCCTGGGATCAGCCCGCGACGCTGATCGATCTGGACGGCAAGACGCCGGTAATCGGATCGATGCTCGAATGCGTGATGCACTTTTCGATCTTCAAGCCATTTGCCAAAGAGCAGGCGCGCATCCTGCTGACGCGCCCCGTGTTCCGCGAAGGCCGCAAGACTCGAACCTGGATTCTCAATCCCGACGAGATCCAGCAGCTCGCCGAGCGGCTCAATGCCGAGAGGGCCGGAGCCCAGTAACCAACCTCGAGCTATCACGCGGCATCACGCACACTTATGGTCGCGAAAAGGGCGAGGATCGTGCGCGCGTGCCGCAAGGCCACGGCTTCGCGGTCCGTGCCGTAACCACCGCCCAGTGTGCTCGCCAAAGGAATGCCGCGCCGCTTCGCCTCCGTCGCCACAAAGCGATCGCGGTCCGCGAGGCCTTTGTCCGTCAAGGACAGGCGCCCAAGCTTGTCGTCCGTATGGGCATCGACGCCGGCCTGCAGCAAGATCAGTTCCGGTCCGAAATAATCGAGGACCATGGGCAGCGATCCCGACAGCGCGTCCAGATAGCCCGCATCGCCCGTTGCATCGGGAAGTCCGATATCGAGTGAAGAGCGCGCCTTGCGTGTGGGGAAGTTTTTCTCGGCATGAATGGAGAGCGTGAAGATGTCGCTGCGCCCTGCGGTGAGGGCCGCAGTGCCATCGCCCTGATGCACATCGAGATCGAGGATCAGGATGCGCGAGACGTCACCTTCCTCGATCAGCCGGTTGGCGGCGAGTACCAAGTCATTGAACACGCAATAGCCCGCGCCGGTATCGACCAGGGCATGGTGACTGCCGCCAGCGGAATTTCCAGCATACCCGTGCTCCAGCGCCAGCTTCGCCGCGAGCCACGTTCCACCGGGGGAGAGCTGCGATCGCCGGGAAATCCGCTCGTCGATCGTAAAGCCAATCCGGCGCTGCTTGGCCGCTGGCACCGCGCAATCGATGACTTCCTCAACATAAGCCGGGTCGTGGACAGCCTCGAGCCATTCCCGCGGCATGACTTCGGGCGCATGGACCGTCATTGCCACTCCGCTTCCCCCCAGCGCCCGCATGACCAGCGCATACTTGTCATGCGGGAAAGTACCCGTGCGCTCGGTTTCGACAGCGTAACCAGGGTGATGGACAACATGCAGCATAGGCCCTGCAGGTAGAACGCCCAGGCGTGCAGGTCGAGCAGCATTACCTATCCGCGGGTGGGCCTGCGGACCTTGCGAAAGGAGGCGAACCTGTGGCTTGATATTCCGATCGATGTGCTGACCAAAGACAGCAATGGCGACGGTGTTTCCGATCTCGTTGCTGCGCACCTTGGCATAGACGTGCACGCCGATGAGGCACCCTTCGTGGTAGGCTCGGATGCGACCACCTGCAACCAGAGTGCTACCGATCCGGTGACAACCGTACGCCGAAAGGTACTACTGATGCTCACCGGCATCGATGAGGCGGCGATCCGCGAGCCTATCGATCGCGCTCCCAACGCCCCGTTGTTTTCCGGAATCTCGCGCGTTTCCAGCGGCGAGAAGTGGCCGCTGTTCGTCAAGGGGCGTCCTGCAGACCTCGCGTGCATGGTGCAATTGCCGATGCCGGTACTGGTCTACGGTGCGAAAGGCGAAGAGGCCCTGCAACGCCGTTCGCCCGATTTCCGTCTCATCGAACTGCCCGCACTGGTCATGAACCGGGAAAAGTCGCGCGGCTACGCGATCTGTTCGAGCGGTTGGGCCGGTGGCACAATCCTGTTCTGGCTGGAAGATGGCGCGTGGCGCTTTGAGACCATTTCAAGCTGGATCACGTGATGATGCACGGATCCTGCTCCGTCAGATATTGTGGGTACAAAAAGGTGCTCTTGCAGGGGGATGGCAACTGTTGATCTCAGAGTACCGCGCCGTGGCTTCGCAGATGCCCTGTGCGGCTCCAGTTATCGCGGCGCTGCACGCCGGTGGGAGGATCGTGCGGCCAGAGCGGCGGAAAGGCACATCATCGTTAGCCCCCCAAGGGCGAGACTGGCTCCGACCGGTCCGGTAGAGGCCCAGCCAAGGCCTGCGGCAATGGCAACGCCGCCCGTCCAAGCCCCGATCGCGTTGGAAAGGTTGAAGGCGGAATGGTTCATCGCGGCGGCGAGCGACTGGGCCTTGGGGGCGACTTCCATCAATCGCGATTGCAGCGCGGGGACGAGTGCGAAGCCGATCCCGATGAGGAACAGCGAAGCCCCGGTCATCAGCGGGCTGGAGACCGCGAACCAGAAAAGCGCGAGAGTGATGGCATTCCAGACCATGATCGCGAAGATGGCCGGGATCAGCGCGCGGTCTGCCATCCAGCCACCCGCGACGTTGCCCAGGCACATGCCAAGACCCCAGAGGGCGAGGAACAGTGGCACACTGCCCTCCGCGATGCCTGTCGCTTCGGTAAGCGTGGGCGAGATATAGCTGTAGACTGCGAACATGCCGCCAAATCCGATGGTGGCCGTCGCCAGCGTCAGCCAGACCTGCACGCTCGTGAAAGCCGAGAGTTCACCTAGCGGGCTGGCGCCATCCTGTGCCGGGATGTGGGGGAGTGCCACGCGGAGGAGACCCACGAGGGCCAGGCCACCGAGCGCAACGAGCGCGAAAGTCGATTGCCAGCCAAAAGCCTGCCCCAGCCAGGTCGTGAGCGGTACGCCGATCAGGTTCGCAGCTGCCAGCCCCAGCATGACCCGTCCGATGGCTTGAGCGCGTTGTTCCCTGGGGACGAGCGCAGCTGCGACGATCGAGGCGGTGCCGTAGTAGGCGCCATGGGGCAGACCCGCGGCGAAGCGCGCGGCGGCCAGCCCCCAGAAGCTGGAGGCACAGGCGCTGAGGGCATTGCCGGCCAGGACGATGAGTCCGAGGAGCATCAAAAGTGACCGCTTCTCCATCCGGGCCGTTACCACGGCCAGCGCGGGCGATCCTATGACGACGCCCAGCGCATAGGCACTGATGAAGTGTCCGGCCTCGGGGATCGAGACCTGTGCGGTGTTGGCCATGCCGGGAAGCAGGCCCATCGCGGCAAATTCGCCGGTGCCGATGAAAAGGCCTCCGAAGCCCAATGCGATCTGGGCGAGGGCAGGGCCATGAGGAGTGGATGGTCTGGAGGATTGGCTCATGGGTTTTCACGACAGGAATTGCGATCGGAGAGCGCCCGGAAGAGCAGCTCTTCCAGGTGCGGGGCGGGGCCGGCGGCTTGGCTTGTCTGAGCCTCTCTAGCGGGCTGGCAGGGCCAGGGATGCCCTGATAGAGTTCAACGCAGCGTTCGATTTTGCTCATATTCAGCGATGACCGGCGCCTGCCGGCTCGTGTCCGGGAGTTTGCATTGATAAACTTGTCGCGATCCGATCTGGGCGATCTCAAGGTATTCATGGAGCTTGCGCGCCATGGTGGCTTCCGCAAGGCCGCGCTTGAGATGGACGTGTCCGCCTCGGCGCTCAGCCACGCTTTGCGTGGCCTGGAAACGCGACTTGGCGTGCGCCTCATCAATCGCAATGCGCGCAGCGTGACGCTGACACAGGCGGGTGAGGAACTTCTTGTTCAGCTGGAAACCGGCTTCGCAGCGATCGGCGCAGGCGTCGAAGCGCTCAATCGCTATCGTGCGAGCCCGGCCGGACGTCTGCGGATCAATGCCTTGAGCGATGCGGCAAGGCTACTGCTCGGGCCGGTCGTCGCACGATACAACGCAGAGCATCCCGATGTGGACCTTCAAATCGTGGTGCAGGACGCCATGGTCGATATCGTCGGCGAAGGATTCGACGCCGGGATCCGGTTTGGCGACCGCGTTCCCGAGGACATGATCGCCATGCCGCTCGGATCCCCGCTGCTATGGATCATGGTCGCCTCACCCGACTATCTCGAAGCGGCCGGGGAACCGGAAAGCCCTGATGACCTGCACAATCACCGCTGCATCGGCATGCGAACCGGAACAGGGGCCATGTACCATTGGGAACTCGGCACCGGAAAGACGGCCCGCACGCTCAACCTCGCCTGGTCCGTGGTCGTCGATGAAAGCGCACTGGCGATAGACGTCGCGCGCAATCACGGCGGCATCGCCTATTGCTTGCGCGAACGGGTGGCCGGACTGGTCGAGGCCGGACAGTTGCGGGAAGTTCTCCCGCACTGGTCATCGCCGGGCGAGGCGTTTCACATCTATTATCCAGGCCGGCGCCAGCAACCTGAGGCCCTGCGCCGGTTCATCGCGATGATACGGGAAGAGGCCCGCGGCAGAGGACTGTCTTGGTTACACCAGCGCTAAGGCGTTTCGCCGTTACTGCCGCCAACTCCAATCTGGCGATTCAGCCCCCCATTCTTCCTTCCAGATTGCGGCCCGTATGGTTTCCTCGTCTCTCCGGCCGGATGATCTGCCGCGCGCGGCGACAGTCCATCCGGCGTTTGAGATCGACGATCAGATCTGCACCTGACCGCCATCGACAAAGAGTTCCACGCCGTTGACGAAGCTGGCGTCTTCCGAGGCGAGGAACAGCACGGCCTTGGCGATCTCCTCGGGCTGGCCGACGCGGCCTGCCGGGATGAGGCTGGCGAGATAGTCCTTTGTCCCCTGCGCCTGCTCGCCGCCGCCGAAAAGATGATCGAGGCCGGCGGTGTCCGTGACGCCGGGGCTGATGGCGTTTACGCGGATGTGCCTATCCTTGAGGTCGAGAATCCAGTTGCGGGCGAAGTTGCGTACCGCCGCCTTGGTCGCGGAATAGACGCTGAAGGCAGGCGTGCCCGATATGCTGGTGGTCGAACTTGTCAGGATGATCGAGGCCCCGTCCTTCAAGAGCGGCAACGCCTTCTGGACCGTGAACAGGACGCCCTTCACATTGGTGTCGAAAGTGCTCTGATAATGCTCCTCGGTGATCGAACCCAGGGCAAGCATCTCGCCGCCGCCCGCATTGGCGAACACGACGTCGATCTGCGCATGCTTCTGCTGGACGGCATCATAGAGCCGGTCGATGTCAGCGAGCTTGGCCATGTCGCCCTGCACGCCCGTGACGCGGCCACCGATCGCCGTTACGGCAGCATCGAGCGTCTCCTGCCGCCGTCCGGTGATAAAGACCGAGGCGCCCGCTTCCGCGAAAGCCTTTGCCGTCGCCAGCCCGATGCCGCTCGTGCCGCCGGTTACGACCACCACCTTGTTGTTGAACTTGTCCGTCATCGTCTTTCTCCTTCGGGTTTCGGCGAAGCGCCGTTGCCCTTACGAGATGCCTTCAGAACGATGATGCGTGTAGTCAGCATATATGGCACTTAGCGTTCCGCTGGAGGAACGCTGATGCGGATCGATTTGAATGACTATGCCTATTTTGCCGAGGTGGTGGCCCATGGCGGCTTTGCGGCGGCGGGGCGCGCACTGCGGGAGCCCAAGTCCAAGCTGAGCCGCCGCATCGCCGGGCTGGAGGAACGCCTCGGCCTCCGCCTGATCGAGCGATCGAGCCGGCGTTTCCGCGTGACGGATACGGGCCTCGCTTTCTATGAGCGTTGCCGGGCCATATTGGCTGAGGCGGAGCAGGCCGAGGCACTGGTCTTGCAGGCGCAGGCGGAACCTCATGGCCGGATCCGCTTCAGTTGCCCCACCGGCATGGTCGAGCCGATATCGGGGCTGATATCCTCTTTCCTCGCCCGCTATCCCAGGGTGCGGTTGCAGCTCGTGGCAACGGACCGCGCAGTGGACCTGATCGAAGAGCGGATCGACGTGGCCCTGCGGGTGCGCGCGGCACTGACCAGCGATGCTGCCCTCACCATGCGGTCGCTCGGGCGATCGACCCGTATCCTCGTTGCCTGTCCTCAATTGGCAAGCCAGGTTACGGAAGTGGCCCAACTGGCGAAACTTCCGACATTGGCGACCGATGATGCAGCAGACGATCTCGAATGGCATCTGGAGACCGAGGACGGCAGCAAACATGTCATCCGGGTCGAGCCCCGAATGGGCTGCACCGACATGGCCGCGGTGCGCAACGCGGCCATTGACGGACTCGGCATCGCGATCCTGCCCGACCATGTCTGCCGTGAAGCACTACTCGCCGGCAAGCTTGTCCATGTGCTGCCTGCCTGGCGCGGGCTTCAGGGAATCGTGCATCTGGTCTTCACGACACGGCGGGGATTGCCTCCAGCCGTGCGCGCGCTGATCGATCATCTTGCGGCAGGGTTCCCCCGCGAAGTGGTGGCGCCGATATCCTGAGACTTCGTGCGGACGATTCCGCCGCCGATCCGGTGCGATCCGATCCGCCGAAGGGCGCGGCACCGCGCTGCTTGCAGGTGCCGGAACCGGCGGTTCTCTGGACGTCTGAAGATGCGCCGCTACGATGCGGTGAGGCTGGACATGCCGGAGAAGGGCCTAACCGCCCACAGGATATATCGTCCTGGCGATCCAAAATCGGCTTTCAGTAAAATACGCTTGGTACATTATGGCATGCAGGCGGGAGGTCTCTCCTGCGATACAAAATATTCAAAGATGCCGAAGCATGTCGGCACGAAGGGCTTGCACGTCACAAAGGCGTGTATGGGAGAGTATGGCATGAACGCATCGCAGCGGGCCGCAGCGGCCGGGTGCGCGATCCGGCGGGCCGTTGTCGTGCCGGCTACGGGTGTGATTTTCCGTTTGATAGCGGCTCAGGCCCTCTCGCCGGAGGAGGGCCGGCGTGTTTCGCCAGTGCTGGCAGGCCTGCCACGGCAATATCGCATCCTACGCAAGCAAGTTTGGCTGCGATCTGTCCGTCGCGATGAACCCCGGGGCTGCTTGCGTCGATTTCGGATTTGCCTGCGTTGACGGTTCCCGGCCTGACCTGGACAAACTTGAACTTCGACCACCTCTTGGCGGGGCCTGGAGAAAAAGCCTCGGGGGTCAGGATGAACATCTTGCTGGAAGCCATTTCAAAGATCTAGTCTGTCGTTGAATATAAAAAACTTATCGTGTTCGGGAGAGAACAACAGGTCATGCTGCGTAAAATCCTCAAGGTCCTGCTTTGGATATTTCTCGCTTTCCTCGCCGTGCTCGCCATCGGAGCGTATCGGAACTGGGATACCGTCCAGCGCGTGTTTCTGGGCGGGGTGAAGATCTATGAAACGACGCCCCCTCCTCTCCCGGCAGAGATCGCGCATCCGGCCATACTCGTCTTCTCCAAGACCAACGGATTCCGCCATGAGGAAGCCATCCCGGCCGCAAACGCGATGTTCCGGAAGCTCGCCAAGGACAATGGCTGGGGCTATTTCCAGACCGAGAACGGCGCCACCTTTTCGCCGGCAATCCTTTCGCGCTTCGATGCGGTGATCTTCAACAATACGAGCGGGGACGTTTTCACGACCGAACAGCGGGCGGCGTTCAAGTCGTTCATCGAAAATGGAGGCGGCTGGGTCGGCATTCACGCGGCAGGGGACGATTCACACAAGGCCTGGGACTGGTACGTCAACGATATCATCGGCACCCGCTTCATCGGGCATCCCATGGATCCCCAGTTCCAGAAGGCGACGATGCGGATCGAGGACCGTTCGCACCCCGCGACGCGCCAGCTTGGCGAGACGCTGGAGCGCACGGACGAATGGTACTCTTTCGACAAGTCGCCCCGTCGGCCGGGAATTCACATTCTCGCGACGCTTGATGAGAATACCTACGTCCAGAAGGGAATGTTCGGCCAGAAACTCGCCATGGGCAAGGATCATCCGATCGCGTGGTGGCGCTGCGTCGGCAAGGGCCGGGTTCTCTACACGGCAGGCGGTCACACCGCGGCGGCATTCCGCGAGCCGGAGTACAGCCGGTTGCTCGCCGGCGCTGTTCGCTGGGCGCTCAGGCTTGAGGGCGAAGGCTGCTCGCCCGATCGGAATGCGGGCCGGTGAAGCGCATGGGTGAGGGCAAGATCGTCGGCGCTGTGGGGTACCGCGGCGCCGGGTGGGTTTCCCCGCGCAAGCGAAAGGCCTTGCCGCGATGAAAGTCGGTATCAATCTTCTGCTCTGGACCGGTCACGTTACCAGCGAGCACACCCCGGTCCTGGAAACGATCGGCGAGATCGGTTTCGACGGTGTTGAAGTGCCTGTCTTCGATGTGTCGGATGCCGGGCATTATCGCGGGGTCGCGCAAACGCTTGATGATCTCGGTCTTGAACGCACGGCCGTGGCGATCATGCCGGATGCTTCGCACAATCCGATTTCGGCCGAACGCTCGCACCGGAAGGCGGCGGAGGACCATCTGCTTCGGGTTATCGATTGTACGCACGCGCTTGGCGGCACCGTATTGGCGGGCCCCTGGTTCCAGCCGCTTGGCCTGTTCACGGGGGAACGCCCGAGCGAGATCGAACTCGAACGCTGCGCCGAGGTCCACCGGCGCGTCTTGCCGGTGATGGTGCAAGCGGGAATTACCCCGGCGCTAGAACCGCTCAACCGCTTCGAGGCGCACTTGCTCAACACCTGCGAGCAGGCGATTGCCTACTGCGAGCGCGTGGGCGAGGGGCGGATGGGCATCCTGTTCGACACGTTTCATGCGAATATCGAGGAAACGGATCCTGTTGCCGCGCTGGTTGCCCTTCATGCCTCGGGCCATCTCACGCACGTCCATATATCGGAGAACGACCGCGGCACTCCCGGACAGGGCCACGCGCCGATCCGCGAGACGATCGCGGCCCTGCGCGGCGCCGGATACGATCAGTGGCTGACGATCGAGGCATTCGGGCGGGGCGTCCCCGAACTCGCAGCGGCCACACGGGTCTGGCGCGATTTCTTCGCATCTCCCGAGCAGGTTTGCCGCGATGGCTATAGCTTCATCCAGAATTGCTGGGAGCAGGCCGCGTGACGCCTTCATCCCGTACCATTCCGTCCCGCTCCTTCAGGAGAACACCATGACAGATCCGATGACGCTCGATCGGCGCAGCCTGATCGAGAAGTTGCTGGCACTTGCCGGCGCCAGTACCGTGACCGGGTTCTCCTGGCCGGCGCTTGCCGAGCAAGCGGAAGCGGGCAAGCCTGCTCTCGATCCGGACAGTTTCATGGTGCTGTCGGCGGTTGCCGACACGATAATCCCGCGCACGGATACGCCCGGCGCGGTCGATGTGAAAGTTCCCGCTCTTTTCGACGGCCTGCTGACCAATTGGGCGGCGCCTGAACGGCGGCAGGACCTGATCCGTGCCCTGAAGGAAGTGGATGAATTGGCGAAGACATCGCACGCCAGGCCATTCTCCGCGCTGACACCTGCGCAGCGCCTCGATCTGCTGAAAGCGCATGAAGCCGAAGCGCTCAGGATCGACCCGACCAGGAAGCTCTCCGGCGTAGCGGCCATGATGGGCGGCCCGGCCTACGTCAATCCGGGGTACGGCAAGCTCAGGGACCTCATCATACTGCTGTACTACCTCTCGGAACCCGCGCTGACGCTGGAACTGTCCTACGTCCATACGCCGGGTGAGTGGAAACCCTCGATCCCCGTTACGCCCGATACCCGCCCCGCCGGCGGCGGCCTGTTCTGAAAAGGTGAGCATCATGTTCGACGCAATCGTTATCGGATCGGGAATGAGCGGCGGCATCGCCGCCAAGGAACTGTGCGAACGCGGCCTCAAGACCCTCGTTCTGGAACGCGGCCGCAAGCTGGAGCACGGCGGGGAATCCTACACGGACTGGATGCAGCCGTGGGACTTGCCCAATGCAGGCATGGTCCCGGAGGAGGAACTGGCCCGTGATTATCCGGTCCAGAGCCAATGCTACGCCATGACTTCGGCAACCCAGCAATATTGGGTCAAGGACAGCGAGCACCCTTACACCACGCCTGAGGACAAGCCGTTCAGCTGGATCCGCGGTTATCATCTGGGCGGACGGTCGATCATGTGGGGCCGTCAGTCCTACCGGCTCTCGCCGATGGATTTCGAGGCGAATGCGCGGGATGGCCACGGTTCGGACTGGCCGATACGATACGATGATCTCGCCCCCTGGTACGATCATATCGAGAAGTTCATCGGCGTGGCGGGATCGCGCGAAGGCCTTGCGCAGCTTCCCGATGGAGAGTTCCTGCCGCCGTTCGATCTCAATGATGCCGAGGTGATGTTCAAGCAGGCGATCGAGGGCAAGTTTCCCGGACGCAAGGTGATCCCCGGGCGGGTGGCGAACCTCTCAAAGGCGCAGCCTCATCACGAGGCGCTGGGCCGGTCGAGCTGCCAGGTCCGCTCGTTCTGTGAACGCGGTTGCAGCTACGGGGCCTATCATTCCAGTCTCAGCTCCTCGCTGCCCGCAGCCGAGCAGACCGGAAACCTGACCATAGTGACCGATGCGATCGTCCACTCGATCGTCTACGACCCGAAGACCGGCAAGGCGACCGGGGTGCGGGTAATCGATGCGCATTCCAAGGCGGGCAGGACTTACGAAGCCAAGGTGATCTTCGGTTGTGCCTCCACGATCGGCACGGCCCAGATCCTGCTCAATTCGAAATCCGAAGCGATGCCCAACGGTCTGGCGAATTCGTCCGACATGGTGGGCCGTAACCTGATGGACCATCTCTACGCGCTCTCCGTTGCGGGAATCCTGCCCAAGGGCCCGGACAGCTATTACTTTGGCAGGCGGCCTACCGGGCTTTACATCCCGCGCTATCGCAATGTCAGCGAAGATGCGCCGTTCCTGCGCGGCTATGGCTATCAGGGCGGCGCCATGAGGACCGGGGGAAGCAGGGCTACGGCGGGCGCGATCGGCGCGGATCTGAAGGCAAAGGCCCGGAAACTGGGGCCATGGATGGTCTTTATTTCAGGCTTCGGAGAAATGCTGCCCAACCCCGAAAACCGGGTCACCCTCAACGCCAACAAGGTCGATCAATGGGGCATCCCGACAGTCCACGTTTCCTGCGCGCTTGGCGAGAACGAGCACAAGATGGCGGAGCAGATCATCACTGATGGCAAGGCGATGATCGAGGCGGCCGGCGGCATGGTGGTGAGCGCGGCTTCCGAACCGGGAGTGCCCGGGCTTGGAATTCACGAGATGGGCACGGCCTGCATGGGCAAGGACCCGCGGCGGTCCGTTCTGAACAAGTACAATCAGGCGCACGATGTCCCGAACCTGTTCATCACTGATGGATCGGCGATGGCTTCAAGCGGCTGTCAGAACCCTTCGCTTACTTACATGGCGCTGTCGGCGCGGGCGGCGCATCATGCTGCCGAGTTCCTCAAGGCGGGAACGATCTGACGCAACCGGAGCGCTTCCGGCGATAGGTGTGCGGAACGCACCCATGCTGCGATATGGCTATCCTGGAACGATAGCCATATCGTAGACGACGACCCTGGCCCAAAGGTGTTCGCAGGATTTCACGAAGTCCCGGTGGATCGGGTGATCCTGGTAGGTCTTCTGATCCTGCACGCTATCGAAGAACATCAGTTCCGACACGTCGTAGCTGGAGTCCACGACGTCGCGGTTTTCCGTTTCGGCGGGAATTCCGATTTCCAGTCCACGGATAACGGGAATGCCCCGCAACGTGCGAAGGCCCGCAATGAGCTGTTCGCGGTCCGCTTGCGATCCGGGGCGTTTCAGCCAGAAGAACACGTGGTGGACCAGGGCGGGCTTCGCAGACGGCGTTTCCGCTTTTGCCGACGAAACGGCAATGCCTGCGCTACCCAATGCGATCATCGCCGCCAATTCCCGTCTGCTTGCTTCCATGGTGCAGCTTCCCCTGCAAGTGGTGAACTGTGAATGTGCGGTGCGATGGAGATCATTGCGCGGGCGAACATGCGATGGATTGGCGCTGCATGATCTCGTGATCGAAAACCTCGTCGCTCACGCCGGTTTCCGCCTTTCCAAGCGCGGCGATCAGGCATTGGGCGGCGCGAAAGGCCATGTCCTCGACCGGCTGGCGCACGACCGTCAGCGGCGGCCAGATCCGCGATGCCAGAATGGTGTCGTCGAAACCGGTGACCGTCAGATCCGCAGGCAATTGCAGCCCGAGATGATGGGCCTGCGCGATCACGCCGGCGGCGAGGTCGTCGCTGCTGCAAATGATCGCGGTCGGGCGGTCCTTGCCGGAGAGAAGCCTCTGCCCCGCCGCTTTGCCCGCTTCATAGTCGAACTCCCCATGCCGCACGATCAGGTCGGCCTCGTCGGGAAGGCCGGCCTGCTGCAGAGCCGCCCGGAATCCGTCGAGGCGGGCCGCCACCACGCTGTAGTGATCGGGACCGGCGACATAGGCAATGCGGCGGTGGCCATGCGCGATGACCTGCTGCGTGATGGAGAACATCGCCGCCCGGTTGTCGATCCTGACGGTGGTGACGTCTTGCATCGCGGTGCCGGTCGCGATGGCGGCGAGGGGGACGCCCAGAGCCGGGAGGATTTCCGATCCGCTCAATTGTTCGGCAAACGGCGGGATGAGCAACAGCGCGTCGGCGCCGGAGCGGACGAGATCCTGTGCCAGGCGTTCGGCCTCGTCGCGGCGAACGCCGTCGCCGTCGCGCAGGATCAACTGGAGGCCATGGGCATTGGTCGCGCGCAAGGCGCCTACCAGCACCGCATCCAGGAAGGGCGTGCGCCGGTTGCTGTAAAGCAGGCCGACCGTGGTGGCCCGCGCCTTGGCCAGTCGCCGGGCGGCCAGATTGGGGACATAACCCAACTCCGCAATCGCCGCCCGAACTGTCTCCACGGTGGCCGCACTGGCCCGGCCGGCGCCGTTGAGGACATTGGATACCGTCATCGCGGATACGCCCGCGCGCTGCGCGACGGCGCGGATCGTTACACCATTCTCGTTTCGTCTTGCCATCAGGTCTTCGTTCCCATCCCTCCTGATAGCGTGTTTCGAGCGCCGTGATAGCGCCGGAAAACGGCAACTGGGCGTGCCTGTCAGATCGTGCCGGCCTTGAGCCCTTTCACGGCATGATCCACCGCCCGTGCGGTCAGGGCCATGAACGTCAGGGATGGGTTGACGCAGGAAATCGACGCCATCTGCGCACCGTCCGTGACGAAGAGGTTCGAGGCGTCATGCGCCTGGCTCCACTTGTTGAGCACCGAGGTTCGCGGGTCGTTGCCCATGCGCGCACCGCCCATCTCGTGAATGGCATCGCCCGGAACGTGTTCCTTGACCTTGCTCTCGACGTTCTTCAGTCCGGCGGCCCGCAGCATCTTTTCGCCCTGCTCGCGCGCGTCGGCCATCATGCGCAGTTCGTTGTCGCGGAATGTCACGTTGAACTGCATCAGCGGAATGCCGAAGCGGTCCACCTTGTTCGGGTTCAAGGTAACCCGATTGTCCTCGTAGGGCAGGCATTCGCCAAAAGCCCCCATCTGGAACTTCCACCCGCTGTAACGGCGCATCCCTTCTTTCATCGACGCGCCGAAGCCGACCGGCTTGGACGGTTCGCGATAGGCGCCGCCCTGATAGCCGTAGCCGCGCCGGAACCCGAGGTCTTCGTCCCGGCCGTTGTTGCGAAAGCGCGGGACATAGATGGCGCCGGGGCGGCGGCCATATTCGATGAACTCCTCCATGCCGGGAATGTCACCCTTCACGCCGACACGGAAGATATGGTCCATCACATAGCGGCCCAACGTGCCGCTGGTGTCGAAATGGCTGCGTTCGCTGCCCTGGGCACGCGAATTCATGAGAATCTGCACCGAACCGAGCGTCGAGGCGTTCAGGAAGACGATCCTGGCGCGCACCACTTCCGCCAGCCCGGTCTTGGCATCTACGAAACGGACGCCGGTGACTTTCCTGCTGGCCGGATCGTATTCCAGGTTGGTGACAACCGCATCCGAGAGCAGCGTCAACCGGCCGGTCGCGCGTGCGGCAGGCAGGGTGACCGCCTGTGTCGAGAAATAGGCGCCGAAGGAGCAGCCGTTGCTGCACTGGTTGCGCAACTGGCATTTGGAGCGGTTCTGCTCGGGCTTGTCCTCGGTCATGTTGGACAGGCGGGCGTTGATCATCTTGCGGCCGGGGAATGCGGTTTCCAGCCGCTGTTTCATCCATTTCTCGGCGATGTTCATCGGCATCGGCGGCTGGAATTCGCTGTCCGGCAGATAGTCGAGATTTTCGCGCGATCCCGATACGCCGATGTACTTTTCGACATAGGTGTACCAGGGCGCGAGATCGTCATAGCCGATGGGCCATTCGCCGCCGATGCCGTCGCGCTTGTTCGCCTCGAAATCGGCTGCGCTCCATCGGAAGCTCCAACGGCCCCATATCAGCGACTTGCCGCCGACTGCCGCCGGACGAATCCAGTAGAACTTGCTGCCCTCCTCGTAATCGTAGGGGTTCAGCCGGTCATTGTTGTAGAAGGCCTGGTTGCTGGGGGCGACATAGCCATGCTGGGCGATGAAATAATCGCTCTCCCTCAGCCCGTCCGGCATGATGTTGCGAGCGGGCACCTCATAGGCAGGCTTGCCGTCGTAAGCGTAGCCTTCGCCGTGCTCGACCATGTGGCCGCGATCGAGCATCAGCACCCGCAGTCCCTTTTCGGTCAGTTCCTTTGCGGCCCAGCCGCCGCTGATGCCCGAGCCGATGACGATTGCATCGAAGCTGTCCGTTGAAGCCATGGTGATCCTTTCCGCCGTCGATGGTCAGAAGCGCAGGGCGCTGAGCGTTCGGAAGCTCTGGGTGATGTCGGGCAGGTAAGGCGCGGGGGACTGATCGTTCTCGACATAGAAATGCCGTGCTCCGGCAAGCCCGTTCAGCTTGAAGATGCTGGCGAAGTCGATCGTTCCGGCGCCGACGGATGTCATGCTCCGGTCCGCGCGCATATCCTTCACATGATAGGCATAGACACGTCCGGCAAGGCTGCGGATCAGCGCCTGCGGATCCTGCCCCGCATAGATGGCCCAGTAGAGATCGAGCTCGATCTTGACGTGCGCGGGATTGCAGGCCTTTACCAGCCGGTCGAACAGGCTGATGCCGTCCGGTTTGACGGTGAATTCGAAGTCGTGGTTGTGATAGGCGAAGCCCAGACCCGCCGCTTTCAGTTTTTCGCCGATGCGGTTGATATTGGCGGTTGCGGCGTCCCAGGCGGGGCCGTTGCGGTGCTTGTCGACCATGTAGGGCAAGACGATCGTGTCGGCGCCCAGCGTTCTGGCCATGGTCAGGCTGGCGTCGAAATTGTCCATCAGCGCGTCATAGCCGACATGGATCGAAGGGCTCTTCAGGCCGAGCCTGTCCATGGTCCTGCGAAGCAGCGCGTGGTCCATGGTATCGTAACCGCCGCCGCCATATTCGACTTCGCGATAGCCGATCTTCGCGACCGTTTCGAGCGTGGCGACCGGATCGGCGGCGAAGAGTTCGCGCACGGTGTAGAGTTGCAGCCCGATGCTGCGCAGCTGCGCGGCGCGAGCGAGGCCGGCGAGGAAGGGCTGGCTTGCGAGCGCGGCGAGGCCGCCGGCACCCAGCATCACGGAACGACGGTCCATGATCATGCGGAATAGACCTTGTTGACCTGTGAATAGGGGAAAGCGCCGTTGTATTCGCCCGGAACAGGCAGATACTCGCGCTCCTGCGTGATACCGATTTCAGAGGTGTAATAGCCTACGACCACCATCTGTCGGAACGGCTTGAAGAACAGGACGCCGTCGGGAAGCTGGTCGTTCATGGCCAGCGTCAGCAGCGCGTCCTGTTGCTCCGGCGTGGCCTGCACCGCGGGCAGCCCGTAATCCTGCCGGCTGCGTGCATCGATTTCCGCCAGGCCGGAAAGGATCGGGTCGCGATCTTCGGCGAAGGCCCAGTCGGCCAGCAGCTTCTCGATATAAAGGGGAACGCCTGCGGCGATGGCGCCGGGGGTGTCGGTCGCCGGGATGATCCGTTCGCTCAGCGCGGTCATCAGCGCACGTTGTTCGGGCGTGAAGACCTGGATGCTGGGAGCGCCCTGATCGATCGCCGGAATGCTGGCTGCCGATGCGATTCCTGCCGCGCGGGCGAGCGGGGCGAACAGCTGGGCTCCGAACATGGCGACCATGCCGGCAAGCGCGTTTCTGCGATCCATTATCGTGCTGCCCCTTTCAGGTCCTGTGCGATGGCCTCTTCCGGCAGGGGGCGTACCCAGATGTTGCGGAAGGAAACGGGGGAATCGTGATCCTGCAACTGGATCGGGGCCTTGTCGCCATGCGCTTCATACTGCGCGACCTTGCGCCATGCCGTGGTGCCCAGCATGGCCTGATGATTCTGCACCAGAACGCCGTTCAGCAGCACCGTGACATAGGCCGGGCGCTGCAGGCCGCCGTTCGCATCGAAGCGCGGGCGCTCGAACACGATGTCGTAGCTTTGCCATTCTCCCGGCGGGCGGGACGGGTTAACCAGCGGCGGCTTCCACGCATAGACCGCGCCCACGGCGCCATCGGCGTATGTCGGGTTTTGAAAGCTGTCGAGAATCTGGACCTCGTAGCGCTGCATGAACCAGATTCCGCTGTTGCCGCGGTTCTGGGAACTCTTCTGCGGCGGGTTGGGGGAGCGGAATTCGAGATGCAATTGCACGTCGCCGAATTCCTGCCGGGTGACGAGATTGTTCTCGCCCCCGCTCTGGGCGCGGGGCGGGACCGTCATCACGCCCTTCTCCACAGTCCAGGGACCGCGTTCGCCGCGCCAGGCATCGAGCGAAGTGCCCGAGAACAGGACGACGGCATCAGACGGCGCGCCGCCCAAAGCGGCAGCGGGCACGACTGCGGGCGGAGCCGGCCGATCGGGATCGTGGACATGCCAGTTGCCTCCCGGCAGGATCGGCGTGTCCCTGAAGCCCGGCTTGTCCTCTGCGTGAACGAGCGTACCGGCCAGGATGGTTCCCGCCATGAGCACGCCGATCGGGATGTACTTCATCCTCTCGCTCCCTGTTTATGGTCTGTCGATGGCCCGATAGGCGGCGATCAGTCGGTCTTCGCCCTCTCGCCCGGCTACGGAGTTGCCATGCTCCATGCCGATCACGCCGGTATAGCTATGGGCGCGCAGCCAGCGCACGATGTTGGCGAAGTTGATTTCGCCGGTTCCGGGTTCCTTGCGGCCGGGATTGTCGCCGAACTGGATATAGCCGATCTCGGCCCAGCAGGCGTCCAGCGTCGGGATCAGGTTCCCGGACTGGATCTGCTCGTGATAGATATCGGCCAGGATCTTGACGCCCGGACTGTCGGCACCGCGCGCGACGGCATAGCCTTGGGCGATGGACTGCATGAAGACGCCGGGATGGTTGGTGCGCGTATTGAGCGGCTCCATCACCAGCGTCAGCCCGTGCGGCGCGACTATGTCTCCGGCGCGGCGCATGCAATCGATGATCCGCCCGGTCTGGATGGCTTCCGGCACCTTGCGGTCCATGAAGCCGGTAACGACCGTCATGTGCCGGGCACCCAGCCGCTTTGCGACCTCTACGGAGGTTCGGATATCGGCCAGGAAGGCGTCCCGGTCGGCATCGTCGTTGCTGCCCAGTACCGGCCGGAAATCGGCCCACTTCGGCATGCTGGCGACGAAGACGCCCATGGTCATCCCGCGCTGCGAAAGCGCGCGGGCCATGGCTTCCTGTTGTTCGACCGGCCGCTTGCGCGCCTCGTTGTCCTCCCAGGCGCGGAAACCCTGGTCGGCTGCGAAGGCGATCTGTTCCAGCAGGCCGCCCCGGCTGGCGAAGCTGCCTTCATGCGGGGCGTAGCCGAGCGAGAAACGGGCGGCGTTCGATCCGCCTGTGCCTGCGGCTGCCGAAATCGCCGGAACTGCCGCCGCGACCAGTCCGGAGGCGATCGCCGTGCGCCTCGTCATCGTCATGCCACGCCCTCCGCGATGCGATCCGTTCGGCGCCCGGCGCGCCGTTCGGCCAGCCAGATGGCGCCGAATACCAGCAGCAGCGCCAGCGGCACGAAAGTCAGCCGGGCGAACGACTGGGACGCTGCGGCATCTTCCACGGCGCGCAGCGCGGCGCCGCTCAACCGTGTGAAGGCTTCCGGCCCGCCCGCAATCTCGACTTTCGCCTGATCGAACATTTCGCCAAGGCGCGGCAGCACGAAGAAGCTGGCCAGCGCGCCGGCCGATCCGACCAGACCCAGCGCCCAGGAGTCGCCGCGCGGATAGCGTTCGGCGACGGACGCCAGCATCGTCGGCCACATGGCGCAAACGCCCAGGCCCCAGACCGTCGAAGCCATGATCGCGGAAACCGGTGACTGGGCCTGCGAAAGCAGGAACAGGCCGATCGCGGCAAGGAGGCTCGACATCCAGAGCAGGCCGGGATTGGACAGGCGGCCCGCGATCCGCCCGGCGAAATGGCGGAACACGAACATCAGCGCGCTGACGTAGACGAGCAGCAGGATGCCCCGCATCCCCACCCGGTTGCTGAGCGCAACGTCGATCCACTGGCCGGGCGCCAGTTCGGAGGAGGCGGTGAGGAACATGGCTCCGAACCAGACGAAGAAGCTGGGACGGCGGACGACTTCCAGCATCATGTCCTTCATCGCCCGGTCGCCGGTTGCCGCAGGAGGATCGGGAAACCGGGTCGTCGCGCCAATCAGGATCACGCCGATGGCAGGCAGATAGACCAGCGCCATGATCGCCTGCCAGGGCATCAGCGGCGCCAGGAACACGCCTGCAAGTCCGCCGACGATCAATCCGCCCGGATACCACGCGTGCAGTACGTTCAGGCGATGGGTCGTGTCTTCGGGATAGAGCCGCGCCGTCAGCGGATTGATCGAGGCTTCGGCAAAGCCCCAGCCGATGCCGCTCAGCAACATGCCCAGCCAGACCAGATGATAGATGGCCATGCCGGTGGCGAACAGGCCCGCGCTTACGATCAGCGAGGTGCCGATCAGGAAGGCCACCCCGCAGCCGATCAGGACGCGGCGGATGCCCACCCTGTCCAGCACGGCGCTGACGACGAACACGGTGATGGAAAAGCCGAGGAAAGCGGAGCCGAGCGCCGCACCGATCATTTCTCCCGCCGCGATCGGCGCGATGGGATCGATCCACTCCCCTTTCAGGCTGCTCGCCACCGCGGCGCGCAGGGATGCGCTCATCGACGCGGTGAAGAGCGCCAGAACGCTCAGCCAGAATAGCCTTTGCCGGTTTATGCCCGTCATGCCCGCTCCTCTTCCCTGTCCCCGTCTGATTTCTGTTATCGGGTTCGTGCTTGCCGCTCCGTCAGGTCAGGCCCAACCAGCGGCGATTGTTGGCGGGGTCTCCGCCTCCTGCGAAATCGTCGAATGCCCGTTCCGGCCTGCGGATCATGTGCGCCTCGATGAAAGGCGCGCCTTCGCGCGCGCCGTCTTCGGGATGCTTGAGGCAGCATTCCCATTCCAGCACGGCCCAGCCTTCGTATCCATACTGGGTCAGGCGCGAGAAAATGCCGGTAAAGTCGACCTGGCCGTCGCCCAGCGAACGGAAGCGGCCGGGGCGATCGACCCAGTCGGCATAGCCCCCGTACACGCCCGCCCGTCCGGTGGGATTGAACTCCGCATCCTTCACATGGAACATCTTGATGCGGTCATGATAGATGTCGATGAACTGGAGGTAGTCCATCGCCTGAAGCACGAAATGGCTCGGGTCGTAGAGAATATTGGCGCGAGGATGATCGCCGACCGCGTCCAGGAACCGCTCGAAGGTCAGGCCGTCGTGCAGGTCTTCGCCGGGATGCAGTTCGTAGCAGAGATCGACACCTTCCGCGTCGAAGGCATCCAGGATCGGCCGCCAGCGTCGGCCCAGTTCCGCGAAGGCTTCCTCCACCAGTCCGGCAGGGCGCTGGGGCCAGGGATAGACGAAGGGCCAGGCCAGCGCCCCGGAAAAGGTCGCATGCGAAGTCAGCCCCAGACGGCGGCTGGCCTTGGCCGCCAGCTTCAGTTGATCCACAGCCCAGGCCTGCCGCTCGGCCGGCCGGCCGCGCAATTCGGCCGGAGCGAAATTGTCGAACGCCGCATCGTAAGCGGGGTGAACGGCCACCAGCTGGCCCTGCAGATGGGTGGACAGTTCCGTGATCTCGACCCCTGTCTCCCGGCAGCGCCCGGTCAGTTCGTCGCAATAATCCTGGCTTTCCGCAGCCAGGACGAGATCCATGCAGCGGGGATCGTTGCTGGGCACCTGAATGCCCTTGTAACCGGCCTCGGCCATCCACCGCGCCGCATTGTCCAAAGTGTCGAAAGGGGCATCGCCCATGAACTGCGCCAGGAAAACCGCCGGACCCCGCATGGGCTTTTGCCTTGCCACTTCAGATTTTCCGATCATTTCAGGGTTTTGAGATAAGCGATGATCGCGGCCCGCTTGGCCGGATCGGGAGTGGCGATCGGCATGCGCGTGCCGGGCACTTTCTTGGTCGGTGCTGTCAGGAAGGCATCGAGGCTTTGATCGTCCCAACGCAGCTTCGAACCCTTGAGTGCGGGCGAGTAGTTGAACCCGGCCACCGATGCCGCAGGTCTGCCCGCAACGCCGTTCAGATTGGGGCCGACGCCGTTCTTGCCGCCTTTGTCCACGCTGTGGCAGGCACGGCATGTGTTGAACGCGGCAGGCACCGACTGCGCCATGCCCGGCGTGGCCGGAATTGCCGCCGCCATGGCGATAGCTGCCAGGCTGAGGTTTGCTGTCATGCGCATCCTCGACTCTCCATCTTATTCTTATTGCCATACGTTTACCGGTAAATCATACCAGATCAAGGCCTGAAATCATGGCCCTGCTACAAGCACGGAAAAGGAGGAGAGGAGATGACGACAAGACCCCTGCGTCTCGCGATGGTCGGAGGCGGCGAAGGTGCTTTCATCGGCGCCATCCACCGGGCCGCCGCCGCACTCGACGGAGACTGGCGGCTTGTGGCCGGTGCGTTCAGCAGCGATGCGGATCGCAACCGCCGCTCCGGCGAAATGCTGGCGATCGCGCCGGACCGTACATATGCCTCGCTCGAAGCAATGCTTCTGGCGGAAGCGGCGCTGCCTGTCGGCGTGCGCGTGGATGCGGTGGCGGTCGTTACGCCCAACCATCTGCACGCCCCCATGGCGATCGCCGCGCTCGATGCGGGCTTCCATGTCTTCTGTGAAAAGCCGATGGCGCTCAATCTGGACGAGGCGCGTCTGATCGCGCAGGCGGCGGCGCGATCGGGTCGCCAGTTTGGCCTCGCCTTCACGTACAGCGGCTATCCCCTGGTCGAAGAGGCGCGTGCCCGCGTGGCGCGCGGCGATTTCGGCAAGATCCGGCTGGTGCAGGTCGAATACTCGCAAGGCTGGCTCAGCCGTCCGGTCGACCGGGAGGGCAACAAGCAGGCGGAATGGCGGACCGATCCCGCACGGGCCGGGCTTGGCGGGTGCCTCGGCGATATCGGCACGCACGCATTCCATCTGGCTGAACATGTTTCGGGGCTGCGGGTGCAGGAACTCTGCGCCGATCTTGCCACCCACGTTCCCGGAAGGCGGCTGGACGACGACGTCAGCGTGCTGTTGCGGCTGGACGGCGGGGCGCGCGGCATACTCAGGGCGACCCAGGTGGCCGCCGGCGACGAGAACGGGCTGAGCCTGCGCATCCATGGGGAACTCGGCGGTCTGGAATGGAACCAGATGGAACCCAATACACTGACCTTGCGCTGGCTGGACCGCCCGGCCGAAACCGTCCGCGCCGCCGGTCCGGGACTGGCGGCTTCAACCCTGCACCGGCTGCGCACCCCCGCAGGACATCCGGAAGGCTATATCGAAGCCTTCGCCAACCTCTATCGCGCCTTCGCCAACCGGATTTCGGACGGGGCCGACGAGCCCGACGGGCCAGACGCGTTCCCTTCGATCGAGGCCGGCTTGCGGACAATGGCCTTCGTAGAGACCGTCATCTCGAACGACGCATCCGATACGAAATGGACGAAACTTGCGACCTAGTTCGGCAGACGGCTGGTCGTGCTCCAGAACGTCACCACGTCGTGCAGGGCCTCGGCATATTTGCGGCCGTTGAAGGGCTTGACCACGTAACAGCTCGCGTGGCGTTCATAGCATTCGCGGATGTCCGTGGGGGATTCCGAAGAAGTGAACATCACCACGGGAATATGGCGCAGCCGATCGTCCGCCTTGACTGCGGCGAGCAGTTCCTTGCCGTCCATCCGGGGCATGTTGATATCCAGCAGGATCAACTGCGGGATCGGCGGGGCCGGCGTGCCCGGCTCGTGACGAAGCAGGTCTAGCGCTTGCAGGCCATCATGGGCGATGGTGAGCGAGCAGGGGGGCTGCGCGGTCGACAGTGCGCGCTGCGTCATTTCCACGTCACCCTCATTGTCTTCCACGATCAGGATCTTAAACGGCTTCATGATTGCGGACCTCCTTGCATGGGAGCGTGAAGTAAAAGGTACTGCCCTGGCCCGGCACCGAGCTGAAATCGATATCGCCGCCGCAAAGCTGGATGAACTTGCGGCACGTGGACAGCCCGATGCCGGTGCCGGGATAATCCTCCTTGCGATGCAGGCGCTGGAAGATGGTGAAGATGCGCGTGCGGAAGTTCTCATCGATGCCGATGCCATTGTCCCTGACCGAGAAACGCCAGAGATTGCCCTGCCTGGCGGCGGCGATGGCGATTTCCGGCGGGTGGCTTCCATTCTGGAACTTGAGGGCATTGCCGATAAGGTTCTGGAGCAGAACCCGGGCGAGCGTGGAACTGGTTTCCACTCTCGGCAGGGATCCATATGTTACGCTGGCGCCGCTCTGCTGGATGGTGTCTTCGAACTCTGACAGGATTTCATCCACGATCGCTTCGAAATCCACGGTCTCCAGAAGAATGTCCTCGCGGCCGACGCGTGAAAACGTCAGGATATCGCTTATCATCTTCTGCATGCGGCGCGCATTGTCGAGAATGAAGTTCAGATACCGCTTGCCGCCTTCATCAAGGGTATGTTCCGAACTGTCGGCCAGCAACCCGGCAAAGGCGTTCATCATGCGCACCGGTTCCTGCATGTCGTGCGAGCAGATATAGGCGAAGCGTTCCAGTTCCTCGTTAGACTGGGACAGGACCGCGTTCAGATGCATGATCTGTTCGCGTTGCACATAAAGGTCGAGGTAGACCTTGACCTTGCTCTTCAGGATATCGGGATTGATCGGCTTGAAAATATAATCGACCGCGCCGATCTCGGCGGCTTTCGAGGCGTACTTGTCCTCCTTGGAGATCGCCGTCACGAAAATGATCGGCACACCCGCCATGCTTTCGTGCTCCTGCATCAGCATGGCGGTTTCGAACCCGTCCATCTCGGGCATCTGCACGTCGAGCAGGACAATCGCAAAATCATGCCGCAGAACCAGCGAAAGCGCCTCGTTGCCCGATGTCGCCTTGAAGATTTCCGCTTCAAGGGGTTTCAGCACCTTCTCTGTGGCCAGTAGGTTCTCCCAGCGGTCGTCAACCAGCAGGATCTTCGGGCGGGCCTCCGCAATGGCAACCGGCCCGGTCTGCTGCGGTGCGCTCTTGAGGATCGCGGTTGTCATGTCGGGCTCCCGTCGTCTTGGTCTTTATTGTTATGAGGGGCTGTTCGTCCGCTGGCCGACAAGCCTGCCGAGCAGCGCGGCGATGTCGGACAAAGGGGTAATGTCGTCCACAGGCCCCGCATCCAGCGCGGCGCGCGGCATGAAGGGGGAGGCGGCTGTCGCCGGGTCCTGAACGATGGTGTGCCCGCCCTTGGAGCGGATATATTGCAAACCGCGCGCGCCGTCCTTGTTGGCGCCCGTGAGCAATACGCCGATCAGGCCCGCTCCGAAGGCATCGGCCGCCGTTTCGAAAAGGGGATCGATCGCCGGACGGCAGTAATTGACCTTCTCGTCGACGGAGAGGCTCAGGCTGCGATCGGATTCGATCAGCAAATGATAGCCGGCGGGAGCCAGATGCACGGTGCCGCGCCGGAAATCCGATTTGTCTTCCGCCTCGATAATGGCAAGCCTGCAGTCCCTTGCCAGGATATCGGCGAGATAGCCTTTCGAACTGGCGTCGATATGCTGGACCACCGCGATGCGCAGGTCGAACTGCTCCGGCAGTGCCGACAGCAGCAGTTTCAGCGCCTGAAGCCCCCCGGCGGACGCGCCCATGACCACAGCTTCGTAACGTGGTTCAGCCATGCGTGACCAGCCCGCGTTTCTTGTAGATCTTCTGGCGCCCGTCCAGGGCCTCATAGAGAGGTTTGACCTCCGAGAAGTTGAGGCTCTCCTTGGAACCGAGGCACAAGTAGGCTCCGTGGCGCAGCGATTTCGTAAACAGCCGCAGAACCTGTTCCTGAAGCGTCTTGTCGAAATATATCAGTACGTTGCGGCAGGTGATCAGGTTCATCTCGCCGAAGATGCCGTCAGTCACCAGGTTATGGTATGAGAAGGTGATCCGGTCGCGGAGGAAGCCCTTCATTCGCACAAAATCGTAGCTCGAACTGTAGTAGTCCGAGAAATCGGCGCGTCCGCCCGATTGTTGGTAATTGGCGGCATAGCCGGCCATGACACGTTCTGGGTAGATACCCTTTTCCGCGATATCGAGGGAGTTCTTGTTGAAGTCCGTGGCGTAAAGGCGGGTGCGTTCGAGATAGCCTTCCTCGTGCAGCAAGATGGCGAGCGAGTAGACCTCCTCGCCGGTGGCGCAGCCCGCGCACCAGATCTTGATGAAGGGAAAGGTCTTGAACACCGGGATCAGACGCTCGCGCATGGCCCGGTAGCATGGCGGATCCCGAAACATCTCCGTGACCGTGACTGACATGTAGCGCAGCAACCGGTCGAAGAAGCCATCGTCATGCAGGACGCGGGCGAGAAGCTCGCTGAAGTTCGCAAGCCCGGCGGAACGCCGCGCCTGATCGAGCCGGCGGCGAAGCGAGGCGTGGGAATAATGCGTGAAGTCATAGCTCCAGCGGCGGCGGATGGCTTCGAGCAGCAGGGAAATCTCGATGGATTCGATATCCTCGCGCGGGACGGGCGCGGATGCGTTTGCCGCGCTACCGGGTTCCGGCGCGGCGTCTGCGGGTGATCCGAAGGGGGCGGCGGCCAGCGTCATGCCGCCTTCTCCTGACGGAACAGCCAGACCCGCAAGAGCGTCAGGAGCCGGTCAATGTCCACGGGCTTCATCATGTAGTCGTTGGCACCGGCTTCCATGCAGCGATCGACTTCTTCGGGCATGGCGCGCGCGGTCAACGCGATGATCGGCAATTGCGCCCACTCGCGATTGCCGCGAATTTCCCGCATGGTCTGATAGCCGTCCATCACGGGCATCATGATGTCCATGATGACGAGTTCGATCTGATCGTTTTCCTTCAGCTTCTCCAGCGCCATTTGCCCATTGTCGGCGATGACCAGGTTGAGGCTGTGCTTCTTCAGCGCTCTCGACAGCGCGAAAGTGTTGCGCATGTCGTCATCGACAAGCAGCACGGTGCGGTTCTTGAGTGACTGGTCGGGATCGTGGTGCATGCGGATCAGGGCCTGCTGGTCGCGCGAGAGGCTTGCCTCGATGCTGTGCAGGAACAGCGTGACCTCATCCAGCAGGCGTTCCGATGAAGAGGCGCCCTTTATCACGATGCTCCCGGTATATCGGGCGAGATTGCGGTTTTCCTCTTCGGTAAGGTCGCGCGCGGTGTGGACGATAACCGGCGGCCGCCCATCTTCGCCAATCACGCCTTCCGCGAGTTTCAGCCATTCGAACCCGGTCATGTCCGGCAGGCTGAGGTCGAGGATCACGCAGTCGAACGCTTGCAGCTTCATCTGTTCGAACGCGCTGGAACCGGTTTCCGCTACGGTGATCTCGATATTCTTTTGGCCCAGCAGACGGCGGATGGCTGTTTGCGTCACGCGGTCGTCCTCGATCAGCAGGACATGCTTGATCTCGGCGCGCAGCATGGCCTCGATCCGGGTGAAGGCGGTGTCGATCTCTTCCTCGGCCACAGGCTTGGCAAGGAAACCCACCGCCCCCTTGCGCATGGGCGTGAACGGCTCGGCGTCGTCTGCGCCGGAAATGATGTGCACCGGGATATGGCGAGTGTTCAGCGCGTGCTTCAACTGGTCGAGGACGTTCAGGCCATCGATATCGGGCAGCCGCAGGTCGAGCAGGATGGCTCTGACGGGATAGTCGGCGGCCAGGATGAGCCCGCTCTTGCCGTCTCCGGCGGCAAGCACCTTGTAACCCCGTTTGCGCGCCGTCTTCATCAGGGTCATGGCGAATTCGGGATCGTCCTCGATGATGAGAAGGACCCGATCTCCCGGTTTCAGCGACTGGCGGTCGTCGTCGAGAAACCGTCTCGCGGGGCCGCGTTCCGTGCCTTCGGGCAGGACGGTCTCGGGTTGTGCGGGTTTCGAGTGCCGGTCAGCCGTGGCCATGGATGTGCCTGCCTCGCCGAGCGGAAGGAACAGGGTGAAGGTCGATCCCTGCCCCTTGATGCTCCGCACGTGGATCTCCCCGCCCAGCACCTGTGCGAATTTGCGGGCGATGGTCAGGCCCAGCCCCGTGCCGCCATAGTGGCGATCGGTGGAGCCATCTTCCTGCTGGAAGGCCTCGAAGATATCCTTGAGCTTGCTCTCGCCGATGCCGATTCCGGTATCCGTCACCGAAAGCCCGATGGTCCGGGCCGGATCGAGATCGGCCCGCTGCAGGGCCACGCCTTTGGCGGCACGTTCCAGGGCCAGTGTGACCGAGCCTTGCTGCGTGAACTTGAACGCGTTGGACAGCAGGTTCTTCATGATCTGTTCGACGCGCTGGGCATCGGTATGGAGGCGTGCGGGCAGGGCGGGGTCGCACGCGATGTGGAAGGCCACGCCCTTGTCCCGCGCGACAGGCTCGAAGCTCTGGCTCAGATGGCTGACGATGGCATCGATGGGCGTGTCTTCGGCAATGATATGGATCTTGCCTGCCTCGACCTTGGACAAATCGAGGATATCGTTGATGAGGTTGAGCAGTTCCAGGCCGCCATTGTGGATGACCCGCGCCTCTTCAACCTGTTCGGCGGTCAGGTTGCCGGTTTCGTTGGCGGCGAGCCCGCGTGAGAGGATCAGCAGGGAATTGAGCGGCGTGCGCAGCTCATGGCTCATGTTGGCGAGGAACTCGGACTTGTATTTCGAGGATTGTTCGACCTCGCGTGCCTTTTCCTCGATCAGTCGCTTGGCTTCCTCCAGATCGCGCGCCTGTGCCCGTATACGCTCGTTCTGCTCTTCCAGCGCCCCTGTCTTTTCCTCAAGCTCCTCGTTGGACGCTTCAATCTCCTCGTTCGAGGCCTTGAGCTCCTCCTGCTGCATCTTGAGCTCTTCCTCGCGCTGTTCGAGCTCGCGCGTGTAAAGCCGCTGCTGTGCCAGCGACCGGGCGCGGCTGCGCTGATAGAGCCATACCGCCAGGACAATGGCGACGTAGGAAATCAGCGTGATGATGCCCATCAGCCATTTGTTGTGACCAAGGCTGGTGGCATCGACCTCCTGCCGCTGCCTCAGCAGGTGCTCTTCCTCAGTGGTCATGATGCTGAGCTGTTCGCGTACCCGCTCCATCAGGTACTTGCCGTGCGCCAGCGTGGCTTCGGCCACTTCCGCAGCGCCGGCCTGCTGGCCGTTCCGGAGGGTGCGCGCCCTTATTGTCGAGGCCAGATAGTCGAGCAGGGCCTGGCTTCGCAGGTCCAGCTCGTCGAGATTGGCCTGTTGGGAGGGATTGTCGGCCGTCAGGTGGCGCAGCAGGGCGAGTTCCTGCCGGATGGAGCGGCGTATCGGCGTGCGGGCGTCATCGAGCGGTGCGTTCCTGGCGTCTCGCAGGGCATCATGGTAGGTCTGGAGGAAGTCGGGATTGCCGGTCAGGAGATAGCCGGGCTGCCCGGTCTCGGCGTTTTCGTAAAGATCCCGCAAGAGTGAGATATGGCGGCGAACCGTATAAGTATGGTCCACCCAGTTTCGCGCGCGACTGAGGGTCGCGTCCTGGCTTACGAACATCAGCGCCGCGAACAGGAAGGCGGCGGTGATCACGCCGATCGCAATGGCCGTGGCATGGCGGGCGAACAGGTTTTCCCTTGGCGGCACAGGCGTCATTCAGGGCTCCCGGATGCTGCGGGCCGCGTTATCGGGAACCGTTGCGGCCGGCTCATATGGAACGGAAAAAATCACAGCCTGCATTCGTGCGGCGTCCGGCTCCTCCCCGGGGCGCCCGCGCTCCGGTAACGAGCCTCCGATGATGGCCCGAAAACACACTTTATTGTCTAACGACGCCTTAGGTTTTGGTACGCAGTCGCCTGAACATGCGCCTCAGTCCGGGTGTCGGGGCTCGGCGAAGTTCAGTTCCAGTGCAACGCCATGCGGGTCCATGAGAAAGATCTGGGCAAGGCCGGGCGTGATGTGATCGGCTTCCGCATACTGGATGCCGGCACCATCAAGCCGGGCCTTCATCGCCGGCCGGTTGCTGCAACGAAGGGCAACGTGATCGATCGCGCCGGTGCTTGCGGTGTCTGCGGCTTTCTCCCGGAAGTGGATCACCGCATTGCCTTCGTCATCGTAGAGCCAGTGGGACCGGTTTCCCATGACGGCCGGCCCGGGCCTGTAGACCAGGCCAAGCGCACGTTCGTAGAATTGAGCCGAACTCTCAGGATCCATGGTCCTGATGTTAACATGGTCGATTCCCGCGATCCCCATCCCCAACTCCTTCCCGCGCGTCATTCCCTGATACGCTTTGGCGGCAAGATTACCGCCGCGAGGCGGGAGCGCCAGACCTCGGGGCGTGCGCGGCATGGATTGTCGTGATCGGTCAAGTCGCGATGGGAAATCGCGGCAATTGTCATCCCGAAGCCTCCCGTTGGACGGCATTCGCCGGCAAGCAGATCGAGCCGGCAATTGGGAGATATGGCGTGAGCGCAAGCGAAACCCCGGTCCGGATGGACATCAGCGACGTAGAGTGGCGCCTTGGGCACAAGGTTGGCGGCGGCGAACTGTGGGAGCCGTGCAACAAGACCGACATTCGCCGCTGGGTCATGGCGATGGACTATGTGAACCCGCTCCACTGGGACCAGCGGTTCGCCGCGCAGACGAAGTTCGGCGATATCATCGCGCCGCAATCGATCTGCGTCGCGCTCGACTATGGCCACGGCAACAACCAGGCCTGCGTCGGCCGGATCGACGGCCAGCACATGATCTTCGGCGGTGAGGAATGGTGGTGGTACGGCACCCATGTCCGCCCCGGAGACCATCTCAGCCATGAGCGCATCTTCACCGGCTACAAGCTGACCGATACCAAGTTTGCCGGGCCCACCCTGTTCCAGCGCGGCGATACGATCCACCGCAACCAGCGCGGCGATCTGATTGCGAAATCCTGCCCCACGGTGATCCGCTATCTGGCGAAGGAAGCCGAAAAGCGCGGCATGTATGCTTCCACCGCCGGTACCCCGCACAAGTGGACGGCAGCCGAACTGGACGAGATCGACAAGATCCGCCGCGACTGGTTCCTCTCGAACCGCGAAGGCAAGTCGCCGCATTTCGAGGAAGTGTCGGTGGGAGACAAGTTGCCCCGCCGCGTGATCGGTCCGCACTCCATCGCCAGCTTCACCACCGAGTATCGCGCCTTCATCTTCAACATCTGGGGCAGTTTCTACTGGCAGGGTGTGGAGGGTGTTCCCGATTGCTGGGTCAATCAGGACATGGGCTGGATAGACGGCTTTTCCTTCGACGAGGAAGGCGCGCTGACCGATCCGCGCCTGCGCGACGGGCTCTACCTCGGCCCATCGCGCGGACATATCGATGATGGCCGCGCCAGCGAGATCGGCATGCACCGCGCTTATGGCTACGGCGCGACGATGGCCGCCTGGAACACCGATTATCTGGCCTTCTGGGCGGGGCATGACGGCATGGTGCGCCACGCCAAGACCGAGTTCCGCGGTCCTGCCTTCGAGGGCGATGTCACGTACATCGAGGGCGAGGTGATCGAGAAGATCGAGAACTCGGAATGGGGCTTCCCGGTGGTTCGCATCGAGGTGCGCATGACCAACCAGGACGGCAAGATCGTGGTCACCGCGGTCAACGAAGTCCAGCTTCCGTACTGAGGGACGGACATTGCCTGTACACGATGCGTCTTCGCACCGCTTTGTCGCTGATCGCTCCGTCTCCATCGCGCGCGGGATTCCGCTGAGCGAGGAGACGGGAATTGGCCCCCTGACGCTTGGCGGCTTCCTTCGGGACGTGACGTCTCGCCATGGAGGCCGCGAAGCGCTGGTCCACCGGCTGGACGACGGTTCGCGGGAGCGGTGGAGCTATTGCGACTTGTGGGATCGTTCCTGCGAGGTGGCCCGATCGCTCATTGCGTCGGGGCTGGGCAAGGGGGAGCGTGTCGGCATCCTCATGACCAACCGCGCGGAGTTCCTCTCGGCGGTGTTCGGTGCGGCACTGGCGGGCGGCGTCGCCACTCCGCTCAGCACATTTTCGACACCCGCCGAACTCGAATACCTGATCGCGCATTCGGCGGTGTCGTGCCTGCTGTTCGAACGGGGCGTGCTGAAGAAGGATTTCCTCGAAATCCTTTGCGATCTCGACCCGCAGATCGGGACGGGCGTTCCGGGAGGCTATGGTTCCAGCCGGTTTCCGTTCCTCAGGGAACTGGTTGTGCTGGGCGGGGAAAGGCGCGGTGCCGTTCGTTCCTGGCGCGAGTTCCTCGAACTGGGGCAGGCGATCGGCGAGGCCAGGCTGGAGGCGCGTTCGCGAAGCGTGGTCCCGGCCGATCCGGGGGCGCTGTTCTTCTCGTCCGGCTCTACCGCGCGGCCGAAGGGCATTCTTTCCGCTCATCAGGGCGTATCGTTGCAGATGTGGCGGATGGGCCGCCAGCAAGGCCTTGGCGACGGGGTGCGCAGCTGGACTGCCAACGGGTTCTTCTGGTCCGGCAACTTTTCGATGATCATCGGCGGAACCCTGTCGATGGGCGGCTCGCTGATCCTTCAGCGCACGTTCCATCCGGTGGAGGCGCTGGACCTTTTCCAGTCGGAGCGGGTGACGTTTCCCTTCGCCTGGCCGCATCAGTGGGAACAGCTTACCGCTGCTCCGAACTGGCAATCGGTGGACCTGTCCTCCGTGACCTTCGTGGACATGGCATGCCCGCTCGCCTCTCATCCGACTGTCACCACCAGCTGGATCGAACCGCGGCACTGCTACGGCAATACCGAGACGTTCACGCTGAGCGCGGCGTTCCCGGCCATGACGACGGCCGATACCGCAGGCGAAAGCCACGGAATTCCGCTGCCGGGGAACCTCCTCAAGATCGTCGATCCGCTGACGGGCCATGCAGTTGCGCTGGGGCAGAACGGGGAGATCGCGGTGAAGGGACCGACGCTGATGCTCGGCTATCTCGGCACGCCGCTGTTCGAGACACTGGACGAGACAGGCTATTTCCGCACGGGGGACGGTGGCAGGCTCGACGAAGAGGGCAGGCTGCACTGGCAGGGCAGGCTCAACGACATCATCAAGACCGGCGGCGCGAACGTCTCTCCGCTGGAGATCGACGAGGCGATCCGCGCGCTTCCGGGCATCAAGATGAGCCAGACGGTCGGGGTGCCGCATGAGACGCTGGGCGAGATCGTGGTCGCCTGCGTGGTTTTCCATGCCGGCGCCGAAGCAGGCGAGGATGTGCTGCGCGAAAAACTGCGCACCGTGCTGGCAAGCTACAAGGTGCCGCGCCGGATCATCGGCCTCGACGAAGCGCAGATGGGCTTGACCGGATCGGCAAAGATCAAGACCTCCGAACTGCGCGCGCTTGCGGCAAACTGGCTGGCGAACGAACCTGGCTGAGGCTGTTCGGCCGGGGCCGTCGCCCGCGCCTGCGAGCCACGGGGAAAGAGGGTTGGCGCGCATCAAGCTGGGTGAAGGCGTGATCGGCTCTGGAACTGACCGGCCGCCCCATTTTTTCCAGACCGGCGACACCTCGAGCCTGAACTGGACAGCTTCGGCGCGGACAATCGCGGGGGCGAAATTCTTGCGGGAAACAGGTGATTGTCGCGATCGGTCAAGTTTGCGAGCGTGCTGCCCGGCACAGGGAACGACTGCGAGCAGTGCCCTGCACCGCAGCCGGGAGAGCTTGGAAAATGACTGGTCGGTTCGGTCCGCAATCTGTGCCTTTGCCCGCAACCGACCTTGGCGAATTCGGCCCGGCCGGAATGACCGAACGCGGCGTTGCATCGAACGCGCAAGGGGCGGATTATCGATGAAAGCGCTGCGTCTACAGGCAGGCCAGGACAGTTTCTCTCTTCTTGATTTGCCATCCCTTTCGGCAGGGCCGGGCGAAATCCGCGTTCGTATCCGTGCCGTATCGCTTAACTTTCGTGACGGGCTGGTGTTCTCGGGCCTGTTTCCCTCGCCGCCCGGCCTGATCCCCCTCTCCGATGGCGCGGGTGAAGTGGTGGAAGTGGGAGAAGGCGTCACCCGGTATGCGGTTGGCGACAGGGTCATCAGCCTGTTCCACCCCAATTGGGGCGATGGCCATATCGACCGCGCCGACCTGGACAATTCGCCGGGAGGCCCGGCCGACGGTTTCGCTTGCGGGGAGGTCGTGCGGCCTGCCTCGCATTTCACGCCGGCGCCGCGAAATCTCTCGTTCGTGGAGGCGGCTTGCCTGCCCTGCGCGGGGGTGACAGCCTGGCGCGCGGTGGTGGCCGACGGCGCCGTGAAGCCCGGCGCCCGCGTGCTCGTTCTGGGAACCGGCGGGGTTTCCCTGTTCGCCCTCCAGTTCGCCAAGGCGGCGGGCGCCACCGTCATCGCCGTCAGTTCGTCGCCTGCTAAACTGGCGCATCTGCGCCGTCTTGGCGCGGATCATGTGATCGGCCGCCATGAAACGCCGCAATGGGCCGAGGCCGCGCTTGAGCTTACAGGAGGGCTCGGCGTGGAACATGTCATCGAAGTGGGCGGTCCGAACACGTTGCCGCAAAGCGTGCGCGCGGCAAGAACGGGCGCCCACATCGCCATCATCGGGGCGACCGCCGGTTTCGAGACGGACTCGATGCCCTTCGCGGCCGTGCAGGCCAAGCGCCTTTGCCTGCAAGCCGTGACCGTCGGCAGTCGCCGCGACCAGATCGACATGGTTCGCTGCATCGAGGCGCATGACCTCCATCCGGTGGTCGACCGTGTCTTCCCGCTTGCGGAATTTGCCGAGGCAATGGCGCACATGCGGTCGGGCTGTCAGGTCGGCAAGGTCTGCCTGGAGATATGAAGCGCAGGACCATGAAGCGCCGGGAGCGCGCCCCCATCGCATATCCCCCCACACACGCAGCATGCACACGCCATGGCCAGCGGGTGAAACAACCTGGAGAAACACATGACTGATCGCCGCTTCGATGGACGGGTCGTCGTCATCACCGGCGGGGCCCGGGGCCTCGGCCGGGCTTATGCCGAGCTGCTCGGCTCGCTGGGGGCGAGAGTCGTCATCAACGACAACGGCAGTGCCTTGTCGGGCAGCGGTTCGGACGCCGGGCCTGCCGAAGAGGCCGCCCGCGCCTTGCGCGATGCCGGATATGAAGCGGTTGCCTGCTCCGACAGTGTAGCGACACCGGAAGGCGGAAAGGCGATCGTCGAGGCGGCGCTGGATGCCTTCGGCCGGATCGACGTCCTGATCCACAACGCCGGGAACAACCGGTTCGCGATGCTGGAGGAGATCAGCTACGAGGATTTCCGCGCGGTGGTGGATGTCCACCTGCTCGGAGCCTTCCACGTCGTGCGCCCGGCGTTCGAACGCATGGTCGGGGACGGCTATGGGCGCATCGTGCTGACGGGCTCGATCGGCGGCCTCTATTCGATGCCCAGCGTGGTGAATTACGCGGTTTCGAAGTCGGGCATGATCGGTCTCAACAACATCGTCGCCATCGAGGGCGCGGCGCGCGGGGTGAAATCGAACATCATCCTTCCCGGAGCCGTGACGCGCATGGCAGAGGGGCTCGACATCTCGCAATATCCGCCCATGGGACCGGACCTCGTTGCGCCCGTGGTCGGCTGGCTCGCGCACGAGAGCTGCTCGGTCACGGGTGAAATGTACGTCTCGATGGGGGGGCGGGTGGCCCGTGCCTTCATCACCGAGACCGAGGGCCTTTACCGGCCCGACTGGACGATCGACACCGTGGCCGAAAGCATCGGCGAAATCCGCGACACGAACCGTCTGTGGACGTTCCATCCCGCAGAAAACGGCTTTTCCGAGCACATGGCGCGCAGTTTCCAGCTCGTGCGGGGCGGGTGACGGGATGCGGTGATCTCCGCGCCTAAGGGGCTGACTTTCGCGTCAGGAAGCCCTGCATCGCGAGCCACGCGGTGAACTCGTCGATGAGGAGCGTGGTCGTCGTGTTCGGCTTGCCGAGGCCGAAACCATGGCTGCCCTGCTGGTAGCCGTGGATTTCGACCGGGCGTTTCGCGGCTTGCCAGGCCTGCGCGATGGGGAAGCCCATCGAGGGGAACAGGGGATCGTCTAGCGCGATGGCATCGAACATCGGGGAGGCATCGGCCGGAACGTCGATCTTTGCCTGCGGGCCATAGATGTAGCCGAAGAATGCGGGACGCTCTCCGGGTTTTGCGGCGAGTACCGTCTGGAGCGAAGTCATCGCTCCGGCCGAAAACCCGATCATGCCCACCCGCGCGCGATCGATGCCCCACTTCGCGGCATTTTCCCGCACCATGGCAAGGGCGGCCAGACCATCCTCGGTCGCCTGCGGGTTGCCTAGCACCGGCGGCCGGCTTGGATCGGGCATGCCCTCCATCATCTTGGCCCAGACGTATTTTCCCGCTTCCTTTTCATCCTTCGGAGTGGGCAGCAACCGATACTTGAGGACGAAGGCGGCGATGCCGCGATCGGCAAGGGCCTGGGCGACATCCCAGCCCTCGTGCGACATCGACAGCGCCATGAACGCGCCGCCGGGCGCCACGATCACGGCCGCGCCGGTGGCCTTGGCCGGATCGGGTAGAACCGGAGTCAAGGTCGGCCGGGTGACGTTGCGGACGGCGTAGTCCTTGCCGAAGTACTTCGCCCACACCTCGCTATCCGCTGAGCCCGGCGTGCGGGCGCCGTAGAGCGGGATGGCACCGGCTTCCTGCGGGGCGCTGGCCGGCGATGGTGCAGGGTAATCGGAAGGCTGCGCATTCGCGGCTGCCGATGCCAGGATGCACGCCATCGCCAGTGTGAGATATCCTGTCCTGCCCGTCATGTTCCAACCTCCCCGTTCGTCATGCTTTGGCACGGGAATGACATGTGCGCAGGGCGGTGGTCAAATACGCAGACCTTGGAACGGCATAGGCATTTTCTATGGCTGGCGGCTCATCTCCGCCCGGCGCGGGATGGCATCCTCAAGGAATTGGCCGGGTGCTCCCGCAAGGGTTTGCGGAAGCACCCGAGGCGGCAAACGCGGCGCCTTGCCCCTACCGTGAGCGGATATCGGGCTGCCGGCATGTGCTGCCTTGGGGCCGTTGCTGCACGCCGCGCTGGCTACCGCGATGAGATAGCGCGTACGCCGGTCAAGGCCAGGTCGGTTCCAGACTTCCGCAAAGATGAAGTCCCGTAAACTCGCTTCGACCGGACTTGCCGGCTGGCAAATCTCACGCGCGGTCACTGCCCGGCCAATGGCCTTTCCGCGCTCGGTTCGCGCGTGGGGAACCAGCAATTCCATCGAATTCCTCGCGGTTTCCCTGTTCAGACCTTGATCGAATCGATCACGTCCTGCGTGATGCCGGGGCGGCCCGGATCGCCTGCGAGGAATTCGCGGTGTTTCTTTTCGACGAAGGCATCCGGATCGGCGGCAACCTCCACCAGCGTTTCCCATGCCTCCTCGTGCGTCGGTATGAGAATGCAGCCGGCTTCCATCGCATCGGATAGGACCGTTGCGGTTTCCTGCTGGGTCTTGACCGAAAGAGGGCTGCCCGGCGCGCGCATCACGTAATTCTCGCTGAAGTGCTTCATGGCATCGGGAGAAGTCGTCATGACGGGGCCTGGACAGAGGCAGCTTACCCGGATGCCGTACTGCTTGAGGTAGAGCGCGAGATTCTGCGACATCGACACGACCGCCGCCTTGGAAGCGGCATAATGGACACGGCTCGCCGCGAAGGGATAGAGCCCTGCGAAGCTGCCGGTGTTGACGATATGGCCGGACCCGCGCGCGATCATGCGCGGGACGATCACATTGTTGGCCCGCACCATGCCGAAGAGGTTCACGTCGAACATCCGCTGCCATTCCGCCATCGGAATGTCCTGCGGGTTTCCGCCTGAAAGGATGCCGGCATTGTTCATGTGAATGTCGAGCGGCCCGAGCGCCTGTTCGGCGGCGTCGATGGTCGCCTCTACCGAGGCATCGTCCAGCACGTTGCAATGCAGCCCGATCGCCTCGCCGCCTGCCCGCCGGAGGATCTCGGCGGTTTCTTCCGCGCCCTCTCGGCTGATGTCGGCCACGGCGACACGGGCCCCGCGCGCCGCCCATTCCTGCGCGATGCGGCGACCGATGTTCTGGCCTGCACCGATGATGAGCGCGGCCTTGCCTGCGAAAGTCTCGGACATTCCAATCTCTCCCTGCCCGCTTTCGGGCCATTTCGTTCAGATGCGTGGGTTTTCAGATGTTCATGGCATGGAGCAGGTCCGAAGCGGCGGAGATTCCGGCGCGCAATTCGTCCTCGTTCGTATTCGCCGTGTAGTCTGCAGGCACGACCTCGAGGTCGAAGACGCCTTCGTAGCCCGCGTCCAGCACGTCGCCCATCATGCGTTCCAGCGGCAGGTCGCCCTGGCCGATATGGGAACGGCCGCCTGTGCCGGAAATCGCGATGTCGCCGATCTGGACGAGTGCGATATGAGGCATCGCCCGTTTCAGGGTTCCCCGAAGGCCGCGTTCCATCCAGTTGTTGCTGAAGTCGGAAACGATGCCCAGCCCTGTCGCCTCGGCGATCTCCACGGCATCCGACAGCGTCGTGCAGAACGAGGCGCTGGTTCTGAGGCTCGGCTCGAATGCTGCGATGACGCCGCGTTCGCGGGCATGGGCCACGGTCGGCGCGACCGCTTCGGCAAAAAGCGCGAAATCTTCATCCCAGTCGCAACTGACCGTCCGTCCGGTCGTGAAGTAGATCGAGTGTCCGCGGTGAGCCGCCACGAGGTCGATCATCGCGCGGTGTATGGCCCGCGTCGCGCTCCAGGACGAGGGATCGCCGAGCTGGAAGCCGGCGGTGATCAACGTGCTGACGCGGATACCGGCATCGCCGAGAGCCTTGAGATCGCGATCGGGATCGTCGGCGATCTTGTTCATCAGCAGCCCGGCATGACGCAGGCCCATGTCCTTCCACAGTGCCAGTTCGCGCGCGAACGGCCACTGGAACGAACACATCGCATCGACCGAAAGGCGAGGGTGCACCATTATTCGCCCCCTGCCAGTGCCGCTTCGAGGCGGCGGATTTCGCTTTCGAGCCAGCGTACTTCGCTGAAATTCTCGCGTCCGGCGGCCTCGAGTATGGCGTGCTGTGCGGCGAGCTGGATTTCCAGTGCCCGGCGATCTTCAGGCGCTGCCGCGGTGACGGCTTCTGCGACATGGAGAGCCTTGAGCGGCTGGTTTCCGCCGAGATAGCGCGCGGCAAGGTCGAGCGCGGCCGCGGGTCCACCGGCAAGTTCGATGAGATCGCCGAGCACGGCCTGCGGCGGCACGGCATAGAGTTCGGTCGAGGAATCGTAGCGGAACCAGCCGAGATGCTCCTCCCAGATCGAACGGACGATCCACGAAACCTTGCCGTGACCCTGCGGGATGGCAAGGTTCTCGGGCAGCCGGATGGTTTCCATCAGTTCCCAGAGAGGCTTGCCGGCGTTCATGCCCTTGAAGGTCGCATCGCGCAGATACTGGGCCGCATCGCGCATCCTGCTGAGGCTCGTGCGCACCTTGTCGGCCCCGCGAACCGGCTCGCCGTGGCCGGTTATCAGCACTTCGGCGCCGAGGTCGATCACGCGCTGGACGCTGTCGATGTACCACTGGACATAGCGGTAGCGGTCGCCGCGCAGGGTATAGAGGTTGGGAACATGGCCGAACATCGGGCCGGTCATGTTGCCGGTGAAGACGATCCTGTCGTCCGGCAGCCAGATCACCAGCGAGTCTACCGTTTCGCCGCCGGGGACCGCGTAGAGTTCGAACCGCCGCCCACCCAGTTCGAAGGCGTGGCTGTCATGGAACGTGGTCGTCAGCGTGGGTTCGGGCCGTTCTGTCAGTTCCCGCTTCTGGTCGCGGCTCCACAAGCGCCGCGAACGGGCAGCCATGGCCGGGCCGAGGTCGCGGAACTGGGTGCGCACGAAAGGCTGGTTGGCCTGTCCGATCGTCTCGATTCCGGGGGCGTTGAAGGTGGGCCATCCGCCAATGTGATCTTCATGGCTCTGGGTGAACACGATCTTGCGGATCGGCTGGTCGCTGGCCGCATCGAAGCGGCGCTTGTTCTCGGCGGCGCTGTAGACGATGCCGGTGTTGACAAGGACACTGCCCTCGGCGGTCGTCACCAGGTAGAGGTTCGAGACGTCCCTCGACATGAAGATGCCGTTGCCGAGATCGACGGCATCCTGTCTGCCCGCGCCGTCATTGATGATCTGGGCATTGAGCGGCTGGTTCGCATCGCGGATGATGGGTTGCATGGCTTGGCTTCCTGTCTGAGTCGGCATCGTCAGCAGCGCGATGTACGCGAGCTCGCTGTGCGAATTCGCATCCCACCGGCTGAGCTTGCGGGTCATTTCACTTCCTGTTTTACCGGGAAGCGGTCCGTGTAGAACGCGAAGCGCTGGCGCAGGCTCGGGATATCGAGGTTGAAGTCTCCCGCCAGGTCGTAGACCACCCGGCCGTCCTTTCCGCGCGGGTGGCTGTCCATGTAGCCGCGCATGTCCCCGACGCTTTCGGCGCTGGAAGGCAGCCCGGCGAATTCCAGCACCTTTTGCGCGGTGCCGATATCGTCCGCGATCACGTCTGCGAACAGGATGTCGAGCCGCCGGCCTTCGGGGACCCGGTCCATGTCGCGCAGGTAGGCGCGCAGCATCTGTTCTATGCGGTCCACCCAGTAGGCGACGTGAGCCTGGATTTGCGGGTGCTTCTGGTGGACGAGCACGGACAGCCCCCGCATCGTCAGCACCGATTGCAGCAAGGCCAGCGGATCGCGGTGGATCTGGACGACATAGGCATCCGGATAATTCGCGACGAGTGCGGGGAGTTGCTCGCTATGCTGGTTACCCTTGAGGATCCAGCGCCGGTCGGACGGGAACTGATGCGCGATCGCCTTCAGCATCCGCTTGCCATAGGCATAGTGCTGCGTCTGGTCGTGGCGCAGCAGGTAGTCGCGCCAGGCGGGGACTTCGGCCATCCATTCCCACTGGTATGTGGTGAAGTCCGGCATCTGCAGCTCGTTCTCGCCGCAGGCATGGTCGGGTGAGTGTTCATGCATGGCGGCCATGATGGCGTTCTGCTTCATCCGGTCCCAGTGCGCGGCCGAACGGGTCCAGCGCGGGTCCAGCCCATCGGGGCCGGCCGTCTCGCCGGGTGCCAGGACCGCTTCGGAGCCGAGATAGACCGGAAGGTGCCGCAGCCGGCGGTCGGCCGCGATCAGGTTCTCGAGGTGAGTCGTTCCCGAACGCGGCAGGCCGACGATGATGATCGGACGATCGATCACCTCGTCCTCGACGCCCGGATGGCTGTCGAGGAAGGCCTTGTTCTTGAGGCGGTTTGCGGCCTGCTTCACGCAGGCGGCGCGGAACTGCGCCTTGGCGAAGCGCCACAGGTTCCCGTTTGCGGAGACTTCGCCAAGAAGCGCGCCGAGGCGCTCGGTGAAGTCCATCGGGCCGAAGTCGGAAAGGCCGGTCTGCGCGGCGGCTTCTGCCAGTACGCCTTCTACCGTCATGTCGAGAGGTTCGGCTTCGGCCGCTTCGAGTTCTGCGCGGCGTTCGGGCGAAATCTGCGGATCGCGGAACTGCTCTACGCGGAAGACACTGGTCCGCACCGTTTCAGTATCCTTTTTGACGTCGGTGCTCATGCCCTGCGCTCCGCCGAAGTGTTGAGCTTGCCGGCATTGGCCATCCAGCCCCCGTCGACGCGGACAAGGTCGCCGGTGTGATAGCGCGATGCGTCGCTCATGAAGTAGACGCCGATGCCTTCGAAATCGGACGGGTTGCCGAAGCGCGGGATCGGGCAGCGTTCGCGCACCTGGCTGCCCAGCGGTGAGTCCGGCCCCTGATCCTTCACTGTCTCGCTTTCGGTATAGCCGGGGCAGACGGTGTTGGCGCGAATGCCGTACTTGCCCATATCGACCGCGATTCCGCGTGCGAGCGCGGCCATGGCACCCTTCGAGGCGTTGTAGTGCTGCATTCCGATCGAGCCGGTCACGGCGGAAAGGCTGGCGCAGAACAGGATCGAACCGCCCGGGTCGCCGGCTTCGGCGCGGGTGCGCATGTGGCGGGCGGCTTCGCGGGCGAGATAGAACGCGCCGTGCTGGTTGACCGAAAGCAGGTCATGCCAGGCCTCGCCTGTCATGTTGGTGAAGCAGCCCTGGTTCTTCATCAGGCCCGCATTGGCGATGGCGCCGTCCACCCGGCCCATTTGCGCAGTGGCTTCGGCAAAGGCCTCCACCACGCGGGCTTCGTCGGCAACGTCGACTTCCTGGGTGAAGATGCGCCCCCCGAACTCGGCGAGTTCGCGTGCCGCCTCTTCATTCCTGTCCTGGCGGCGGCCCCAGATGACCAGATCGCCGCCCGCTCGCGCGATGCCGCGTGCGAAGCCCAGACCGATGCCGGCGTTGCCGCCCGATATGACGACGACGCGGCCGCTCATGTCCCAAGGAAGACGTGACATGCCTCTCTCCAAAATGAGTCCTGAATGATTGCCAGATGCCTTTTTGCACCCCGACTCTTATTGCGATAAGTCTTAAATAGGATACTCAAAGGCTGTCAAGCAGCCTATGCTTCCTTGCCATCGCCGCCACGAACAGGCTGGACGCGCTCATGGCTTTCGTGTTGTGAGATGGTGGAATGAACATGCGCAAAAGCAGAACGGCGCTCGACGCTGCCGCCGACAAGCTCAGGGAGATCGTCCTCGCCCGTGAGCCGGGAGCCTATATCGGGCGCGAAGAGGCGCTGATTTCCGAGCTGGGCTTCGCCCGCGCCACCGTGCGGCAGGCCGCACGGCTGGTGGAGCGCGAAGGGTTTCTGGCCGTGCGCCGGGGCAACAACGGCGGCTATTTCGCGTCCCGGCCCGACGCGACGACGATCGAATCCATCGTTTCGATGTACCTGTCGATGATGGATGTGCCGCCGGAGGATGTCACGGCAATCGCCACTGCGTTATGGGTGGAAGCCATGCGCAAGGCGGCCCGCGCTCCTCACGACAGGATCGCCGCCGGTATCGCGTCGCTGGTCGAACGGACGCACGCGCTTCGCGACGATGCAAGTTTCGACGACGTGCGCGAACTGGAACGCGAAACCCAGGATGTCGTCTTCGAGCTTGCCGACAGCGCTTATATAAAGCTTGTCTTCGACATCAACGTGGCTTTCTCGCGCAGGACTTATCAAGGCCCGGCAGTCGACGATGTTTCGCCCGAGCATCGCCGTTTCGTGCAAAGCTGGCGCAATGCCCGGCTGATGGAGTTCGGGGCCCTGATGCAGGGTGACGCGGAACTCGCAGGCATCGCCAGCCAGTATAGCCGCAAGGTCTGGGCCCGCCGCATTCGCGCGCGCTTTCAGATGAAGGCGGAAGAAGCGGCTGGCGACTGATCGGGCCGCCGTAAGGCCAGGCTTCAGGCGGGCGCTGCCGTCGCCGCGCGCCATTCAGGATAGGGCCGCAGGCTGAAGACCAGCCCCCCGGAGATGAGCGAGATCGCGACACCGGCGAGCAGCAACGGGGTGTAGCTGCCGTAGCGATCGTAGGAGAGGCCCGCAGCGAGCGGCCCGATGGCGGAGGCGAGCGCGATCACGCTGGTCATGAAGCCGAAGATCGTTCCATAGTGCCGCATCCCGGCGTACCGGGCGGTCAGGTAACTGCAGAGCTGGATCTTGGTGCCTGCCGCATAGCCGCTGATCATGATGCCGATGACGATGGTGACAGGCGTTGCGATGCCCTGCATGAGCAAAGGCCATCCCACGGCGGTCGATGCCAGGGTGATGCCGCCCACGGTGCGCGCATGGAACCGGTCGATGAGCGTGCCGGAGACCAGCTTGCCCATCACGCCCGCAACCCCGGAAAGGCTGACGAGCCAGGCTGCCTGCGAGCGGCTCATGCCCGCCTCGACCAGAATGGGGAACTGGTGGACGACGACGGCAATGGTCACGGTCAGGACGAGGAACGTCGCTACGGCGACTTTCCAGAGCGATATGTCGCGCCATGCCTGCCCGATGCCGAGGCCGGGCAGGTCCGGAGCGGCCTCGGGCGGCCCTTTGCCCTGCGACTGCCTGCGCCGCGCCTGATCGCGCACGTCGAAAAGGAACAGGGCCGAGAGGACCAGCGCCAGTCCGCCCCAGCCCAGGCCGAGGGCGATATAGGCGGTGCGCCAGCCGAATGCCTCGATTAGCGCGTTGGAAAGCGGCGGGGCGACGACTTGCGCCAGCGCCGTGCCCGACATCGTTACGCCAAGCGCCAGCCCGCGCCCCACCCTGAACACGCTGGCGATTGCGGCGGACCAGAGGGTGGATTGCACCAGAAGCGCGACAACGCCCCATATCACCCACAGTGCAAGCCATTGGGGGATGGAGCCGTTGACCTGCGAAAACGCCGCGATTGCCAGGCTCGTCAACACAAGGCCGGGCAGCGCAAGGCGGCGCGAGCCGTGCCGGTCTATCAGAATGCCGATGAAGGGAGAGCAGAGGATGGACAGCAGCGAGGCGATCGCCATGCCGGCGGAGAGTTCGGTTCGCCCCCAGTGAAATTCCGCCGCGAGCGGGTCCATGAACACGCCGGCAGCGGCCGTCATGAACGACATGAACGAAAAGCCGATGCAGGCCGCAAGGACCATCGGCCAATGGCGGCGCCACTCCGCGCCTGCCGTTTCAAGCTGTTCCAATCCAGCTCTCCCATTTCATAAGCGCCGCTTGCTGCGACATCTTGTGCAAGGCGTTGTGCGTGATTGCCGCGAATGAGTCTAACGGAAAAGGGCACTGTTTAATCGCCCTGCCGTTCTCTGCCTAGGGCTAGTGGGTCCCATGATTCTAGCGAGATTTATGGCGGCGTTCGCCGGAATTGCGCGATAATGCTTAGAAATTCAGCGCGGGCTCGATGAGTCTGGAGGAGTTGGTGTGGGGCGCTGCGGCCGTCTGCATCCGAACGCTGTCTCTGAAGAGTGCCCTTATATGCGAAGGCACAAGGCTTATGATACCTCCTAGTCCGTGCGCGCGCGGGTCTGGCCTGGCGGCCGGGCCAGTTCCCCAAGGGTGGCAGCGGACCACCTTCGGTGCCGCGCGGCGTCAGGCTGCCTGGACGAGGCTGCTGGCGGCTTTACGCAAATCGGCGACGTAGCGGGCGAATTCGGCATCGGCGTCGGCCTCGGGAGGAAGGCGCAGCAGATAGCTGGGGTGGACGGTGATCCAGCAAGGCGTACCGTCCGCCAGCGGCACTGCCCGGCCGCGCTCCTGTCCGATCGTCATCGCCTTGCCGGTGAGCGACCGGGCCGCCGTGGCCCCCATCGCGATCACCAGTCTGGGGCGCACGATGGCGCGTTCCTGATCGATCCACCAGCGGCAGGCCTCGACTTCGCCCGCATGGGGACGGGCATGAAGGCGGCGCTTGCCGCGCGGCTCGAACTTGAAGTGCTTTACCGCATTGGTGACGTAGGCGCGGGCACGGTCGATCCCCGCCGCCGCCATGGCCCGGTCGAAGACTTCGCCGGCCGGGCCCATGAACGGGCGGCCCACGATATCTTCCCGGTCGCCGGGCTGTTCGCCCACGATCATGATCTCGGCATCGTGCGGTCCTTCGCCGAATACGGTCTGGGTCGCCGGTTGCCAGAGCGGGCAGCGGCGACAGGCGGTCGCCTCCTGACGCAGCAGCTCGAGCGCATCATCTCCGCCTGCCCCCCTTGATCGTATGGTCGGAGTATCCAGCTGGCGCGGCGGCCCGGCCCGATCCTGCTCGATCATCGCCAGTTCGCGCTTGCGGGCACCGGCGATCAGTTGCGGGACCAGCGCGGTCTCGGGCATGTTTCGCCAGTACTTGCGCGGCATTTCCTTGAGCATGGCGCGCGGCATGACCCGCGCCGGATTGAAGATGGCGCTGTAATAGGCCTTCCAGACCCCTTCCACCGGATCGTCGCCAGGTGCGTCGCCGCGCTGTGCAGGAGGTCCCTCGGTCAGCAGGGCGCCATCCCAGTGGAGCGCACCCCGCGGGGTCAGGATCGACCAGCGCATGTTGGTGAAGCGTTCCACGAAAAAGGCGGCATTGCGACGCAATATGTGGTGCTCGGGCTCGTACCAGGCGACGAACCGCGTGCCGTCTCCATCCGGCAGTTCGCGGAAGCGGAGGAAGGCATGCATCTTGTGGATGTCGCGCCGCACGTTCTGCGCGAGACCCTCCAGGCGGCGCAGGGGCCGGTCGGCACGGTCCTGCAGCAGGTGCGGCTGGTCCAGCAGGCGCAGCAACAGGGCATAGAGCAGCGCGAAACGCTCGGGCTCGCTGTGAAGCGCCGCATCACGCGCAAGATCGAAGAACGCCCTGGAAACCCGCATCGGCGGCGCCTGCGCGGCGTCCACGGCAATCGGCTCTCCCCCGAACAGGTCCACCGGCCGGTCGCCGATCTGCCAGAGTACCTCGTTCGCGGCTATGCGCTCTGCCGCGAGCATGCGGGCGGCGGCGCGCCAGCCATCGAAGTCATCTTCGGCATCAAGGCGTACCATCCGCATGGTCAGGCCGCGAACAGTTCCAGCTGCGTGGCGGGCGGAGCGACGAGCGCGCGAAGGTCGGCCCTGTCGATCAGCCCGGTGGGCCGCCAGTCTGCCGTGACGATGAACGGCCGCAGCTTCTTCACCGAAACGGTCATGCGCGCCACGTCGTCCAGTCGCAGGGTCCGCCAGCGGCGCGCCGAGACGATGGCATCCACCGCCTTCACCCCGAGGCCGGGGATGCGCAGCAGCAGTTCGCGCGGGGCGCGGTTGACGTCCACCGGGAAACGATCGCGAAAGCGTAGCGCCCAGGCCAGCTTGGGATCGATGTCCAGCGGGAGCATCCCCGTGGCCGGATCGACCGCCGCGCCGACTTCCTGCGGCGTGTACTGGTAGAACCGCATGAGCCAGTCCGACTGGTAGAGCCGGTGTTCGCGCATCAGCGGCGGGCGCTGGAGCGGCAGGACGACGCTGGCGTCCGGGATCGGGCTGAAGGCGGAGTAATAGACGCGCCTGAGATCGAAACGGTCGTAGAGCGCGGCGGCGCGGGACACGATGTCGCGGTCGGTCGCGGCGTCGGCGCCGACGATCATCTGGGTCGATTGTCCGGCGGGCGCAAAGGTGGGGGCGGAGCGGAACCGCCGACTGGCGTCGGCTCCCTCCTCGATCGCCGAGCGCATGGTCCCCATCGCACCTTCGATCCGCGCCTGCGACTTTTCGGGTGCGAGGCGCTGGAGGCCGCCGGCGGTCGGCAGTTCCACGTTGATCGATACCCGATCGGCATGGAGCCCGGCCCGCGCCACGAGTTCGGGGTCGGCGTCGGGAATGGTCTTGAGGTGGATGTAGCCGCGAAAATCGTGGTCTTCCCGCAGGGAGCGGGCCACTTCGACGATCTGCTCCATCGTATAGTCGGGCGTGTGGATGATGCCCGAGGATAGGAACAGCCCCTCGATATAGTTGCGGCGGTAGAAGTCGAGCGTGAGGTCCACCACTTCCTTCGCGGTGAAGCGGGCGCGGCGCACGTTGGAGGACTTGCGGTTGATGCAGTAGTGGCAATCGAAGATGCAGCTGTTGGTCAGCAGTATCTTGAGCAGGCTGATGCAGCGCCCGTCCGGCGCATAGGCATGGCAGATGCCGCCGCCTTCCAGCGTGGAGCCGATCCCCTTGCCGCCACGCGAATCCCGCTTCCTGACGCCCGAAGAGGAGCACGACGCATCGTATTTCGCCGCATCCGCGAGGATCGTCAGCTTTTCGGCGATATCGAGCGGGGGCATTGAACCAGACCTTTTCCTCATGCGTTCAGCTAAGCGTAAGCGCAGCTCTTGCAGCCGGAGCCTGTCCCATGCCGAAGGGCTTTTCAAACGAAATGTTCCCTTTATGTTCGTTTTTGCGACGAGGCGATGGGCCTTCGCGTGCTTGGCGGGAGGGCGCTGTTGTGGGAAAGGCGGGGAAGGGCGACGTAATTTGATGCCGGATAACAGGAAAATGCCATTGCCCATTGCCGGGAAGAACCGCGCACGCCCTTCGCGTCTCACTTCATGGGCTCTCAATGCGGGGGCTCTGGCCCTGCCGATGGCCGCGATGCTGGCCTCGTCCACGGCGGTCGCCGCCGATCCCGCGCCGTTCGAACTGAACGGCCCCGGCCTGCGTATCCAGGTGACGCGCGGCAAGGAAACGCTGCCCATTGCGCAAGTGCCCAGCCTTGCCGAGGGGGACATGCTGTCGATCCATGCGGACCTGCCGGAGGATCAGGGCGCGAAATTCCTGATGGTGTCCGCTTTCCTGCGCGGCGCGACCAATCCGCCGCCCAAGGACTGGATCAAGATCGCCGAGACCTGGAGGGACAAGGAAAAGAACAAGGCGCTGGCGCTGACGGTGCCGAAGAATGCGCGCCAGATGGTCATGTTCCTGGTCCCCGATACAGGCGGCGCGGAAGGGACGCTGGTGGATGCCGTGCGCGGCAAGCCGGGCGAATTCGTCCGCGCCACGCAGGACCTCAACCAGGCCTCGCTCGACCATTCCCGCCTCGATGCCTTCATGGCGGCGATCCGGGCGCAGGACAATTATCACCCCGAGTTCCTGCGCAGCGTGGCACCGACGCTGGCGCGCAGCCTGTCGATGAAGCTGAACGAGGAATGCCTCTCGAAAGTGATCGAGCTTCAGGCGTCATGCCTGCTCGAAAACCGGGAAACGCTGGTGTTGGCGGACGTCCACACCAGTTCGGTGGCGGAAACGCTGACCGGCGCACCGACGGACCTTGCCCTGCAGTTGAGCGCCACGCGCGAAGCGGGCTATGGCTATTACAGCGCCTATATCGGGGTGGCGCGGGATATCGCGAAGATATTCGGCGCCTTTTCCAATCCGCAGTTCAGCTACCTGCCGACGCTGAGCGTGCGCAAGGGCGACCGTACAGGCCTGCTGCTGAACACCGCGCCTTCGTTTGAAAAGCCCAAATCGGTCATGGTGATCGCCATGCCGGCCATCGAATCCGGTAGCCCGCCCCGCCTGCGCACGAGCGCCAACGATCCGGTCTGCGCGGTTCAGGCCGGCGGCGCGCAGGGCACGCTGCTGCCGGTGGAAGGGGCGCCGCTGATCTATTCGACCGCTTATGCGCGGGAGATGAAAGTTACCCTCACCGCGCCTTCGGGGCAGACGGTGGACGTCCCCCTCGAAGCACGGGCGGACCGAGGCGGCTATGTCCTTGCGGGCGGGGAACTGCCTGCCGCCTTTACCGGAACCTTGCGCGCCCACGTCTACGGCTACTGGGGCTTCGATCGCTTCGAAGGGCCGGACTTCCTCCTCCAGAAGCCCGATGGCGGCGGCTGGCAGGTGGCGGGCGGCGACAAGAACGCCGAGATGCCCACGCTGGTCGTCGGACGGGATAATCCGCTGGTACTGACGGGCGCCGCGCCGTCCTGCGTGGAATCGGTGACTTTGCGGCAAGGTGGCAGCGCGCAGTCGGTCGAGTGGAAAGTGCAGGGCAAGGACGGTCTGGCGCTCACCCTGCCGCTGGCGGGCCGCAAGCCGGGCGAGATGAGCGTGGAAGTGAAGGTGCGCGGCACTGCCCAGCCTTCGACGATCGCGCTGCGGGCCGATGTCCAGGCGAGCCGGGTCGACGGTCTGGTGATCCATGCCGGGGATGACTGGGGCGTGCTGACCGGCCAGCGGCTCGACCAGGTGGACAGCGCCGAACTTGCCGGTCTCACGCTCAAGCCTGACGGCCTGACCCGCGACGGGACGGTAGACCGCCTCAGGCTGGCGAGGTCCAAAGGGCAGAAGTTGCCGGAGGGCGCCTCCCAAACCGTGCCCGAGATACCCGGGGATGCGGCCGCGCGCATCAGGCTGCGCGGCGGGCGCACCGTTTCGGTCCCGATTACGCTGGCCGAGGCGCGGCCGCGCGTGAACCTGCTCAGCAAGACCATCGAACCCGGGCCGGTAGCGGCGGGGGGCAGGGTGCTGGGCCTTCCCGGAGAAGACCTGCTGCCGGACAACGGCCGCATGGTGTTCTCGGTTCGCAGCGATGCAGCGCCGCTGACCCCTGCCGACGTGATCGAGGTGGCGCCCGCGAGCGGCGGCGAGCCGGTGCGGCTTTCGGCAGGCAAGGGATTGAAAGTTGCAGGGCCGCAAGTCCTGGTTGCCTCGTTCGACCCCGAAACGCTGCCGCCTTCCACGTTCGGTCCGCTTCGCTTCCGGCTGGTGCGCGGCGGCGATGCCGGCGACTGGCAGCCGCTGGTCACGCTGGCGCGGCTTCCGCATATCGACGGTGTATCGTGCGGCGGGGCGGAGCGGGACGCGAACTGCACGATCAGGGGCAGCGACCTGTTCCTGATCGATGCGGTGGGGCTTTCGCCTGCCCTCGATCCGGCGGTGAACGTGGCGCAGGGCTTCACGGGCTCTGCGCTTCAGGTGCCCGCGGCGCGCGACGGCAAGTTCTACCTGCGTCTGCGCGACGCGCCGGGCGCGCCGGTGGTGCTGCCGGTTTCCTGACGGCGCTTCCTTGCCCCCGCCTCTTCCGGGAGGCGGGGGTATCGCGCCTGCGCGTTCTGGTGCGATGTCCTTATCGGTCAAGAAAAGTGCCGGCTGCTGCGGCTAGACCCGGCCTTCGAACCGCGCGCACGACGCGGCAGAGGAAGGTGAGGGGACAAGCGGGTGAAGGTCGAGGACATCATTGCGGCGGCAAGCGCGGAGACGGGCCTTAACGACTTTGGCGACGAGGCGGTCCTGTCGGGCCTCGCGATCCTGCTGGAGGATTACCAGAACGAGGCTGCGCTTACCGAAGCGGGCCGGCAGCGCTCCATCGGCTCGCTGGTCTCGGCGCTGGCGGGCCGGATGAAAGTGGAAGACTGGCTGGCGCGTCATCCCGAACTGCTGGAGCGTCCGGTCGAAAAGCCGATGTTCGTCTTCGGCCTGCCCCGCACCGGCACGACACTGACCATCAACCTGCTGGCCGCCGACCCGGACCGCCGTTGTTTCCTGCGCTGGGAAGCGTTCGACCCGGTGCCGCCGCCGCGCAGCGACGAACTGTCCGCCGGCCCGCGTTTCGAGCGGATGCAGGCGCAGATGGCGCGCGCGATCGGCGCCGCCCCCCATATCGCCGCGATCCACCATGAAGATTCCGACAGCCCGACCGAGTGTCAGTTCGCCATGGCGCCTTCGTTCTGCGCGCAAGTCTACGAGGCGCAGGCCCATGTTCCCGGCTATCGGCAGTGGTTCCTGCACGAGGCCGACTATCGCCCGGCCTTCCGTTATCACAAGCGTCTGCTGCAATGCCTTCAGGCCGAGGCGCCCGGGCGCTGGACGTTGAAGAATCCCTGGCATCCGCTGTTTCTGGACGAGCTGACCGAAGTCTATCCCGATGCGCAGCTTGTCATGACTCACCGCGATCCGGTGGAAGTGGTGGGCTCGGCATGCAGCCTCATCCACGCGGTGCGGCGAATGTACAGCGACACGGTGGACGCCCATGCCATCGGCGCGCAGATGGTGGAGATATTCCACCTCATGATCGCCCGGCAGGATGCATACCGCGCGAAACACGGCGCGGACGCGATCTTCGATATCCAGTACGATGCGCAGATGCGCGATCCGGTGGGCCAGATGAAGCGGCTTTACGATCATTTCGGCGAACCGCTGACGGCGCGGGCGGAAGCGGCGATGACCGCTTTCCTCGCCGACAATCCCAAGGGCAAGCACGGCCGGCATGAATATCGGCTGGAGGACTACGGCCTCGATGCCGCCGGGGTGAGGCGGGAATTCGCCGATTACGTGGAGCGGTTCCGCATTCCCACGCGCTCGTGATACGGCGGGGCTGACGCCATCGCCAAGGCGTTGCCCTCCGCGTTGACCCTGCCTTGCAGGCAGGAGCATCTCTTGCAGCCATAAGCGGCGGGGTGCGGCCCTGCGCTGAGTCGGTCGGGAGCGGCGAAGAAGATGCGGGAGCCTTTCGTCGATGGCACGCCGGATGCGGGAACGCAGGTGATCCAGGCGCGGCTGCTGCGCCATTTTCCGCAGGTCGTGCGCGATCTGGGCGGCGATCCGCAGTCCCTCTTGTGCGCGGTCGGGCTGGACGAGGAAGCCTGCGACCGGGCCGGGGCGATAACGTGCGGGCAATGGCTGAAAGTCGTGGGCCGGGCGGCGGACGTGCTGGACCGGCCGGATTTCGGCCTGCGTCTTGCGCAGCGGCAGGGCGGCGTGGATGTGTTCGGGCCGCTCGGTGCAGCCATGCGCAGCGTCCTGCGGTTCGGTGACGCGCTGTCCTATGCCGCCACGCACAATGCCGCGCACAGTCTTGCCGCGCGGGTTTGGATGGGGCGATCCGCCGGTGGGCAGCATGTCTTCATGGGCCACGAACTGCTGGCCGAGGATTTGCCGGCGCGCAGCCAGGCGATCGAGCAGGTGCTATTGGCCGGACACCTGGGCGCCCGCGCGATCACCGGGCAGCGCGTTGGCGCGCGCCGCGTCCACTTTCGCCACCAGGCTTTGTCCCCCGCGAAAGTCTACCGCGAGCATTTCGGCTGCGAAGTGCGTTTCTGCCAGAACGAGGACGGCGTGGTCTTCACGGTGGGCGATCTTGAAAGTCCGGTCGCCGATGCCGACCGGCAGGGCCTGCGCGACGTGACCGAGCATGTTTCCCGCCGGTTCCGGCAACAGCGCCCGCCGGTCCATGCGCAAGTACGCGGCGTGGTGATGCAACTGCTCTGGACCGGTCGCTGCGGGAACGACGATGTCGCCCGCCATCTCAACCTTCATCCGCGCACCCTGCACCGGCGTCTTCACGAAGAAAGCATCAGCTTCCAATCGATCAAGGACGAGGTCCGCCGGGACTTCATGCTCTATTACCTCCAGCAGACCGACCTGCCGCTCAGCCGCATATCGGAGAAGCTGGGCTTCGCCGAGCAGTCGGTCATGTCGCGCTTTGCGCGGAGCAGCCTCGCCGCCTCGCCGCGCGAGATTCGCCAGGCGGCGCGGGAAGCGTTGCCCTGAGCACCGATATCCCGGCGCCCGGTTGTTCAAGCCGGCCGAGGCCTGCGGATCGAGGCCAGCGTCAGCAGGCTTCGGGCGATTTCGCGCTCTCCCATGACGACGTGATCCGCGCCGACCTGCTTGAGATGCTCGACTTCCTCATCCGAATGGGCGCGGGCGAGAATCTCGATCTCGGGATTGATCTGGCGTGCGCGCTGCGCGATCACGCCGCCTTCGAAGCCTTCGGGAATGGCGATGATCAGCTTGCTGGCGTCCCTTATCCCGGCCTGGTCGAGTATGTCTGCGGTTGCCGCGTTGCCGGTGATCAGATCGAGCCCCGTTTCCCGCGCCGCCTTCGCCAGATCGTCCTGCTCCTCGACGATCACCAGTGACCGGTTGCCGGAGCCCATGCCGTCGGCAACCAGTTTTCCGACCCTCCCGTAGCCCACGAGGATAACATGGCCGCGACGCGCCTGGTCGCCGTTGCCGGTGGGGGAAGCGCCGGTGGGCACGGCGGCTTTCACGATGGCGTGACGGCTTGCCAGCAGGCGGAAGATCAGCGGATTGGCCAGGATGGACAGGATGGCCCCGGCGAGGATCAGGTCGCGGCCTTCCTCGGGCAGGAGATCGAGGCGGACGCCGAGGGCTGCCAGCATGAAGGAGAATTCGCCGATCTGCGCCAGGCCCGCAGCCACTGCGAACCCGGTCTGGAGCGGGTGGCCGAATGCGCGCACGATCGCGAGCGCCACGGCCGATTTGCCGATGACGATGATAAGGACGGTCGCGGCCAGGGCGCCGGTGCGTTCGATCAGCACCGCCGGGTCGAACAGCATCCCCACCGAGACGAAGAACAGCACGGCGAAGGCGTCCCGCAGGGGCAGGGTTTCTTCCGCCGCGCGGCGGCTCAACTGCCGCTCGCCCATGACCATGCCGGCGAAGAAGGCGCCCAGCGCGAAGGAAACGTCGAAGACATAGGCCGCGCCGAACGCCACGCCGAGCGCGATGGCGAGAACGGCCAGACGGAAAAGTTCGCGCGATCCGGTATGGGCCGCCCAGTGCAATGCGGCCGGGATCGCCCGCTTGCCGACGATCAGCATCAGGGCAATGAAGCCGCCCACCTTGGCGATGGTGATGCCGACGATCTTCGCGAGATTGGCGGTATCCGCCGCCGCCCCGTTCAGGATGCCGGCGAGCACCGGCAGCAGGACGAGCACCAGCACCATGGCGAGGTCTTCGACGATCAGCCAGCCGATGGCGATCCGCCCCCTTTCCGTATCGACCAGATTTCCGGCCTGCAACGCGCGCAGCAGGACGACCGTGCTCGCCACCGACAATGCCAGTCCGAATACCAGGCCCGCGGCAAGGCTCCACCCGAGATGGACCGCGAGGCCCGCGCCAAGCGCGGTCGCCACGGCGATCTGGAGCACCGCGCCGGGAACGGCGATGGCCTTCACGGACATCAGGTCGCGCAAGGAAAAATGCAGGCCGACGCCGAACATCAGCAGGATGACGCCGATTTCGGCCAGTTCGTTGGCGAGGGCGGAATTGGCGACGAAGCCCGGGGTGAACGGGCCGACGAGGACTCCGGCGAACAGGTATCCTGCTACCGGGGATATCCGCAGCCGGTGTGCCAGCGCCCCCATTGCGAAAGCCGCCACCAGCCCGGCGACGATGGTTCCGATCAAGGGCGTATGATGCGGCAAGCACTGCTCCTCGCTCCGGCGGCGTGGCGGGGTATGGCCGGCTCGCCGCCCACCTACTGGAAGGATGACACGAGAGTTGCCGCAAGTCCCGCTGCCACCATCGAACCGGCGAGCAGCAGGGGCATGAGCCATCTGGGGGCGATGTTGCGCTTGCGAGGCATCCTCTGCTCCTTCCGGTTGATCTCGGGGGCGTTCGGCCGTGGGCAGAGGGTATCAAGATATGGCGGGATTTGCAGCACCTTGGATCGCTGCCGCCGCATCTTTGTTGCAGACGTGCCTTTCCGCGGCCCCGCGAAGCGCGGGAATTCGCGGCTGCCGGGGGATCGACGCGCTGCCCTGCCGCCGCCGGACACGCGCGAGGCAGCAGTGCAGGGCGTTCCCGATAGATCGTCAGAACGGGGCGTTGAGCCGGGTCAGCGCGCCTTCCAGCAGCGCCTTGTGTTCTTCGGGCGGCCCGTGCTCCAGTTGCAGCCTGCCGATGGCGATGCTGCTTTCGATCACGTCGCGGCACCTGTCGAAGCGACGCTCCTCATAGGCGGCGAGACCTGCTTCCACCGTGTCGGCATTGGCCAGTTCCTCGGCCAGGACGATGCCGCTTTCCACCGCCATCCCGGCGCCCGAGGCGAGGTGCGGCGTGGTGGCATGAACGGCATCGCCCACCAGCACGATCCGGCCCCGGCTCCAGGGGCGCGGTTGCAGGGCCGCGGCGAGGGGGCGGTAATTGATCCAGTCCTCGCGGGTCATGTTGTCGCGAATCCATCCGGCATTGCCGCCGAAGTCTGCAAGCAGGGCCTTGAGCGCGGCGTGGAGTTCCTCCTCGTCCATGAAGCTCTCGCGCGGTTCGTGCCGGGTCAGCATCCACATGTAGACGTTGTCCGGGCTGCAGGCGGTGATGCCGCAGGGGTTGTCGTGGCCGAGGAAGAATTCGCCGGCGTCGAGGCCGGGCGGCTTGCGGATGGAGATGCGCCAGCAGCCCTGCCCGGTCGGCTGGGCGGGGCCCATGTGCGGGAAGGCGAGTTCGCGCACGGTCGAATAGACACTGTCGGCCCCCGCCACGAGGTCGTAGCGGCCGTTCGTGCCATCGGAAAACGTCACGTCGACACCGCTGGCGTCGCTTGCCAGATGGTTGACCGTCAGGCCCAGACGGACGGGAATCTCCAGTTCGCGGACCCGTGCCTGCATGATCCGGTGGAGCACGGGGCGCATGATCCCGCCGGTTGCGGGCAGGCCTTCCTCGATCACCGGTTCGTCGAGATCGTGCAGGTGGGTTCCGTCATGGCGGAACAGCCGCGTCCGGTTGGTGATGGCGCCTGCCTTCTTGATCTGCTCTAGCAGGCCGAGCCGCCGATAGGCGCGCAAGGTCGGCCCGGTTATCGTGATGCCGGCGCCATAGACCCGCCATTCCGGATCGAGGTCGATCAGGTCCACCCGAACGCCCCGTTCCGCAAGGCTGATGGCTGTGGCCATACCGCCGATTCCCCCGCCCACGACAAGTGCCGTGGCGATGCTGCTGATGCTCTCCCGTGTCATGCCCCGAGAGGTAGCGAGGCCGCGTCGTCACACAAATCCGAACTGTGAATGCCTGCCCATCGATACAATCGGTGTGACCAACGCCGGCCGCTTGGCTAGCCCCGACGGCAAGAACAAACACATCGGGAGGAGCGCCATGCGCAATCGACTTTTCCATTCCTCGAGTCTGGCCGTGATGATGCTCGCCGTCTTCGGCGGCGCCATGCCCGCGCTCGCGCAGGAAGCTGCACCGGCGCAGGACAGTTCCGGCCTTGGCGACATCATCGTCACCGCCCAGCGCCGCGCCGAAACGCTCCAGGATGCGGGCATCGCCATCGATGCCGTGGGCGGAGATCGATTGCTGCAGCAGGGCATCACCCAGGCGGACGCGCTGAACAAGGCGGTGCCTGCGCTTACGGTGACCAACGGCGGCGGTTCGAACACCTCGATATTCCTGCGCGGCGTCGGCAACATCACCAATTCGAGCTACAACGATCCGGCCGTCACGCCCAGTTATGACGGCGTTGTGCTGGGCCGCGCGGCGGGGGCGTTCGGTTCGGCATTCTACGACCTTGCCCGCGTGGAGGTGCTGAAGGGGCCGCAGGGCATCCTCTATGGCCGCAATGCCACCGGCGGTGCGGTGAACATCATACCCAACCGGCCCGAACTCGGCCGCAGTTCCGGCGGCTTCACCCTGACTGTGGGTAATTACGACGCCGTCGGCGCCGAGGGTTTCGCCAATCTCGCGCTGGGTGAAAATGCCGCGCTGCGCGTGGCGGCGACGCATCAGTACCATGACGGCTACAACCGCGACGGCAGCGACGATCTCGATCGCAGCGGCCTGCGCGCGCAATTCCTGTTCGAACCGACGGACCGGTTCAGCATCCGTCTTGGCGGCGATTACACGCATGTGGGCGGCGTGGGCGCGGGATCGAGCTACATCGGCTCGTTCACCCCGGGGGCGACCGGATTCACCTTCACGCCTGCCGGGTTCGACAGTTCGGAAGGGCTGAACACCGATGCCGCCAATGCCTACCGGCAGACCCAGCTCGGCGCTCCGGGCTTCGGGTTCCTCACGGCGATGAACCGCCAGCAGATGAACGACGCGACCTATTGGGGGCTCAACGCCGAAGTCACGCTGGACACCGGCATCGGAACGCTCACCGTCCTGCCTGCGTACCGCAACACCAAGGCCGAGAGCTTCTTCTACGGTCCCGCATTCAACACCGCCTACACGAATGAGAAGGACCGCCAGTTCAGCCTCGAAACGCGGCTGGCGGGCACGGTCGGCATGTTCGATTACGTGGTCGGCGGCTTCTTCTTCGACGAGAAGATCCGCAATACCGGAGAATACAACCAGGAATTCGTGCTGCCGATCCAGCACTACACGCACAAGACCCGGAGCCTGGCGGGCTTCGGCCAGCTTACCGCCAACCTGACCGACAGTTTCCGCCTGATCGGCGGCCTGCGCTATACGCGCGATCACAAGTCGATCGACGGGATCATCAACAATTTCATCGCCTTCTGCGGCGGCATTCCGGCAGTGACGCCGCCCGATTCCTTCGGGCAGGGTTGCGCGGTGCCGGGCAATATCCCGAACTTCCCGAATTTCACCTCTACCGGCGATACCGTGAACTGGCTGATCGCGAACGGCTATATCGCGCCGGGCAGCACCGATGCGGCGAGCGATCAGGTCTATCCGCTGCTCAGCGGCGCGGGCCTGATCCTCAAGACCTACTATCCGGTGGTCGATTCCGGCAACTTCAGCCGCGGGACGTGGAAGGTGGGAGCCGAGTTCGACCTGGCGAAGGATTCGCTGCTCTATGGTTCGGTCGAAACAGGCTACCGCGCGGGCGGCTTCCAGCTTTCCGAAGGCAATCCGACCTACAACCCGGAATTCATCACCGCCTATACCATCGGTTCGAAGAACCGTTTCCTCAACGACCACGTCCAGCTCAACGTCGAAGCCTTCTACTGGAAGTACAAGGACCAGCAGATCAACTACTTCACGGTCTCGCCGGATTCCGTGCTGATCAACACCATCGACAATGCCGGGCGCGCCGACATCAAGGGCTTCGACGTGGACCTGATGGTCAAGCCGATGCGCAACACCACGCTTTCGGCCAAGGTCCAGTATCTCGATACCGAATACAAGGAGCTGACGCTTACCACCGCCTCGCCGCGCAACAACATCAACTGTCCTTCCTCCGCCACCGGGGATTACCTGAGCGACGGGGTAACGCCGATCCTGGCGTTCAACTGTTCGGGCCGCCCGCTGCTGTTCTCGCCCAAGTGGACGGTCAACCTCGGCGCCGAACAGGTCGTGCCGCTGGGCGACGATTACGAACTGGTCGGCAGCGTCAACACTTCGTGGCGGTCCTCGCAATACGGCGCATTCGAGTATCTCGATTTCGAGAAGATCCGCGGTTACTGGCTGACCGACGCCAACCTGACGCTGCGCCTGTCGGACGGCGGGCTTTCGATCGGCGCCTTCGTCCAGAACATCGAGAACAAGCGCCGCGTCGCCACGCCGCAGTCCTCGCCCATCGGCTTCGCGGTGGCGCGCTACACCGCGCCGCGCACTTATGGCCTGCGCCTTTCGGGAACGTTCTGAGGCCGGGATGCTGCGCGGGGCCTGTGCTTGCCGTTACTCAAGGAGAATGCAGTGAAAGTCGTCGTCACCGGGGCAGGCGGGTTCGTGGGCCGGGAACTTGCCCGCCGCCTGCTGGAGGCCGGGCACGAGGTCTCCGGAATAGACAGCCACGCCGGCGGCATCCCGCCGGGCGTCCGGCCGGTGGAAGGCGACCTTGGCGATGCCGGGGTCCGCGCCGAAGCGCTGGGGCGGGGCTGCGACGCGCTCGTCCATCTGGCAACGGTGCCGGGCGGCGCGGCCGAGGCGGACCCGGGCGCCTCCCGCCGGATCAATATCGATGCGATGTACGACCTGCTGCAGGAAGCGGCGGCGCTCTCGCCGGGGTTGCGGGTGGTCTATGCCAGTTCCATCGCGGTGCTGGGCGATCCGCTGCCTGCCCATGTGGACGATGCCACGCCCTTGTCGCCGAAGATGATCTATGGCGGGCACAAGGCGATGATGGAACATGCGGCGGCCATGTTCTCCAACCGCGGCCTGATCGATGCGGTAACAGTGCGCCTGCCCGGCATCCTCGCGCGGCCCAAGGGGCCGTCAGGCATGAAATCGGCATTCATGTCCAACCTGTTCCATGCGCTGAAGGCGGGTGAGGCCTTCGTTTGCCCGGTCTCGGCCCAGGGCACGATCTGGGCGCAGTCGGTCGCGCGTTGTGCGGACAATTTCGTCCACGCCCTGACGCTGGACAGCGCGCTGCTGCCGCCGACCCGCGCCGTGACCCTGCCGGCGCTGCGCCTGACGATGGGCGCGCTTGCCGAAGAAGCGGCGCGCCAGTGCGGGGTTTCGCCCGATCTCGTGACTTACGCACCCGATGCGGCGCTGGAGGCGGCCTTCGCCGCGCAGCCAAGGCTGGCGACGCCGGCAGCGGAACATGCGGGTTTTGCGCATGATGGCGATCCTGCTAGACTGGTCGCCAGTGCCCTCGCGACTTTGGAATAACCACAAGCGAAGAGGGTGCGGGAGATGGCGATGCGTTTTGGAAGACTTGACCTCAACCTGCTGGTCGCGCTCGACGCGCTGCTGACCGAGAAGAGCGTATCGCTTGCTGCGGACCGGCTCTGCCTCTCGCAGTCGGCGACGTCCAGCGCGCTGGGCCGCCTGCGCGAATATTTCGCCGACGACCTGCTGGTGGTCAAGGGGCGAAACATGATCCTCACCACCCGTGCCGAGGAACTGATCGAACCGGTCCGCGCCGTGCTGGAGCAGATCCGCACCACCATTTCGGTGGCCCCGGCCTTCGATCCCTCCACCGCCGACCGGCAGGTGCGGATCATGGCCTCGGACTATTCCACGCAGGTCCTGTTGACCGAGGCGCTGGCGGAACTGGAACGCGATGCGCCGCAGATGCGCTTCGAGATCCAGCCGATGAACGATTTCCCGATCGAGGCGCTGGAACGCGGCTACATCGACCTGCTGCTGACGATCGATTACGCGATCTCGGCCGATCACCCCAGCCTGATCCTGTTCGAGGACGACTATGTCGTGGTCGGCTGGGACGGCAATCCGGCGATGCAGGGGGCGATGACGAAGGAGACCTATTTCGAGCTGGGCCATGTCACCGCCCGCTTCGGCAAGGCTCGCGTCCCCGCTTTCGACGACTGGTTCGTGCGCCGCCAGAAGCAGCAGCGGCGGGTCGAGGTGGTGGCGCCGACGTTCCTGTCGCTCCCCGGCCTCGTGGTGAACACCAACCGCATCGCCACGATGCACCGCCGCCTCGCCGAACAGGTGGTGCAGAACATGCCGCTCATCATGCGCGAGATCCCGTTCGACTTTCCGCCGATCCGCGAGGCGCTGCAATGGCACCTCTCGAACAGCAACGACCGCGCGCTGCGCTGGATCGTCGAGCGGCTGCAACTGATCGCGACGCGCAAGGTGGAGGAGCCGGGCAACGTGGTTCCGCTCACCGGCCCCCGGATCGACCGGGACGCGCTGGAAGTCGAGTACCGGATGAACCACCCGCAGCCGCCCCGCTAGGCGGCGCCCACGCCGCCTAGCGGGGCCCCCGGGCCGGTTCAGCCGGTGAGGGCGCCCTCTGCCTCGGGTGCTTCGGCGGCGACATCGGCACGGCGCGGTTCCAGCACGATATGGCCGAGCGCGGTGTTGCTGACCGGAACGTGGTAGTGCCGGTGCAGCACGCCGGTGCCCCGGCCGAGCGCGCCGCGCATGATGAGCCACATGACCATCTCGATCCCCTCGCTGCCGGTCTCGCGCAAGTATTCGATGTGGGGAACATGCCGCAGGTGCTGGCTTTCGCCCACCAGCCCGTCGAGGAACATGTTGTCCCATTCGCGGTTGATGAGCCCCGCGCGCGGCCCCTGAAGCTGATGGCTCATGCCGCCGGTGCCCCAGACCTGTACGTCGAGATCCTCCGGGAAGCTCGCCACGGCGCGCGCGATCGCCTCGCCCAGCGCCCAGCAGCGGTTGCCCGAGGGCGGCGGATAAGTGACGACGTTGACCGCCAGCGGGATGACCTTGCAGGGCCACTTGTCCACTGCGCCGAACATCATCGTCAGCGGTACGGTGAGGCCGTGGTCCACGTCCATCTCGTTGATGATGGTCATGTCGAATTCGTCGAGGATCAGGCTCTGGGCGATGTGCCAGGCCAGGTCCGGGTGCCCTTCCACCACCGGCACCGGCCGCGGGCCGAAGCCTTCGTCGGCCGGCTGGTAGCTTTCGCCGCAGCCGATCGCGAACGTCGGGATCACCTTCATGTCGAAGGCGGAGGCATGATCGTTGTAGACCAGGATCACCACATCGGGCCGGGCCTCCTCGCGCATCCAGCGGCGCGTCCAGTCGAAGCCGTCGAAGGCGGGCTTGAAGATCGCATCGGCGGTGCGGCCGTGATCGTGCGCGAAGCCGAGCACGGGAATATGGCTGCAACCGATGCCGGCAGTAATGCGGGCCATCATGTGTTCTCCCTGATCGAGCGGACGCCGAGCGGCGAACGGCCGCCCGCCAGCATCATCGCCTGGTAATCCTCCACGCTCATCCCGGTCATCGTGCTGACCGCCTGGACGAAGCTCAGCCCGTCGGTCGAGAAGACCTTGGCGAGGAAATAAACGTTGCCGCCAAGGTCCAGCAGGCGGTTGTAGTCACGGTCGAGCACGCCCTGTTTCTGGGCCTCGGTCATCGGCCATTCGTCCAGATAGGCGCGCTCGTCTGCCTTGAAGCGTTCCCGGTTTCCCGGCTTCATCAGGCTCATCGCGAACTGGTTGAGATGATAGCCCCGCCGCGCGCGGCTGGCGGTGAAGACCCGGGTGCCGGGAATGTCGTCGAACTGCGCCAGATAGGCGTTGACGTCGGTAATCGCGGGCATGGTTTCCTCTCCTGCGTTCATGGGGCGCGGCGCACGGTCACTTCCACCCCGGCGAGACCGCGCGTGAGGGCGAAGGGCTTGTCGATGCTCACCCGCGCCTCGCGCACCGGCGCCCAGCCCAGGCACTGCTCGCCCAGGCGGCGGGCGAACGTCTCGATCAGCGGAATGTGCACTTCGGCCAGCGTTTCGGCGGCGGCGGCGATGCGGCGATAGTCCACCGTCTCGCCGATGCCGTCCACCGCGCCCGCGTCCAGCGCGAGTTCGACGGTGATGACCAGCGGCTGGCGGCGGCCGACCTCGTCGGGATTGATGCCCACGTCCGCCAGCAGCGGCAGATCGCGCACGCGCACGGTGGTGAGCACTGCCGTTTCGGTGGTGGCGGTTCGGGCGGAAACACGGTCGATCGTGGCAATGTCATCCATGGAGTGTGTCCCTTGCGGCCTTGACGGTATTGGCGAGCAGGCAGGCGATGGTCATCGGCCCGACCCCGCCCGGCACCGGGGTGACGGCGCGGGCGTGTTCCAGTTCGTGGGTGGCGCAGTCCCCGACGATGCGGGTCTGGCCGTCGTGATCGGTGACGCGGGTAATGCCCACGTCGATCACCACCGCGCCCTCCTTCACCCAGTATCCGCGCACGAGGTGCGGGGCTCCGGCCGCAGCGACGATGATGTCCGCCTTGCGTGCCACATCGGGCAGGTTGCGCGTCTCGATATGGGTGACGGTGACGGTCGCCTCGCGTTCGAGCAGCAGCATTGCCACGGGTTTGCCGACAATGTTGGACTTGCCGATCACCACCGCTTCCAGTCCGCGATAGTCGTCTATCAGGCCGTCCAGCAGCTTCATGATCCCCAGCGGCGTACAGGGCACCAGCCCCCCGGTGCCGCTGGACAGGCGGCCGACGTTGACCGGGTGGAAGCCGTCCACATCCTTGCCCGGCGCAACCCGGTCCAGCACCAGGGAGGCGTCGATCCCGCGCGGCAGGGGAAGCTGGATCAGCACGCCGTGCACGGCTGGGGCGGCGTTGAGGCGGTCGATCAGGGCCAGCAGTTCCGCCTGCCCGGTCTCGGCGGGCAGGCGGTGCTCCAGCGAGCGGATTCCGGCGCGGGCACACTGGGCCACCTTGCGGCCGACATAGACCTCGCTGGCCGGATCGCTGCCGACCAGCACCACCGCAAGGGCAGGCGCCACGCCCCGTGCCTTGAGCTGTTCGACCGCCTGCGCCGTTTCGTCCAGCATGGCCCGCGCCATGGCGCGGCCGTCGATGCGCTCGGCCATCGGCCTATCCCCGGAACACGACGGTGCGCGCGCCGTTGGCGAAGACGCGGTCGTCGAGGTGGAGCCGCACCGCTTCGGCCAGCACGCGGCGCTCGATATCGCGGCCCTTGCGCACCAGTTCCTCCGGCATGTCGGCGTGGGTCACGGTTTCCACGTCCTGATGGATGATCGGCCCTTCGTCGAGATCGGCGGTGACGTAGTGCGCGGTGGCCCCGATCATCTTCACGCCGCGGTCGAAAGCCTGGTGATAGGGCTTGGCGCCCTTGAAGCCGGGCAGGAAAGAGTGGTGGATATTGATGCAGCGGCCGGACAGGAACGCGGCCAGATCGTCCGACAGGATCTGCATGTAGCGCGCAAGCACGATCAGTTCGGCGCCGGTCTCGTCCACCACCTGCTTGATGCGGGCTTCCTGCTCGGCCTTGGTGTTTTTGGTGATCGGGAAGTGGTGGTAGGGCAGCCCGTTGATGAGCGAGGTGTGCAGCAGTTCGCGGGGATGGTTGGAAACGATGCCGACCACCTCCATGCTCAGTTCGCCGATGCGGTTGCGGTAGAGCAGGTCGCCCAGGCAATGGTCCCACTTCGAAACCAGCAGCAGCACCTTCTTCGGCGCGGCCTTGTCCCGCAGCGACCAGGTCATGCGGGCCTCGGCGGCGATCGGTGCGAATTCGGCCCGCAGGTCTTCGAGCGATCGCCCGGCCCCGCGCTGGAATTCCACGCGCATGAAGAAGCCGCCGGAAAGCTGGTCGTGGAATTGCTGGGCATCGACGATATTGCAGCCGCGCGTCGCCAGGAATACCGCGACCTGGGCCACCAGCCCGGCCTTGTCTTCGCATTGCAGGCGCAGCGTGCAGATTTCGGAGGCATCCCCGCTTACGGGGCCGCGAAGCACTTCGGACAGGGTATCGGCCAGTAGGTCGGACACGGGGCAGGCTCCTCTCTCGTTCTTGTTTCGCCCGTTCCCGCTCAGTGGCGCCGGGCGTATTCGTTGATCCAGTCGACGGTCTTCTCCATGCCGCCGAAGGGATAGAAGTGCAGGCGGACCTTGCCGTGGGCCGGTGCCAGTCCGCGCTCCAGCGCATCGACGAGCTTGTCCGGTCCGGCCGATCCGATCAGTCTGGTGATCGAGATGCCGTATTTGGTCAGCACCGAAGCCGAGGCGCCCACGCCGCAGCGCGCGGCGAAGCGCATCAGTGTCTTGATCCCGGCGGGACCGGGCACGCCGAGCCGCACGGGCGCGTCGATGCCGCGCGCGCGCAGCCGGGTGAGCCAGTCGAGCACGGGCGCTGCATCGAAGGCGAACTGGGTGACGATGAGGGGCGCCATGCCGCGCGATTCGATTTCCGCGCATTTGCCGGAAAGCACCTGCCAGCGCTCCTCCTCGGTCATGTTGGGATGCCCCTCCGGGTGCCCGCCGATGCCGATGGCGGTGATGCCGTTGCGTTCGAAAGCGCCGGTGGCGATCAGGGCGGAACTGTCGGTGAAGGGGCCTTCCGGCTCTGACGGGTCTCCGGCGATCACGAAGCAGCGTTTGACGCCGGCTTCCCGCGTCACCGCGGCCAGATAGCGTTCGAATTCCTCGGCCGAAGCGATCCGGCGGGCGGAGAAATGCGGCATCGGCTCGAAGCCGAGTTCGCGCACCAGCCGCGCGGCGGCAATGCGGGATTCAAATTCCTCGCCGGGCAGAAACGTCACCGCGATCGGCGTTTCGGGCGCAATCGCGGCGGCAGCCCCGCGCAGGGCCTCCACGTCCTTGGCGGTCATCTCCAGCGAGTACCCGTCGACCATGTTGAGTGCCGGCCGGGCCCAGTTCGGATGAATGATCGGGGTGGTCATTTTCGTTCTCCCCACTTCCTCTCGTTGGATTCGCTCTAGCGTGCCCAGATCATTTCGTATAGATGAAAATTCATGGATGCGAATTCATTCTCCGAATCCGAAAAGACGCCGCTGGTGATCCTGCCGGGGCTGCTCTGCGATGGCCGCATGTTCGGCGGCCAGCTTTCCGCCTTTCCTGCCAGCATGACCGTGAACGGATTCTACGGCGGGGCAGACAGCATCGAGGCGATGGCGGATTACGCCCTTGCCCGCATGCCCGGCCGCTGCGCGCTGCTGGGCCATTCGATGGGCGCGCGGGTTGCGCTGGAGGTCTGCCGCAAGGCGCCCGAGCGGGTCACGCGACTGGCGCTTGCGGATACGGGAATCCACCCGGTGCGGCCCGGCGAAAAGGAAAAGCGATACGCCCTTCGCGACCTTGGACGGCGGGAAGGCTTCGGGGCGCTCGTCGATGCGTGGCTGCCGCCGATGATCGGCCCTTCGCGGCGCGGTGATCTCGGTTTCTATGCGTCTCTGCGTGCGATGTGCATGGGTTCTGGTCAGCTTGTGTTCGAGGCGCAGATCGAGGCGCTGCTCCATCGGCCTGAGGTGGGGGCCGTTCTGGCGGCCCTGGAATGCCCGGTTTCGCTGATGGTCGGGGACAGCGACGCATGGTCCCCGGTCGATCAGCACCGCGAGATCGCCGAGGCACTCGGCGGTGCTCCGCTGACGATCGTGGCCGATGCCGGACACATGGCCCCGGCGGAACGGCCCGATGCCTTCAACGCCGCACTGCGCGGATGGCTGGCTCTCCAGCCGGCGTTAACAATTCAAAACAAAGCATAAACTACCTGAAAGGCATGATGGAATGACCGAAAAATCGCTCCAGCAACTGATCGACGAAAAGGGAGACATCGTCGATTTCCTGCGCAACCAGCAGACCGGACCCAACGTCTATCCCGGCGTTCCGGGTGAATACTCGAACTGGCGCGACGAACAACGTGCCTGGGCCGAAACGGCGATCCTGTTCAACCAGAGCTTCCACATGGTCGACCTCTTGGTCACCGGCCCACAGGCCTTTGAAATGCTGTCCTATCTGGCCCCGAACAGCTTCAAGGGCTTCGTGCCCAACCGCGCCAAGCAGTTCGCGCCGGTGACCCCGGAAGGCTACGTGATCGGCGACGTGATCCTGTTCTATCTCGCTGAAGAAACCTTCGAACTGGTGGGCCGCGCACCCACGATCGAGTGGGTGGAATTCCACGCAGCCTCCGGCAAATGGGATGTGAAGGTCGAACGGGATGACCGCACCGCCGCCCGTCCGCTCGATCAGCAGGGCTACCGCCGCAACTACCGTTTCCAGCTTCAGGGGCCTAACGCCATGAAGGTGCTGGAACGCGCGATGGGGATCACGCCCCCCGATCTCAAGTTCTTCCACATGGCGCCGATCACGATCGCCGGCGCCGAAGTGCGCGCCTTGCGTCACGGCATGGCGGGCCAGCCCGGTTACGAGTTGTTCGGTCCGTGGAAAGACTATGACACCGTCCGGAATGCCCTGCTGGAAGCGGGCAAGGATTTCGGCCTGCTCCCCTCGGGCGGGCGGACCTACAGTTCCAACACGCTGGAATCAGGCTGGATTCCCTCGCCGCTGCCCGCCATCTACAGTGGGGAATCGCTGCGCAAATATCGGGAATGGCTCTCGGCGAGATCCTATGAAGGGATGACCTCGATCGGCGGCAGCTTCGTGTCCGACAATATCGAGGACTACTACCTCAACCCCTGGGAACTGGGTTACGGCATCATGGTCAAGTTCGACCATGACTTCATCGGCCGCGAAGCACTGGAGAAGATGAAGGACGCGCCCAAGCGCCGCAAGGTGACGCTGGCCCTCAACAACGAGGATGTGATGCGCGTACAGAGCTCGATGCTGACCAAGGGCGGCGACCGTGCCAAGTACATGGACTATCCGAGCGCGGTCTACGCCATGCATCCCTATGACGCGGTGCTGGTAGACGGCAAGCAGGTCGGCCTTTCGACCTGGATCGGCTACACCCAGAACGAGGGGCGTTTCCTCTCGCTGGCGATGGTGGACGAATCCGTGGCGGAGCCGGGCACCGAAGTCGTCCTGGTCTGGGGGGAACCTGATGGCGGAACGCGCAAACCCACGGTGGAACGCCACGTCCAGACCGAAATCCGTGCGACGGTAGCATCCGTGCCCTATTCGGAAGTGGCCCGGGATTCCTATGCCGAAGGCTGGCGCACCAAGGCTGTTGCCTGATCCGGGATTCCGCGAAAAGTCGAAGGGCCGCCGGGAAACCGGCGGCCCTTTTCGCTTCAGCGGCTGAAACCGGAAACGATCGCCTCCAGCAGCGCGCAGGCTGCCGCCTCCACCCGGGCATCGTAGCGAACGGTGGGGATGGCAACCGAGAGCGAGCCGACCGGCTCCCCGTCCAGCATCAGGATCTTCCCGATGCCGCAGATGCCAGGGGTATATTCCTCGCGGGTGATGGCGATGCCGGATTCGCGCGCCTGGTCCAGCTCGCGGCGAAGCGCGCTTTCGTCCACCACGGTGCTTTCGGTGTAGCGCTCGCGCGGGGCCTCCTCGAAATAGCGATCCAGCGCGGCGGGGCCGAGGGCGGCGAGCATGGCCTTCCCCGAGGCCAGGCAGTGCATCGGCGTGCGGGTTCCGACGCCGATCGAGTAGCGCAGGGTGTGCTCGGCGGTTTCGGTGATGACCGCTTCCATCTGCCAGTCGCGCTGGACGAAGTAGGACGAAGTCTCGTTGGAGCGCACGCGCAGGGAACGGACCAGTGGCCGCACCCTTTCGATAAGCGGCAGGCGCTGCGGCGCGGCGCGCAGCCGATCCAGCCCGGCGCCCGGCTGATAGAGGCGCCCCGATCGCGAGAGGTAATCGCGTTCGACCAGGGTGGCGAGGAGGTAGGACAGGCTGCTGACGGGAATGGCGAGGGCCTGCGCGATATCCTGCGCGACGACGCCTTCGGAATGCGCGACGACATATTCGATGATGTCCAGCGTACGCATGGCGGACTTCACCGTCGATGCCGTGCCGCCGCTTCCCGATGTTGCCCCTGTCGCCATAATTCCCTCAGAACGTGAGCAATCCGCGTCGTTCCGCGAATCGCCAGCCTTCTTCCGTGCGCACGAACCTGTCGAGGAACGAGCCGACTTTCGGCGGACCGTCACCGGTGAAGAGCAGCATTGCGCTCTCGCCCAGCGCCGTGTTTCCGTCAACCACCGTGATTTCGACGTTCGAGCAGACATGGCGGGTGGTGCGCGCCGGGCGGGCGCGGAATGCGGCGAGTATGGCCTCGCGCCCGGCGGTCCAGTCGTTGGGCGCGGTGGGACGGGCCATGCGGCCATCGGGTGCATAGAGCGCGGCTACGGCTTCCCAGTCGGCGGCATCGTTGCGATTGGCATAGCGGGCGACCAGGCGCGCGCAATCGTGCTCGATGGCGCGAATGGCGCCGGGCGAAAGCGCATGGTTCACAGGCGCGCTTCCGCGAGATCGGCACCTGCGCGCAGGGCGCGCAGCTTCTTCCAGGTCACGCCGGGGTCGATCTTGCCGTAACCTGCAAAAGTGCCAAAGCCGCAGTCCGTGCTCGCGATCACGCGGTCCTTGCCCAGGAAAGCGGCAAAGCGCTCTATCCTCTGGGCGATCAGTTCCGGATGCTCGACATAGTTGGAGCAGGTATCGATCAGGCCTGGCGCGAGGATCTTGGTGTCGGGCAGCCGGGCATCGCGCCATACCGTCCATTCGTGTTCATGCCGGGGGTTCGCGGCTTCGAAAAGCACGGTGGCAGGGCGGGCCGCGATCACCGTGTCGATCACCTTTTCCAGCGCGATATCGTGGTCGTGCGGGCCTTCGTAATTGCCCCAGCAGACGTGCATGCGCATCCGCTCCGGCGCGATGTTCGCAGTGGCGGCGTTGAGCGCTTCGACATTGGCGGCGGCGGTGCGCAGGAAGGTCGCCTCATCCTGATCCTGATAACCGGTATGGCGCGACATCGCGAGGTCGGGGCAATCGAGCTGGAGATCGAACCCGGCGGCGACGATTGCCTCGTACTCGGGGCGCATCGCATCGACGAGGTCGGCAAGATAGGCCTCGTGGCTGGGGTAATGCCGATTGACCTGAAAAGCGGTGATGAGGCCCGGCGAGGCCGCGTTGAGAAAACCGCGCGCACCGTTCCCGTGGAGGTCCAGTGCGTGACGGAACCGGCGGATATCCGCGTGCAACGGCTTGAGTGTCCGCAGCCGCACCGGACCGATGCAGGAGGCGCGGGTGAATTCCTGACTGCCCATCATCGCCGAGAGCTTGCGCGCGAGATCGGGGTGTTCGGCAAGGTCGGCGGCGGCCCTGCGCTCGATATGACCGCCGAACCCTTCGAGGCGCTCGATCATGTAGGTGGAATAGCCCACCTTGCCCAGTTCGCCGTCGCTGAGGATGGAAACGCCGCTGTCGACCTGGCGGCGCACCGCATCGTTCACGGCAGCCTGCACGAGCCGGTCGAATTCGGCTGCATCGTAAGGCTCACCCTTGTCGCGGGAGAGTAGCAGCGGCGTCAACTCGTCACCGCGGGGCAGGCTTCCTACGTGTGTTGTCTCGATGGTCATGCGGCACATCCTCCCATGCGGCAAAGCGTGGCATGATTTCATGAATGTGTATAGATTCGCATTCGTGAAATTAAGATATGTGCTAACCCCGGCTTCCGGGGCCTGAAGGCAAGGAGATGGAACGATCATGACGACTGGAGCCCGCGCGGCGATCTGCCGCGGCAACACCGCGCCTTTCACGATCGAGGATGTGGAACTGGACGCGTTGCGGGATGACGAACTGCGCGTGCGTGTCGTCGCTTGCGGGGTGTGCCATACTGACATGGCCGTGCGCGACGCACAGCTCCCCGTGCCGCTGCCGGTGGTGCTGGGGCACGAGGGGGCAGGCGTGGTCGAAGCGGTAGGCAGCGGGGTGACGGTGGCCAGACCGGGCGACCGTGTCATCATGAGCTTCAACAGCTGCGGCCATTGCCCGAGCTGTGCCATCGATGCGCCGACCTACTGCTACGAATTCTTTCCTTACAACTGGTCCGGCGCCCGCCCGGATGGCAGCGCCACCGTGTTTCTGGGCGGAGAGCGGATGAATGCCAATTTCTTCGGTCAGTCCGCCTTCGCGACCCATGCCATCGCGCATGAACGCAACGTGGTGAAAGTGCCGGAGACGATGGACGGCGTGGGGCTGGACGTACTTGCACCGCTTGGCTGCGGGCTGATGACCGGCGCAGGGGCGGTGCTGCGAGCGATGAAGGTTCGTGCAGGACTGCCGATTGCGGTCTGGGGTGCCGGTACGGTCGGCATGGCCGCGATCATGGCGGCGAAGATTGCCGGGGCCGATCCGATCATCGCCGTGGACCTTCATGACCAGCGCCTTGGCATGGCCCGCGAGCTTGGGGCCACCCACGTCATCAATGGTCGGGATGACGTGGCCGCGCGCATTCGCGAACTCTGTCCGAGCGGGCTGGGCTATGCTTTCGATACGACGGGCGTGAACAGGCTGATCCAGCTGGCATTTTCATTGCTTGCGCCGAAAGGTGTGGTCGGTGTCGTCGGCGCTTCGGACCCGGCGGACGAGGTGGTGTTCAATGAGGCCGCGTTGATGGGCGGAGGACGCACCGTGATGGGGATACTCGGCGGCGACAGCGATCTCACCGGTTTCCTGCCGGAACTGATGGAATACTACCGGGAAGGTCGCTTCCCGTTCGACAGGCTCATCGGCCATTTCGATTTCGAGCAGATCAACGAAGCAATCGAGGCCAGCGAGAGCGGCCGCGTGATCAAGCCGGTGCTGCGGATTTCGCCGGAGTAGTCTTGCAAGGGAGGGGCGCCTGCAGCGGGGCGCCCCTCCCGCCGGTTCAGGCCTGTTCGAGTTCCAGCGGCACCGCGCTTACGATGTGCGCCTGCGTATATTCCATGAGCCCGGCCAGCCCGTGTTCCGTGCCGAGCCCGGACTGCTTGGCGCCCCGGAATGGAATGTTCGGGTCGATCGCAAGGTGCTGGTTTACCCAGACGGTGCCCGCGTCGATCCGGCGCGCCACGTCCATCGCGCGAAGCTGGTCGGCGCCCCAGACGGTGCCGCCCAGGCCATAGGGGGAATCGTTGGCGCGGGCGATCACGTCCTCGATATCGTCGTACTTCAGAACCGGCAGCACCGGGCCGAACTGCTCTTCGCGCACCAGCGGTGCATCGTCGTCGAGATCGGCGATCACCGTGGGAGGGATGAAGAAGCCCTTCCGGTCCGGCACGTCGCCGCCCGCAACGACCCGGCCGCGCTGCTTGGCATCCTCGATCAGGTCGCGCACTTTCTCGAACTGCATCCGGTTCTGGATCGGTCCGATGGTAGAGCCTTGCTTGGCGCCGTCGTCGAGCACGGCCTGATCGGCGAGCTTGGCGATTTCGTCGCAGAATTCCTCGTACATTGCGCTGGGCACATAGGCGCGCTTGATGGCGACGCAGATCTGGCCGGCGTTGGCCATGGCGCCTGCATAGACTTTCTGTGCGGCGATCCGGGCCGGCACGTCGTCCAGCACGATGGCAGCGTCGTTGCCGCCCAGTTCCAGCGTCACGCGCTTCACGTTTTGCGCCGCGGAGGCCATGACTTTCTTCCCGGTCGCGGTCGATCCGGTGAAGGCCACCTTGGCGATGTCGGGATGTGCGGTGATCAGCGGGCCGAGCTCATTCTGGTCGCAGATCACGTTGAATACGCCGGCAGGCAGGATGTCCGCCGCGAGTTCGGCCAGCAGAAGCGTGGTGAGCGGCGTTGTCGGCGCCGGTTTGGAAACCATCGTGTTCCCCATGACAAGGCAGGGGCCAAGCTTGTTCGCCAGCAGGATCACCGGGAAATTCCACGGCGTGATCGAGGCGCAGACCCCCAGCGGCGTGCGATGCTCCACCACGGTACTGCCGTTTTCATTGCGAAGGGTCTGTTCGGGAAGGCGCATCGCCGCAAAGGCGCGCAGCGTGTAGATGCTTCCGCCGATCTCGTAAGTGGCCTGATCCAGCGGCTTGCCCTGTTCCGCCGTGAGCAGGCGGGCAAAGTCCTCGATGCGGGCCTCCATCGCGTCTGCCAGGCGGTTGATATAGCCGGCGCGTTCATCGGCGGAGAGAGCGGACCATCCCGGAAGCGCAGCCTTGGCGGCGGATACGGCCCGGTTCAGGATAGCCTCGTCAGCGCGCGGGCACTGGGCGAAGACGTCCTCGGTAGCCGGATTGACGACGTCGAATGTGGAAACGCCGTCGATCAGTTCACCGTTGACCAGCAGCTTGAAATCGGTTTTCACGATCACTCTCCTTGGTTGGCATCGTCCCGGCCGGGGCTTCTTGTCCCTCGCTGGCGGAGTCGATGCGCGCCTTGCAATGGCACGCATGAGTTTGTACGCTTGGGATACATAGAAAACAAGGCATCGAGCCAGCGGCTGAGGAGAGGTCATGAACGAGGGGGAAGAGCTTTCCGGGCAGATCGGATTCCAGATCCAGATGCTGCAATCCGTCGCTCACGAATCCGCAAGGCAGGCGCTTGAACCGCTGGATATCACGCCGGCGCGCGCCTCGGCCCTGCTGCTGGTCCGCGCCAATCCGGGATGCACCCAGACCGCGCTGGGAGAGGCGCTTAACGTGAACCGGTCGAGCGCGATGAAGATTGTCGATATCCTGGAAGGTCGAGGGGCCGTGCGCCGCGCGCCCAGCGCCGATCCGCGTGCACATTCCCTTGAACTGACAGAAGTAGGCCGAACTCTCGCGACCGAGATCGACCTTGTGTTCGAAAGGCATGAGCGGAAATTCTTCGGACCGCTCAGTGTCGCCGAGCGAAGCACGCTGCTGTCGCTGCTGCAGCGCCTGCGCCAACAGGAACGGGTAGCCTGACGAACCACGCGACTTGCGCATATTGTATGCCTGAGATACAAACCGCGCAAGTCCGGCGATGACCGGATCGAGGATCGTCAGGCCGGGAGATCAAGGATGTCTGCGCAAGGTACCGCTGTGCTCGAACCGCTCGAACGGGCGGCCATGGAACGGCTTCTCAATCCACGCAGCGTTGCCATCGTCGGTGCGTCCGACCGGCCCGGAGCGCTGGGTGCTTCCGTTCTGAAGAACCTCGTCGACAGGGGGTTCTCGGGGGAGATCCACCTCGTCAATCCCAAGCGGGAGGAAATAGGCGGAAGGCGCTGCGTGCCGGATGTCGCCGCGTTGCCGGAAGACGTGGACGTGGCTGTTCTGGCAATCCCCCAGGCTGCCGTCCTCGATGCCGTGCGCGAACTGGCGCAGCGGCGATGTGGAGCAGCCGTGATCTTTTCGGCGGGGTTTGCCGAAGGCGGGCCTGAAGGACTTGCCCGGCAGGAGGAACTGGCTCGGATCGCCCGCGATTCAGGGATGGTGATCGAGGGGCCGAACTGTCTCGGCCTCGTCAATTTCGATGCCAATGTCGCGCTGACTTTCGTAGAATTGCCGGAGGCACGGGCGAGAGGGGACCGCAAGGTCGGCATCGTTTCGCAGTCTGGCGCCATGGCCGCGGTGCTCGCCACGACCATGATCGCCCGGGAGGTGCCGCTTTCCTGCTACATCTCTACCGGCAACGAAGCGGCGAGCGGGGTAGAGGACTACGTCGCGCATCTCGCCGAAGATCCGGCCATCGGCGTTATCGCCATGATCGTCGAGCAATTCCGCAAACCTGCCGCGTTTCTGGCGGCGGCGCGGGCAGCGCGGGAGCGGGGCAAGCTTGTCGTGCTTCTTCATCCGGGCTCCAGCGAAGCCGGGCGGGAAAGCGCGGCGACGCACACTGGCGCGATGGCGGGCGATCATGCAGTGATGCGGACCCTGGTCGAGCATGCGGGCGTGATCCTGGTCGATGGGCTGGAAGTGCTTGGAGACGTGACCGAGATTGCGATTCGCTGTCCGTCGCTACCTTCGGGAAGCGTGGGCATCATTTCTGAATCCGGCGCCTTGAAAGCGATGATGCTGGATGGCGCCGAGGCGCTCGGACTGGAACTGCCCAAGCTTACCGACGCCGACAGCCCCGCTTTGCGCGAGGCTTTGCCTTCCTTCGTCCCGGTGAGCAATCCGCTCGACATCACGGCGCAGGGCCTGGTCGATCCCACGCTTTACAACCGGACGATTGCCGCCCTGGGCGAGGAGCGGCGGATCGAAACCATCCTCGTTCCGTTGATCCAGACCGACACGCATACCTCGCACGTCAAATTCTCCGCAGTGGCGAAAGCGATTGCGGAGCTCGGCGGGCGCAAGCCGCTGATCGTTGCCGGTGTGGATGAAGGCGGCGGTGTTCTGGGCGACGATGTGGCTGCCATTCGGGCGCTTGGCTCACCCTATTTCCCTACGCCCGAGCGCGCGCTCAAGGCGCTGGCCTGCCTCGCGTGGTATGGCGCGCACTCTTCGGGCCTGACTGACAGGACGGCGATTTCGATCGCCGGGCCGGCGGCGGGAGAAACCATTCCCGAATATCGTGCGAAGCAATTGCTGGCACCGCACGGCTTGACCTTTTCGAGAGGCGCGCTGGCAGGTTCCCTTGAAGCCGCGCAGGAGATTGCCGCCGGCATCGGATATCCGGTCGTTCTCAAGGCGCAGGCCGCAGCGCTCAGCCACAAGAGCGATGCGGGCGGCGTTGCGATCGGGATCGCCGATTCGGCGGCACTGGCGGCCGCATGGGGCAAGATGGAGGCCGACGTGCAGGCAGCGAGGCCCGGCCTTGTCCTTGATGGCATCCTGGTAGAGGCCATGGCGCCGCGCGGTGTGGAAATGATTGTCGGTGCTCGCCGCGATCCGGACTGGGGCGCCGTGATCCTCGTTGGGTTCGGCGGCGTTGCTGCCGAATTGCTTCATGACGCCGTGCTGCTGCCGCCTGACCTTTCGCGCGCCGAGATCAAGACCCGGATTCTTTCCCTGCGGATGGCGCCGTTGCTCCAGGGCTTTCGCGGCGCGCCCATAGCCGATGTCGATGCGCTGGCGGGTATGGTGGAAACGCTTGCCGTGCTGGTTCGCGGTACGCCCGGGATCGGGGAACTCGATCTCAATCCCGTTCTGGTTCTGCCGGAAGGAAAGGGTGTGATCGCGCTGGATGCGCTGATCTCTGGCTGAGATGAAGTTCTTCCATTGAACAAGAGGGGCGCCGCAAAATGGCAATGTTCCTCTTGTTCAAGTTTCAGGCATTTTCGCCGGTCCTCGACTTGTCATAGGCGGGCAAGGCCGGGCTTGTAGCTCTTTCCGTCGATGAACTGGCGGATGCCGTCCTTGCGGCCTTGGCTGGTATCGTGAAAACTGCAGGCCTCCTGCATGCGCATAAGGTAGTCTTCCGCTTCATCGTAAGTGAGAGTGCCCACACGGCGCACCGCGCCCTTGGCGAACTTGAGCGCCGCCGGGTTCTTGCCGAGCAACATCTTCGCCACTTCCGCGCATATCGCCAGGTCGCAGCCGAAAAGCGGGAAGAAGCCACCGCCGAAGCTCCATCCGTTGACCATGGGGATCGTCGGCTTCTGGTACCAGCGCAGACGCCGGAACCAGCGCAGCTTTCGCGCTGCGACTTGCGCACGCTGCGAAGGCCGTCCGCTTCGGTTTCGCGGAAGTATTCCTTGAGGTCCATCCCGGTGGACCGGGAGCTGCCCTCCCTCCTCGCGGTGAGCCATTTTGCCTCAACCCTCGATGGTGCCGTTTATGAGTTTACGATCTAGGCGGCGCTGGATTCTTCCTCCGGCCGCAAGCGGCCGAGCAAGGCAACGATCACGATCATCGCAGTGAATCCCGTTGCCAGCACCAAGGTCAGCGGAAGCAGGGAAACGGGAGGCCACAACGTGACAGCGGCGCTCGCAAGGGCTGTTACCGCGAGCTGGATGGTGCCGAGCAGCCCGGCTGCGGCACCGATGCCGCTCCGCACGGAATCGAGGGCGCTGGTCGCCGCCGGGGTCAGGATCAGACCGGCAACCATGAACAGCAATATCGAATAAGCCTGAAACAGCGGTAGCGGGATGCCGTCGGATCCGGTGATGGCCACCAGTGCCGTTGCGCTAAGTGCGATGGCGCCAGCGCTGCCGGCCAGGCGAACGGCGCCGAACCGTTTGAGCAAGTGCGGCGCGGCTTGTGTCGCGATGATCGACATGCAGGCATTGAGTGCGAGCAGAAGGCTGAACCACATGGGATCGAGTTTGTAGATCCCTGAATAGATGAACGGCGCGGCGGTCACGAAGGCAAAGGGGATCGTGGTCGCGAGCCCTGCGACGATGGCCCAGCCGACGAAGCGCGGGGTCCGCAGCAGGCGGGCATGGACATGGGGCAGGGCGCGCCAGTCCGTCGTACGCAGGGCCGGCGGCAAGGTTTCGGGGAGGAAGAGCATGACGCAGCCTGCGGCAACCATGCCGGCGGCGGCGAGCACGCCGAACAGTCCTCGCCATGAAACGAGATGGAGCAATGTGCTTCCCAGCAATGGGGCGAGCATCGGCGAAATACCGATGATAAGGAACGTGAAGGCCATCAGCCGGGCGGCATGGTGTCCGCGATGGAGGTCGCGAATGATGGCGCGCGCGCTGGACGTACCGGCGCAGGCTCCCATGCCCTGAAGAAAGCGCAACAGGACCAGTTGTTCGAGCGTGGCGGCGAAGGCGCAGGCGACCGAGGCGGCGACGAAGATACAGAGCCCGCCCATCAGCGGCGCGCGCCGTCCGAACCGATCGCCGAGCGAGCCGATCGGTATCTGCGCCACTGCCAGGCCGAGGAAGAATGCCGAGAGCGTTCGTTGCACCCCGGAATCGCTTGCGCTGAGGGCGCCTGCCATTGCGGGCATGGCGGGAAGATAGAGGTCTATCGCAAAAGGGCCGAGCGCGGAGAGGAAGCCGAGGGCAATCCCGAAACCCAGACTTGGCCCTCGCGCTTCTTCATGCGCGGATGTCGCGGAAGTTGAGTTCATGCGCGGGAACCGCGCGGTTCAAGACTGATGGCGTGACTCATAGTAACGAGTGTTATTATGAGTCACGCCATCAGGCAAGTCCGTCCACGAAGCCTAGGCTTCAGCGTCGTCGGGCCTCGTGCGTTCGAGGAACAGCGAGCGGCCTTCTTCGTCCGTGGCTTCAAGCGTATCGATCAAGGTGGTGAGAATATGATCGAACATGGCGACTTCGTGCGGGTGAAGCGCCGATAACAGGTAGTCCGCCACTCTTTCGGTCTGCGGGCGCATGATCCGGTAGAGACGTTCGCCCTCCGGGGTAAGGGTCAGCCGTTTGCGGCGCCGGTTTTCCTCGTCGCGAACGACGAGAACGCGGCCGTGGCGCTCCAGCGCCGAAACCGCGCGGGATACGCTCATCGCATTGACGCCTGTCATTTCCGCCAGTTCATGGCTCGCCGATTGGGGGAAACGGCCGATCAGCATCAGCAGGCGAAACTCGTTCAGGCTGATCTTGTACTGGTGTTCCAGATTGACCGAGAACGGCGCCATGAGCCGGTTCGAGAGCTTGAGAAGCCGGTGGAGGGTTTCCGAACGCGTGCTCACCGGCATCGCCGCCGTGGTTTCGGACTCGTTGTCGATCTCGTTCGATTGTCTGGTTTCGCGCATTGACGGGATTTAGCGCAAGGGGTGCGATATCTGTCAAGATAATCACGTTTGTTACTGGGGAAGAGGGCGCCTACAGCCTCGCCGTTCGCCTCCTTGAAACGGTCTTTGCCCGGCAATCGGCTGACCGCGCGACAATTGCCGTGTTCGTGGCACGTGACGGGCATCAGGGAATCAGCGCGCATTGCACCCTCGTGAAATGGCCCTGGTCGACATGGTAATGGATGAACTGCCGCAGTTCCTGGACTTCGCCGGCACGGATCGGGAAGAACTGGAGCAACCCGTTCGCCTTCAGCGTTTCGGCATCGAGATCCCGGTGCGCCGCGATGCGGATCACGCCTTCGAGGGCGACGAGGTCTTCGCTCGCGGCAAAGCGCTCTATCGTAAGGGTCTCGTCGACATAACCGTGCAGGAAATCGTAGAAGCGCTTGAACGCCTCGCGCGATGAAAGTTCGACTCCGAAGAAGGCGAGCCGGGCACCGGGCGCGTAGAAATCATAGACTGCATCGTAATCCCTCGCGTTGAAGGCGGCCGCATATCTCTCGTAGTCGTCGCGGGTCATTGATCTCTCCACAAATGCGGACATCGTCTCGCATCTGCTTGCATAAGTAAATAACGATCGTTACGATGTGGCGCGCGCTGAAGCGGGCGGCTAACGGGGGAGTGGGCATGGCGGAGGCTGCGGCATGAACGTCAGATCGGCCGGGGAGGAAGCGAACCTGCGTCATGTCGCGGCCCTGTTCGACGAAGTGCTCAACGCGCTTGACGCCGATGCCGTCGATCGCTTCATCGCCCCTGACTATATCCAGCACAATCAGGGCGCTGGGCAGGGGCGCGAACCGCTGAAGGCGCTGCTGCGCGATATTCGCGCCCGGACACCCGCAGCCGTACACGACGTGAAGCGCATGTTCGCAGATGGGGATCACGTGATCGTCCACTATCACGTCCGGCGCTGGCCGGAGGATCGCGGATGGGCCGTGATCGACATCTTCCGCCTCGCGGGCGGAATGATAGTCGAACATTGGGATGTCGTTCAGGACGTGCCCGAAACGAGCCCCAATCCGATCGGACCTTTTTGACGATGGAGAGAGCGATGCGGTTCGCGGGCAGCAGGGTTGTCGTCCTGGGTGGCAACAGCGGCATCGGCCTGGCCTGCGCCCAAGCTTTCGCAAGGGAGGGCGGCGCGGTTCGCCTCACCGGCCGGGACCGGGCAACGATAGAGGCCGCCGCCTCCGGAATCCGGGGCGCGCGTGGCAGCAGCGTCGATATTTCCGATCTGGCGGCGATGGAGCTGTTTTACGAGGAAATCGCCGCGGCAGACGAGAGGATCGACGTGCTTGTCGTCAACGCGGGCGTGGGCGGTTTCGCGCTTATCGAAGAACTCTCGCACGAGTATTGGGATCAGGTCCATGCCATCAACTTGCGCGGTTGCGTCTTCGCCATGCAGAAGGCGGTTCGGCTGATGGGCGATGGCGGGGCGATCGTCGTCACCGGGTCGATCGGCGGCCATGCCTTCGTGCCCGGCAATGTCGCATATGGAGCGGCGAAGGCCGGCTTGGCGCTCGCCATGCGTCAATTTGCCGGGGAGTATGTTTCGCGCGGCATTCGCGTCAACATGGTCAGCCCGGGGCCGGTGGAAACCCCGCTGCTTCACCGCAATCCCGGCATGAGCGCAGCGGCGGTGGACGTCCTGCGCGAGCAGATGATCGCGGCCGTGCCGATGAAGCGAATGGGCCGGCCCGAGGAAGTGGCCGCCGCTGTCCTCTTCCTGGCTTCCCGGGAAGCGAGTTTCATCACTGCCGCCAATCTCTTCGTGGATGGCGGCGCCCTGGAAATCGGATGAAAGGAAGAGTCCAAGATGAGTGAAGGCCCGTTTTCCACCATCGACAACCCGCGCCTCGAATTCGCGATGGAAGTGCGCCTCACGTTCCCGCGCGTGCAGATGATCGCCAATACGCCGATGGGCGGAAACCGAAGCGCTGTCTACGTCGACGGCGGAACGTTCGAAGGACCGCTCCTGAAGGGCAAGGCGGTGCCGGGATCGGGCGGTGACTATGCCTATTTCCGGCCCGATGACGTGGCCGTATTCGATGCGCGCTACATGTTGGAGGAAGATGACGGCACCTTGATCCTTCTCAACAACCGCGGATTCCTTTGGGGCCGCAAGCCCGGCACAATGCAACGGCTGAGGGACTGGGCCTTCGAGGGCGGGCAGCCGGTCGAACAGCAGGAATACTATCTTCGCGGCAACCCTTCGTTCGAATGCCCGATCGGCAAGCACGACTGGCTGACCAGGCATGTGTTCATCGGCGTGGGCGAGCGCCGGGCCGACGGCAATCTTCTGCGCTACTATGCGCTGACCTGAAGGTCCTTTCGCGGTTCAGCGTGCGGCGCGTTCGGTCGATATAAGGAGCTCGGCTCCAAGCCGGTAGCGTTCGCCGCGAGCAGCGCCCCGGCTTTTCAAAGCCGCGACGGCATCCCGTCGAGCAGGATCGTCTTGGTTTCGAGGAATGAGTGGAGGCCTTCGACACCACCTTCGCGGCCAATGCCGGACTGCTTGAAGCCGCCGAACGGCAGCCCGAATTCCAGCCTCATGCCGTTCTGCCCGAACCCGCCTGCGCGAATCCTGCGGCTGATCCGATAGGCAGCATCCACATCGCCGGTGAGAACCGAGCCATTGAGGCCGAAGCTGCTGTCATTGGCCAATTGAATGGCGTGTTCCTCGTCTTCGGCGGGGATCAGGCACAGCACCGGTCCAAAGATTTCCTCCTGCGCGATCCGGCTGGTGTTATCGACATTGGCGAAAAGCGTGGGCTCGAAGAAATAGCCCTTGTTCATCGACGTGGGGCGCTGTCCGCCCGTGACGAGATCCGCGCCTTCGCGGCCGAGTTCGACATAGCTTTCGACGCGTTCGAGCTGGCGTTTCATCGCGAGCGGGCCGAGCTGTGTATCGGGCGCATCGCTGCCGCCGATCTTCACGCCCTGCATGACACGGGCGATGGCCTCCGCCAGTTCGTCATGGCGGTGGCGGGGAACGATGGCGCGGCTGAGCATGGCGCAGACCTGCCCGCTCATCACCGTGATCGTGTTGCCCAGGATTGCGGCGGCGGCCTCTATGGGAAAATCGTCGCGCACGATGGCGGCCGATTTTCCGCCCAGTTCCAGCGTGCAGCGAGCGACACGACCCGCACAGACTTCGCCGATGCGCCTGCCCGCAACGGTCGAACCGGTGAAGCTCACCTTGTCGACGCCGGGATTGTTCACGAGATGGTCCGATGCTTCCCGGTCGCCGCAGACCAGATTTATCACGCCGGCCGGAATGCCGGCGGCTTCGGCGGCTTCGGCCATGATATAGGCCTCCAGCGGCGTTTCGGGGGAGGGCTTCATCACCACCGTGCATCCGGCAACGAGCGCGTAGGCGACCTTGCTTGAAAGGATGCCGTATGGCGCGTTCCACGGCGCGATGGCCACGGCCACGCCAACCGGTTCCTGCGCCACGATCGCGGTATCGACCTGCATGCTGGGGCGCCGCGTGACGAACTCGAAACTTTCACCAAGCGAGGCGATGAACCTGACGGTTGCCGTCGCGCCGCCGTGCATGATCGGGGCGAAGCTGGAAAGTCCGCCGACTTGCGCCGTCCATGCGCGGCAGAGTTCGGGTTCGCGCTTCGCCAGTTCGTCGGCCCAGCGGGCGACCATCCGGCCGCGCTCGGCCGGGGAAAGCTGCGGCCAGGGGCCGTTGTCGAACGCATCGCGCGCCGCGGCTACGGCGCGGTCCATGTCGGCCGCTACCGCCTCGGCCACCACGGCGACGACGTCCTCGCTGTTCGGTGAGACGATCTCGATCTGTCCCCCGGTGGAAGGCTCGACCCAGGAGCCGCCGATATAGAGCTTGTCGGGATGCCGCAGTTGCACGCCTTCGGGTGTCATTCTTCCGATCCTCTTCCGTGGCGCGCATCGTTTCGCATGGCGCCGTTTGATCTGATTAGACGTTAACGGATGTTATCGTGTCAATCCCGGGCGGTGCCAGGCTCGCGCCGAAATCCCGCCTGCCGCGCCAGGCCGTGATCGCGGGCAGGTAATAGGCCCGGTACGGCCAGAGCAGGACGGCGTTGAACACCACGGTCAGGGTGCCGAAGATTGCCTCGATCGCGCCCCATTCCAGCGCGAAGTTCCAGTAGGCGATCACCGCCGTCAGCGGCACGGCTGCCACGGCGACCAGCGGCATCATCCGGTCCGCCAGAACGAGAACGGCGATAGCGATCTCGATCACCTTGATCCAGGCAAAGAGCCCGCTGTGGATCAGGGCCAGCGTGAACTCCTGCCCCAGCGGCGTATTGCCGAGCGGTTGCAGGTCAAACGGCGTGAAGTATTCGGCGCCGGAAAACAGATACCAGAGTCCGAAGATCCAGCGGCTTGCATGGTAGATTATCCGCATCACCCGGCCTCGACGTCAGAACGTGCGGCGCAGCGAGAGAAACCACTCGCGCGGGCGGCCGACGGCGCCGGAATTGACCCCGTAGTTCGAGACGTTCTCGCTCTTTCCGGTGTAGTAGAACCTGTCGAACAGGTTGGTGATACCGGTGGCGAGCTGCCAGCCCCTGTCCGGAGATTCGTAAGTCAGCCTCAGGTTGAACAGGCTGCGGGCCGCCACCAGGTTGTAGGCATTGTTGACCGAGTTGAAGTAGAACGAAGACTGGTAGTTCCAGTCGAGCCTTGGGGTCAGCGAGCCGATCCCGAGGGCCGCCTCGTACTGGATGCCCGCGCTGGCCTGCCACGAAGGGTTGAACGGCGCCTTGAAGTCCTTTTCGACCAGCGTGGTGGCATCGACGCGGGTGTACCGGAAATGGAGGTAGCCTACCGAACCGTCGATGGTCAGTCCGTTCACCGGCTGGGCGAAAAGTTCGGCTTCCACGCCCCAGACCCTGGCGTCTCCCGCATTGGCCGGTTGCGAGCAGGTGGTGCTGACGCTTTCCGGACAGACGAAGCGGTTGATCTGGATGTCTTTGTAGTCATTGTAGAATGCGGTTCCGTTGAAGCGGATACGGCGGCCGAGGAGGTCAGACTTGAAGCCGGCTTCATAGGCGGTAAGGGTTTCTGGCTTGAAGGAGACGATCTGGTCCGGCGTATAGGGGCGCGGATTGATGCCGCCGCCCTTGTAGCCGGTCGCGACCTGCGCATAGGCCATCAGCGCCGGGCTGAAGCGGTAGTTCACGCCGAGGCGGTAATCGACCCGGCTCCCCTTGAACGAACCGACCTTGCCGTCGAGGCCGACCAGCAGGAAGTTCTCTGTCAGGAACGCGCCGCTTGGAAGCGACCCGTCGATGTTGCTGCGGTGGAATTCGTATGTCTTCCTGTCATCGGTGTAGCGAATGCCGCCGATCACGTTGAGATCGGGTGTCAGGTGGAACTCGCTATGCGCGAAGGCGGATATGCTGCGGTTGGTGACCGGGTCGTTTTCCAGGAAATTGAACAGGACGCTGGGGATCAGCACGCGGCCCGAGATCCGGTCGTCGGCATCGTAGTAGTACCCGCCGACAGTGAAATCGACGAGTGAGCCGACGCGGCCCGACAGGCGCAGTTCCTGCGTGAACTGGCGGTGCTCGTAGTCGAACTCCTGCACGAGGATCGATAGCGGCGACCCGTCGAGGTCGATGCCGGTCTGGCCGGTGGCCTTGCGGTATGCGGTGATCGACTTGAGGCTGAGATCGTCGGAAAGCTGCCAGTCGAGAGTTCCGGCGATACCCCAGCTCCTGGCGGAACTGTCGGGGCTGGTGTCGAAGCTGCCGGGCTCTACCTGGTAACTGGTGCCGAATGCGGTGGTGTAGTTGCCGCCTGCAGCGTAATTGGCATAACTCGAATAGGAATGGGCGCCGGTCAGGAACCGGCTGTCGAACGGGATACCGCCGGCCGGATCGTCGGCCACGTAACTGCGCACCCCCGGATTGTTTGCATAAAGCAGCTTGGTGGCCACCTGTTCGGACTTGTTGAGGGCATAGTCTCCCACCAGGTTCACTTCGATCGGCGAACCTTCCGGCGCGTAGCGCAGGGCGAGCCGAGTGCCCTGCACGTCGATCCCGCCTTCGGTGCCGGTCTTGCAATTGCCGCCCGAACTGGTTGCCGGGATTCCGGAATTCGGAAAGACGCAGCCATAGTCGAGCAGGTCCAGATATCCGTCGGTGTGCCGCGATACGCCGGAGATACGCGCATAGAAGCCGTCGGCGATGGTGAAGCCGGCGCTGCCGCGAAGGTCTATGCGCCCGAAGCTGCCGGTCGTGGCTTCCACGAAACCGCCGCCCTGTTCATCCGGCTTGCGGCTGAACAGCTTGACCGAGCCGCCGATCGAATTCTTGCCCGAGAGGGTGCCTTGCGGGCCGCGCAGCACTTCCACCCGGTCCAGATCGTTGAGGTCCAGGATCGCGCCGAAAGTCGTGCCGTAATAGACATCGTCGATATAGATGCCGACGCCGGGCTCCAGCGCGAAACTGGAATCGCTTTGGCCGATGCCCCGGATGAAAGCCTGAACCGCGCTGCCGTTTAGCCCGGTTGCCGCTGAAAGGTTGACGTTGGGTGCAACCGCCGTGAGGTCGGTGACGCTTGCCACGTTCTTGGCGGCGAGTTCTGCCCCGGTCGTTGCCGTGATCGCGATCGGGGTGTCCTGAAGACGCTGCGCGCGGAACTGGGCGGTGACGATGATCTCGGGCGTTGATACTACGGCCGCCTCGCTGCCGGCCGGCCCTGTCCTTGCCGTCTGTGCGTGGGCGAGGGGCGGGGTCGCAGCGGTGGCGACCAGGCCTGCGGCAAGTGCGGCCCAGGTCGTCCCGCACCTGTAAGAACCGGTACTGGCGCGTGGCATAGTTCCATTCTCCCCTCTCGCCCTCGGGATGGACGCCAGACTGCGGCGCGCCGCGTCCCCTTGGCCGCAGCCCGGCTTCTCCCGATCGGGCTTTGTTTTCGTTGTCGGCCGCTTTGGTGGGCCGTTCAGATGCGGCAGATTCGCCGGTATCGAGCGGTGCTGCCAGTCAAAATAGTAACGATCGTTATGAACATGTCAACTCGGTTTGCCTTGGGCCAGTTGCTCTGCCGAAACCCAGGCGCCATGGACCTGAGCCCGCATCGGCACCGGCATGGGGACGCGGGCAACCGGGCCTTTCGCGATGTCTGCGCCATCGACGATCCAGAGTTCGGAGGCGAAGCTGTCCGGCCCGGTCCGGCTGTCCACCACGGTCAGCAGCCAGCCGTCCTTGCCCGGCGCGCTCGCAGGAACGTGCACCGGTTCGTTTATCGCCATTTCGGGGCCGAGCGGCATCGCATCGACCCTGCCGTTGCCGGGCTCTATCCGCAGCATCATGTTGAAGGCGGCGCCGACCGGCCCGCCCGGCAGCGGCGGCCCGCCTTGCGGATTGACGGTCAGGTACCAGGCCGAGCGATAGGGGCGTCCCTGATCGGCATCCCGCAAGCGGGGCATGTCTCCGGGAGGGCCGATCACGCGGGATTCGAACGTGTCTCCGGGCTTTGTCAGGTCGAAGGTCCAGCGGGTGAGTCCGCCCTGGATTTCGTGCTGGGCGCGGTGCACGCCGCCCGCCTCGCGCATGAAGGCGAAGGCATTGGTGTCGGTCAGGCAGATGTCGAGATGGACCAGATCGCCATCGTCGAAAGCGTTCACGAGGTGGAATGCGGAAACGCCCCTGGGGCCCTTGAACCAGCGCATTTCGTCCACCTTGCCGTAGCGCGGCATGATGGCGACCCAGCTTTCCAGATCCTGCCGGTGCGCCCAGTGCGGGCCTCCGGCCCTGAGGCGATCGAGGTCGGCCGTGGTCGGGAAGATCGGGAACACCGCATGGCGCTCGGTTATGGCGAAGTCGTGGATGGTGGAGCAGTAGGGCTGCTGGAACCACTGTTCGGAAACGAGTTTGCCGTCCCGATCGGCGATGCAATAGGCGACATCGGTGCTGCACAGGCCGCCGGCTTCGTAGCCGAAGAAGAACAGTTCGCCGGTTTCGGGATCGAGGCGGGGGTGCGCGGTGAAGGTTTCGGACTTCAGCGCGCCGTAATAGTCCCAGCGTCCACGGGTTTCGAGGGTTTCGGGATCGATCTCGTAAGCGAGGCCGTCCTCCTTGGTCATGAACAGACGGCCCGCGTGCCAGACCGGCGTGGTATTGGCGACGGTGCGGTCGATACCGGCTGCCTCGGGCGTATCGGTGAAGGGATTGCGGTACTGGCCGAAGATCGCACGGCGCGCGGCCTTTTCGGCCTTGTAGCGGGCAGTTTCGACATAGCGTATCGCATAATCGACCTTGCCGTCCCGGATGGTGAATTTCCCGATCATGCCGTCGCCCGAAAGCGCGATGTCATCGCCGAACAACGGCGCATGGGCGGGGTCCGGCACGGCGCGGAAGAAGGCGCCATCGATGCCAGCGGGAATTTCGCCGATCACGTCGAGATTGCGGGCCGACCATTCGATGCCGACAGGCGTGTTGAGCCCGGTGAAATGAATGGTATCCGGGAATTGGGCCATGGTTCGATCCTCTCCGGTTGTCAGGTCTTCGGTCATGCGCTGCGTTTCAGCGCGGCGAGGATATGGTCCGCGCCCTTGTCCCCCACCATGATCGCGGTGGCATTGGTGTTGCCCGCCGGCAGCGTCGGAAATACCGAGGCATCGGCCACCCAGAGCCCGTCCACGCCGCGCACCGCCAGATCCGGGTCGACAACGGCCATCGCATCGCCGGCCGCGCCGATCCGGGCTGTGCCCACGGGGTGATAGAGCGGGATAGAGGCGAGCTTTACATAGTCCCGCAGCGCCTCGGCACTATCGAGCGCGGCTCCGGGCCGGACCTCGCCAGTGATGGATCCGGCTATCGGCGATGCGGCCATGATCCGGCGTGCGATGCCGATGCCTTCCACGATCTGGTCGATGTCGTCCTCGCTGCCGAGTTGGCGATGTTCTATCGCCGGAGGGGCAAGCGGATCGTTGGACCGCAGGGATATGCGCCCGCGATGCGAGGGCCGCATCAGGCCGACGAGGGTCGAGACGGCGGCATCCTTGCGCAGCATCAGCCGTCCGCTTTCGTCGAAATCGAAGGCGAAGGCGGCAAAGGAGATTTGCAGGTTCGGCGCGGGCAGGCCTTCCCGGCTGCGGACGAACGCCTGTGCATGGCCGATCGGGGTGGTGAGCGCGCCCCGGCGTGCCAGCACATAGCGCAGCACCTGCCAGGCGCCACGCAGGCCCTGCGCATCGGTGTTGAGCGTGCGTGCCGAGACCGTGTTGACGAGGTGCGTGCCGACATGGTCCTGCAAGTTGCGCCCCACGCCCGGCAGGTCCTGCTTCACCGGCAGGCCCATGTCGCGCAAATGCTCCTGCGGGCCGAGGCCGGAAAGCATGAGCAGGCGCGGCGTGTTCATCGATCCCGCGCTGAGCACCACGCCGCCGCGCGCGTGGAGGGTGAAGTCCTGGCCGTCCCGCCGGATCTTCACGCCGACCGCACGGCCGTTTTCCACCAGCACGCGCAGGACCTGGCACCGGGTTTCCACGCGAAGCCTGCCGCCGTGATTTCGCCCTTCGAGATAGCCGCGCGCGGCCGAGCAGCGCTGGCCGCCACGCTGCGACACCTGTACGCGGTCCACGCCTTCGGCATCTTCGCCGTTAAGGTCGCGCGAACGCGGGATGCCAGCTTCCCCTGCCGCCTCGATCCACCGTTCGGTGATTGGATAGCGCGCCCGCACTTCGCTGACGCCGATCGGCCCGCCAGTGCCGCGCCATGCATCGGCACCGCGTTCGTTGTCCTCCAGCCTGCGGAAATAGGGCAGGACGCTGGCATAGTCCCAGCCGCTAGCGCCGCATTCGGCCCAGTGGTCGTAATCCCAGCGGTGCCCGCGTATGAACATCATGCCGTTCAGCGCGCTGCCGCCGCCGAGCATCTTTCCCGCCGGCCACACGTCCACGCGCCCGCCCAGCGAAGGGTCCGGCTCCACCTTGTAGCACCAGTCGAAATCGGGGTTCTGCACCAGCGAACTGGTAAGCGCGGGCACGCGCGACTTGAGGATGCGGTCGCTGCCGCCCGCTTCCACGAGCACGGTGCGAATGCCGGCTTCGGCAAGCCGCCCGGCCATCGCCGCCCCGGCAGAACCGCCGCCCACGACGATGATGTCTGTCTCGTCCATCGCGCGGTTCCTTAATAGTTGGACAGGACGGTGAGGCTGGGCGCATCGAGCGGCTTGCCTTCCGCCCTGAGCTTCAGTTCGCGGCTGCGGACCTTGCCCTGTTCGTCGATCAGGTAGGCGTGGATGGCCTTGGCATCCTCCTTCGAGATCACGTCGTCCCAGCGGGGCATCCCGGCCGGAACGAACAGCCCTTCGAGCACGATACGGTCGAAGGCCGCGTGCGTTTCAGGCGCCATCCGGCGCAAGTCCGGCACGGGCGCGCGGAGCTGGTTGGAATGGCACATCGAACAGTTTCCGAAGAACACCGCCTGCCCGCGTGCGATCACTGCCGGGGTCACGCCGGGCGCCTGGGGTGGCGGCGGCGGAGCCACTTCCAGGGCCGGCAGCGGATCGGGTCTGGTCACCGCGCCGCCGTCCAGCCTGAACACCAGCAGCCGGTTCGCGTTTCCATACCTGTAGGCGGCCGAATAGCGCGGCACATAGCTCCAGCCCCCGCCGCCGAAGCCGGTCGCCACGGCAACATACTGCACGCCCTTGACCCGGTAGGTCATCGGTGCGGCCATGATCGAGCTGCCGGTGTCGATGGACTTGAGCACTTTGCCGCTGTCTGCATCCCGGGCCACGAACCGCCCCCCTATGGAGCCGTGGAAGACCAGCCCGGTGGTGGTCGCCAACATGCCGGGGCGGTCCTGCCAGCCTTCGGTGTCCACGGTCCAGCGCGCCTTGCCGGTCAGCGGATCGATGGCGCGGATCTGCGCGCTGTAGGGCTGCTTCTCCACCCACTTCCACTCGGGAAGGGCGCGAACCTGATCCTGCATCGGCTTGGGGAGCGTGGGCAGCAATGCCTTGAGATCGGCGGTGAACAGCAGCGCGGTTTCGACGTTGAGCGCTTTGGGCCGCCGTACATCGCCCTTGTCCAGCGGCGGTGTCGCGAACATCAGGTTGCCCATGTCCAGCACCGAGGCGAAGTAGAGCCCACGCCCGGGATCGTAAGCGGCAGGATACCAGTTGCGCGCGCCCGGAGAGGCGGGGAAGACGATTTTCGGACCCTGCCAGTAGGCGGAGCCTTCCGGCGTCTTGTCAGGCCGGCCGGTCTTGAGGTCGTAGCCCTTGGCCCAGCTCGTGCGGACCAGGGCGTTGACGGCGAGCGGCTTGCCGGTTTCCCGGTCGATCACGAAGATGAAGCCGTTCTTCGGCGAATGGATCACGACCGGGCGCCGCCTGCCGTCGATGTCCAGATCGGTGAACAGCATCGGCTGGGTGGCAGTGAAGTCCCAGGCGTCGCCCGGTGTCTCCTGATAGTGCCATTTCACCCGTCCGGTCTTGCGGTCGAGCGCGACGAGCGAGGACAAGTAGAGGTTGTCGCCCCCGCCGGGGGACCGCCGCATGATATTGTAGGGCCCGCCGTTGCCCACGCCGATGATGACAGTGTCGAACCGCGCATCATAGTTGATGGCATCCCACACGGAGCCGCCGCCGCCGATGTCCCAGCGGCTGTCCGGCGACCATGTCTTTGCGGCCTTGTCCAGCGCGGCATTCTCCTGTGGGCCGAGCCGGGGATCGTGGGGCACGGTGAAGAAGCGCCAGGCCTGTTTGCCGGTTGCGAGATCATAGGCGGTAACGTAGCCGCGCACGTCGTACTCGGCACCGGCATTGCCGATGATCACGAGGTTGCCCGCCACTTCCGGCGCGCCGGTAATGGTATAGCCGCGCGAGCGGTCGGTGATCGTGTCGACTTTCCATGCGACTTTGCCGGTCTTCGCGTCGAGCGCGTAGAGCCAGCCGTCCAGCGTGCCGACCATGACCTTGCCGCCGGCCACCGCGACACCGCGATTGGCCTGGTCGCAGCAGGCGGACCGGTTGGCCTGCATGTCCACCTCGGGTTCGAACGACCAGAGCGGCGTTCCGTTCGCCGCGTCCAGTGCATAGACGCGGCCCAGGTTGCCGCTGGTGTACATGATCCCGTCGATCACCACCGGCGTCGCTTCCTGCACGCGGTTGGTGCCGAGATCGTGGGACCACGCCAGGCCCAGGCGCGAGACGTTGCCCTTGTCGATCTCGGTAAGGGCGGAGAAGTGCGTGGCCTCGGCATTGCCCTTGGGGGAAGGCCAGTCGTCCCCCGTGCCGGCGGCGGGTTTGGCGCCGGAACAGGCTGCGAGCAGCGTGGCGGGAACCAGTACAAGTGAAAGGCGGATCATTGCGGCCATGCTCCCCGGTGCTGCAGCATCACGTCGCGGAGCGAGCGGGGCGGACGGCCTGAGAGACGCTCGACGTGATCGGTGCAGCGCGCAAAGAACCCTTCACGGATCGCGGTGCCGAACGTCACCATGTCGTCGCTGGACCATGGGATCGGGCCATCGGGAACGATATCGGAGGCATGGCGCGGCACGCCCAGGGAATCGAAGTAGGCGAACATCGCCTCGTCATCGACGTGCTCGACTGTGATGGGCTTGCCGGCGATCCCGCTTGCCATCGCGAGCGCTTCGGGGATGGAGAGCAGCTCGGGACCGGTGAGGGTATAGGCGCGGTTCCCGTGCCCGTCCTGCGTCAGCACGCCGACGGCGGATGCCACGCAATCGTCCCGGCTCACGAAGCCGACCTTTCCATCGGCACAGTTGTCCGGCTTGTGGCCGGTCGCGAGCGCGGGAATGACCATGGCGAGGGCGATGGCCTCGGAATACTGGCTGTCTCGCAGATGGGTCCACTGCGCGCCGGACGCCTCGACGATCTCTTCCGTGGCACGGTGATCGTGCCGGACGATGGCGGGATTGTCAGGCGCGTCGGCAGAAATCAGCGAGGTGTAGACGATGTGACGCACCCCGGCCTGCACTGCCGCTTCCACCGCATGGCGATGCTGGCCCACGCGCGTGCCGACGCGCGCGGTGCTGATGAGCAGCATCCTTTCGCCGTCCGCCATGGCATGGGGCAGGGAGGTGGGATCGTCGAAGTCCGCCGCGCGGACCTGCGCACCTGCCTCGGCAAGGGACTTGAGCTTCTCCGGCGTCCTGGTCAGGAATATGAGGTCTTCCGGCGCGCAGCGTTCGAGCAGCAGCCCGGCCGCGGCCTTGCCGAAGGCGCCCGAAGCGCCGGTAACGATGATCTTGCCCACGTGTCCCTCTCGCTCGCGCCCCGATTCCCGCGAGGTCGCTTGCGAACAATAGTAACGAGTGTTACGGTGTGGTCAAGGCACACAAATCAGAGAGAGAATGACATTGCCGCTGCTGCCGATTGAAGACCGACTGGCGCTTCAGGACCTGATCGCCGATTATAGCTGGGCGCTCGACACAGGCGACGTCGAGGCGCTGGTTTCCTGCTTCACGCCGGATGCCCGGATGGTGGAGGAGGTCTTCGAGGACCCGGATATCTGGGAAGGGCACGAGGGCATTCGCGGGATTGCGGAGCATTACCGCAACGCGCCGGGGTTTCCGGGGCGGCAGCATCACGTCACCCAGATCCAGTACCGCCCCCAGGACGACGGCTCCGTGAAGATGCGCGCCTTTGCCTTCGTGACCGAGTGCGAAGGCGAGCCGCCCTATGTCCTGCGCTTCACCGGCTGGTATGACGATCATGCGGTGCGCTGCGAGGACGGGCGCTGGCGCTTTCATCGGCGCACGGTGCGGCTGTGGGATGGGGAAGTGCTGCGCAACTTCCCGGGGCGGGGAGAATGGGTGGCCCGCAAGCGGCCGGAATCCCTTGTTATCAGGCCTTTGGCCGCAAAACCCAGCTGAAGGCGGGCTCCGGGCGGGGTACAGGCCGGAGCGGTGATGGCCCTGACGCTGTGCCCAGCGCCAGCTCCGCGAAGGCTTCGGGCCAGCAGGGACCGGCGGCGCGGGCGAGCGAGGCCAGCGTTTCTGCCGCCACGGAACAGCGCGTTCTTGGCCGGCGAGCTTCCCGATGCTGGATCGAGGCCAGTTCCTCGTATCCCGCCTCGCCTGCCACTTCGGCAAACAGCAGGTGGTCCGCATGGCGGGTCAGGCCGAATATGCGGGCGGGGCGCCGGGCCAGCAACTGGCGGACGAGGCGCACCCGTTCGCCATGCAGCGCCACCGAATGGGTGCCCAGCGCCGCGGCATGGGCGGCGAAGCGGCGGCCGCTCGCCATCGTGTTGTCGTGAACCAGCAGCACGGCGCCTTCTGCGGGCCGTCCCGCCAGCGCGGTGCCGAGCACCGCCAGCGGCGCTGCCGCGGCTGCACCGCCGATCAGGCGGCGGCGGGTAATCCCGGCCGTCACTGCGCTTTCCCCCCATTTGCGTCACGCTTGGCGAGGTAGCCTGCGATCAGCCCCATCTGCTCGTCGCTCACTTCGCCGCGCGGGATCGCCGGCATGTTGCCGATGCCGATGCGCGCGGCCTGCACCACGAAATCTGCGCTGAGATCCTTGCGCTTTTCCAGAGCCGGTTCGTCCACCCGCCGCGCGAGCAGCCCGGTGCCCATGCCGACCGGGCCGTGGCACATCGCGCATTTCTCGATGAAGAGCCGCTCGCCCGGGCCGGCATCCGGCCGCGATGCCAGCGTTACCGGTGGGGGCATGGGCGGCGGTCCCTTGGCGGCAGCCCCGGCGGAGGCGCCTTCCTTCGTGCCGCCGCAACCGGCGAGCAGGGAGAGCGCGAGCAGGGGGGGCAGTGCCTTCCTCATGCCGCCGCCTCCGCCGCTTTCGCGGGCCGGATGCCGCTCTTGCCCGGCGCGATGATGCCCATGGGATCGAGCGCCGTCTTCACGCGCTCGTTCAGCCGCAGCAGCGCATGGTCGTTGAAATCGTAGGTTCCGGCAACAAGGTCCATATAGTCCAGATGCGTGCGATATTCGCCGTAACCCTGCGCTCTCGCGTCGGCGATGAGCTGGCGCAGGAAGGGATCGACCTTGCGCATCATCGCCTCGTCGTCCTTGTTCAGGAGCACGGCGTTGACGTTGATGAGGTGGCGTTCTCCGAAGGCGAAGCTGGCCTGATAGTCCATGCCGTGTTCGCGGTAGCGCGCGTAAGTCCGCTTGAATTGCGCCATGGCGGCGCTGCCCGATTGCGGCAGCACCGGGGAGAAGCCCAGATGCCCGCCCCGGCCGCCGTGCCAGTTGGCGTTCTGCATCGGGAAAGTGACCGGCGTGCCCGTCCAGCCCGAGGCTTCCAGCGGTGCCCCGCGCTTCCATTCGGCAGGCCGCAGGCTCATCGGCCTGAGGCGCTGCATCTCCTGCTCCAGCACGGCATAGGCGGCCTTGTTCACGCTTTCCCGGCCGTAGAGCCGCAGGCTCACGCCCCACCAGCCGACCTTGTACTTGTCGCGGATCGCCTGGATCACGCTGTCGCTGAGCGCGCCGGGGTCCTTCGTCCACTGGTCGCGCGTGGTCAGCACGGCGGCGGCGCGCAGCCAGTTGCCGATGGTGGGCGATTGCTGGAGCAGCCCCTCGCGCCGCAGCGGGGCGATCGCGTCGATCAGCGGGCCGAGGTCTTCCGGGCGGTCGAACTCCACATCCATGCCCATCAGCGATTCCGGCTCCGGCATCAGCCAGAGCCCCATCTTGGTGACGACGCCGAAGTTGGACTGGACGAAGAGCTGGTCCCAGGCCGGGCCGAAGCCGTAGCGATAGAGCTGCCATGTCGGCGAACCGTCCATCGCGCCCATGCCGGTGCGCAGCAGGGTGCCGTCCGCCAGCACCACTTCCATGCCGCAGATCTTGCTCGTGTTCTCGCCATATGGCGTATAGCCGACCCCGCGGTCGAGCGCGTTGCCGACCACCGAACCCCACGAATTTCCGGGGGTGGACAGCCAGTGCTTCATGCCGCGCGCCTGAAGGAAATCGTAGAGATCGTAGAAGCCTGCGCCCGGTTCCAGCAGGACGGTTCCGTTGGCCTCGTCGTATTCGATCCTCTTCATGCGGGAGAGATCGAGGATCACCGACCCGGCAAGCACCGGGGCGCTGCCGCCATAGCCCAGGTTCTTGCCCCGGCTGATCGGCCAGAGCGGGATGCGGTGCTCGCGGGCGATCCGCATCACCGCCTGTATCTCCTCGACCGTGGCGGGGGCTACCGCACCTGCAGGATGGTGCAAGGCGTCGTCTACCGCGAACTTGTCCTGATAGGCTGCGATGTCGGTTTCATCGAAGTAGACGTGAGCGGCACCTAAAGCGGACTGAAAGGCACCTAGCGCCTGCCTGGCACGCGCGGGATCGAGCGCGGGAAGGGGCAGGCTCATGGCAGCCTCGCCCGCCGCGAAACACTGTCGCGAACCCCGGATCCGCCCTTCCCGTAGCCGCCGTTCATACGGGCACGCGGCGCGCGCACGCTCTCTTCGACCTTCGAATCCATCTCGCTCCACCGCCCTTTGCAGGCTTGTAATTCATAACGATCGTTATCGTTTCAGATGGAGTCGCGCTTGTCAACGCAGGGATGGAATGCCGTTCGCGCAGGGCTCTGCGTCCAGGCGGCATGGACAGGTTTCAGAAGGTTGCCTTTTCCGCCGCTCGATCGAAAGCTGCACTTACGGACACGCCAACGTTCCAGGCATTATTGCTGCCCTGCGCTGGTCATGGCATGTCGTCATGATGATCGAGCGCTATGAACCTCCCTCGGAATTTCTGAAATCGGTCATGCTGAGCAAGTGCCGCTGGCCGATGGACCGTTTGCTGCTGCGAACCTTGAGAGGCTCATAGAACTCACTCGTGACCCTGATCGCGCAAATCGCGATTGGGCCGTCTTGCTTCTAAGCCAAGAGGGCAGAGGCACATCCGCCGTGCGAGATGCGTTATTTCGTGCCGCATCAGACGCGGACGATTGCGTCAGAGGCGAAGCGATATTGGGGCTTGCCGGCCTTGATCCCATTACCGCGCTCCCATTCGTACAAGCGGAACTCAGAAGGGAATCAATTACGATCCCTGCGCTGGAAGCAGCCAGCATTTGTGCGGACCCTTCATTGATCCCTGATCTGAAAGTATGGGCGGAGCCTTCCGATCAGCCTTCCGCAGACAAGCTGGCTGCGGAAGCGCTGGCAGCCTGTGAGCGGGCCGTTCGCTAGCCCGCAATTTCAGTCATTCCGGTCGTGTGCTGGCCTTCCCGAACCGGAACGATCGGATTTCACGATTTTAATCTGAAACTTGCCGTTCGGCGAACGCCCCATGGAAGACATTACCGATATGCAGCCTTCCGCCGTGAACATTACCTCTTGGGAGGAGCGCTTTGATGCTCGCGCCGAGACTTACGGTGGTCGGTCGGATGGTTGGGGGTTCTTTCGAGTCTAATCGACTGTTTTCCGACAGTCGTGGCGCGAAACCTGTCGGTCTCAAATCCACCCATTCCTGACATAAAGGCCATCTTCCGCAGTTCCTGATAGCTGCCGGTCGGTCGCCACGGGATGTGTCTCGCCGCCTAGCCGTGAATGCGCTCCAGCAGGCTGATCAGGGTCTCGACTTCGGCTTCGGAGAACCGCCGCTTCAGCCAGGCCTCGTGCGCGCGCACGGCCTGGCGGGCCTGCTCCAGCATCTCGGCACCGGCGGGCTGGAGGTGCAGCGCCAGCTTGCGCCGGTCCCCCGGAATGGGTTCGCGCCGCAGCAGGTCGCGCGCGGCGAGGCGGTTGATGATCTCCGTCGTCGTCGCCCGGTCCATCTGGAGGTGCTGCGAGAGATCGGTCTGCGAAAGACCCGGCCAGTCAGCCACCAGCCAGAGCACCGAGACCTGCTTCTGGGTCAGGCCGAGTTCGGAAAAGGTTTCGGTGAAGTGCCGATAGACCGCGCCATGCGCCAGCCGGATATGGAATCCCAGGACCGAATCGAGGTCGCCACGACCCACTTCGGCAACCGCGATCGCGGCGTCTGCGCTGTCTCTGTTCTTGCCCACGGGCGCGATGCTAGCCGCGTTCCCGGTCCGCGCCAAGCGGATTGCGGGCGGAAGTCTGTCTCCTCGCGATATTGTTCGTGGCACGAACATTTCGCTTGTCCGCACCTGCCCCCAGCGTTACTTTTCATGGACGCACGCGGCAGCGCCGTGGCGGGACAATGGGAGATTCGTGATGGCCGGCAACCTTGAACAGGTTCTGCAAAAGGCAGGAAATACCGTGGAAATGCTGCGGAATTCGCAGCTTGGCGCCTATGTCTATCCGGTCGTGGCGCCGGAATTCTCGAACTGGCGCTCGGAACAATGGGCCTGGCAGCACGGCGCCGTCCTGTTCGACCAGTCGCACCACATGGTGAACCTCTACATTCGCGGCAAGGACGCGATGAAGCTACTGTCCGATACGATGATCAACTCGCCCAAGGGGTGGGAGGTCAACAAGGCGAAGCAGTACGTGCCCACCACGCCCTATGGCCACGTCATCGGTGACGGCATCATCTTCTGGCAGGCGCCGGAGGAGTTCTGCTACGTCGGCCGTGCGCCCGCCTCGAACTGGCTGCGCTATCAGGCGGAGCAGGGCTACGACGTCCAGCTCGAACTCGACGACCGTTCGCCGATGCGGCCGATGGGCAAGCCGGTCACGCGTTCGGTCTGGCGTTTCCAGATCCAGGGACCGAAGGCCTGGGACGTGATCGAGAAGCTGAACGGCGGCCCGCTGGAGAAGCTGCGCTTCTTCAACATGAGCACCATGAACATCGCCGGAAAGACCATCCGCACCTTGCGCCACGGCATGTCCGGCGCGCCGGGCCTCGAAATCTGGGGCCCTTACGAAGAGCAGGAGGAAGTGCGCGCCGCGATCCTGGAGGCGGGCAAGGAATTCGGCCTGATCGCCTGCGGCAGCCGTGCCTATCCTTCCAACACGCTGGAATCCGGCTGGATTCCCTCGCCGCTTCCGGCCATCTACACGGGCGAAAAGCTCCAGGGCTTCCGCGAATGGCTGGGCGCCGACAGCTACGAGGCGACCGGTTCGATCGGCGGCAGCTTCGTGTCGGACAATATCGAGGACTATTACCTCAACCCCTGGGAACTGGGCTATGGGCCGTTCGTGAAGTTCGACCATGACTTCCACGGCCGCGAAGCGCTGGAAGCGCTCGATCCGGCAAGGCAGCGCAAGAAGGTGACGCTGGCCTGGCACCCGGAGGACATGGCGAAGATCATGGCCTCGCTGTTCGATCCGGACGGCGAGCAGTACAAGTTCTTCGACGTGCCGCTGGCGAACTATGCCTCGTCCAACTACGACCGCGTGACCGACGCGGATGGGCGCACCATCGGCCTCTCGATGTTCACCGGCTATTCCTACAACGAGAAGCAGGCGCTTTCGCTTGCCACGGTCGAGCCCGACGTGCCGGTCGGCAGCGAAGTGCGCGTGGTCTGGGGTGAGGAGAACGGCGGCACCCGCAAGTCCACGGTAGAGCCGCACAAACAGCTTTCGGTGCGCGCGATCGTCTCGCCGGTGCCCTATTCGCGCGTGGCCCGCGAAACCTATCAGGACGGCTGGCGCACCCAGCGCGCCGACGCCTGATCCCGAAAAGGCGGCCGGGCCCTTCCAGCCCGGCCGTTCTTTCAGAACCAGTAAGCGATCGCGCGCATCTCGATCGAGGCGCGGGGCGGGGTTTCCGGCGGGGTCAGCGGGTTGTCGAATGCGACGTGCGGGACGCAGTTGGCGCGGGCGGGGTCGGTGTCGTGGGTCTTGAACACGATGACTTCGCGCGGCGTCATGTCGCTGAACCAGCACCAGCGGTGCCCCGGCGAATGGGCGAGCACCAGCCCTTCGAAGGACCACACATCCACGCCGTCGCGGTCGAAGATGGCGTCTGCGGGCAGCAGGTCTCCGGGGGCGAGGCTGCGCGCGTCGCACAGGGCCAGTGGCACGTCCTGCGGCGGGCCGGAAGTGGCGCGCCAGATGTTGTAATGTGCCGATCGGCGCGGCGCCGCGTTTCCTTCCGGCAGCGAACGGGCGGAAAAGGCGCGCGCGGTCTCTCCCGAGATATCGACATGGGCAAAGCGCGCCGGGCGTGAATTGTCGAGCCGGCCGGAAAGGTCGGAGCGTTCCGCGAATCGGCGCACGCCCGGCGCGGTCACCACCACCAGGTCGGCGCCGGTCAGGCCGGTCAGCAAGTCCACGATTTCCTGCGGATGATGCGCTTTCACCTCTTCGTCGCGGGCGAAATCGGCGATCGAACTAACATGTGAAACAATTTGGAACCCTTCCGAATCCAGGGTGGGTTTTGTGTTCCTCAGATCACTTAGCGACATGCGCCGCGGTGCGAGAACGATGGTGTCGCGTGACGAGTCGTTGGCGCGGTAGGCCATGCGATGGCCGGTTCTCGCGACATAGGCAATTTCTGCATCCATCCCTGTTTTCCGCCTTTTACGTAGTTAAGAAATGGCCAAAATCGGCCCTTCGGTGATTTTGCCATGGTCTTGTCGAAGGGCCTTGATCGGCCGCGATCCGGCAATTTCGATATCAGACACGACAACCCTCTTGCCATCCCAATATTGTATGCCATACAAACAACATATCGCCGGTAAGGGCGGTCAGGAAGCGCAAGGCACGAACAAAGTGTCGGCGCTGGTTCGGGAGAGGGACCAAGATGCACATCACCAAGACGGCACGCCTGCGGCGCGCTCTTCTTCTTTCGGTTTCATGCGGCGCGGCCCTTGCAGGCGCACCGGCCCTGGCGGAGGAAAAGGCCGCGGCGCAGGATCAGGCAGGGGCGCCGCCACAGGCCGGTGAGCAGGCCGATGACGCCCGGACGCCGACGATGCCCGAGATCATCGTCACCGCGCAGTTCCGCGCACAGAAGCTTCAGGACACTCCGCTGTCGATCACCGCGGTGGACGCCGCACTGCTCGAAGCGCGCAACCAGACCGACGTTTCGCAGATCGCCGCACAGGCGCCGAACGTGCAGCTTACGGAAATGGGCGGCGCCTTCGGTTCCTCGATGGCGGTCTATGTGCGCGGCATCGGCCAGTATGACTTCAACCCCGCCTACGAGCCGGGCGTGGGCATGTACGTGGACGATGTCTACTATGCCACGCTGACCGGCAACATCATGGACCTGCTCGATCTGGAGCGCGTGGAAATCCTGCGCGGGCCGCAGGGCACGCTGACCGGGCGCAACTCGATCGGCGGCGCCATCAAGATGTTCTCGGCCCGGCCCACGGCCGACGATTCCGGCAAGTTCGACGTCGTCTACGGCGCACGCCAGCGCGTGGACCTGCGCGGCAGCGTGAACTTCGGGCTGACCGACACGCTGTTCGCCCGCGTTGCCGGGGTCTACAAGCACCAGGACGGCTACGTCGACCAGATCGACTACGGCTGCGCCAATCCGGACAATGCGCTGGGCATTGCCGGCAATCCCTCCACCCCGGACAACTGCGTCGTCGACAAGCTTGGCGAGCGTAACTACGGCGGCCTGCGCGGCTCCTTGCGGTTCAACCCGAGTGACAGTTTCGACTGGACCGTGACCGGCGACTACACTTACGAAAAGCGCACCGCCGCGGCAGGCGTGCTGACCCAGAACGACACCACCAAGACCGACGGGGTGGACTTCGTCTGCGGCCGGTTCTGCACCTATGCAAGCTGGTATCTGCCCGCGGGCGGACAGGCGGCGCAGGCATATTACATGCCCAATACCGTGAAGTTCACCGGCTGGGGCGTGTCGAGCGACATGTCGATCGACCTCAATGACGATCTCAACGTCAAGTCGATCACCGCCTACCGCGAATATCGCCAGATGTACGGTACGGACGACGACTATACGCCCAACCCGAACATCGGCGGCGGCGGCTTCAATGACCTGACCTTCCGGTTCTTCAGCCAGGAGCTGCGCCTGAACGCGAAGTTCGGCGATTTTGCCGACCTGACCGTGGGCGGCTACTACAGCGACCAGAAGTCGGTCTACTTCACCCGCCAGGACATCCGCTACATCGGCCACGGCAACCCCGTGCTGTTCCTGCAGTTCCAGGGTGACGACCCGATCCGGGCGAACAGCAAGGCGGTGTTCGGCACCGTGATCCTGCATCCCACGCCCGACCTCAACGTGACCGGCGGCATCCGCTACACCAAGGAGCACAAGGACTACACCTTCGTGCGCAAGGCCTGGAACGGCGGCCCGCTCACCGATATCTTCGGCGTCGGCGCGCTGGACGGGACGGTGGCGAACTACGACGGTGATCGCGTGGACTACCGCATCTCGGTGGACTACCGCTTCAGCCCGCAGACGCTGGCCTATGCAACGGTCAGCACCGGCTTCAAGGGCGGCGGCGTGACGGCGCGCCCCTTCACCCAGGCGCAGGCGGTCAACGGCACGTTCACGCCCGAGACGCTTACCGCTTATGAAATCGGCGTAAAGAACGACCTGTTCGGGCGGCGGCTGCGCCTCAATCTTGCGGCGTTCTACAACGATTACAAGAACATCCAGCTTCCGCTGGCGGACTGCGCGATCCTTGACGGGTTCGAGCCGGGCACCGATCCCTATCCTTGCGCGGCGATCGGCAATGCCGGTGACGGCAAGATGTACGGCGCTGAACTGGAACTTGGCGCCAACCCGTTCGACGGGCTGGACATCGACGCCTCGCTGAGCTGGATCGATGGAGAATGGAAGCGCATCGGCCCGCAGGTGGGCAATTCGATCCGCATCGGCGATCCGATCACCACGCCCAACTGGCGCGGCAGCTTCGGCATCCAGTACCGCGCCGACCTTGGCAAGAACGGCTCGATCACGCCGCGCTTCGACCTTGCCTATACTGGCAAGCAGAGCCTCGGCCGCCTGCCGGGCAGCGCGACGCTGGACTACAACCCTTCGCGCGTGATCGGCAATGCCCGCCTCACCTGGCGCAACGAGGATGACGACCTGTCGATCTCGTTCGAAGTGCAGAACCTGTTCGACAAGTACTACCTCCTGCCGATCCGCTTCGCGGCGCTCTATGCCTCTGCGGGAACCACTTATTCGAACGTGGGCCGCCCGCGCGAATGGGCGGTGAGCGTGCAGAAGAAGTTCTGACGGGGGAGTGGCGGGGCCGGTCGCCGGAAGAGGGCGACCGGCCCCGTCCCTTCGCAATGAAAACAGTGCAACGGAGACGGGCCGGATGGCAGGCGTGACACTTTACCACTGGGAGCCCAATGCCAATTCGGGCAAGCCCATGCTGGCCTTGATGGAGAAGGGCGTCCCCTTCGACAGCCACTACATCGACATGCTGCAGTTCGATCAGCATCGGCCGGAATATCTCGCGATCAATCCGCAAGGCACGATCCCGGCGATGACTCACGGTTCGCGCGTGCTGGTGGAAAGCACCGCGATCATGGAATACGTCAACGAGGCGTTCGCCGGGCCCGCGCTGATGCCGCAAGGCGCGCAGGATCGCTGGCGGGTGCGCTGGTGGATGAAGTTCATGGACCAGTGGCTGGCGCCCAGCTTTTCCATGATCGGATGGAGCGTCTTCGTCGGCCCGATGGTGCGCCGGCGCGATCCGGCCGAACTGGAAGCCGCGATCGAGCGTATTCCCCTGCCGGAACGGCGGGTCTCGTGGCGGAAAGCGATCCACGGCACGTTCTCGGAGGCGGAAATGGCGGAAAGCCAGCGCCGCGTCGCGCTGGGCATCGAACTGCTGGAGGCGGAACTGGGCAAGCGGGAATGGCTGGCGAGCGACACTTACAGCCTGGCCGACATCAACGGCTTCAACCTTGCCTATGCGATCCCCCTGTCGCAGCCGACACTTTCCAATGACGAAAAGACGCCGAACCTGCTGCGCTGGCTGCGCGCGGTCTATGCCCGCCCGGCGGTGAAGCAGTGCTGGGCGCTGGGGCGGACCGACATGGTCAAGCGGGTGGCCATTCTCGAACAGGAGCGGATCTGATGGCGATGGTGCTCTATCACGGCGCGGCGAACGGTCCTTCGCTGGCGGTGCTTGCGGCTCTGGCGGAATCGGGGGTGGCAGTGGAACGCCGCCCGATCGACCTGCTCGCGGGGGAACGCCATGACCTGCCCGGCGTCGACGAGCCGCTTGCGCGCGACATGGGGATCGAGGGCGAAGGCCCGGTGCTGCTGGTGGACGGGGAGGCCATGACCGAGTCCGTGTTCCTTGCCCAGTTCTTCGACGAGCTTTCCGACGTGTCCTCGCTCCAGCCCGCCGATCCTTTTGCGCACTGGGAAATGATGATGTGGTGCCGCCAGATCACCGAGCGCCTGTCTCCGGCGGCGGCGCTGCTGGGCAATCTCGCGTTCTCGCGCGGGCGGCTGGCGGCGATGGCGGATGCCGATTTCGGCGCCATAGCGGACCGCATCGTCAGCGCCGACTTGCGCGCGCGCTGGGAAGTCCTGCGTGACGGCGCCGTCGATCCGGCACAAGTGGAGGACAGCCGCGCCAAGGTGTCGCAGGCGGTGGAACGCTGCGAGGGCAAGCTGGCGGATGGCCGCGAATGGCTGATGGGCGCCTTGACCATTGCCGATTTCGAGACGTTCGCCTGGCTCGCCGGGATGGAGCAGATCGTGCCCGAGGCTTTCGCCGACAAGCCGCTGACCGCCGCCTGGCTGTCGCGCGTTCGTGCCCGTCCCAGTGTTACGGCGGCGCTGGCGGATGCGGGCGGTGATTCCACCCGCTTCTGGGCGCCGGGGCCGGAGATCAATCGCTGGGGGTGAAGCAGGCCCCCGAAAATCTCGCAGTTGCACAAGCCGGTCCGAAACGAGGCCGGGAAACGGGAAGAGTGAGAGAATGGTTGCGAAGCGTTCGAAGGTCTGGCTCGCGGTATCGGCGGGGGCATGTCTGGTGCTGGCGGGGTGCGGCAGCGGCGGGGCGGAAGGCCCCGCCGCCGCGACCGCGCGGACCGGCGACGTTACCGGCGCCCTGATCGTCAAGGCGCCGGACAGCGAGTGGCTCTCCTATGGGCGCACTTACGACGAACAGCGTTTCTCGCCGCTTTCCGACATCAACCGGGATAATGTGAAGAGCCTTGGCCTCGCCTGGTTTTCCGATCTCGATACCGCGCGCGGGCAGGAATCGACGCCGCTGGTGATAGACGGCAGGATCTACATCACCACCGCCTGGTCCAAGGTAAGGGCCTACGATGCCGCCACCGGCAAGGAACTGTGGGCCTACGATCCCGAAGTCCCGGGCGACAGCGGGGTGAAGGGGTGCTGCGATGTCGTGAACCGGGGGCTCGGCGCCTGGGGGGACAAGCTCTATCTCGGCACGTTCGACGGCCGCCTGATCGCGCTTGACCGCGATAGCGGCAAGCCGGTGTGGAGCAAGGTCACGGTGGACCAGTCCAAGCCCTATACCATCACCGGCGCGCCGCGGGTGATCGATGGCAAGGTGATCGTGGGCAACGGCGGCGCCGAGATGGGCGTGCGCGGCTATATCACCGCCTACGACGCGGAGACCGGCAAGCAGCTCTGGCGGTTCTACACTGTGCCCGACGCGCCGGGCAGGAATGCCGAGCCCTATCTGAAGGCTGCCGAGAAGACCTGGTACGGAGAATACTGGAAGCAGGGCGGCGGCGGCACCGTGTGGGATTCGATGGCCTACGATCCCGAACTGGACCTGCTCTATATCGGCGTGGGCAATGGCAGCCCCTGGAACCAGGGCATCCGTTCGCAGGGCAAGGGTGACAACCTCTACCTCTCGTCCATCGTGGCGATCCGGCCGAAGACCGGGGAATATGTCTGGCACTTCCAGACCACGCCGGGCGAAACCTGGGACTTCACGGCCACCCAGCACATCATGCTGGCCGATCTCCAGATCGGCGGCAAGACCCGCAAGGTGCTGATGCAGGCGCCCAAGAACGGGTTCTTCTACGTGATCGACCGAAAGACCGGCGAATTCATCTCCGGCAAGAACTTCGTGCCGGTGAACTGGGCTTCCGGGCTCGATCCCCGGACGGGGCGGCCGATCGAGAATCCCGAGGCACGCTATTACAGGACCGGCAAGCCGTGGGTCGGATCGCCCGGCGCGGGCGGGGCGCATTCGTGGCATCCGATGGCGTGGGACCCGAAGGAGAAGCTGGTCTTCATCCCGGCGCAGATCGCCGCCTTCCCCTATTTCCCGGACAGGAACTGGAAGCACCAGGCCAAGGGCTTCAATACCGGCGTGGACATGGCGGCGGCCTCGATGCCCGCCGATGCGAAAATTCGCGAGGCGGCGGCGAAGGCCACCAAGGGCGTGCTGATCGCCTGGGACCCGGTGGCGCAGAAGGAGCGCTGGCGCGTGACCTTCCCCAGCGCCAACAACGGCGGATTGCTGGCGACCGGCGGCGGGCTGGTGTTCCAGGGCAACATGACGAGCGAGATGGCCGCCTATGCCACCGATACGGGCGCGAAGCTGTGGTCCTGGCCGGTGCAGACCGGGGTGGTCGCGCCGCCGATCACTTACAAGGTGGGCGGCACGCAGTACGTGGCGGTGGTGGCCGGCTGGGGCGGCATCTGGGCGCTGGCGCCGGGCGGGGTGATATCGCAATCCGGTGGTCCGGTGCACAACATCAGCCGGTTGCTGGTCTTCAGGCTGGGCGGCACGGCCACGCTGCCGCCCGCGCCGAAGCTGGAGGAACTGCCGCTCGATCCGCCCGCTTTCACCGGCACGCCGGAGCAGGTGGCGGCCGGTTCCTATCGCTATGGTCGCTATTGCGGCACCTGCCACGGGGATGCGGCGGTGGGCGGCGGATTGCTGCCGGACCTGCGCCGCTCGGCCCTTGTCGGCGACAAGGCCGCATTCCAGACGGTGGTGCATGACGGGGCGCTGAAGAGCAACGGCATGGTCGGCTGGTCCGACGTGATGTCGGCCGAAGAGATCGAGGCGATCCGCCAATACGTGATCCACCGCGCCAACGAGGACAAGGCGCTGGAAAAAGCGGGCGGCAAGTGACCATCGACCTCGCCGGGCTGGCGGGCATCGATGTTCACGTCCACGCGGAAGTCTCGTGCCACGATCCGGAGGACCCGGTCATGGCGCAGTTCTTCGATGCTGCCTCCGCCTATTTCAAGGCCCCGCGCGAACGGCCGAAGATGCCGGAGATCGCCGAGATCTACCGCGCGCAGAACATCGCCTTCTGCCTCTTCACCGTGGATGCCGAAAGCGGCATGGGGGCGAGGCGCGTGTCGAACTACGAAGTGGCGGAATTCGCCGCCGCCCATGCCGATATCTGCATCCCCTTCGCCTCGATAGACCCGCGCAAGGGCAGGCTGGGCGCGCGGGAGGCGCGCGACCTGATCGAGAACCACGGCGTGCGCGGCTTCAAGTTCCACCATATCGTGCAGGACTGCCACCCCGCAGACCGCGTGGGCTATCCGATCTACGAGGTGATCGCCGGCCATGGCCTGCCCGCGATCTTCCATACCGGCCATTCCGGCATGGGCACCGGGATGCGCGGCGGCGGCGGGCTGCGGCTCAAGTACGGGCGGCCCATGCTGGTGGACGACGTGGCGGTCGATTTTCCGGACATGAAGATCATCCTGGCTCATCCGAGCTGGCCGTGGGTGGATGAAAGCCTGTCGATGGCGCTTCACAAGGAGAACGTCTTCATCGACCTTTCCGGCTGGAGCCCGCGCTATTTCCCGCCGCAGATCGTGCGCTATGCCAATGGCCAGCTGGCGGGGAAGATGATGTTCGGTTCCGACTTCCCGCTGATCCGGCCGGAAAAGTGGATCGAGGCGGCGCGCGGCATCGGTTTCAGGGATGACGTGATGCCCGGCATCATGAAGGGCAATGCCGCAAGGGTGCTGGGGCTGGCATGAGGGGGATCGGGATGGATTTCACGGATCGCCACGTCGTCATCACCGGCGCATCCAGCGGTATCGGCCGGGCCACTGCGGAGCATGTCGCGGCGCTGGGCGGGCGCGTGACCCTGCTGGCGCGGCGGGCGGACCGGCTGGCGGAACTGGCCGCGAGTCTGGGTGCGGATGCCCGCTGGCAGGCTGTGGACGTGGCCGACGGTCCTGCGCTTGACGCCGCGCTCGATGCGGCGATCGCAGGGGGAGGGCCGATCGACGGCCTGTTCCTCAATGCCGGAACCGGGGGCACTTTCGCGCCGGTGGAAGACTATGCGGAAGCGGATTTCGCGCAGGTCATGGCCGTGAACCTCACTGCGCCGTTTCGGGCTGTCGCCCGGGCATTGCCGGCCATGAAGGCGCGGCGGCGCGGGGCGATACTGGTGACCGGCAGCCTCGCCAGCGAGCGCGGCATGGCGAACAACGTCGCCTATGTCGCGTCCAAGCACGCGGTCCTGGGGCTGGCGCGCGCCGTCGCGCTGGAGGCGGCGCCTTTCGGGGTGCGCTGCAATTGCGTGGTGCCGGGGTTCATCGCGACGGAAATGTTCGCCGCGCTTCCGGGCGAGGCGCTGGATGCGCTTGCCGGCAAGGTGCCGCAGGGACGAACCGGCAGCGCGGAGGAAGTGGCGGCGGTGGCGGCGTTCCTGCTTTCGGACGCGGCCTCGCATGTCACCGGGCAGAGCATCGCGGTGGACGGCGGGGTGCTGGGAACGCTGAGGGTGTGATCGTCGCCCCGGATCAGGCGGGGCGACGATCAATTTCGGGCTCAATCGTCGAAGAAATTCAGTTCCAGCAGCACTCCGTCCGGGTCATGCACGAAGATCTGCCGCAGCCCGATCGAGTGGATCACGTTGCTTTCGTACCGCAGCCCGCGATCCTCGATCCGGTCGCGGATTTCCTCGAAGCCTTCGCAGCGCAGGGCGATGTGATGCAGCGCGCCGGTGGGGCCGCCGAACATCTCGCGGTCCATGGCGCGCGGTGCGTCGCGGCTGTTGAGGTGGAGGATCGGCCGCTCGTCGTTGTCGTAGATCCAGCGCGCGGTCTGGCGGGTGAGCGGCGGCGGCGGGGCGTAGCTCTCCAGCGAGAGCACTTCGCGGTAGAACGCCTCGCTGCGATCGAGATCGGCGACCACCACGTTGTAATGGTCCAGCGCGACCACGCGGGCGCGGACGCGCGTGTCGAAGGCCATGAAAGGGCTGTTCATGCCGCCTGCTCCTGTTTCTTCTCGCCGCCGGGAACGCCGTGGGCAACGCGCCGTCCGTAGTCGGGATCGTCCTCCGGCCGGGCCAGCGAATCCATGACGCGGGTGTGGATGTCCTCCAGCGTGCCGCGGAATTCCGCATAGGGCAGGATATAGAGCCGGTTCTCGCGCACGCCGTCGAGGACATGGGCGGCAAGCGCTTCGGGCTCCATGCCCACTTCGATCACTTTCTTGAGATGGCCGAACATTTCCGGCCCGGCCTGATAGTAGCCGGTATCGGAAAGGTGGGCGGGGCGGGTCAGCAGGGCCTCGTGGATATTGGTGTTCACCGCGCCCGGGCACAGCAGCGAGACGCCGATGCCGGTGCCTTCGAGGTCGAGCGCCAGCGACTCGGTCAGCCCGCGCACCGCCATCTTGGTGGTGCAGTAGATGCCGGTGCCCTTGAGCGCCACGAAGGCGGACATCGATGCGGTGTTGACGATGTGCCCGCCGTTTCCGCGTTCGATCATGCGCGGCAGGAAAGTGCGCACGCCGTTGATGACGCCGCGCAGGTTGACGTCGATCTGCCAGTCCCAGTCATCGAAGGTGGCGTCCTGGATGGCGCCGAAGTGAGAGACGCCGGCGGTGTTGAACAGCAGTTCCACCGGGCCCAGCCGGGCCTCCACCGCATCGGCGGCGCGGCGATATGCCTCGCGGTCGGTAATGTCGAGATGGACCGGCATGACCTGCGCGCCGGTGCCGGCGAAGAAGGCCATGGCCTCGTCGAGATGGTCCTGCCGGATGTCGGCGATGGCGACCTTGCAGCCCGCCTTCGCGAAGACCTTGGCCTGGCCGAGCGCGACGCCCGAGCCGCCGCCGGTGATGAATGCCGTGCGTCCTGCCACTTCTGTCATCTTGTCTCTCCCTCGATAGCGATTTTTCGCTCTTGTCTATGCGTAGGCGTGGTTCTCCAGTCCGAGCAGGTCGCGCGTTTCGCCCGCGCTCGACACTTCGGCGCCCATGCGCTCGATCAGTTCGACGGCCCAGTTGACGTGGGCGGCGTTGTCGGGCGCCATGCGGCCCTTGCGCAGGAAGATGGTATCCTCGAACCCGACGCGGACATGGCCGCCCAGCAGGACGGACTGCGCCGCCATCGGATAGGAATGGCGGCTCACGCCGAAGCCGGTGAACGCCGCGCCGCGCGGGATCTGGTTGGCGGAATAGAGCATCGCCTCGGGCGTGGCCGGAAGGCCGTACTTGGTGCCCAGAACGAAGGAGAACGGCACGTTCTTAGGGATCGCGCCCTTGGCCATGAGATCGTCCGCGAAGACGAAATCGCCCGCCTCGAAGCATTCGATTTCCGGCAGCACGCCCGCTTCCTGGATCATGTGGCCCATGCGGGTGATCATCGGATCGAGGTTGATGGCAACCCCGCCCCAGAGCTGCATCGTGCAGATGTCGAGCGTGCACATGTCGGGCCTGAGGTCGAGGATGTGCTCCAGCCGGCGCTCGGCAGTGAACATCAGCGTGCCTTCGCCGCAGACCGAGGGGTCCTCGTCGCTCTGCATCCAGGTGCAGCCCGGCCCGGTGGTGACGTTGAGGATGACCTCGCGGTTCTTTTCCCGAATCAAGCCCACCACCTCGCGGTAGTCTTCCAGCGCCTGCGAAGGCTCGCCGGTCTGGCCGTCGCGGACGTGGACGTGGATGATCGAGGCACCGGCCGCGGCCGCCGCCAGCGCTTCCGCCGCGACGTGATCCGGGCGGAACGGGAAGTTGGGATGGCTGGGCATCGGCGAACTGCCTGTCACCGCGCAAGTAATGTAGACTTTCTGCGCCAATCTCGCTCTCCTCGCCTTGTGTCTTTTCTTGATATGGGCGAGATCGCAAATTCGAAGTGGTCGGAACAGGCCAGCACATATCCTATCACGTCAGGTAACTGGTTCAGGGCGTGACCGGAGGGAGATAGAGCACCGATGTCGCATCGTGAGGAGCTTTCGCTTTTTCTGAAATCTGCGCGCGGACGGCTGATGCCCAGCGAAGTGGGCCTGCCCAATGGCGAGCGCCGACGCGCCAAGGGCCTGCGCCGCGAGGAAGTCGCCGCGCTCGCGGGGATGAGCGTCACCTGGTACACCTGGTTCGAGCAGGGGCGCGAAATCCAGCTCTCCGCCCCGATGATCGAGCGGCTGGGGCGCACCTTGCGGCTTTCCGATACGGAGCGGGAATATCTCTTCGCGCTGGCGCAGCACCGCCCGCCGCCGCTGGTCTCCCGGCTGGACGAGGATATCCGGCCCGGCACGCAGCACTTGCTGGACAGCCTCTCGATCCCGGCGCTGGTGATCGTCGAGGACTGGACGGTGGTGGGCTGGAACCGGCTCGTCTCGGTGGCTTTCCGCGATTACGCGCCGCTCGCGCGGAGCGAGCGGAACCTGTTCAAGATCCTCATGCTCAATGAGCGCTATCAGGGCGATCCCGAATTCTTCCGCGAAATGGGCCAGCGCCTGACCGCGCGCTTCAAGTGGGATTACAGCCAGACCGCGCAGCCCGAGATCTTCGACGAGATCATCGCCGAACTGACCGAACGTTCGGCGCTGTTCCGCGAAAGCTGGGCGCGCAGCGAGATCCGTTCCCATTTCGAGGGGATCAATTCCAGCTTCTTCCCCGAGATCGGCGAAATCTGGTTCCGCCATACCTCCTACGCCATCGAGGAAGTGCCCAGCCAGCGCCTGATCGTATTCGCGCCCAACGAGGAACGCGATGCCATGCTGCTGGAGCGGCTGCGCGGGCTCAGGCCGGAGCTTGGCCCTCTCGAAGCGGCCGTGCGGTGATGCGCGCGCCCGCTTCGGCGGGCAGCCGGGCGAACAGGGGAACCGCGCCCATGCCGATCAGGGCAAGTGCCACCAGGGCCAGGCGATAGGGTCCTTCCGCGCTGTCCGGCGTGAATATCCGCAGGTTCAGGAACAAGGCTCCCAGCGAGATGCCGATGGCGGCCGAAAGTGCGTTGCCGATGCTGTTGAGCACGATGGCGCCGGGCAGTTCCTCCTGCGCCACGTCCGCGAAGGCGAGCGAGACCATGCCGGTGAAGGGCACGGACCGCGCCATGCCCACCAGCAGCATCGCGGCGGCCATCAGCCATGGCGACATCTGCGCCGTGAAGGCGGCGATGGCCGCGAGCGAGGCCATCATCATCGCGGTGCCCGCCGAAAGCGCCATGCGAAAGCCGCTCGCCCGGATCACGCGGCCCACCACCGGCTTGAGCGCGAGATCGCCGAGGTTGTTGGCCAGCAGCAGGAGCCCGGCAAGTCCGGGGGACATGCCGAACGCGAGCTGGAAATAGAGCGGCAGGACCAGCGCCTGGCCCATGTGGGGGATGCGCATCAACATGCCCGCACCGAACGCGATCGAGCGGAAGGTCGTGTGGCGCAGGGCGGTGAGCGGCACCAGTCCGTCCGGCCTTGCGCGCAGATAGCGGAAGGCGAGCAGCGCCGCGGCGCTGCCGCAGGCGATCATCGCGGCGGGAAGCAATGCCGCGCCGGGATGGGCGCCGAGCCGGTCGAAGCCGTAGATCAGCAGGGCCAGCGCTATCGCGACCAGCGCGAAGCCCAGCGGGTCGAACGGGGCGGGCCGGGGCGCGATGCGGGGGATCAGCTTGCGGGTCAGCAGCGCGCCGATCAGGGTGAGCGGCAGGTTGATGAGGAAGATCGACTGCCAGCCGAGCGTTTCGGTCAGCAGCCCGCCCAGCGGCGGGCCGATGACCGGGGCGATCAGGGCGGGCGTGGTGCTGATCGCCAGCATTTCCACCAGGCGGTGCTTGGGCGTCACCCGCAGCAGCACGAGGTTGCCCACCGGCGTCATCAGGCTGGAGCAGAGCGCCTGCAGCGCGCGGGCCGCCACGAAGAACGCCAGACCCGTGCTCAGCGAACAGAGCAGCGAGGCGAGGCCGAAACCCAGCACCGAGCCGGTCAGCACCCGGCGCGGGCCAAGGCGCTGGGCCGCCCAGCTGCTGAGCGGCAGGAACGCGGTGGAAACCAGCAGGTAGGCGGTGATGCCTATGCCCATTCCGCTGGGCGCCACGCCGAAATCGCGCGCCATGTCGGGCAGGGCGGTGGCGATCACCGTCGCTTCGAGGATCGAGAGGAACATCACGAAGGCGACCATCATGGCCACCGCGCGCGGATCGGCCGAAGTCTCGGCCGGAACTTCGGTCATCGCGGCTTTTCGAAGTAGGCGATGGCGCGGAATTCGTAGCTTTCACGCACGTGTGCATCCGGGCGGCTGGTGTCGTGGAAGGCGGTGTGCGGCGCGCGCCAGGCGCGCTCGTGGTCGCTGTCGTGGAACTTGATGAAGATCACCTCGTCCCGCGTCATGTCCGGGAAATACCACCAGCGATGGCCGGGGCTGTGCCGGAAGATCGTGGCGGCAACCATGTCCTCCTCGCCCTCGATCGGGGCGTAGAGCGCATCGCCTTGCGGGATCTCGTCCACGTCCACCTTGACGTTGGCCACGCTGTCCTCGTCTCCCACCGACGGCCCTTCGCAAAGCGCCAGCGGCCAGTCCTGCGGCGGAGGGGAGAACGTGCGCCACAGGCTGAAGGCGATGAAACGGTCATATCCCGGCCCGTCCGGGCGGCCTTTTTCGTAAAGGGCGGCGGCGATCTTGTGGGCCGAGCGCGAGTTGAAGTCGACATGGGCCTCGGCGGCGGGCGGTTGGTAGCCTTCGCCCGCGATGATCGGCGAGCGCAGCTGCCCGCCCATGCAGAACACATAGTCGCACCCGGTCAGGGCCCTGGCGGCACGGGCCACTTCATCGGGATAGGCGGCGAGCTGCCGCGGGTCGGCAAAGTCCTGCACGGCGGTTTCATGGCGGGAAATGCAGAAGCCGTGCTCATCGAGCGTGAACGGACGCTCGGCCAGCCGGGCGTTGCGGATCGTCACCGGATAGGGCTGGTAGACGCCGGTGTTGAACTCCTTGCCCGGCGCCCAGAAGCGCCGGTTGATGCGCGAGGTGGGCAGCAGGTAATCTATCGTGGTCTCTACTTGCGCGCCGGGGCGGCTGCGCGTGGCTGAATCGGTCATGCTCTCTCTCCCAAGGATGCCGCCCGGCTTTGTGCCGGTGCGGGCAGGCAAGGTGCTCAGCGCAGGAAGCGGTTCCTGACGGCGTCGGGTACGCGCGCGGACTGGAGGCCGCCGGGCCGGTCCGGCGCGGGCACGGTCCAGACGCGCTTCTCGGTGCCTTCCACGCAGATCCGCTCCCCCAGCCGGATGCGGTGGGCGATGGTGAAGCTGCTGTTTCCGAACTCCGGCGCGTCGGCCTCGATGGTCACGACGTCGCCGTAGCTCGCCGGAAAGCCGAAGCGGGCGGACAGGTCCACCAGCGGAAAGCCGGCGACGCCCAGCTCGGCGAGCATGTCGCGCTTTCGGGGCAGTCCGGCCGCTTCGAACAGCAGGATGGTGCTTTCGGCGAACATGTCGATGAAACGGGGGGCGAAGACGATCCCGGCCGGATCGCACTGGCCCCATTCGATGCGATGCTCGCGCGTGAGGAAGGGCGCCATCGTCAGGCCAGGATGTTCTTGCCCTGCCGGGTCGTCTTCTCGGCCATTTCCTCGGCGGATGGCGGCTGGGGCAGCATGAGGCCGCGCTGCACCGCGGGGCGCGCGCCGACGGTGCCGAACCAGCGCCGGAGATGCGGCAGGCCTTCCATGTCGATGCAGGCCCAGTCATGCCCGCGAACCCAGGGGAAGCAGGCGATATCGGCGATCGAATAGTCCCCGGCGAGGTATTCGCCGGTCGCCAGGCGCGCGTCCATCACTTCGAAGAGGCGGCGGCTTTCGCGCGTGTAGCGGTCTATCACGGCGGGCAGTTTCTCCTCGAAGTAGCGGTTGAACACCGTGGCCTGCCCCATCATCGGGCCGAGCCCGGACATCTGCCACATGACCCACTGGATCACGCGGCTGCGCCCGGCCACGTCGGCAGGCAGGAAGCGGCCGAATTTCTCGGCGAGGTAGATCAGGATCGCACCGGATTCGAACACCGCAAAGCCGCCGTTTTCGGTCTCCACATCGTGGTCGATCAAAGTCGGGATGCGGCCGTTGGGGTTGAGGCGGACATACCAGTCCTCCTTCTGCTCCCGATCGGTGAGCGAGATCGCGCGCAGCCTGTAAGGCACGCCGAGCTCCTCCAGCATGATCGTGGTCTTCCAGCCGTTGGGCGTTTCCGAAGTCAGCAGTTCGAGCAAGCGTCTCTCCCGGGTGTTCGCCGCGCGATTCGGCGCGCCTTGCGCAGGGAAGAGAGCAGACAGCGGCGCGCGCGACCAGAAGAGCACAAACAGTATCACTGGCAGTGACAGGCTGGCCCGCCTCAACCAGTTGGCGATTCTAATAGTATTGATGCTGGGCTTCCACGCGCCGCATTCCCAACGCAGTCTGCCTTCCAGATCCGCAAGGACGAACGGAGAGGGACTGCCGATACATGTTGACGCTCTACAGCTTTGGCCCTGCGGCCAATTCGCTCAAGCCGCTGCTCGCGCTCTATGAAAAGGGGCTGGAATTCACCCCGCGCTTCGTCGATCCCACGCGGTTCGAGCATCACGAGGACTGGTTCAAGAAGATCAATCCGCGCGGACAGGTGCCCGCGCTCGACCATGACGGCCACATCATCACCGAATCGACGGTGATCTGCGAATACCTCGAAGATGCCTTCCCCGATGCGCCCAAGCTGCGCCCGACCGACCCTGTGCAGATCGCCGAGATGCGCGTGTGGACCAAGTGGGTGGACGAATATTTCTGCTGGTGCGTCTCCACGCTGGGGTGGGAGCGCGGCATCGGGCCGATGGCCCGCGCGCTTTCGGACGAGGAGTTCGAGGCCAAGGTTGCCCGCATCCCGATCCCCGAGCAGCGCACCAAGTGGCGCACCGCCCGTGCCGGCTTCCCCAGGGACGTGCTGGAAGAGGAAATGCGCAAGATCCGCGTCTCGGTGGACCGTGTCGAAAAGCGGCTTTCCGAAAGCACCTGGCTGGTGGGCGAGCAATTCACGCTGGCCGACGTGTGCAACTTCGCCATCGCCAACGGCATGCAGAACAGCTTCGCGGATATCGTGAACCGCGAGGCGACGCCGCATCTGGTGGGCTGGATCGATCGCATCAACGACCGCCCCGGCTGCCAGAAGATGTTCGCCAATTCGAAAAGCGAATTCGGCGATCGCGGCCGCAAGGTCACGGTCTGAAGGGGAGAAGGGCGATGGCCAGGGACAACCGCATCACGCTCTACGATCTGCAGCTCGCTTCAGGCTGCACGATCAGTCCCTTCGTGTGGCGCACCAGGTATGCGCTGGCGCACAAGGGTTTCGACGTGGACCTCGTGCCCGGCGGCTTCACCGGCATCGCCGAGCGGACCGGCGGGCGCAGCGAACGCGTGCCGGTGATCGTCGATGACGGCGAATGGGTGCTCGATAGCTGGAAGATCGCGGAATATCTCGACGAGAAATACCCCGACCGCCCCATGCTGTTCGAGGGGCCTTCGATGAAGGAACTGACCAGGTTCCTCGACGCCTGGCTCTGGAAGACGGCGATCGGGCCGTGGTTCTCGTGCTACATCCTCGATTACCACGACCTGTCGCTGCCGCAGGACCACGCCTATGTCCGGCACTCGCGCGAGACGATGTTCCTTGGCGGACGCAAGCTGGAGGACGTGCAGGCCGGGCGCGAGGACCGGCTGCCGCTGGTGCCGCCCACCCTCGAACCCTTCCGCAAGCTGCTGCGCGATACGCCGTGGCTGGGCGGGGAAAAGCCCAACTTCGCCGATTATACGGCGCTGGCGGTGTTCCTCTGGACGGCCTCTGTCGCCACCACCCCGCCGCTTACCGGGGACGATCCCCTGCGCGACTGGCTGGACCGGGGCTTCGACCTCTTCGGCGGGCTGGGCCGTCATCCCGCCATGCACACGCTGTTCGGGCTCCGGCTGCGGCCGGGCGACCCGGAACCCTTCGAATCCGGCGGCGCGGGGATAGAGGTGGCGCCGGTCAATCGCGGCGCCGCGCCGCAGGTCGAACCCGCCGATTGAACGGAGCACAGGCTATGGCATGGCATGACGAGCCGCCGGGCGGCGCCTTGCGGATGTACCACATACCGGGCTGCCCCTTTTCCGAACGGGTCGAGCTGCTGCTGGATCTCAAGGGGCTGTCAGGGCTCATGGCCGATCACGAGATCGACATTTCGCTGGCCCGGCCCGACTGGCTTCTGGCCAAGACGCGGGGAACCACCGCGCTTCCGGCGCTGGAACTGGAAAACGGCGAGACGCTGAAGGAGAGCATGGTCATCATGCGCTACTTCGAGGATCGCTTTCCCGAAGTGCCGGTGGCGCGGGCCGATCCCTTCGAACATGCGGTGGAGGCGATGCTTTGCGCCACGGACGGGCAGTTCACCGGCGCGGGTTACCGGATGATCCTCAACCGGGATGCGGGGAAGCGAGAAGAGCACCGGGCCGAAGTCGATGCGCAATATGCCCGCCTCGACGACTTCCTGCGGCACTATGCACCTGACGGAGACTATCTGTTCGACCGGTTCGGCTGGGCGGAAGTCGCCTTCGCGCCGATGTTCAAGCGGCTGTGGTTCCTCGAATACTACGAGGCTTACGAAGTGCCGCAGCACCTTTCGCGCGTGCTGCGCTGGCGCGAGGCGTGCCTTTCGCACCCGGTCGTGCAGCGCCACCACGGGCACCGCGAACTGATGACGCTCTATTACGACTATGCGCAGGGCGGCGGGAACGGGCGCCTGCCGGAAGGCCGCGCGGTGTCGAGCTTCACGCTCGATCCCGCCTGGAACACGCGCCCGATGCCCCCGCGCGACAAGTGGGGACCTCCGGCGACCGACGCCGAACTCGGGCTCATCGCGGCCTGACCATCATCGACGAGAACAACCCTCCAACGGGAGCAGGATCATGAAGAGCTATCCGCAGAACTATATCGACGGCCGCTGGACCGACAGCCGGGGCGGCCGCCGTCATTCGGTGGTCAACCCGGCTACCGAGGGGCAGGCGAGCGAGATCGTGCTGGGCACCGCCGCCGACGTGGACCTTGCCGTGGAAGCCGCGCGGCGGGCGCTCGAGACGTTCTCGCAGACCGACAAGCAGGAACGCATGGCGCTGATCGGGAAAGTGATCGAAGCCTACAAGGCCCGCATTCCCGACATTGCGGAGGCTATCGCCACCGAAATGGGCTGCCCGATCTCCACGGCCTCGACCGCGCAGGCGGGATCGGGCGTGGCCCATCTCGGACAGGCGCTGGCTTCGCTCGATGCCTTCGAATTTTCCGAGAAGATCGGCGACAATACGGTGCTGCGCGAGCCGATCGGCGTCGTCGCGCTCATCACGCCGTGGAACTGGCCGATGAACCAGATCGTCGCCAAAGTGGGGCCGTGCCTGGCCGCCGGTTGCACGATGATCCTCAAGCCTAGCGAGGAAGCACCCAGTTCCGCCGCGATCTTCGCCGAAGTGATGGAGGCGGCAGGCGTTCCGGCGGGGGTGTTCAACCTCGTGCAGGGCGACGGCGCGGAAGTGGGCACCGCGCTGGCGCGGCATCCGGGGATCGACATGATCTCCTTCACCGGCTCCACCCGCGCCGGGATCATGGTGGCCAAGAACGCCGCCGATACCGTGAAGCGGGTGTCGCAGGAACTGGGCGGCAAGTCGCCTAACATCATCCTCGAAGGCACGCCGCTGGACGTGGCGCTTCCCGGCGGCGTGGGCGGGGTGCTGCTCAACTCCGGCCAGAGCTGCGTGGCGCCTACGCGCATGCTGGTCCACCGTTCGCAGCATGACGATGCGGCCGAGAAGGTGGGCGAGATGTTCGCCGCCAAGCCGGTTGGCGATCCGCTCAGCGAAGGGCCGCACATCGGCCCGGTGGTGAACAAGGCGCAGTACGAGAAGATCCAGGGCCTGATCCAGAAGGGCATCGAAGAAGGCGCGACGCTGGTGACCGGCGGGCTCGGGCGGCCCGAAGGGCTGGACAAGGGCTATTACGTCAAGCCCACCGTCTTCGCCGACGTGACGCCCGACATGACCATCGCGCAGGAGGAAATCTTCGGCCCGGTGCTGGTCATCATGCCTTATGACGATGAAGCCGACGCGGTGCGCATCGCCAATGACACGCCTTACGGCCTTGGCGCCTATATCGCGGGCGATCCGGCGCGGGCGGGCAAGCTGGTGGGCAAGCTGCGCGCGGGCGCGGTCTTCGTGAATTCCGGGGGCCTTGCTTTCGACATGCCGTTCGGCGGTTACAAGCAGTCCGGCAATGGCCGCGAATTCGGCAAGTTCGGGATCGAGGAGTTCCTCGAGGTCAAGTCGGTCATCGGCCAGTACCAGCCGGTCGAGGCGTGAAGAAGGGGGGCCGGTATCTCCCGGCCCCATATGCCCGCCCCGCAATGGTCGGACGGGGGCGCTGGGCGGATGGATCAGGTCAGATCGGCGATCGACACGGTTCGTCCGCCCGCCGCCGCGCGGTTTCCCTCGCGGCGCAGGCGCTCGATTTCCAGACGGGCCGCGGGGGCCGGTTCGTCGGGCAGGGCCGCCAGCGAGGCCTCGTAAATCTCGCGAAAATCCTCGGCATATTCGGGGTGGGAGAAGATCAGGGGGGCATTCTCCTCGATCCCGCGCAGGGTCTTCTCGCCCACTTCGAGCGGGTCCATGCCGAGGTCGAAGGCCGTGCCGAACTGCGTCAGCGCCGCGCGGTCAAGCTCGCCGAAGCCGCTTTCGCCGAATGTCTCGGGGCGGCGGAAGGCGCTGTCCCAGGCGTTGGTGCGGGTAAGGCCGGGACAGAGCAGCGATACACCGATGCCCTGCGGGGCAAGGTTGTAGCGCAAGGATTCGGTAAGGCCGCGCACCGCGAACTTGCTGGCGGTGTAGATGCCGGCCTGCGGACCGGAGAGATAGGCGGCCATGGATGCGACATTGACGACATGGCTTCCCGGCCCGGTCCGTTTCAGCAGAGGAAGCAACGCGACAAGTCCGTTTACTACACCTCCGAAGTTCACGCCCATGATCCAGTCGTAATCGGCATGGCTGGCTTCGTCCGTCGGGCCGAACACGGAGACGCCGGCATTGTTCACCAGCACGTCGAGCCGGCCGAAGGTCGCCTCGATTTCCCTGGCGACTTCGGCGAAGCGGGCGCGGTCGGTTACGTCCAGTTTCAGGAAAATCGGCGTTTCCCTGCCATTTTCCGCGAACCGTCGCTCCGCTTCGGCGCGGTAGTCCTCATTGCGGTAGCTTAGCGCAAGCCGGAAACCCGCGTTCGACAAGGCGCGGGCGATTCCGAAGCCCAGGCCCGAAACCCCTCCTGTCACGAAGGCCACGCGTTTGCTGTTTTTCATGACAATCCTCTCGGCAAGACGAATTTATTCGTTAGTGTAGCAAATCAATAATCGAGGAGAGATCGAGATGCCAGAGCCTGATTCGAACCTGCCTCCCGCCCATCTCGAAGCCCGTCTCGATGCGCTGGAGCACCGGGTGGGCGAACTGGAGGATGTGAATGCCATTCGCCGCCTGCACTGGGCCTATGGCTATTACATCGATTTCAACCTGCCGGATCAGGTTGCCGAACTCTTCGCCGAGGACGGCGTGGTCGTGTTCCTGTCGGGCGAGTACGTCGGCCATGCAGGGGTGAAGCGCCTTTACGGCGACTGGATCCAGCAGCGCTTCACCGGCGGAAAGCCGGGGCCGGTGAACGGGTTGCTGCTCGATCATTTCCAGATGCAGGACGTGATCACCGTCGCGCCCGATCGCCAGACCGCCAAGGGGCGCTTTCGCGGCATGCTGTTCGGCGGCTGGCACGACGATTTCCAGGACACGCGCGAGGAGATCATGCCGCAGCAGTTCATGGAAGCCGGCATCTACGAGAACGATTACGTGCGCGAGGACGGCGTGTGGAAGATCAAGCGGCTGGACTACATGATGCAGTGGCAGGGCGATTATGAGCAAGGTTGGGCGCACACCACCTCGCATCTCCAGCCCGCCGCGCTGACGTTCCCCGAGGATCCGATCGGCCCCGATCGCCTGCTGCCGCAAAGCGCCCACCGGCCCACCTGGCCCTATCGCCACGACGTGCCGATGCATTTCGCCCATCCCCGGTTCGGCAATGTTCTGGCTGGTCAGGAAGTGGGCTGAAAATCCGCCGGGACAGCGGCGGGGAGAGCCGCTAGCCTCGCAAAAAAGACGATAAAAGAAAGGGAAAGCGTGCCGGCAACAGATCCGCGTGAGATCATCGAGCGTGCCCCGATGTCACGGGCGCAAGTGGCGACCGTGGCGATCATGGTCGGGCTCAATGCGCTTGACGGGTTCGATGTGCTGTCGATCAGCTTCGCCGCGCCCGGCATCGCGGCGGACTGGGGGATCGACCGGGTGGCGCTGGGGGTCGTGCTGTCGATGGAACTGATCGGCATGGCCATCGGTTCGGTGGTGCTCGGCAGCGTCGCGGACCGGGTCGGGCGGCGGCGCACGATCCTCGGCTGTCTCTGCGTCATGGCGCTGGGCATGGCGATGGCGACGCAGGCGACGGGCGTGGCGACGCTTTCGGTCTGGCGCGTGCTCACCGGGCTCGGCATCGGCGGGATGCTGGCGGCGATCAACGCGGTGACCGCGGAATTCGCCAATGCCCGTCGCCGCAACCTGGCGCTGGCGGTGATGGTGATCGGCTATCCGCTGGGCGCGGTGATCGGCGGGCTCGCTGCCGCCTGGCTGCTGACCCTGTTCGACTGGCACGCGATCTTCTGGTTCGGCTGCCTCGCGACGGCGGCGTTCATCCCGCTGGTGTGGTTCCTGGTGCCGGAGCCGGTGCAGTTCCTGCTGGTGCGGCGCGGTCCGGGCACGCTGGCGCGGGTCAATGCCGTGCTGGCCCGCTGCGGCCATTCTCCGGTTTCGGCGCTGCCGCCGCCCACCGTGGAGGAATCCGCCGCCTCCATCGCGGACATCCTGCGCCCCGGCCTGATCGGCACGACGCTGCTGGTCACATTTGCTTACTTCGCCCATGTCGTGAGCTTCTACTTCATCCTGAAATGGGTGCCGAAGATCGTTGTCGACATCGGCTTTCCTCCGCCCGAAGCGGCCGGTGTGCTGGTGTGGGCGAACCTTGGCGGGGCGATCGGCGGGGCGCTGTTCGGCGTGGCGGTGCAGCGATTGCCGCTGAAGGGCGCGACGGTGGCGGTGCTGCTTGGGTCGTCCGTGATGGTGGCGTTGTTCGGCGCGCTCGGCGTGAACACGCTGGCCGGGCTCTCCGCGCTCGCCTTCGCCTCGGGCCTGTTCACCAACAGCGCGGTGTCCGGGCTCTACACGATCTTCGCGCGGGCCTTCCCCACCCATGTCCGGGCGACCGGCACCGGCTTTGCCATCGGCGTCGGGCGCGGCGGCGCGGCGCTGTCTCCCATCGTGGCAGGCATGCTCTTCGAGGCGGGCCTGCCGCTGGCCATGGTTTCCACGCTGATTGCCGGCGGCTCGTTCCTCGCGGCAATCGCCCTGTCCTGCCTCAAGCTGCGCGTGCGCGGCTGATTGGAGGTTCGTCTTGCAATACCAGTCGCATGTCGATGCCCTTGTCCGGCATCTGGAGATCACGCCCTTCCTTTCGGACCTTGCCGAGGCGGGCGTGGAGGTCGATCCCGAAACCTGGGGGCACGTCGTCACGCAGGCCGGGCGCATGGCGGAAGAGCTGGTAGCGCCGCTCGATCCGGTGCTGGACCGGCAGGGCGCTCAGGTGGCGTGCGGCCGCGTGCGGACCGCGCCCGGCCACCGCGAGGCCTGGGCGCGCTATGCGCAGGACGGCTGGCTCGGGCTGCCGCTGCCGGAAGCGATGGGCGGCATGGGGTTGCCGTTGCTCCTGCAGGGCGCCTGCGAGGAACTGCTCAACCGCGCCTCGCCCGCCTTTGCCATGCTGGCCACCCCGGGCCGCACGGCGGCGGAGCTGCTGCTGGAAAGCGCGGCGGAAGAGCTGGCCGGGGAATGGGTGCCGCGCCTGCTTTCGGGCGAATGGGCCGCCACTATCTGCATTTCCGAACCTGACGCCGGCTCGGACGTCGGTCGCATCCGCACGCGGGCGGTAAAGGGCGAAGACGGCGCATGGCGCGTGACTGGCGAGAAATGCTGGATTTCCTATGGCGACCATGATCTTGCCGGGCGGATCGGGCACTTCATGCTGGCCCGGTCTGGCGAAGGGCAGGGCGTTCGCGGGCTCGGCCTGTTCCTCGTGCCTGACGGCGACGGGGAGGGCGCGCGTGGCGGCGTGTTCCTGCGCCGGATCGAGGAGAAGCTCGGCCTTCATGGCTCGCCGACTTGCGTGCTCGGCTTCGAGAATGCGCCCGCCGTGCTGATCGGGCAGGAGGGCCGCGGGCTCCAGACCCTGTTCCACATGATGCTGCGTATGCGGCTTTCCTGCGGTCCGCAGGGGATCGGGGTGGCCAGCGGAGCCTTCGAAACCGCTCTGCGCTATGCGCAGGAGCGGCGACAGGGCGGCGCCCCCGATGCACCGCCCGTGCCCATTGCCGCTCATGCCGATGTACAGCGGATGCTGCTGGGCATGGCGGGCAGGATCGAGACCGCGCGCGGACTGGCGCTGGCCTGTGCGACGGCGCTGGAACTCGGCAGCCGCGCTGCGGACGGGGACGCGCGGGCGCAGTGGCTGTCGCTCGCGCAATTCCTGTTGCCCATCGTAAAGGACGGCGCGGCGCGGCTCGCCTTCGACGTGGCGAGCGAGGCGCTGCAGGTGCTGGGCGGGGCCGGCTATACCTGCGAATGGCCCGTCGAGCAGCGGCTGCGCGATGCGCGGGTCTTCTCCGTGTTCGAAGGGACCAGCGGCATTCAGGCCATCGACATGCTTCACCGCCGCCTCTGGCGCGAGGAGGGCGAGGGGCTGGCGCGCTTCCTTGCATGGGCGCGCGGCGAATTGCGGGATGGCGAGCCCTCCCGCCAACTGGCGCAAGTGCTGGACCTGCTGGAGCGGACCGCCGCCGATCTTTCGGCCATGCGGGGCGCGGCGCGAGGGGCAGAGGCCGGCGCGACAGCCTTCCTGGACTTGTGCGGCATGGCCGCCTGCGGCTGGATGGCGCTACGCCTGGTCCACCGCGCGGGCGACGATGCGGTGGGCAGGCGCATGAAGGCGGCGGCGCGTTTTCATCTCGCCGAATTGCCCGTTCGCGCCGAAGCGCAGGCCGGGCTGGCGCGCCTTGGCGCGGAGCGGCTGGAGGGGATTGCCGCGCTTCTCGATTAGCGGGCTTTCGGTGGCGCCGCTCTCAGAGGCCGCCGATATCGACGTCGTGAATGCGCTTCAGGAGGGCTGCGAGCATGTGGAACTCGGCATCGGAGAAGCGTTCGCGCAGCCATAGTCCGAGTTCGCCGCTGCGCTCATGCGCGGCGGAAAGCATGGCCACGCCCTGCTCGGTGATTTCCAGCGTCTGGCGGCGGCGATCCTCGGTGGATTGCCCGCGCACGATCAGTTCGCGGCCTTCCAGACGGTTGATGATGCCCATCACCGTGGCGCGGTCCATCTGGAGCGTTCGGCCGATGTCGGCTTGCGAGGTGCCGGGATTCTCGGCGATCAGGAGCATCGCGGTAAGCTGGGTCTGGGTAATGCCCAGATCGCTGAAGATCTCCGAAAAACGGCGCTGCGTGGCGCTTTGGGCCAGGCGCAGGTGCAGGTCCAGAACGTGATCTAGCGTGCGACCGGCTGTCAGTCCCGCGAATGTTTCGGCGTCTCTCATCACGTCCTGTTGCGAGCGTTTGCGGGAATCGTCAAGCGATGGCTTGGAAAATAATTGTCAGTGAAGCATACAATATCGCGACGACAATATAAGACTGGAGAGGTTATGGCCCATTTCCCGGAAACCCCGAGCTTTACCGGGTTCAACACCCCATCGCGGATCGAGGCGGATATCGCCGACCTTGCGCATGAGGGCACGATTCCGCCCGAACTGAACGGTGCGTTCTTCCGCGTCCAGCCCGATCCGCAGTTCCCGCCGCGCCTTGGCGACGATATCGCCTTCAACGGCGACGGCATGATCACGCGGTTCCATATCCACGACGGCCGGTGCGACTTGCGCCAGCGCTGGGCCCATACCGACAAGTGGAAGCTGGAACGCGAAGCCGGAAAGGGGCTGTTCGGCGCCTATCGCAATCCGTTGACGGACGATCCCGCGGTGGAGGGCCGGTTCCGCTCCACTGCGAACACCAATGCCTGGATCTACGCGGGCAAGCTCTGGGCGATGAAGGAGGACAGCCCGGCGCTGCTGATGGACCCGGCGACGATGGAGACCATCGGTTTCGAGACCTTCGGCGGAGCCATGCGCGGGCAGACCTTCACCGCGCATCCCAAGGTCGATCCGGTCACCGGCAACATGGTGGCGATCGGCTATGCCGCCTCGGGGCTCTGCACCGACGACGTGGCCTATTACGAGGTCGGCACCGATGGCGCGCTGCTGCGCGAGGTGTGGTTCAAGGCGCCCTACTATTGCATGATGCACGATTTCGCGATCACCCGGGACTATTTGGTGATCCACATCGTGCCCTCCGTGGGAAGCTGGGACCGGCTCGATAAGGGCCTTCCGCACTTCGGGTTCGACACGAGCCTGCCGGTCTATCTGGGCGTGCTGCCGCGCCGTGAAGGGGTGACGGGCGAGGAGATCCGCTGGTTCCGCCGCGACAATTGCTTCGCCAGCCATGTCCTGAACGCATGGCAGGAGGGATCGCGGGTCCACTTCCTCACTGCCGAGGCGAAGAACAACATGTTCCCGTTCTTCCCGGACGTCCACGGCGCCCCGTTCAACGGCATGGAGGCGATGAGCTATCTGACCGACTGGACCGTGGACATGGCCTCCAACGGCGATAGCTTCGAGGCGATCAGCCGCCTGTCCGATACCGCCGCCGAGTTTCCCCGCATCGACGACCGCTTCACCGGGCGCAAGACGCGTTACGGCTGGATGCTGGAGATGGACATGCGCCGCCCGGTGGAGCTGCGTGGCGGCAGCGCGGGCGGGCTGCTGATGAACTGCCTGTTCCTCAAGGACCTCGAAACCGGGCGCGAGCAGCACTGGTGGTGCGGGCCGGTGTCCAGCTTGCAGGAACCGTGCTTCGTGCCCCGCTCCGCCGATGCGCCCGAGGGAGACGGCTGGATCGTGCAGGTCTGCAACCGGCTGGAGGACCACCGCAGCGACCTGCTGATCTTCGATGCGCTCGATATCGAGAAGGGGCCGGTGGCGACCATCCACGTTCCGATCCGGCTGCGCTTCGGGCTCCACGGCAACTGGGCCGATGCCGGTGCGATCGGGCTTGCGGCCTGAGGAGGAAGGCCCGCAAAAAAGGGGAGAAGCCGCTGCCGGGGCAGGCGGCTTCTCCCAAGCTTCCGGCGGTTGCGGGCCGAAAAGGCGGATGGGTTCGGCGGAATTCAGTCCGCGATGCCGGCGCGGGCCTTGAGGTTCGCCTCATCCCGGGCGGCGCGGCGGGAAACAAGCAGGATCAGCACCACGATGGGCACGGCGACCACGTTGATGCTCAGCATCGCCGTGCGCAGATCGCCGGTGATGTCGGATATCAGCCCGACCACATAAGGGCCCACGCCCATGCCGAGTATCGTCATGACCAGCAGGTAGAGGCTGGCGGTGAGCCCCCTCATGCGCGGCAGGACCTGATCGTAGAGGATCGCGTAGAGCGGCGGCATCCATCCTGTCAGCACGATGCTGTAGACCACGAAGCGCAAGTAGAAGTCCCCGGGCGAAGGTGCCCAGTAGACCCAGAACGACAGCAGCGGCGACAGGCCCATCGACATCAGCGCGATTCCCGCCCGGCCGCCGCCGGGAAACCGCTGGTGCAGCCGGTCGGACACCGGCCCCCAGATCAGCGGGCCGACGATGCCGGTCGCGGCCGAGAGCAGGCCGAACTGCAAGGCGGTGTCGGCCAGCGAGAGGTGGTAGGTGCGGATCAGGAAGCTGGGGTTGAAGGCCATCATTCCGTAGTTGATCGTCGATTGCAGCGTGCCCACGGCAATCGCCATGATGAGGGTCGGCGATCCGGCGATCACGCGGAAGGCCTGCCGGTCGCTGGCCTTCACCCCTTGCAGGAGGTTGACGACGACCAGCAGGCCAATGCCGATCACCAGCCATTGCAGGACGTGCGGATCGATCGCGAAGGCGCCGAAGCCGAGCGGCGGGCGCGGTGACCGGGCCATGCCGATCCGCGCCAGCACGGTTCCCGCCACCACGATCAGGGCGAGTGCGGCAAAGTTGATGGCCACGCTGCGCAGGCTTGCCCGGCGCAGCGCCATGGCCACCCAGTGGCAGCCCGGCGTCACCGCGCCCAGCAGCGAGAGGCTGGCACGGAAGGGATGCGGATCGGGCGGCGTGGCGATGCCGTCCATCACGCCGCGTTCGGGTTCGCGCAGGCGCCAGAGGAAGATCGAAAGCACGAAGCCGGGCGCGGCGGCCACGAGGAAGGCGAATTGCCAGCCCTTCAGGCCCAGCGGCGCGGTGCCCGGCACGAAGGCGTCGCTCCACATCTGCGCGGCCAGTCCGCCCAGCACCAGCGATCCGCCCAGCCCCAGCGCAATGGCCGAGGCCATCACCGCCATCACGAAGCCCCGCCGGTGGCGCGGCCAGTAATCGTAGATCAGCGAGGTGCCCGCAGGCTGCGTCGCCGCTTCGCCGATGCCGACGCAGAGCCGGGACGCAGCCAGCATGGCGAAGCTGGAGGTCATCCCCGCCATGGCGGTGGCGGCCGACCAGAACAGGATGCTCAGCGACAGCAGCCGCCCGCGCAGCCAGCCATCGGCAAGGCGGCCGACCGGCAGCGAGAACAGCGCGTAGAACAGTGCGAAGACGGTGCCGAACAGCAGGCCCATCTCGGCATCGCCGATACCGAGGTCCTGTTTGATCGCCGGGGCCAGGATCGCGAGGATCTGGCGGTCCAGCAGGCTCATCGCATTGGTCAGGGCGATCAGCGCCAGCGCGTACCATCCGCCGCGCGCGACATGGCGGGCCGGACCCGTCGCGACCTGTCCGACCGGCGGTTTCACGTCTGCCTTCACAGGGCGAACCAGCGTTCGGCGTTGGTCTGGAAGAACTTGCGCTTCACCTCCGGAGCCATGTCCATGGCATCGAGCGCGCGGACCTCTCCGGCTTCGTACTGATAGGGATAGTCCATGGCGTACATCACCCGGTCCTCGCCCATGACCTGCTGGGCGAAACGGATCGCCGGTTCCCAGGCCATCCCGCTGCACGTCACCAGCACGTTGCTGCGGAAGTATTCGGCGATGGTCTTGTTGAGCGGCTTCATCCGTTCGTAGCGCTGGGAGCGGATTCCGGCCTGGTGCATGTAGTCCAGCCGGTAGAGCCAGTATGGCAGCGCCTCGCCCATGTGGCCGACCATGATCTGGAGGTCGGGATAGCGGTCGAAGATGCCGATGGTGATGAGCCGCAGCAGGTGCATCCCGGTTTCCACGCCGAAGCCGTAGATCGCGCCGTCCAGCCCGGATTCGAGCAGCGGTCCGATCATCGCGTCGGGCGGCGTGCCGGGATGGATGTAAAGCGGCTGGTCGGTATCGGCCAGCGCGCGGAAGATCGGGTCGAAGGCAGGATCGTCGAGATAGCGGCCTTGCGTGTGGCTGTTGATCTGCACGCCCCGGAAACCCAGCTCGAAAGCGCCGCGCCGGATTTCGCGGGCGGACCATTCCGGGTCCTGCGGCGCCACGGCGGTCATGCCGATGAAGCGATCCGGGTGGGCCTCGCAGCGTTCGGCCAGCAGGTCGTTGGCGGAAAGCGCGATGCCGCGCGCCTCGTCCAGGTCGAGCAGGGGCTGGACGCCCGGCGAAGTGAGCGCGAGCACGGCCTTGTCGATGCCGGTCGCGTCCATGTCGGCGATGCGGCGCTCGCCGAGATCGAGCAGGCGCTCGATGATCTGCATCGCGCGTTCGCTGGGGCTCTGGGCATAGAACCCCCAGAGCGAGGTCATGCCCCGGTCCGCCGTGCCGTCGCGCACCATGCGCAAGTAGACGTCGATCTGTTCGCGCGTGGCGAAGGCTTCCTCGGTGGCGATGCGCAGGTAGCCCTGCCTGCCGCCGGTCCTGAGGGCGCCGGTTTCGGGCGTGGTGGCCGGCAATTCGTCGATCATCTGCGATCCCATCCTCTTATCCTTCGTGGACGGCCTTGGTGACGAGGCAGGCCATGACGCCTTCCGGTCCGTCCTCGTGCCCATGTCCCGACCATTTGACCCCGCCGAACGGCGCATCGGCGCCGCCGATCATGGTGGTGTTGATGCCGAGCATTCCGGTTTCGATCTGCGCGGCGAGGCGTTTCTGCCGTGCCCCGTCGCCGGTCCAGGCATAGGCGGCGAGCCCATAGGGCAGGCGGTTGGCCTCCTCGATCATTGCCTCCTCCCCGGAGAAGCGGTTGATGAGCGCGACGGGGCCGAACGGCTCCTCGTTCATGATCCGCGCGGAGAGGGGCGTGTCGGACAGCACGGTGGGGGCATAGAAGAAGCCGCGGTTGCCGATCCGCTCGCCGCCTGCCTCAAGCCGGGCGCCCGCCGCCACCGCCTCGCGCACGAGTGCGTCGATGGCCTCGACCCGCCGCGGATTGGCGAGCGGGCCGACCTGGCTCTCCGGCGCAAGGCCGTCTCCCACTTTCAACCCGCGCGCGCGGCGGGCGAAGCCTTCGCGGAAATCCTCGAACACCGCATCCTCGACGATGAAGCGGGTGGGCGAGACGCAGACCTGCCCGGCGTTGCGATACTTGTGGCTCACCACGGTATCGAGCACGCGGTCGAGGTCCACGTCGGCGAAGACCAGCACCGGGCCGTGCCCGCCCAGTTCCATGGTCGTGCGCTTGAGGTCGTCTGCGGCGAGTTTCGCAAGGTGGCGGCCCACCGTGGTCGATCCCGTGAAGGAGAGCTTGCGGATCACCGGGCTGGCCAGCAGGTGGCGGCTCACTTCGTCCGGCACGCCGAACACGGCTTGCGCCGCCGCCGGCGGAAGGCCCGCGTCGAGCAGGCACTGCAGCACCGCGAGCGCCGAGGCCGGGGTTTCCTCCGCCGCCTTCAGGATGACCGAGCACCCCGCCGCGATCGGTGCGCCAAGCTTGCGGCCGGGGTTGCCGATGGGAAAGTTCCACGGCGCGAATGCGGCGACCGGGCCTACCGGTTCATGGACCACGGTAGAGCGCATCCCTTCCGGGCGCACCAGCGCGCGGCCGTAAAGGCGGAAGCACTCTCCGGCGTAGAATTCGAACAGGCCGATGTTCATGCCCACTTCCACGCGGGCCTCGCTCAGGGTCTTGCCCTGTTCGAGCACGGCGACATGGGCGATCTCCTCGCACCGCTCGCGCATCAGCCGCGCGGCGCCCTGCAGCACATCGGCGCGCTGCTGCGGCGTGGATCTTCGCCAGAGGCGGAAGCCGGCGGCGGCCACCTCCAGCGCGCGGTCGAGATCGGCGGCGTCGGCAAGCGGGAGCTGGCCCAGCACTTCGCCGGTGGCGGGATTGAGCACGGCGTGCGTGCGGCGCGTGCCGCCGGATACGCGTTCGCCGTCGATGATCATGGAAAGCGCGGGGTACTGGATCATGCCTCACCTGGACCGGAGGAATGGGGAGCCTGTCCGCCGGGGAGGGAGCCCCGGCGGACAGGCGGACGCGCGCTGCGCGTCTCTACTCGGCGGGAACGGCGGCGCTGCGCGCGTTCTCGCGATCGATGTCGCCCTGCCAGCGCTCCGCCACCATGGGCTTTCCGGTAACCGGGTGAGGCAGGTGGAACGGCAGCAGCTTGTGCGTCGGCCACAGCCAGTGATCCTCGATCAGGGCATCGGGGCCGCTGGGGTCCTCCGGGTAGAGGGTCTTGGGGAAGGGCACGTATTCGGCCTCGGTGAAGGCCCAGCCCTTGTCGAAATCGGCGTGCCAGTGCGGGAAGTAGTTGAGCACATGGATGCGCCAGACGCCGTCCACCTTCTTGTAGGTGTTCTCGTAAATGCCGCCTTCCCACCACTGGCGCGCATTGGCGGTGAGGGGGTTGGAGGGGTCGGTATAGTCGCGGTGCCGGCCGGCCTGCATCATCGAGCGGGCGCGGGCATGGGCGGTTACGCCGTCCGCCTCGATGGTGACGATGTCCTGCAGCTGCGGATGGTCGAGCAGGAAGCCGTCGATCGGGCCGTTGTTGCCGTGCGTGAAACGCTTCTGGAACCGTTCGACATAGAGGCGGTGCACGCCCTCCCGGCCCTTCCACACGCCGCCGAAGAAGCGCACTTCGCCATCTTCGGTGAACAGGTCGATCACCTCGTTGTACATGCACTTGTCGATCAGGTAGCCGTAGAGATGCTGGAGCTTGCGCACGTCAAGCTCGTCCTCGCGCACGGTGAGGCGGCGCGCCAGTTCAGCCACTTGCGCTTCCAGCGCGTTGATCCGGTCAGTGTCGGCCATTTCGGTTCTCTCCTTGTCGTCCTGTTGGTTTTCAATTGGCAGGATCGTTACATTCCAAGCGCTTCGAGCCGCTCGATCTCCTCGCGATAGGGGCGGATGGCGCGGTAGATGCACAACGTTGCCAGCGGCAGCAGGACCACGGCGGTGATCTCCAGCGCCAGCCAGAGCTTCGCCGGATCGACCACGATGTATTGCGCGACCAGACCGATCACGAAGCTGCCCATCGCCCCGAAGAACGTGAACATGAACAGGTAGATCGCCGTCACCTGGCCGCGCATGGCATTGGGCGCCACGCGCTGGATCGCGGCGTTCTGCGGCACCGCCCCGGCAATCCCGAACATCGCGCCGAAGGACATGACGAGGATCGAGAGCAGCCCGGTTGGCATCAGCGGCGCCAGGATCGAGCAGACCGTCACCACCGCAAAGCAGATGAAGGCGGCGCGCACGTTGGCGTCCTTGTGGCGCCTGGCCAGCCATTCGACGAAAGTACCGCCCAGCAGCAGCCCGAGCAGCGAGGAAACCAGCACGGTCACGGACGTTACCGCGCCGATCTGCGCCTCGTTCCAGCCATAAGTGCGGATCAGGAACGGCACGCGCCAGAAGGCGAGGCCGAAGCTCTCCAGCGCGCTGAGCGCAAGGCCGAGGAACAGCGGATAATAGACCCGGCGGTTGGCGCGGATCGCCTTGGCGGCATCGAGGCCGGTGAAGGTCATGACGCGGCGGGCGAGCGTCGCCCCCTCGGGGATCTGCGATGCGATGTCGTGACGGACCAGCCGCTGCGGCTCACGCACGGTCAGGAACAGCAGGGCGATGAGAAAGGCGGGCATCCCGATCCACACCAGTATCCACTGCCAGCCCAGGATGCGCAGCGGCCCGAGGTCGGTCGGCGCCCAGTGCGCGGTCAGGGCGATGAGCTGGCCGCCCACCAGTGGGCCGAGCGTCGATCCGCCGATGAAGCCGAATTGCAGGATCGCGAAGGCGCGGGTGATCTTTTTGGGCGGGAACATGTCCGCGATCAGCGAATAGGACGAGGGCGCATGGGCCGATCCGCCTGCCGCCAGGAACACGCGGCTGCCGACGAACTGGGTGAAGGTCTGCGCGATCCCGCCCAGCATCGTGACGAACCCGATCACCGTGACCCCGCCTGCCAGCACATATTTGCGCGGCCAGATATCGGCGAGCCGGGCCAGCGGGATGCCGACGAAGAGATAGCAGATGATGCTGGCGGGCCCGGCCAGGAAGCCGAGCTGCGAATCGGTGAGGCCGAAGTCGGTCTTGATTCGCTCCGCCAGCATGCCGAACACGACCTGGTCGAAGAAGGTCAGGAAGGTGGCAAGGACGATCACCGTCAGCGCCCAGTAGGCCGAGGCCGAACCCGGCCAATTGCGTTCTTCCGCGCCCTGCGGGGCGGTTCCGGGCGCCGGTTCCTCGATTGGCGCGATACTGGCTGCTGCTACCGCCATGGCCTCTCCCATCCATCCTCTCGCCCTGTCGTGTTCGGCATAGGCTCATTCGTGATTGTTAGCCTTGCATACAATCTCTCGATGGTGAACAAAAGAGATCAGATTCGAAAAAAGCACATCGAGAGAGGAGAGAGGGCATGCAGGATCTTCCGGGGAAGACCGCTTTCGTGACGGGCGGGGCCAGCGGCATCGGACTGGGAATTGCGAAGGCGCTGCTGGGCGCGGGCATGAACGTGACCATCGCCGATATCCGGCAGGACCATCTTGACGAAGCGGTGGCCGAACTGGACGGGGGCGAGCGGGTTCTGGCGATCCGGCTGGACGTGACCGACCGTGCCGCCTTTGCCGCGGCGGCGGATCGGGCAGAGGCCAGGTTCGGCAGGATTCACCTGCTTTGCAACAATGCCGGCGTCGCTGTCGTCGGCCCGACCGACGTTGCCACGTTTGCCGACTGGGACTGGGTAATGGGCGTCAACCTGGGCGGCACGGTCAACGGAATCGTCACGATTTTGCCCAGAATCCTGTCACATGGCGAAGGTGGGCATATCGTCAACACGGCTTCGATGTCGGCGCTCGTGCCGGCTCCGGGGACGACGATCTACTCCTCCGGCAAGGCGGCGGTCGCCTCCATGATGGAATGCATGAGACCCGAACTGGAATCCCGCGGAGTGATCTGTTCGGCGTTCTGTCCCGGCGCGGTCCAGTCCAACATCGCGCAGGCCAGCCAGACCCGCCCCGACGCGCTTGGGGAGACCGGTTATGCCGAGGCCGACAAGGGCCGCCAGGCGGGCGGGCAGTTCTTCCACCTCTACCAGACCAAGGAGGAAGTGGGGCAGCGGGTGCTGGAGGGCATTCTCAACGACGAGCTTTACATCCTCACGCACGGAGAGTTCCTGGTGGGTGTGCGCGAGCGCGGGGAAGCCACCACGGCAGCAGTCCAGACCCAGCTTCCGGATAACGAAGAATATAAGCGTACCTTCGCAATTCTGTTCCGCAATCCGGCCATCACCGATGAGATCGCGCGCCAGAACCGCCTCCGCGCGGACCAGCGCGCCGAAGCCTGAGGAGGACGCCGATGAAGGATCTGGCGGGAAGAACCGCATTCGTCACCGGCGGGGCCAACGGCGTCGGCCTTGGCCTCGCACGGACGCTGCTGGCCGAGGGCTGCAAGGTGGCCATCGCCGATGTGCGCGAGGATGCGATTGCCGAGGCGCTGAAGACGCTGGAGAACCAGCCCGTGATCGGCGTGCCGCTCGACGTGTCCTCGCGCGGGGGCTTCGCCGAGGCGGCGGACCGGGTGGAGCGCGAGCTTGGGCCGGTGAGCCTGCTGTTCAACAATGCGGGGGTGAACCTGTTCCAGTCGATCGACGAATCTTCCTACGACGACTGGGACTGGCTGCTGGGCGTGAACCTGCACGGCGTGATCAACGGCGTGGCGACGTTCGTTCCGCGCATGAAGGAGCGCGGGCAGGGCGGGCATGTCTGCAACACGGCCTCGATGGCAGCATTCCTCGGCAGCGGGGTGCCGGGCATCTACAACACCACCAAGTTCGCGGTGCGCGGGCTCAGCGAATCCCTGCGCTACAGCCTCGCGCCGCACGGGATCGGAGTTTCGATGCTTTGCCCCGGTCTGGTGAAGACGCATATCTATGCCAGCGACGAGATCCGCCCCGAAGCGCTCAAGGCAGGGGCCAAGGCGGTGAACACGGCCTTCGTCGGCCAGCTCGAACAGGTCCATCAGGCTGGCATGGAGCCGGAAGTAATCGCGCGGCGCACCATCGATGCGGTGAAGGAGAACCGGTTCTACGTGTTTTCCCATCCCGAATTTCGCGAGGAACTGGCGGAGGTCTTTGCCGAGGTCATCAGCGAGTTCAGGGATTATCCCGCCGATCCCGGCTTCGACGCGCGCATGAAGATCGAGGAAGGCCGCCGTGCGCGCTACAGGGAGGCGCGGGAGGCGGCCCGGCAGCCGGTGTAAGGCGGAGGCGGCTGAATGTGTCAGTCCGCCTCGCGCGCGTCGAAACGAAGGCGGGCGCTGCGAATGACCTGCTGGCGCTGGTTCACCCAGTCGATCATGCCGCGCGCCCGGTCGCTCAGTTCCTCGCCGAGCGGGGTGAGGGCATAAGTCACGCGCGGCGGTATGTCCTCGCTCACCGTTCGTTCGGCAAAGCCGTCGCGTTCGAGCGTGCGCAGCTTGAGCGTCAGCACGCGCTGCGAAATGTCGCCTTCTTCGGAAAGGTCGCAAAGCGTGCGTCGCAGGTCGGCGTGGCGTCTTTCGCCGGTCCTGAGCACCAGCAGGATCAGCGTCGACCAGCGATCGCCCAGCAGGCCCATGACGCTGCGCACCGGGGCGTCGCGCGCGGTGCCATGCGCCTGCATGTCCGCCGCGAGTTCGGCGATGCCCCCGCGCTCCTGCTCCCCGCGCCCCTGCTCCCCGCTTTCCAATTTACCTGCATCCATCATCGCGAGGGCACAAAAAAGTGCCTTCTTCCTGCTGCCTTCCGACACTTTATGACCTTTGCGGGCAAGATCAATCATGGGAGAGAAACATGGCCATTGACGCCATCCGCCTCGACGGAAAAGTCGCCATCGTAACCGGCGGTGCCGGCGGGATCGGTTCCGCCACCGCGCGCCTCATGACCGCGCGGGGGGCCAGGGTCGCCATTGCCGACATCGCCTTCGACGCGGCGACCGCGCTGGCGGAGGAATTGCCCGGTGCGATCGCGGTGCCGCTCGATCTCGAGGACGAAGGCTCGATCGAGACGATGATCGCCGCCACCTTGCGCCACTTCGGACAGCTCGATGTGCTGCACAACAATGCTGCGCTGCTCGGTCCCGAAATCGCGCGGGACGATGGCGATATCGAGGGCATGGATACCGCGCTGTGGGAGCGGACCTACCGGATCAATGTGCGCGGAACCATGATCGCCTGCCGCGCCGCGCTGCCGCACTTGCGGGAAAGCCGGGGCAACGTGGTCAACACGGTCACCAATCTGGCATTGCAGGGCCATGTCATCCAGGCCGCCTATGCCTCTTCCAAGGCGGCGGTCATCCAGATGACGCGATCCATCGCGGCCAGCCACGGCATCCACGGCATACGCTGCAATGCCGTTGCGCCGGGCATGACGATGACGCCCGCCCTGCGGGAAGCCTTCCCCCCGCCGCTTCGCAAGATGGTGGAGGACGAGACCCTGCGGGATCGGCTGGGCGAGCCCGGCGACATCGCCGAAGCGGTGGCCTTCCTCGCTTCGGAAGCGGCGCGCAACATCACGGGCCAGGTGCTCGTCGCCGATGGCGGCTGCGCAAGCCATGTCCCCGGAATCGCCCCGTTCCGCGCCTTTCTTGCGGGAGGCGAGGCATGAGCCAATACGATATCGTCGTCATGGGCGGAGGGCACAACGGCCTCGTTGCCGCCGCCTACATGGCCAAGGCGGGCAAGAAGGTGATCGTGCTCGAACGCAAGCCCCACTACGGCGGCGGCGTTTCCACGCGTGAGCTGATCCAGCCCGGCTTCTGGCATGACGAACACTCCAACGTGCACATCATGATTCAGGGCAACCCGATGCTGCGCGAGGACGATTTGGGCCTCTTGGGCAAGTTCGGTCTCGAATACATCTATCCCGAACTGCCCCATGCCTCGATCTGGGAAGACGGCACGATCGTGCGCTCGTGGCGCGATCTCGACCGGACTTGCGAGGAAATCGCCATGTTCTCGCCAAGGGACGCGGAGGCCTATCGCAAGTTCGCCACCGCCTCGATGGCGGCGCTGCCCATGTTCATGTCCGGCCTCTATGCCCCGCCGTTCCCGATGGGGGCCTTCGTGGCGATGATGGACCAGTCGGACGAGGGGCGTTTCCTCCTCGATGTCATGCAGCGTTCGGCGCTCGACGTGGTGAACCAGTACTTCGAAAGCGACCTCCTGCGCATCCACATCGTGCGCATGGTCACCGAGAACCTCCAGATGCCCGATGAACTGGGCACCGGCATGGGTGCTTTCCTGATGCCGGGGATCATCCACGCCTATGGCTGTTCGATGCCCAGGGGCGGTTCCGGCCAGCTTTCCCACGCGCTGGTCCGCGCGATCGAGCATTTCGGCGGCGAAGTGCGGTGCAATGCCGAAGTGCGCCGGGTCGTCGTCTCGGGCGGCAAGGCGGTCGGCCTCGAACTGGTGGATGGCGAAACCTTTACCGCCAAGGACGGCGTGATCGGCGCGATTCATCCGCATGTCCTGCGCAAGTTCGTGGCCGAAACGCCCGAGCCGGTGCTCCAGCGGGCGGAGCGGGTCACCCAGTCCACCTTCTCGATCAACCTCACGCACCTGACCCTGAAGGAGCGGCTGCGGCTGAAGGTCGGCAATGAAACCAATGCCATGATGACCGAGCTGATGGACTTCTACACCATGCGCGACATGCTGCTGGAGTACGACAAGCTGCGGCGCGGCGAAGTGTCCGAACGGCTGATCGCGGGCGGGGACAACACGATCTTCGACCCCAGCCGTGCCCCCGAAGGTGCAGGCGTGTTCTACGGGGTGAACTTCGCGCCCTATGATCTCTGGCCCGGCGGTCCGGGTTCTTGGGACGAACGCAAGGAGGAGATCGCCGACCGCGCGCTGGCGCAGTACCGGAAATTCTACGCGAACCTCGATGACGGCAACATCACCGGCCGCCTGATCCGCTCCCCCGTCGATCATGAGCGGGACAGCCCGGCCAGCTTCCTCAAGGGCGATATCCATGGCTGTGCGCCGTTCTTCTACCAGTCCGTCGCGCACCGGCCCACGCCGGACCTCGGTTCGCTCAGGGTTCCGGGGATCGAGGGGCTCTATCTCGTCGGGCCGTTCATGCATCCGGGCGGCGGGGTGTTCGGCGCGGGCCGGGCAACGGCGATCCAGATGATGGATGACCTCGATATCGAATTCGACAAGGTCTGCGCGGGAGCGGTGTGATGGTGGACAGGAAGAAGGCTCCGGTGATGCGCATCCTCGATGCGCAGGACAAGGAACTGATGGCCGTGCGCCGGATCGAGCGGGACGGCGACAATCTGGTCATTCGCGGCAAGATCTTCGGCGCCATGCCGATGGTGGCGAAAGTCACGCCGCAGGAGGCACGCGCGGCGCTCCGACTGCTTGACGCGAAGACGGTGCTGTTCCTGCTGAGCCTGCTGTTTCGCAGGAGCCGCTGACAGCGCGGGGCATCGGCGGGCTCGATAGCAGCGATCCGATTCCATGCGTTTTTCCAGGCTGCTCCGGCCCCCCATAAGGGGACTCCGGAGCAGTCAGGATTGAAACAAGCATGAGCATTCTGGGAGTTGAGAGCGTTCTGTTCGGGGTGACGGACCTGGCGGAACATACGCGGTTCTGGACCGATTTCGGCCTGCCGCTGGAAAGCGCAGGAGCGGACGAAACGGTGTTCCGCCTCGCATCGGGCAGCAGGGTCATCCTCCTGCGCCACGGCGATGCGCGCCTGCCGAGCCCCGATCCGTTTCCCGGAGACGGCCTCAAGGAAACCGTCTGGGGCGTGGACACGGCCGACAGCCTCGAAGCGATTGCCGTCAGCCTGGCGCGCGACGTTGCCGTTTCCCGCGATGCGGACGGCGCCGTCCACGCTGTCTGCCCCGATGGCCAGCCGATTGCGCTGCGCGTGTGGGCCAAGCGGGTGTTCCATTCCGAAGCGAGCCCGGTAAACACTCCCACCAGCTATCCGCGCTTCAACCAGCACCGCATCTGGCGCCGGGCAGCGAGACCCAAGACGATCAATCACGTCGTGTTCTTCTCTCCCGATTATGTCGGCAGCTTCGAATTCTACGAACGCCATTTCGGCTTCCGTTATGTCGATCATTCGAAGGGCTCGGGCATCTTCGCGCGGGCGGACGGCACGTATGAGCATCATTCGATCTTCTGGGTGAACTGCGACCTGCCTATCGCGCCCGACCACTTCAAATTCATGCACATCGCCTTTGGCATGGACGACATCGACGAAGTCATGCTGGGCGCCAACATCATGGAGCGAAAGGGCTGGAAGAACGAGAGCATGAACAGTTCGGGCGGCATATCCCGCCACCGCATTTCCAGCGCGATCTACTATTACTGCGACATGCCCGGAAAGGCGGGCGAGGCGGAGTACCACGCCGATACCGACTATCTGGACGACAACTGGGTGCCGCGCGCCTGGGATTTCCGCTTCGGCTCGCTGCTCTGGTCGAACAATGCCCCGCCGATCTTCCGGGGCGACAATATTCCCTGGGACATGGCGTTCGACGCCGATCGCGCCAGTTTCGCGCCGTTTCGCAAGACCCGGCCCGGCAAGCTCCCGGTCCATGGCAAGCTGAACGAACTGACCGAGGACGACGAGCACGCGCTTTGACGGTGCGGGGCTGACGGATCGGCCGGCTTGCGACTTGCATGCCGGCCTCAGCCGTATAAATTGGAATGATAATTCTTGAATGGGAGAGGTGCGTGCCATCACGTCGCAGTTTCGTCGCGTCCTGCGGGGTGATGGTGGGGAGCGCGCTGCTTCCGGGTCTCGGCCGTGCGGAAACCTATCGCCGGATCCCGCAGAAGGCGTCGGCACGGGTCATCGTGGACAACGATTTCGCCGGCGATCCGGACGGTCTGGTCGCGCTGGCGCACCAGTTACTGTCGCCCCGTACCCATACCGTGCTTGTCACTGCGTCCGCGCTCGATCCGAAGCTGCTGGGCGATGCACCTGCCGGAACCACGGCTGCTGCCGGACGCGCCGTGGCGAAGGAACTCATCCGCCGCGCGGGGGTCGCAAAGGCGCCGCCGGTGATGGCCGGATCGGAACTGCTGGGCGCCGTCCAGCCCGAGGCGAGCGCTGCGGCGCGGGCCATTGTGGCCGAGGCCATGCGCGACGATCCCCTGCCGCTCTACTTCACTTGCGGCGGCCCGCTCACCAACCTTGCGGCGGCGCTGCGCCTTGAACCGAAGATCGCCGGACGCATGACGGTGATCTGGATCGGCGGCGGCGCCTATCCGGCGGGCGGCTGGGAATACAATCTTTCCGCCGACATCGCCGCCGCACAGATCGTGATCGAGCAGTCGAAAGTGCCGGTCTGGCAGATTCCGCAGGATGCCTATCGGCAGATGCAGTTCTCGGTCGCGGAACTGGCCGAGCAGCTTCGGCCGATCTCGCCCTTCGGCGAATGGCTCTACGACCGTTTCACGACGCCGCCGTCGTTCGTCGATGTGGGCGGAAGCTGGCCGCTCGGCGACAGCCCGACCGTGTTGCTCAGCGCGATTTCGCAGGAGAGCAGCCTGCATGTCGATCTGCAAGCCCGGCGGATCAAGGCGGACTGCACGTATGGCGAGGAAATCGCGGGCCGGACCTTGCGCGTGTTCCGAACGCTGGATGCGCGGCTTACGTTCGGAGATTTCTTTGCCCTGATGCGGCTCCACGCGCGCAGGTGAAGTTTAGCTCAGCAGGCCTGCACGAAATGCTCGACCGAGGGGGCTTCGACGAAGAAGGGTCCTGCCAGCGCGCGCCAGGCCTGAAAACCTTCGGACTCGCGGAAATCGACCATGTGGGCCTCTACGCTCTCCCAGCCGACCACGAGGTGATAGCGCGCGGGATTCTCCACCGAGCGGTGCAGTGCGAAGGAGACGAAGCCCTTGGCCGCTTCGAAATGCGGGCGGGCCTTGGCAACGGCCGCCTCGAAGGTGGCGGCGCGCGCCGGGTCGATGGTGAGGGTGGCGATTTCGTGGATCACAGGCTCGGCTCCTCGACGAATTCGATCAGGTTGCCCGCGCAGTCGCGGATGAAGCAGCCCTTGCCGAAGGCCTCCCGCACCACGAATGCCACGTCCGCGTGCTTTTCCGCCATTTCCGTCAGGAACACTTCGAGGTCTTCCACCCGGAAGGCAACGTGCTTGTTGCCATGGGTCTTGAGATCGCGCGGGGGGAAGCGGCGGTCTTCGGGGAGGGCGGCGGCACCTTCCACCTCGAAGATCTCGAACCGCAGCGGGCCCTTGCGGACCATGGCGGTGCGGGATTTCGCCGCCTCGATATAGAACTTTTTCTCGACCTCGAAGCCGAGCACGCGGCCGTACCAGTCGATCGCCTCGTCAAGGCTGGGGACGGAAACGCCGCCGTGGTGGAAGGTGAATTCGGCCATCTGGATCAGCCCATTTCCGAGAAGGTTTCGGCACACCAGTCGGCGATATAGTCGCGCATGCCGGTGCCGTTGTCGGCGCCGCAGTGCTCTACCTCGAAATCCTTCCTGGTGAAGATGCGGAGCGTGCGCCTGGGGCTGTTCACCGCCTGATCGTAGCTGAGCTGCGCGTTGAAGGCGGGGATCTGGCGGTCGTTCTCGCCGTGGGTGACGAGGAAGGGCACGCGGATTTTCTCCACCTGCCCGTCGAGCGTGATCTGGTCGGCATATTCGAGGAAAGCGTCGCGGTCTTCGATGCCGAAGACCCACATGACGTGATCCCAGTAGTGCGGCACCGGGTTCTCGCCCTCGTTGGCGAGGCGCTCGCGCTGGCGGCGGCCCCAGACGTGGTTGGCGCCCATCACCGCGCAGAGCGCATAGCGCGGCTCGTTGGCGGCGATGCGCGGCGCGTGATAGCCGCCGAAGGAGAGGCCGAAAATGCCGATCCGGTCGTGGATCACATCGCTGCGCGTCAGCAGGTATTCGAGCGCGGGCGTGCCCCAGCGCTCACCGTCGAACACGGCGGGAAGGCGGCGCTTGCGGATTGCCTCGCCGGTGCCGGGCTGGTCCACGAACAGGGTGTTCATCCCCCGCTCCAGGTTCGACTGGCCATGGCCCGCCATGCAGACCTGCTCCTTCATCGAATCGAGCCCGTTGACCGAGACCAGCGTGGGGCGCGGCGTGCCCGAACCGTCGTGGACGAAAATGGCGGTGTAGGCGCCGTCCTCGTAGGGAATTTCCACTTTGTCGACATGCAGCCCGCGCAGCTTCGCGCCCCTGTGGAACAGCTCCAGACCCTTGTCATAGGCCGCCCAGCGCGGGGCATAGTCGCGGCTCTGCATCCGTTCGGCAGCGAGGTAGTAGCCGGAGGCGCGCAAGTACTTGGTGCCGGCGGAGAGCAGGTAACCGGCGGCCTCGTCGCCTTCCGCATTGGCCGTGACCTGATCGGCGACGGCGATCCAGCTATCGAACATCTGCGCGGAACCGGCATCGGCGCCGGCCTTGCTCGCTTCCATGATCGGGCGGTTGGCCTCGTCGATCTCACCATAATTGCCGCCACAGGCGAGCGCGAGGTTGGTGGCGAGGTTCCAGACGTAGTTTCCGGGGAACGGTTCGAACATGATTTATCCTGCGATTTTCAGATGATTATTCGGCGGTCCAGCCGCCATCGACGACAAGGCTGGTGCCGGTCATCAGCGCGGAAGCGTCGGAGGCGAGGAACAGCACCGCGCCCATCAGATCCTCCACCTGACCGATGCGGCCGAGCTTGATTTTGGAAAGCACGCTGGCTTTGAACGCCTCATCCTGGAAGAACGGCCGGGTCAGCGGGGTTTCGATGAAAGTGGGCGCGATCGTGTTGGAGCGGATGCCGTGCGGGGCAAGGTCCAGCGCCATGGCCTTGTTCATGCCCTCCAGCGCCCATTTGCTGGCGCAGTAAAGCGTGCGGTTCGGTCCGCCCACGTGCCCCATCTGGCTGCCCATGTGGATCAGGCTGCCCGGCGTGCCGGTATCGATCATCCGCGTCACGCAGGCCTGCGCCACGAAGAAGGCGGACTTGAGATTGAGGTCGAGCACGGCGTCGTAATCGTCCTCGCTCACCTCCCACATCGGCTTGGGGCGGTTGGTGCCGGCATTGTTGACGAGGACGTGGAACGGCGCGCGGTCCGCGAAGAATGCTGCAACGGCGCCGAGGTCCGAAACGTCGAGCGTCGCGGCCTTGGCGCCATTTCCGATCTCGGCGGCAGCCGCGTCGATCTCTGCCGAGGTGCGGGCGACCAGGGTGACCTCCGCGCCCGCTGCCGCCAGTGCGGCCGCGGCGCCAAGGCCGATGCCCCGGCCCGCCCCGGTCACCAGAGCCCGCCGCCCGTCAAGGCGCAGGCTTGGCGTTTGCGGGATCGCCATGGTCAGGCTGCCGTTTCGGGCGTCGGTTCGGCCTGACCGGCATAAGGCACGTTGCGCCCGCCAAAGCGGCGCACGCGGATATTCGCCTGCTCGCCGTGCCCCGCGAAGCCCTCCAGCGCACAGAGGCGCGAGCAATATTCGCCGATCAGCGCCGAAGCCTCATCGGTGGTGACGCGCTGGTAGGTGCAGGTCTTCAGGAATTTGCCGACCCACAAGCCTCCCGTGTAGCGCGCGGACTTCTTCGTCGGCAGCGTGTGGTTGGTGCCGATCACCTTGTCGCCGAAGCTGACATTGGTGCGGCTCCCCAGGAACAGCGCGCCGTAATTGGTCATGTTCTGGAGGAAGTAGTCCGGATCGGCGGTCATCACCTGCACGTGCTCGCTGGCGATCTCGTCGGCGATGTTGACCATCTCCTCGTAGCTGTCGGCCACGATCACTTCGCCGAAGTTCTCCCAGGCCTTGCGGGCATGATCGGCGGTGGGGAGGATCTGGAGCAGTCGCTCGATCTCGGCCATGGTGGCGCGGGCGAACTTCTCGGAATTGGTCAGCAGCACGCCGGGGCTGTCAGGCCCGTGCTCGACTTGCCCGAGGATATCGGTGGCGGCGATTTCGGGGTCGCAGCCGATCTCGTCGGCAATGATCAGCGTTTCGGTCGGCCCGGCGAAGAGGTCGATGCCGACGCGGCCGAAAAGCTGGCGCTTGGCTTCGGCGACGAAGGCATTGCCGGGGCCGACGAGGATATCGACCGGATCGATGCTCTGCGTGCCGATCGCCATCGCGCCGACGGCCTGAATGCCGCCCAGCGCATAGATCGCATCGGCCCCGGCCATGGCTTGGGCTGCGACAATGGCGCGCGCCGGCTTGCCCTGGAACGGCGGGGCGCAGGTCACGACGCGCTTTACCCCCGCGACCTTAGCGGTGATCACCGACATGTGTGCGGAGGCGAGCAGCGGATACTTGCCGCCGGGCACGTAGCAGCCGGCCGAACCGAGCGGAATGTTCCTGTGGCCCAGCACGACGCCGGGCAGCGTCTCGACTTCTACGTCCTTCATCGAATCTCGCTGGATCTGTGCGAAGTTCTTCACTTGTGCCTGCGCGAACTCGATGTCCTTGCGTTCCTGCGGGCTCAGGCTGTCGACGCAGGCGTCGATCTCGGCCTGCGAAAGGCGATAGTCGTCGCGGTCCCAGCCGTCGAACTTGATGGACATCTCGCGCACCGCTTCGTCGCCGCGCTTCTCGATATCGGCAAGCGCCGCCTCGACGATGTCGCGAACCTTGCGATCCGCGTCTGCCTTTGCCTCGGCAGTGGCGCCGCGCTTCAGCCAGGTGGCCATTGTATTCTCCCGATCCGGTGTGACGTGATTTTCATCGGACCTAGCGCCGGCGGGCGAGCGGGGACCATCGCATGTTATCGATGGCTTGCTATCGATCCTATGCCGTTGTTGCCGCAGGGGGGCTTCGCTAGCCGTTCTTCCAAGCAAAGAGCATTCCGGGAGAACAAGGAACAATGCGCCTCGCCACTCTCGATGACGGCACCCCCGACGGGCGCCTCGTCGTCGTTTCGCCCGAGGGCGACCGTTTCGCGCCTGCGCCTGTGGATACGCTGCAACAGACGATGGAAAGCTGGGCCTTCGTCGCACCCGTGCTGGCCGAGATTTCGGAATTTCCCGAAGCGCTGGATGCCGCGCTGCTGCGCGCGCCGCTGCCGCGTGCGTGGCAGTGGCTCGATGGCTCGGCCTTCGCCTGCCACGGCGAACTGATGGACAAGGCACTCGGCGTGGTGCCGGTGAAGACCGGCAAGCCGCTGATGTATCAGGGTACTTCCGACAAGTTCTACGGCCCTGCCGAGGACGTGCGTTTCCTCAGCGAAGAGAACGGCATCGATTTCGAAGGCGAGTTCGGCGTGATCGTCGACGCCGTGCCGATGGGGACCTCCGCCGAAGACTGCATGAAGCACATCCGCCTGATCGTGCAGATCAACGACTGGTCGCTGCGCAAACTGGCCGGGCCGGAGATGAAGACCGGCTTCGGCTGGGTTCAGGCCAAGCCGCCCTGTTCGATGGCGCCCTTCGCGGTCACGCCGGAAGAACTGGGCGGTGCGTGGCGCAATGGCCGCGTCTGCATGGACCTCTTGGTGGACTGGAACGGCCAGCGCTTTGGCGCCGCCAATGGCGAGCCGATGGGGCATGGTTTCCACGAGCTGGTCGCCCACGCCTGTGCCACGCGCGATCTGGTGGCGGGCACGGTGATCGGATCGGGCACCGTTTCCAATGAGAATTACCGCGAGATCGGCTCCTCCTGCATCGCCGAGCGGCGCGGGATCGAACTGGTCGATTTCGGAGAGCCCCGCACCGAATTCATGCGCTTTGGCGACACCGTGCGGATGCAGGGAACCCTTGCCGATGGCCGCGCGCCGTTCGGCGTCATCGAACAGAAGGTCGTAAAGGCATGAGTGAAGTTCTTTCCGATTCCGGCCTGCCGCCGATCCAGCGCGTCGTTACCGGGCATGATGCGCAAGGCCGCGCGGTGTTCCGCTCTGAGGACGTGACGCCAACGAAGATGATCCCCTCGGGCGATGCCTCGTTCCTGACGATCTGGACCACCGCCACTGTACCTGCGGACAACAACGACGAGACCGAAGGCCGCGAACGCCCCACCGGCACCACGCTCGAAGGTGGATCGGTGATCCGCGTGGTCGATATGCTGCCGGGCAAGCAGAGCCCTATGCACCGCACCAACTCGATCGACTACGGCATCGTGCTGAAGGGCGCGATCGAACTGGAGCTGGAAGACGGCCGCAAGACGATTGTGCGCGAAGGCGGCATCATCGTCCAGCGCGGGACCAACCATCTCTGGCGCAATACTACCGCAGAGGTTTGCCGGATCGCCTTCATCCTGATCGAGGCACCGGCCTATCTCCACAACGGCGTGCCGCTGGACGAGGCCAAGCCCGAGCAGGTCGATCCGGTCTACAACGCGGCGGCGGACAAGGGCTGATGTTCGACCTCTCCGGCAAAAGCGCGATCGTCACCGGCTCCACACGCGGGATCGGGCGTGCCATTGCCGAGGGGCTGATCGCACAAGGCGCGCGCGTGGTGATCTCCAGCGAGGATGCGCAGGACACCGCACGCGTCGCTGCCGAACTCGAGATGCCGGGCCAGCCTTGCGATGTGACCGACGATGCGGCGCTGGTCGCTTTGGTGGATCGCGCGGTGGCTGAATTCGGCGGGCTGGACGTGCTTGTCTGCAATGCCGGGATCACCGGCAGGGCGGGGCCTTTCGCCGATCTCGACATGGCCGACTATGCCCGTGTCATGGCGATCAATCTTACCAGTCAGGTCGCGCTCTGCAATCTGGCCCTGCCGAAAATCGCGGAGCGCGGCGGCGGGGTTGCGGTGCTGGTTTCCAGCCTTTCGGGGCTGAGGGGCAACGGGCGAATCAACGCTTATGCTCTCGCCAAGGCGGGTGTTGCGCAACTGGCGCGTAATCTGGCGGTGGAGTGGGGGCCGCGCGGGGTGCGCGTGAATGCGATCTCGCCCGGTTTCATCGCAACCGAACTGTCAGGACCTTTGCTGGCGGACGAGGCCTTCATGGCCCGCCGCATGGCGATGACGCCGCTTCGCCGCCCCGGCATGCCGCAGGAGGTCGCAGGCGCTGCCGTGTTCCTGGCTTCCGACGCAGGGGCTTTCGTCACCGGGCACAACCTCGTGGTGGACGGCGGCACGCTGATAACCGACGGTAGCTGAAAAAAGCGCTTTGATATCAGGCCGGAAAGAGAACCGGCCGAAGGAAAGGGAGAGAATGACACGCCATCATGAGCCGGGCATGCTGACCGGCATCTCGCTGCTGCTGCCGATCACGCTGACAACGATGGCGATCGTGCTGTTGACGCCGATCATCCCCGATCTGATGGCGCATTACCGCACGGTACCCGGACACGAATACTGGGTGCCGATGGTCCTGACGTTGCCTTCGCTCTGCGTGGCGCTGCTCTGTCCGCTCGCAGGGATGCTGGGCGACTGGTTCGGCCGGCGGCGCCTCCTGTTGGCCGCATTCCTGCTCTATGCGGTTGTTGGCGTCATGCCGGTCTTCCTGACCGACCTCACGCATATCCTGATCTCGCGCGTGGGCGTGGGGATTGCCGAAGCGCTGATCTACGTTCTTTCGACGACGATGATCGGCGACTATTACAAGGGTGCCTCGCGGGACAAATGGCTGGCGGCGCAGACCGCCTTCGCCTCGATGTCGGCGCTGCTCTTCTTCAACCTCGGCGGTATCATGGGCGAGGGTGGCTGGCGCACGCCGTTCTGGGCCTATGCCTCGGCGCTGGGGATGTTTGTCCTGGTCTGGAAGTTCACCTGGGAGCCCTCGGGGGACGGCTCCGGGGAAGAGGGCGCCGATACAGCGCCGCATAACCGCTCTTGGGAGGGGTTCCCCTGGGCAAGGATGGCGATGATCGTTGCCATTACCGTCTACGGTTCGGTGTTCTTCTATACGGTGCAGATTCAGGCACCGAGCGGGCTTGCCGAACTGGGCCTCGCCAGCCCGGCCGAGCGAGGTTTCCTGACCTCGATCGCTTCGATCGGCGTGCCGCTGGGCACCTTCCTCTATTCGCGGCTGGGCCGTAAGTGGTCTGTCGGCAGGCTGCTGCTCCTTGAATTCGCGCTGCTCTCGATGGGCTTCATGCTGATGGCCCGGTCTGGCGCGGTGCCGGGCTTTCTCGCCGGGTGCTTCGTCAACCAGGTAGGCGCGGGCCTGCTTCTGCCGACCTTGCTGGTGTGGTCCATGTCGATCCTGAAGTTCGAATTCCGTGGACGCGGAACCGGCTTCTGGCAATCGGCTTTCGCTTTCGGCCAGTTCCTTTCGCCCATCGTGGTGACCTTCGCGGGCCAGCGCACCGGGGGGCTGCTCGGCGCTTTCTCGGTGCTCTCGATAGCGGCGCTGGGCGGCGTGATCGTCGCCTTGCTGGCTGCGCGCGCGTCTCATGGCAGGAACGGAGCGATGGCGCATGGCTGAGCGTCTGAACGACAAGATCGCGGTCGTCACGGGTGCGGCGAACGGCATCGGAGAAGGCGTGGCGGACATGTTCCGCAAGGAGGGCGCCGCGGTGATCGGTGTCGACCTTTCGGGAACGGATCGGAACTGCGACCTCACTGACGAAGCGGCCACGAACGCACTATTTGCGGAAATCGGCGCTTCGTGCGGGCGCATCGACATACTTGTGAACGCGGCGGCCTTTGCGGTGTTCGGCTGGATAGAGGACCTTGGTTATGCCGACTGGCGGAAAACGCTGACCGGCGAACTCGACATCGTCTATCTGGCGACCCGCGCGGCCTGGCCGTGGCTCAGGGCAAGCGGCAGGGCCAGCATCGTCAACTTCGCCTCGGCCAATGCCCGTCATGCCCTTGAAGGTTCTCCTGCGCTGGCGCATTGTGCGGGCAAGGGAGGCGTACTGGCCATGACGCGGCAGCTCGCGATGGAAGGCGCTCCGCATGGGATCCGCGCCAACACCATCGCGCCCGGTTTCATCCGCACTGCGGCCACCGCGCGCCACCTTGAGGCGGACCCGGCCTTCGAGCAGCAGGTTCTGGCGAAGAACATGCTCAAGCGACTCGGCGAGCCCGAGGACATCGCATGGGCCGCCACCTGGCTCGCAAGCGACGAGGCCCGGTACGTCACCGCTGCAGATATCGCGATCGATGCCGGCGCCACGGGTTGGTGACAGCGGCCAGGGGCGGCTTATCGTGCCCGCCTATCGTGCCGGCGGTGTTTTCTGCCCCGAAACATCCGGACCAGTGCCCTCCGCGTTAGGGTTTGAAGCCCCCAATTGCCCGTGTCGCGCACAATTTCGGCGCCGCGAAATCGCAGGGGCCGTTTACCTCCTATATTAGCCAATAGGTAAATGTCCGGATTGCACCGCGGATTGGTGTGTCCGATAGAATTCATCCTTGCGGTTTTGTTTACCTTTCCCTAGGCCGCAAACTGTATAAGTCACTGAATTCCGATGGATAGCGCGATTGGGGTGCGATCTGTCGGGGGGTGATTTTGGGGCATTATAGTTTGGTGGGGCATGACCGAAATTAAGCAAAAGAATCGCAAGGCCGTCGATGTGGCGGCCGGTGTTGACGCCGCTGTCGGTGGCACCGTTGCAGGCGCTGTCGCGGGTGGGGCCGTGGCTGAGCCGCAGGTGAACGGCAGTCTGCCGCTCTACCGCGAACCGCGGCCTGTACACAGCGTCACGCACGCCGATGCAGCTGTCGTCGTCGCGCCGACCGATTTCGGCTTTGCCGCTACCGCACCGATGATCCAGCTCACTGTTGATGAGTTCGAGCGCGCGGCACTCGACTATCCGATCCTGTTCTTCGGCGAAGATCGTCAGCCCTACGTCGTTACCGGCCTCGAAGCCGAGCGGAACCTTTTCGTTTCGGAAGGGCGCTATCAGGCAGGGGCCTACATTCCGGCCTACCTGCGCCGCTATCCCTTCGTCTTCGCCCGTGACGAGGGAAGCGATCGCCTGATCCTCTGCCTCGACCACGCGTCGGGCCGCGTTGCGAACAGGGGCGATGAAGATTCGGTCGTCCTTTTCGAAAAGGGCGAACCTACCGAACTGACGCTGCAGGCACTGCGCTTCTGCGAGAATTACGAAGCGGCTCAGGCACGCACCCGCGTTCTCATTGCCCTGCTGGACGAACTCGACCTGTTCGAGCCCAAGCGGGTCCATTACACGGCGCCGAATTCGACCGAGCCTAGCCTGCTGGTGGAATATGTGACCGTGAACCGCGCTCGGTTCGAGGGGCTGGATTCCGAACAGTTCCTGCGGCTGCGCGAAGCGGGAGCGCTGCCCGCGATCCATGCGCAGATCGCTTCGCAAGCGAAGTGGGACGCCCTGGCTGCCGTCGCGCGCGACACCTGACACCGACCGACCGGCACCGCCTTGCCTGCTCCCGGTGGGAGCGGGGAGGGCGGCGTTGACTCGCGTGCGCGTAATCAAACCGGAAAAAATTTCTTAACAATCTGATAAGTAAGAAATTTTTCCTCTTCATTTCTAAGTGTTGTCCCGGATTCCCCGCTGGCGATCCCGTGTCGTACAGCTGCGAAATCCCGCCCCGGGGGCGGGCCGGGCAACTTGCCGACCAGGCATCCGGGGGGCATACCTTGTACACTTCTGAACCTTTCGCTGGCCGTTCCACCGCGAGCACGGCGCAGGACCGCCCGTCCCGTTCCTGGCGTTCGAGCGCGTCCGTGGCGACGCTTGCAGCGATGATGGTATTCGGCGGTGTCCTGCCGGTTCAGGCTTCTGCCGCTCCAACCCCGACGCCATCCCCCGCGCCTGCCCCCACGCCGTCCCCGATCGTCATGCCGCCGGTCGGCGCGCAGGTCCTCAACCCGGTGACCGGCGAGTTCGAGACCGTCACCAAGCAATTGCCGCCGATGCAGGTGCAGACGGACGGCAACAACGTCATCCTGCTCGCGGACGAGGTCGGACAGACGTTCGACGTTTCGGGCACGACCTACACGGTCACCGCGGTCACCACGGATGCGGGCGGCGCCGTGACCGCGGTTTCGCTGGAAAGCTCTGCCGACAACACGATCAGCACGACTGACGCCGTCACCTCGATTGCGCCTGCCACCAATGCCACCGGCGCGGACGAGGTGCAGTTCCAGTCAGGCATCAACGACAGCATCTACCGCAAGGTCCTGCGCGGGCGGAACGGCGGCAATGGCCATATCGGCGCACTGTTCATTTCCGCGGGGGACGGTGGTTCCGGCGCCAAGGGCGATGACATCAACCAGACGATTTCGGGGTCCTATACCTCGCGGTCCAACAATCTGGCGGCCGTCATCGTGCAGAGCATCGGCGGTGACGGCGGCAAGGGCGGCAACGGCTATCTTGGTTCGGACGGCGGTTCGGGCGGCAACGCCGGCGTCGGCGGAGACGTCAACCTCGTCAGCAATGCCCAGGTCCTGACCACCGGCAGCAACAGCTACGGTATTCTCGTCAGCAGTTCGTCGGGCAAGGGCGGCGCGGGTGGTTCCGGCTTCCTGTCGGGCGGCGGTTCGGGCGGCGGGTCTCCGGGCGTAGGCGGAGACGCCACGGCCACGAACAACGGCACGGTGGCCACGCAGGGTGCGGGCTCGATCGGTATTCTCGCACAGAGCCTCGGCGGTTCGGCCGGTGACGGCGGCGGTAGCTGGGGCCTCGTCTCGTCGAGCGGCGGCGGCAGCTACGGCGGCAAGGGAGGTGACGTCCGGGTCAACCAGAACGGTGTGGTCCAGACCGAGGGCGAGGGCGCGCACGGCGTGCTCGCGGAATCCATCGGCGGTTCGGGCGGCGATGGCGGCAGCGGCGGTGGCCTGTTCGCTGACGGCAGCAACGGCGGCGCCGGCGGTCCGGGCGGCGACGCGACGATCACGGCCGGCAGCAATTCGTCCACCAAGACTTCCGGCGATTTCGCCCATGCCTTCTTCGCGCAGTCCATCGGCGGCGGCGGCGGCAACGGCGGCACCACGGTGGGTCTGGTGGCGCTCGGCAGCGCGGGCAGCCAGGGCAGCGACGCGGGCTCCGTGATCGTGAATCTTGCAGCCGGTGCCTATGCCTCGACCTCCGGCACCGGCTCTTACGCGGTGCTGGCACAGTCGGTCGGCGGCGGCGGCGGCAGCGCCGGTGTTACCGGCGGCCTCGCCGCGCTGGGCGGCTCGGGCGAAGGTGGCGGCAACGGCGGCACCGTGCTCGTGACTTCCGGCGCGACGCTTGTGACAACGGGCGAGGCGGGCAAGGGCATCTTCGCGCAGTCCATCGGCGGCGGCGGCGGCAACGCTTCGGGTTCGGGCGGCCTGGTTGCGCTGGGCGGTTCGGGCGCGGGCGGCGGTAATGGCGGTCTGGTCCAGGTTACGCAGACCTCGGCCGGCTCGGTCACGACCGGGGGAGACTGGTCCGACGCGATCTTCGCCCAGTCCGTAGGCGGCGGCGGCGGCTCGGGCTCCGGTTCGGTCGGTCTCGTCGGCCTTGGCGGATCGGGCGCCACGGGCGGCCTCGGCGGTACGGTGATCGTCGACAACGAAGGCGCACTGAAGACCACGGGCGATTACGCCCGTGGCATTTTTGCGCAGTCTGTCGGCGGCGGCGGCGGTGCAGGCGGCAATTCGACCGGCCTTGTCGGTATCGGCGGCAGCGGTTCGGGAACGAGCCCGGGCGGCAATGTCACCGTCACGAACGGCGGCTCGATCTCGACCTCCGGCGAACGTTCGATCGGCATCCAGGCCCAGTCGGTCGGCGGCGGCGGTGGTGACGGCGGTACGTCCACCGGCCTCATTTCCATCGGCGGGTCCGGCGGCGGCGGCGGTGCCGGTGGTATCGTCACCGTCACCAACAGCGGAACGATCACCACCAAGGGAGACCAGGCACTGGGCATCATCGCCCAGTCGATCGGTGGCGGCGGCGGCAATGGCGGATCGAGCACCGGCGTGCTCGCTATCGGCGGTGCGGGCGGTAACGGCGGCAAGGGCGGCAAGGTCGTCCTCAACCAGACCGGCCTCGTTTCTACTTCGGGTGACGATGCAACGGCGATCTTCGTCCAGTCGATCGGCGGCGGCGGCGGCAACGGCGGCTCGGCAGTTTCTGCAGGTCTCTTTGTCAGCGCGGCCTTCGGCGGCAAGGGCGGCGGCGGCGGTGCAGGCGGCGACATCTGCGTCAACACCAACTCTTCGTGCACCACGGCCAGCGCAAGCATGGGCTCGGCCTATATCGAAACCTTCGGAGACCGTTCGAGCGGCCTCTTCGCGCAGTCTGTCGGCGGCGGCGGCGGCAACGGCGGCTTCGCGCTCTCGGCCTCGGCGGGTCTCGGTGCCACCGCCTCGATCGCCTTTGGCGGCTCAGGCGGATCGGGTGGTTCGGGCGGTGCGGTGCGCGTGGGCCTTCAGGGCTATATCGCGACCAAGGGCGATCTTTCGGACGGCATTTTCGCCAGCTCGGTGGGCGGCGGCGGCGGTAACGGCGGCTTCTCGGTAGCGGCGGGCGCATCGCTCGGCGGATCGCTGACGATGAGCTACGGCGGCGCCGGCGGCGTGGGCGGTGCCGGTGGACTGGTCGACGTTGAAAGCGCAACGGACATCTCCACCGAAGGCGACCAGTCGCGCGGCATCTTTGCGCAGTCCGTCGGCGGCGGCGGCGGCAATGGCGGCTTCTCGGCAAGTGCCGCGATCGGCCTTGGTGCGATCACCTCGACCTTCGGCGGCGCGGGCGGCGCGGGGTCGGATGGTTCGACTGTCACGCTAGTCTCGGTCGGCACCATCTCGACCAAAGGCATCCAGTCCGACGCGATCTTCGCGGAGAGCGTTGGCGGCGGCGGCGGTAACGGCGGCTTCGCGGTCGGCCTTGCCGGCGGTGCGGCCGGCGCGGTCAGCCTCACGTTCGGCGGCGGCGGCGGCAACGGCGGATCGGGTGACGACGTCTTCGTCTCCTCGACCGGCGATCTTTCCACCGAGGGGCTCAGCTCCAACGGTATCTTTGCGCAGTCCGTCGGCGGCGGCGGCGGCAATGGCGGCTTCGCGGTTTCCGGCTCGGTCGGCGGCGCCGGCGCAATGTCCGCGGCCTTCGGCGGCAGCGGCGCGAATGGCGGCAATGGCGGCAAGGTCACGGTCGGCAGCACCGGTACGATCACGACGGTCGGCGATCTTTCCAACGGCATCCTCGCGCAGTCTGTCGGCGGCGGCGGTGGTAACGGCGGCTTCTCGGCAGCCGTTTCGGGCGGCGGCATCGGCGCGGCAGGCCTTTCGATGGGCGGCGCGGGCGCCAACGGCGGCGATGGCGACGAAGTCTCGGTCACCTCTAACGGTGGTATCTGGACGCAGGGCGCGGCCTCGGCCGGCATTCTCGCGCAGTCTGTCGGCGGCGGCGGCGGCAATGGCGGTCTCGCGATCTCCGCCAGCGGCGGCTGGGCGGGCGGTGCATCGCTCGCCTTCGGCGGGGGCGCGGGCAACGGCGGCACCGGCGGCAAGGTCACTCTGGTCAGCAACGGCAATATCCTGACCGAAGGCGACAGCTCCCAGGGCCTGTTCGCGCAGTCGGTGGGCGGTGGCGGCGGCAACGGCGGCGGTGCGATCGCTGTTGCAGGCGGCCAGGGTGGCGGCATCTCCGCGTCGTTCGGCGGTGATGGCGGCAATGGCGGCTCCTCGGGCGCAGTCAACATCGACAGCACCGGCGACATCCAGACGCTCGGCGACAATGCCGATGCGATCTTCGCGCAGTCGCTCGGCGGCGGCGGCGGCAACGGCGGTTTTGCCATTTCCGCCTCGGGCGGCCAGTTCGGCGCGGTCAGCCTCTCGATGGGCGGCACCGGCGGCCGCGGCGGCTCTTCGGGTGACGTTGGGGTCATCTCCGATGGCGACCTGACGACTTCGGGCGACTTCTCGGCTGGCGTGCGTGCGCAATCGATCGGCGGCGGCGGCGGTAACGGCGGCTTCGCGATCTCTGCGGCAGGCGCTCAGTTCGGCGCCGTTTCGCTCTCCTTCGGCGGCAACGGCGGCACGGGCGGCGCGGCAGGCAACGTAACGCTGGTCTCGACCGGCGATATCTGGACCGAGGGCAATTACTCGCAGGGGCTGTTCGCCCAGTCTGTCGGCGGCGGCGGTGGTAACGGCGGTTTCTCGGTCAGCGCTTCGGGTGCGCAATACGGCGCTGCTGCCATCGGCTTCGGCGGCAAGGGCGGCACCGGCGGTGCGGCGGGCAATGCGGACCTCACCAATACCGGCGACATCGTCACCCTGGGTGATTTCAGCGCGGGCGCGCAGGTCCAGTCGATCGGGGGCGGCGGCGGCAACGGCGGCTGGAGCGTCAGCGCGGCAGGCGGCCAGTATGGCGCTGTCGCGATCGGCTTCGGCGGCAGCGGCGGCGCGGGCGGTACGGCGGGCGATGTTACGCTCACTTCGACCGGCCAGATCGCCACGACCGGGGACCAGTCGAGCGGCCTCGTGGCGCAGTCCATCGGCGGCGGCGGCGGCAATGGCGGCTTCTCCGCCAGCGTTGCGGGCGCCCAGTACGGCGCGGCGGCGCTCTCGTTCGGCGGCACCGGCGGCACGGGTAACGACGCGGGAACGGTTACGCTGGCCAACACCGGCGACATCTACACCGAAGGCACGCTTTCGAACGGCATCTTCGCGCAATCCGTGGGCGGCGGCGGCGGCAACGGCGGATTCTCCGTCGCGGTCGCGGGCGCGCAATATGCCTCGGCGGCGCTGGCGCTGGGCGGATCGGGCGGATCGGGCGGTGCGGGCAAGGCGGTCTCGGTCGTCTCGACCGGCAACATCACCACGCTGGGCGATCAGGCGGACGGCATTCTGGCGCAGTCGATCGGCGGCGGCGGCGGTAATGGCGGCTTCGCCATTTCCGGCACCCTGACCGCCAGCAGTGACGGCGTTTCGGCCTCGGTCGCGATCGGCGGCAAGGGCGGCTCCGGCGGCGAGGCGGGCGACGTTTCGCTCGTCAGCACCGGCGACATTTCGACGAGCGGCGCCAGTTCGGTCGGCCTCTTCGCCCAGTCGGTGGGCGGCGGCGGCGGCAATGGCGGTTTCGCGGGCGCGCTTTCGCTGTCGGTGGGCAATGCCGTGGCCGTGGGCATCGGCGGTTCGGGCGGCACCGGCAATACGGCGGGCAACGTTTCGCTGGGATCAACCGGCAACGTTTCCACCACGGGCAACCTCGCGGCGGGCATCCAGGCCCAGTCGATCGGCGGCGGCGGCGGTAACGGCGGCTTCAGCTTGACCGCCTCGGCCACGGTCGAGGGTCAGTCCATCGGCAACAGCAGCGGTGGCACCGGCGGCAGCGGCGGTCTGGCCGGCAATGTCGACGTGACCAGCCTTGGAACCGTGCAGACCACGGGCGAACTGGCTAACGGCATCTTCGCGCAATCGGTCGGCGGCGGCGGCGGCAATGGCGGCTTCTCGGTTTCCGCCAGCCTTTCGGCCAAGGGCGATTCCGATACGCAGAGCGTTGGCGGCAATGGCGGTACCGGCAACGATGCGGGCATGGTCAGCGTCTCGGCCACGGCCGGTGCCAATGCGGCCATCGAAGGCTATTCGGTCGTCACATCGGGAACGGGTTCGAACGGTATCCTTGCCCAGTCTGTTGGCGGCGGCGGCGGCTCCGGCGGTTTCTCGGTCGGCGGGGCGTTCTCGGGTGAAGGCGATGCCGCCTCCAACCAGGTTGGCGGCAGCGGCGGCGCGGGCGGTAACGCCTCGACCGTCGATGTCGTCAATGTCGGCAAGATCCAGACCACCGGCAATATCGCCAACGGCATCTTCGCGCAGTCGGTTGGCGGTGGCGGCGGCAACGGCGGCTTCTCGGTCGGCGCCGGTGTTTCGATCAAGGGCGATGCGGAATCAAGCGTCGGCGGCGGTGAAGGCGGCGCGGCGGGCAATTCCGACGATGTCAGCGTAGACACTACCGGTTCGATCTACACCGAAGGCGCGGCGTCCAACGGCGTGCTTGCCCAGTCGGTCGGCGGCGGCGGCGGCACCGGCGGTTTCTCGGTCAGCGCGGGCTTCAGCGCGGAAGGCGATTCCACCAGCGACAGCGTTGGCGGTGGCGGCGGTTCGGGCGGCAACGCCGGCAACGTCACGGTCGTGGCGCGTGAGGGCATCACCACCAAGGGTGACGGTTCCAACGGCGTCTTCGCGCAGTCAGTTGGCGGCGGCGGCGGCTCGGGCGGCTTTGCCGTGGGCCTCGGCGTTTCGCTGAAGGGCGATGCGGAATCGAACGTTGGCGGCGGCGAGGGTTCGCTGGGCGGCACGGCGGGCGACGTTTCGGTCACCACCGAAGGCACGATCTGGACCGAAGGCGCAGCGGCAGCGGGCATCTTTGCGCAGTCGGTCGGCGGTGGCGGCGGCAACGGCGGCTTCTCGGTCGGCGCGGGCTTCTCCAGCGAGGGCGGTTCGTCCTCCACCAGCGTCGGCGGGGCCGGCGCGGGCGGCGCGACGGCGGGCAACGTCACCGTCCATGCCGATAGCGACATCCAGACCAAGGGCACCGGATCGAACGGCATCCTCGCCCAGTCGATCGGCGGCGGCGGTGGTAACGGCGGCTTCGCCGTGGGCCTTGGCGTCTCGATCAAGGGCGACGCCGAATCCTCGGTCGGCGGCGGCGGCGCGGGCACCGGCTCGAATGCCGGCGATGTAACCGTGACCGGCACTGGCACGATCGTCACTCTGGGCGATCAGGCCAACGGCGTCTTCGCGCAGTCTGTCGGCGGCGGCGGCGGCAACGGCGGCTTCTCGGTCGGCGCGGGCCTCAGCCTTGACGGCGAGGCGACCAGCGACAGCGTCGGCGGCTCTGGCGGCGGCGGCGGCAGCGCCGGCACCGTCACGGTGGACCGCGTGGGCGACATCGGCACCAGCGGCGCCAATTCGAACGGAATCCTGGCCCAATCGGTGGGCGGCGGCGGCGGCAACGGCGGCTTCGCCGTGGGCCTTGGCGCCTCCATGAAGGGCGATGCGACCTCCAGCGTGGGCGGCGGCGAAGGCGGCACGGCCGGTGACGGCGCGGACGTGTTCGTGTCCGACGTGGGAACGATCGTCACCAGCGGCACCAACTCGAACGGCATCTTTGCGCAGTCCGTGGGCGGCGGCGGCGGTTCGGGCGGCTTCTCGGTCGGCGCGGGCTTCAGCCTCGAAGGCGGGGCGACCAGCACCAGCGTCGGCGGTTCGGCCGGCGCGGGCGGTAGCGCGGGCACGGTTTCCGTCAGCCATGACGGCGATATCCAGACCACGGGCGCATCGGCCAACGGCATCTTTGCGCAGTCCGTGGGCGGCGGCGGCGGTGTCGGCGGCTTTGCCGTGGGCCTTGGCGCGTCGATGGATTCGGACGCCAAGTCCAGCGTCGGCGGCGGCGCGGGCGGCGCGGCCGGTTCGGCTTCGGACGTTACCGTAGACCAGACCGGTACCATCATAACCTCGGGCGCGGCGGCCAATGGCGTGCTGGCCCAGTCCATCGGCGGCGGCGGCGGCGTCGGCGGATTCTCGGTCTCGGCGGCCTTGTCCTCCTCGGGCGGTGCGGCTTCGGATTCGACCGGCGGTTCCGGCGGTTCCTCGGGTGATGCCGGGTCGGTCAGCGTGTCGGTCGATGGCGATATCCAGACCGACGGTGCGCAGGCGCGCGGCGTGGTTGCCCAGTCCATCGGCGGCGGCGGCGGCTCGGGCGGCTTCGCGGTTGGCGCGGCTGCATCAATCGAAGGCGATGCGGAATCGGCGACCGGCGGCGGTGCCGGTGGCTCCTCGGGCAACGCAGGGGACGTCAGCGTCGATGTGAACGGCAATGTCGTCACCAAGGGGGCGGCATCCGTAGCGCTGCTCGCGCAGTCGATTGGTGGCGGCGGCGGCGCGGGCGGCTTTGCGGTGGGCGCGGCGCTGTCCAGCAGCGGCGGCGCCACGGCGGAGTCGACCGGCGGCGACGGCGGCTCGGCAGGCGATGCGGGCGACGTTTCCGTCACGCACACGGGCGGTATCGAGACTTTCGGCGCGCAATCGGGCGCGATCCTGGCGCAGTCCATCGGCGGCGGCGGCGGTTCGGGCGGCTTCTCGGTCGGCGGCGCGCTGAGCGTTGAGGGCGAGGCGAACTCCACCATCGGCGGCGGCGCGGGCGGTTCGGCAGGCAATGCCGGCACCGTGGACGTGGCCAACACCGGCGACATCTATACTCACGGCGCCAACTCCACCGGCATTGTCGCCCAGTCGATCGGCGGCGGCGGCGGAAACGGCGGCTTCTCGGTCTCGGCAGGTCTTGCTCTTTCGGGCGCGGATGCGGTTTCCAGCTCTACCGGCGGCGCGGGTGGTTCGTCCGGCTCGGCCGACGACGTGTCCGTGACCTCCATTGGCAATATCAAGGTCGAGGGCGATCACAGCCGCGGCATCGTGGCGCAGTCGATCGGCGGCGGCGGCGGTACCGGCGGCTTCTCGGTTTCCGGCGCCATTGCCACCAAGGGTGCGGGCGCGTCCGACAGTGTCGGCGGCGCTGGCGGCGCCGGTAATGCGGCGGGCAATGTCACTGTCGTTTCTCAGGGTCAGATCCTGACGGCAGGCGATGCCACCAATGCGGTTCTGGCTCAGTCCATCGGCGGCGGCGGCGGCGCGGGCGGCTTCTCGGGCAGCCTTGCGGCAGCGCTGGGCGGCGGTTCGGCGGTCAGCTCGGTTGGCGGCGCGGGCGGCATCGGTTCCGATGCGGGCAACGTGGATCTGACGCTGAGCGGCGCGCTCGGCACGCTGGGCAATGGCTCGGCAGCGGTCGTTGCGCAGTCCATCGGCGGCGGCGGCGGCGTGGGCGGTTTCTCGCTCGGCCTTGCGGCGGCTTCCAACGGCGAAGGCGCCAGCGCGGTCACCGGCGGCTCGGGCGGCGATGGCGGCGTCGGCGGCAATGTTCTCGTTTCCACCAGCGCACTCATCCAGACCCACGGTGCGCTTTCCGATGGCGTTCTGGCGCAGTCGATCGGCGGCGGCGGCGGCTCGGGCGGCTTCGCCGTAGCCGGTACGCTGGCGCTCGGCGAGAAGGCGGCTTCCAGTGCCACGGGCGGTGCTGGCGGTTCCGGTCAGGATGCCGGCCTGGTCACCGTGCAGAACACCGGCGATATCTACACCTTCGGTGCATCGTCCAATGGCGTGGTTGCCCAGTCGATCGGCGGCGGCGGCGGAAACGGCGGCTTCGCCGGCTCGCTGACGATTTCGTCGACTTCGGAAGCCGTGACCAACAGCCTCGGCGGTTCGGGCGGCGTTGGTGGCAATGCCGGTGCGGTCAAGGTCGTGACCACCGGCGATATCCAGGTCCTGGGCGATCGCTCGATGGCTATCGTCGCGCAGTCGATCGGCGGCGGCGGCGGCTCGGCCGGCTTCTCGCTGGGTGCCTCTGCCTCGCAGGCCGCTTCGGCAAGCGACGCGGTCGGCGGCTCGGGCGGCGCAGGCGGTGACGGCGGCACGGTCGAAGTCGCCAACGGCTCGACCGGCACGGTCGTGACTACCGGCAACTTCGGCTACGCGATCCTTGCGCAGTCGATCGGCGGCGGCGGCGGTTCGGGCGGGTTCGCCACGGGCGGCGCGCTCTCGCTGTCCGAAGGCGCAAGTTCCTCGGTCGGCGGCGGAGCCGGCGGCGCGGCGGGTGATGGCGGCAATGTCGGCGTCAACAACTACAGCCTGATCCAGACCAGCGGCGACGGCGCCGTGGCGGTCTTCGCGCAGTCGATCGGCGGCGGTGGCGGCTCGGGCGGCTTTGCGGTCGGCGCGGGCCTTGCCGGCGGCAGCGACAGCACGCTTTCCAATGCCATCGGCGGCGGTGCGGGCACTGGCGGTTCGGCGGGCACGGTCTCGCTCTATAACGACGGTACAATCCTGACGCAGGGCGCCAACGCAACGGCGGTGCTGATGCAGTCCATCGGCGGCGGTGGCGGCAACGGCGCCTTCGCGGTCAGCGGCGCGCTGGCCAAGGGCGGCGCGGCGAACAGCTCCATCGGCGGAGACGGCGGCACGGCCGGTTCGGCGGGCGACGTCACGCTGGTCAACACGGCGAACGCCACGATCGTCACCGAAGGCGCGATGTCCATCGCCATCCAGGCGCAGTCGATCGGTGGCGGCGGCGGTTCGGGCGGCTTCTCGGTCGGCGCGGGCCTTGCCCTTGAAGGCGATGCCAGCTCGACCGTGGGCGCGGGATCGGGCGGCGCGGGCGGTTCGGCCGGCGTGGTTTCGATCAATAACGCGGGCGATATCGGCACGCGCGGCGATGGCTCGCTGGCGGTGCTGGCACAGTCGATCGGCGGCGGCGGCGGTTCGGGCGGCTTTGCCGTCTCGGGCGGCCTCAGCGTGCAGGGCGGCGCTGCCAGCAATGCCGTGGGCGGACAAGGCGCGGGCGGCGGTGACGGCGGCCTCGTTTCGGTCACCAGCAGCGGCACGATCCAGACGCTGGGCGCCAATGCAACCGCGATCCTGGCCCAGTCGGTGGGCGGCGGCGGCGGCGCAGGCGGGTTCTCCGCCGGTGTGGCAGCGGCCAGCGCCGATGCGGCATCCAACCTCGTCGGCGGCAGCGGCGGCGCGGCAGGTGCGGGCGGTGACGTCACGATCGCCAATAACGGCGGCACGATCACCACCGATGGCGACTTGTCCTACGCGGTCTATGCGCAGTCTGTCGGCGGCGGCGGCGGTTCGGGCGGCTTTGCGGCCGGCGCGGGTCTCAGCCTCGAAGGCGATGCGGAATCCGCCGTGGGCGGCGGCAGCGGTGGCGGCGGCGGCGCAGGCGGCCTCGTCAGCCTCGACAACACCGGCACGATTGCAACCAAGGGTGCAGGCTCGGTCGCGGTCTTCGCACAGTCCGTGGGCGGCGGCGGCGGTGCCGGCGGCTTCGCGGTGGGCGCTGGCCTGACCGCACAAGGCGGCTCTGCTTCGGACAGCGTTGGCGGTTCGGGCGGTGCTGGCGGTGCTGGCGGCGTGGTCTCGATCACGACCGATGGCCTGGTCCAGACGGAAGGCGCCAATGCGACTGCGATCTTCGCGCAGTCTGTCGGCGGCGGCGGCGGCAAGGGCGGCTTTGCCGTGGGTGCCTCTGCATCGAAGGCAGACAGCGCCTCGACCGTGGTCGGCGGCAGCGGCGGCGCGGGCGGTGACGGCGGCGAAGTCTCCGTGGCCAATGGCGCGGACGGCGCGGTCGTCACGCTGGGCACGCTGTCTTACGCGGTCTTCGCGCAGTCGGTCGGCGGCGGCGGCGGTCAGGGCGGATTCTCGGCTGGCGGAGCGCTGAGCCTTGAGGGCGATGCGAATTCGTCGGTCGGCGCGGGCCTTGGTGCCGGCGGTGGCATCGGCGGCGTTGTTTCGCTGAGCAATGCGGGCAAGATCGGTACGGCCGGAGACGGCTCCATCGCAGTCTTCGCCCAGTCCGTGGGCGGCGGCGGCGGCGCCGGCGGCTTCGCGGCGGGCGGCGGCCTCACCATCGAGGGCGGCGCGGCGTCCAACTCGGTTGGCGGCGCAGGCGGAGCGGGCGGTGCCGGCGGCGTGGTTTCGCTGGTCAACACCGGCTCGATCCGTACCGAGGGCGCCAATGCCATGGCGGTCTATGCCCAGTCGGTGGGCGGCGGCGGCGGTGCCGGCGGCTTCTCGGTCGGCGCCAGCGCTTCGAAGGCGGACAGCGCCTCGAACACGGTTGGCGGCAGCGGCGGCGCCGGCGGTGACGGCGGCGAAGTTTCCATCGACAACGGCGCCGGTGGTTCGATCACCACGCTGGGAGACTTCTCCTACGCGGTCTTCGCGCAGTCGGTCGGCGGTGGCGGCGGTTCGGGCGCATTTGCGGCCGGCGGCGCGCTCAGCCTTGAAGGCGACGTGGAATCCAGCGTCGGCGGCGGTTCGGGCAGCGGCGGCGGTATCGGCGGCAATGTCACGCTGACCAGTATCGGCGCGATCCAGACGGCGGGTGAGGGCGCGATTGCGGTCTTTGCCCAGTCCATCGGCGGCGGCGGCGGTGCCGGCGGCTTCGCAGCGGGCGGCGGCCTCTCGGCCGAGGGCGGCGCGACTTCCAACACGGTTGGCGGTTCGGGCGGCGCAGGCGGTTCGGGCGGTACGATCACGCTGGAGAACGGCGGATCGATCCTGACGCTGGGCAGCAATGCGACCGCGCTCTTCGCGCAGTCCGTAGGCGGCGGCGGCGGTGTCGCCGGCTTCTCGACCGGCGGCGCCGCTTCGCAGGCCGGTGCGGTTTCGCAGACGGTTGGCGGAGACGGCGGCTCGGCAGGCGATGGCGGTGACATCACCGTCAGCAATGCAGTCGGCGGCAAGATCGAAACCGACGGCGCCATTGCCTACGGCGTATTCGCGCAGTCTGTCGGCGGCGGCGGCGGTGCAGGCGGCTTTGCGGCCGGCGGCGCGCTGGCGCTGGGCGATGACGTGGAGAACGGCGTCGGTGGCGGCATCGGCGGTGCTGGCGGCCTTGGCGGCACGATTGCGATCGGCAACGCAGGCCAGGTCGTAACGCTGGGCGACGCCTCGATCGCGATCTTCGCGCAGTCTGTCGGCGGCGGCGGCGGTGCAGGTGCCTTCGCGGCAGGCGGCGGTCTTTCGGCCGAGGGCGCTTCGGCCAGTTCGTCGGTCGGCGGAGCCGGCGGCGATGGCGGCGCGGGCGGCAATATCACTGTCTCCAACAGCGGCCTCGTGGCGACTGCTGGGGATCAGGCGGTGGCGATCCTTGCCCAGTCGGTCGGCGGAGGCGGCGGTGTCGGCGGCTTTGCCGTCGGCGGCGCGGCCTCGCAGCTCGATGCCATGTCCGACACGATCGGCGGCAGCGGCGGTGCAGGCGGTATCGGCGGTGACATTACTGTCCAGACCAGCGGCGCGGTCTATACCGAGGGCGCCTTCGCCTACGGTGTCCAGGCGCAGTCCATCGGCGGCGGCGGCGGTAACGGTGGCTTCGCAGCCGGTGCGACCGTGGCGCTCACTGGCGATGCGCAGTCGACCATCGGCGGCGGAACCGGCGGTGGCGGCGGCCTTGGCGGCGCGATCACGCTGACCAACAGCGGCACCATCGAAACGCTGGGTGCCGGGGCCGTTGCGGTCTTCGCGCAGTCCATCGGTGGCGGCGGCGGTGCCGGCGGCTTTGCGGGCGGTCTCACCGGATCGGGCGATGGTGCCTTCGGTTCGACCATCGGCGGCGCCGGCGGCGATGCCAGCCAGGGCGGTGACATTGCCGTCAGCAACAGCGGCCAGATCCATGCGGCCGGTGCCAATGCGGCAGGCGTCTTCGCCCAGTCCGTGGGCGGCGGCGGCGGTGTCGGCGGCTTTTCGCTGGCGGCGAGCGGCGCGGTTTCCAGCCTTTCCAACACGCTTGGCGGTTCTGGCGGAGCCGGTGGTGATGGCGGCGCGATCAGCGTCACCAATGCCGCGGGCGCGACCATCGTGGTCGATGGCGATCTGTCATACGGCGTCTTCGCGCAGTCCATCGGTGGTGGCGGCGGTTCCGGCGGCTTCGCGGTCGACGGCACCATCGCCACCGGCGGCGCGGTCAATTCGACCCTCGGCGCTGGTTCTGGCGGCGGTGGCGGCAATGGCGGCGCGATCACGCTGACCAATGCCGGCAACGTGCTGGCGCAGGGCGCGGGCTCGGTTGCGGTCTTCGGCCAGTCGGTCGGCGGTGGCGGCGGTTCGGGCGGCTTCGCGGGCGGGCTCTCCGTCGGCGTGGGCGGCGCGATCAGCCAGTCCATCGGCGGCGCAGGTGCCGGCGGCGGCAATGGCGGCGATATCGCGGTGTCCAACAGCGGCGTGATCCAGACGCTCGAAGCCAACTCGATCGGCGTCTTCGCGCAGTCGATCGGCGGCGGCGGCGGCCTTGGCGGCATGTCCATCTCGGGCTCGCTCAGCACCGGCAGCTCCACCACGACGAGCCTTGGCGGTTCGGGCGGCGCCGGCGGTGACGGCGGCACGATCACGGTCAGCAACAGCGGCGTGATCGATGCCAAGGGCGATCTGTCCTATGGTGTCTTCGCGCAGTCGATCGGCGGCGGCGGCGGTACGGCGGGCATGGTCGTTTCCGGCACGCTCAGCACGGGCCTTGGCGGCATGACCTCCGCGCTCGGCGGCACCGGCGGTGCAGGCGGCAACGGCGGTGACATCACCGTTACCAATACCGGCTCGATCCTTGTGGAAGGTGCGGCTTCGGTCGGCATTCTGGCGCAGTCGATCGGCGGTGGCGGCGGTGCGGGTGGCTTTACCGGTTCGCTGGCGGTCACGGGCGGTTCGCTGAACACGCAAGTGGGCGCAACCGGCGGCGCTGGCGGCGATGGCGGCGACGTTACCGTTACCTCGACCGGCAGCATCGTGACGCTGGCGGACGACTCCATCGCCGTGCTCGCCCAGTCCATCGCGGGCGGCGGCGGCCAGTCTGCTTATGCCATCACGGCGCAGGCGGGTGCCTTCGACGGTGTGAACCTCAACCTTGGCGCTCAGGGCGAAGGGATCAGCGGCCGGCAGGGGCAGGTCGTGGTCAACCTCTCGGGCGGCGTGCTCCAGACGGCAGGCGCGCTCTCTTACGGGTTGCTGGCCCAGGCCATCGGCGCGGGCGGCGGTAACGTCGCGCTCTCCGTGCCCGATCCGCTGGAAGTCGGGTCGAACGGCCTGACCCTGCAACTGGGCAGCACCGGCGGCGTGGCGGGTGACGGCAACGTCATCGACGTGACCAATGCGAACGAGGTTTACACCAAGGGCGCGGGCGCCGTCGGTTTCGCGGCGCAGTCCATTGGCGGCGGCGGCGGCACCGAGGGTGTCACCGGCGACGTGGTGCTGGGCAGCGGCGATGCGGTCTGGGCGATCAATGTCGGCGGCAGCGGAGATTCCGCCGGTTCGGGCGCGGCGATCACCATCGCCAACAGCGCGACCATCGTCACCGAGGGCGACGGGGCCATCGGCCTGCTCGCACAGTCGGTTGGCGGCGGCGGCGGCCTTGGCACGATGGCGCTCGGCCTTGCCGATGGTTCGCTTTCGGGCGCTTCGCTGAACCTCGGCGGCTCGCAGACCACGGCGGGCAATGGCGGGGACGTGACCTTCACGACCTCGACCGGCGCCATCGGCACTTCGGGCAACCTCGCCTCGGCGCTGGTCGTCCAGTCGATCGGCGGCGGCGGCGGCGTGGCCAGCCTGTCTTCCATGGAAGGCGGCGCGCTGGGCGACATCACCCTTGCAGCCGGATCGACCGGCGGTGCGGGCGGTGACGGCGGCAACATCGTGCTCGACCAGAAGGCGGATGTCGTCACCAGCGGCACCGGCGCCAACGCGGTTCTCGTGCAGTCCATCGGCGGCGGCGGCGGTCTTGCCACGCTCGATAATACCGGCGGCACCGGCACGGTCACGAATGTGGACCTTGGCGGCGCGGCGAGCGGCTCGGGCGGCAACATCGACTTCACTCTCGATGGCCGTGTCCAGACTACTGGCGCAGGTGCGGCGGGTGTCGTCGTGCAGTCGATCGGTGGTGGCGGCGGCTATGTCAGCGCCGTGGGCGCCGATGCCGATGGCACGCTGACGCTCGGCACTTCGAACGGTGCAACCGGCAACGGCGGTAACGTGTCGGTGGCGATCAACAAGACGATCACCACCACCGGTGCCGGTTCGACCGCACTTCTGGTGCAGTCGATCGGTGGCGGCGGCGGTGCGGCCTCGATCGTTGGCGCTGACGGCAAGGTGCAGACGCTCGACGTGGTGGATGCCGGTGCGGCAAGCCCGCTGCGCATGGCACGCCTGATGTCGGTGGCCGCGGGTTCGGTGGATGCCGGTACGGTAGACGTGACGGTAGACGCAGCGATCCGCACCAGCGGGGCCAATGCCAATGGCGTGGTCGTTCAGTCGGTCGGCGGCGGCGGCGGCGCGGTAGGCTCGGAAACGAGCGTGCTCGGCGGTTCCGGCGCGGGCAATGCGGTGAACCTCACCGTCAATGCCGATGTCGTGACCACGGGGGCCGGTTCGAGCGCGCTTGTCGCGCAAAGCACCGGCGGCCTCGGGGGTGGCGCGATCATGCTCGACATCGGCGATGTCTATGTCGTCGGCGGTCTGGGCGGCCATGCCGTCTCGCTGCTTGGCGGCGCCGACAACACCGTAACCAATGCCGGCACGCTCCAGACCATGGACGGGCAGGAAGGCCTGGTGATCTACGCGGAGGGCGGCAACAACACGATCGTCAACTCGGGCACCATCGTCGGCTCGATCGATCTCGGCGAAGGCTTCAACAGCTTCACCAACGTCGATGGCGGCATCTTCCTGGCCGGTTCGCTGGTCAACGTCGGTTCGGGTACGTTCGTGAACGCGGGCATCCTCAATCCGGGTGGTGGCGGCGTCGTGTCGCAGCTTGCGGTGAGCGGCGGCCTGACCCTGACGGCGCAGAGCGAGTACAACCTCGACCTCGACTTCAGGACCAACACGGCCGACAAGGTCGTCGTCTCCGGCGCTGCGGCGCTCAACGGGCGCGTGACGACGAACCTGCTGAACCTCGGTTACGCCAAGAGCGGCGTCAACGAGGCGGTGATCCTGGAGGCAGCCGGCGGTATCACCGGACAGGATGCGGTCGAACTGGTCGCTCCGACTTCGGCGGTGGCGAGCTTCAGCCTCGGCTATCCTTCGATCAACGAGCAGTCGATCCGCTACACGATCGAGTTCGCTCCGACCGGGCTGACCCAGCGTCAGGCCGTGATCGGCAACGTGCTCGACCGTATCCAGGAAACGCCGACCGACGCCTTCGCACCGACAGCCGCGGCGATCATCTCGATCCCGACGGTTGGCGCGCTGGGCACGGTTTACGACAGCCTGACCGGTGAAGGCGTCACCGCGGCGCAGAGCGCGGCGTTGTCCGCGATCGGCAACAACCATGACGTCATCGACAGCCAGATCGTCAGCCGCGTCGGGACTTTTGCGTCGGCCTGGCGCAAGGAACCGCTGGGCAATCTCTGGATGGCGATCCAGGGCGGCCGCCAGCGTCTCGACGGCACCGATGGGGCGCACGATACGCGCACCAGCGGTTACGTCATCCAGGGCGGATGGGACTATCGCCCGGACGCGCGCAGCGTGATCGGCGCCACCTTCGGCTACGATCCGCAGAGCTTCTCGGTTCCGGGCGTGAGCACCTCGGGCAAGGCGAAGGTCTATACCTTCGGTGCCTATGCGGGCTTCCATCCAGGCGCTTGGACGATCAGCGCGGACCTGCTGCACAGTTCTGCCGACACGACGTACCTGCGTGACATGTGGCTCTATGCCGACGGCAATGTGCAGGCGCATGGCGACTTCACCATGCACGCCTGGTCGGGCCGGGCGCAGGTCGCGCGTCAGTTCGGCCAGGGCAACCTGGTGTTCCAGCCCTTCGGTGCGCTCGAGGTTACCCGGCTTTCGCTGCCGGCCTATGTCGAGCACCAGGCCGATGGCGAGGCGGCGACCCTTGGTCTCGCCTTCTTCGGCAAGGACTGGACCCGTGCGCGCAGTCTGCTCGGCGCCAATGTTGCTGGCCGCATAGACCTGCCGAAAGGCAAGGCGCTGGTTACGACGCTGCGTGCAGCCTGGGTGCATGACTTCGACACCGAACGCTCGGTCACCGCGGCCTTCGCCGGGGCGCAGGACTACCGCTTCACCGCCGCAGGCGCGGAAGCGGTGGGCGACAGCGGCCGGATTGACCTGCGTTCCACCCTGCAGATGCGCAAGGTGGACCTGCAGTTCAGCGTCGGGGCCAACCTCGGCAAGGGCTACAGCGACCTGACCGCCATGGCGGGCATCCGGTTCCACTTGTGATCCCGATGTCCCTCACGGCCACCAACCCTCTTTCCAGCTTCCCCTCGATTTCGGGCAGGTCCGCGCGGACCTGCCCCACAGAATTGCGCTAACAGGAGAATTGCCTTGAAGACCAAGCTCATGGCCGGCGCGTCGGCGCTGACTCTGGTGATGATCGCACCCGGTGTCGCGATGGCGCTGCCCAGCGGCGAATGCGGCGTTCCGAACACTTCGGCCAGCCCGAACGTTGCTTCGTGCATTTCGGATTCGACCGATTTCCAGAACGGAATCTCTTACGACCAGTCGATCTACGGGACGGCTGCCGATCTCAAGGTCGATCTCTACGGGACCGTCCTGGTCAATGCGACGACGAATGACACGGGCGTAAGCGTCTCCGGTTCGGCCGATCATGATGCCCTGATCACTGCGCGCAACGGATCGCGGATCAATGCCTCCCGGACCGGCCTGGAAGCAGAGACTTTTGGAACCGGCGATGCCGTGATCGAGAATCACGGCCGCGTAACAACCGGTGCACTGGGTGCGACCGCCCTGGCGAGCGGTACGGGCATGGCCTCCATCACGAACGCCAGCGACGGCACGATCACCGTAACGCAGCCGTCGGGTTCGTCCGTTCCCGTAGTTGCGGGCCTTGCCATAACCGGTCAGAACGGCAACGTGCTGAACCAGGGCATCGTTACCGTGAATTCCTTGGGCGCAGCGGGATCGGTCGCTTACGGCCTCGGCGGCATGGGCCTTGGCGGAGGCACCGTCACCCTGACGAACGCCAGCCAGGTGACGGTGACCGCGACGGACGGTGACGCCATCGGCATCGGCTCGCCCCCCAGTGACGGCAACCTCGCAATCGCGAACAACGCCAACCTGACGGTCTCGTCCGGCACGGGTAGCGCGACGGGCCTTGTGGCCGTGGGTACGGGCTCTGTCGGCACCACCAGCCTGACGAATACCGGCGTTCTTTCTGTCACGTCGCAGGGTGGGGCCGCCGTCGGCATGTCCGCTGCCCAGCGCAGCGATGTCGCCATGGCGGCAACCCGCGCCAGTGCCGGCAGCACCTTCAGCGTTTCCGGCGCTGACGCCACCGGATTCGAAGTGACGGATGCGAGCGGTGCGGTAAGCGTTTCGGGCACCGGGCAATATGTGCAGGTAACAGCGACCGGCGATGCGACCGGTGTGTCGGTTTCCGGCGGAACGACGCAGGATGTTTCGTTCGAACCGGCGATCGTCGGCGGAATCGGTTATTCCGGCGACGTTGCGGTAAACGCGGGCGGCCAGGCCGCCGGGGTGCTGCTTAGCGGCGCCACGGGCGGCGTTTCGGTGGACTTCACGGGCGCGCGTCTCTCGGTCAGCAGCACGGGCGGCGGTGCCACCGGCATCTCCGTGGAAGGCGGCAGCACGGTCGGCATCTCCGTGGTGCCGGGACTGGGCAGCGGCGCGACGCTTGCGGTTTCCGCAGCGGGTGGCACGGCCATGGGCATCGCGACTTCGGGCGCGACGGGCGCGCAGACTGTTGCCGTGGGCGATGGGTTCCGTGTCACCAACACGGCCGGCGATGCACACGGCATCGCCCTGGCAGACGGCACGGATCAGACGGTTTCGCTGGCCTATGGCGCTACGGTTACCGGCTCCGACGGTGCAACGGGCGTCCGGCTCACGGACGGTTCGGGAGCAATCGCACTGACCAGCTCGGGTGCGCTTTCGGTTGACGGCGGCATCGGAGATGCCGACGGCGTGTTGCTGAGCGGCGGTTCGAGCCACGCGGTCACGCTGGAAGATGCCTTCACGGTGACGAGCGAAGGCGATGTGCGCGGCGTTTGGTCCGAAGGCGCGCAGGGCAGCGTCTCCATCGCAGCGCAGGACACTTTCGGCGTCACCAGCACGGGCGAAGGGCGCTATCTGACCGGCATCTACATCGGTTCCGGTACGGACGAAACCGTGGCTCTTTCGAAGGGGCTCTCGGTTCAGGCATCGGGCGAGGCTGCCGGTGTCGTGATGCAGGGCTCCGGCGCCCTCACGCTGACCTCGGCGGAGGATTTCGCAGTCACTGCCACGGATGGAGCGGCTCTGGGCGGCTACATGATCGGCGGCACGTCGCAGAGCGCCCGGTTCGATGGCGACCTGGTTGTTTCGGCCGCGAATTTCGGTGACGGCTTTGTCCAGTTCAACGGGACCGGCGCGGTGTCGTTCGAACTTGCCGGCGATTTCACCGGCACGAACCTGCAGGATGGCGTCATCCAGTCGGGCGGGCAGACCCAGTCGATCGCGATCGGCGGCGATTTCTCGCTCTCCTCGCCGAATGGCTATGCCTATGGCGTGCAGCAGGCCGACGCGAACGAAAGTTCCAGCCTCGTGGTGGACGGCGCGTTCGACGTGGCGGCACGGGACTATGCCAATGGTGTCAACCTTTCCGGTAACGATGCGACCGTATCTCTGGCTCAGGGCATGACGGTTTCGGCGGCGGGAGACGCGGCCGAAGGTCTGACCGCCTCTCTGAACGGCGACGCTGACATCTCGCTGGGCGGCGCGCTTACCGTGACGAACGCTCTCACCGCGACCGGCGGCGAGGCGACGGGCATCTACATCGAGGCTTCCGGCGCGCAGTCGATCGAGGTTGCAGGGCCGGTTACGGTTTCGGCTGATGGCCAGTCCAACGCGGTGGAACTCTACGGCGATTCCGGTGCGGTAACCTTCGCGGCGAACGGTGCGGTTTCGGCAACGAGCGCCAATGGCGCGGCACTGGGCGTGCTCGCGGTAGGCGGAACGGACCAGACCATTACCTTCGGCGATACGGTGACGGTAACGGCAGCCCGCGAGGCGAACGCCGTCAACCTGTTCGACGGCACGGGTACGGCCACGGTGCGCGCTCCGGCAGGCCTCACGGTTTCCAGCTCGCTCACCAGTGCCGGCGGCATCTGGGCCACGAACGGCACGAACCTGTTGATCGAGGATCTCGGAGACGTTTCCGTATCGGGCGAGTACAACGCTCACGCCATTCGCTCGATCGGCATGTCGGGCGACCAGAGCGTCACGGTTGGCAATGTGTCGACGGTCTCGCGGCTTGGCGATACCGTTGGCGTCAGCCTTTCGGGAGCCGGATCGATCGAACTGGTGGGAACCGGCGTGATCGCTTCGGAAACGCAGTTCGGCACCGGTGTTGCCGTTTCGGTGGAAGGCACCGGGTCCGATGGCGCCATCGATGTCACTCTGGCCGACGTGCGGGCCTCGGGCGATCGTGTCCAGGGCGTGAGCCTCGTGCAGACGGCGGCTGACGGAACGGGCACGATCGGCGCAGTCATCGCCGGCGTGACCACCGATGGCGACGATGCCGCCGGCGTTACCGTCCAGGGTTCGCAGTCGGGCGCGGTTTCGCTCGTTCTCGGTCAATCCGCGGCGCCTGCCCTCCTGCTTGCGGCGGCCGATGAGACGACCAATGGCGTTTCGACCCAGGGCGATAACTCGAATGCCGTGGACTTCACCGTCATCGACGGCGCCGGCACGCTCACGAACCTCGGCACGATCTCGACGACGGGCGCGAATTCGCTCGGCATCGCGGCGTCCGCGACGGGCACCGGCTCGATCTCCATCGGCAGTGTCGCCGTGACGACAAGCGGCGCGGGTTCGGACGCCATCAGCGTTCAGACCGGCAGCGGGGCGCAGACCCTGGTGCTGCAGACGGTCACGGCTTCGGGCGAAGGATCGCGCGGTGTCGTCGCGGTTTTAGACAGCGGCGCGATCACGTTGACGAGCGGACAGGTCTCGGCCGTATCCGGCGATGCGATCAGCCTCACGTCAACCACCGGCGATATCGCGGCGACCCTCGCAAGTGCCGGTTCCACGGTCTCCGGGACGGGCGCGGGTCTCGTCATCACCACGGGCGGCAGCGCCGATGTGGTGCTGGGCAGCAATGCGGTGCTCCAGGGCGGAACGTTCGGTCTGTCTTCCGATGCCGAAGGCGGCCAGGATGTCGTGCTTGCAGGTACGGTCAGGGCGGACAGCAACCATGCCGTCGCGCTTTCGGGCGGTGCGGCAACGCTGACCAACAGCGGCACGGTCGACGGCTACATGACCTTCGATACCGCCGCCACCACGCTGACCAATAGCGGTACGTGGAACGCTCACGGCGGAGACACGACCTTCACCGGCGATGCCACGCTGATCAACAGCGGCACCTTCAAGGTCAATGCCGCCGCTTCGGCAGCGGCAACCATGAACGTGACCGGCCTCACCACGTTCCGCAATTCCGGCACGATCAGCCTCGTCAACGGCCATACCGGTGACGTTCTGAACCTTGGCGACGCGGCCTTCGTCGGTTCCGGCAATTCGCGCGTGGTGCTCGAAGCCAACCTCGGCATCGCTGCCGTGGGGTCAAGCGCGGCCCAGTCCGCCGATCAGCTGACGGTCGGTGCGGCTTCGGGAACGACCACGCTGTCCATTACCGACCTCAGCAGCACGGCGGCAGCGCGCTTCAACTTCGACGGCATCCGTCTGGTGAACGCGGATTCCGTGGCGAATGGCGCCTTCGTTCTGGAAGGCGGCAGCATCAACAAGGGCTTCGTCGACTACCGCCTCATGACCGATGGCGACGGCAACCTCGATCTCGTGGGCGTTCCCAGCGCGGAAGCCTTCGAACTCATCCGCACGGGTGCCGAGGTGCGTCATTATTGGCGCCGTTCGGGTGACGCCTGGTCGGAACAGATGCGCGCCTTCGCGCGGCAGGATGGCCTTTCGCTCTGGGGTCAGGTCCTCGGTGGCAGCGAAACCAACCGGTCGCGTCCGATCTACTCGGAAACCGTGCTGGGCACGGCCACGAGCTTCGCGCCGAACCTCGACATGCGCGACAGCTGGTGGGGCGGCCAGTTCGGCCTCGATTGGGGCAAGGGCAGCGATGGCACCGGCTGGGGCCTTGGCGTGACCGGCGGCTATGTTTCGCAGGAAGGCAAGGTCAAGGCGAGCGGTGACCGTATCAAGATCGATGGCGGCAACGTGGGCCTCTACGCCCGCTATCGCAGTGCGGACGGGTTCTTCGCCCATGCGCTGGCCAAGCTCGATCGCTATTCGATCAAGTACGATTTCGGCAACGGTGCCGCTGCGCCGAAGACGAACGGCACGAGCTATGGGGTCGAAGTCGAGGCAGGCTACCACATCCGCAGCGGTGCGGTGTTCTTCGAACCTTCGGCCAGCGCTTCGTGGAGCGACGCCGACCTCGACGGCTTCAGCGGCGCGCAGAGCGGCGTTGGTGCCCGGTTCGACCATGTCCAGAGCTTCTACGGCCGCGCCGGCCTGCGCGCAGGCGTGGAAACGAAGGCGGGCGGCTGGACGTTGCAGCCCTATGTCGGCGCGAACTGGGAAGACGAGATGAACGGCCGTCCGGAGGCGACGCTGTCGTCTGGCGGCGAGAATCTGCTCTTCCGGGATGCCTCGGAAGGCGGACGCGCACGCTTCGAAGCCGGTATCCAGGGCTCCTCGCAGGGCTTGTCCGCTTTCGCGAAGGTAGATGGCGTGACCGGCTCGGGAACCAGTGGCATTGCCGCGCGCGCGGGCGTTTCCGTTCGCTGGTAAGCAGGATGCCGGTTGTCCCGGCCTGAGCACGAAAGGAGGGCCGGGGCATTGCTTCGGCCCTCTTTCTTTGGCCCCGTCCTCGCGCCGGAGCGTGTCGGCGCCGAAGCGGACTTCATTGACGATAGCGGCTTGGTGGAATGCCCAGCACGCGTTTGAACATCGTCGAGAAATTGGCCGGCGTGTCGTAGCCGAGGTCCAGTGCTATCACGGTTATGGCGTCGCCCGCTGCAAGCCTCGGAAGCGCGGCCGAGAGGCAGGCCTGCTGCCGCCATTCGGCAAAACTCATGCCCGTTTCTCTTCGGAACAGGCGCGTGAAGCGCCGACGGTTCATGGCCAGGGCATCGGCCCATTCATCGATCGTCACGGTTGCTCGGGGAGCTTCGAGGAAGGCGTGGCATCGCTGGGCGAGCGCGGCATGACGGGGAAACGGCACAACGATCGGGATGACCGGCGCGCGAGCGATCTCTGCGACGAGCAGTTGCATGACCAGCCCGTCGCGCGCGTCTTCTTCATACTCGATCGGCACTTCCGAAGCGGCGACAAGGAGTTGCCGGAGCAGGGGGGAAACGCCGACGACCCGGCAGGTCCGTGCCAGCGTAGCGCTGGCGGTCTGGTCGATAAGGACGCTGCGGGTCTGCACCGCGCCTACCATGCGGACGGTATGGGGTGTTCCTCCCGGAATCCAGACGGCGCGTTCGGGCGGCGCAACCCAGGCGCCTTCGGGCGTGCTCACGGCGACGACGCCGCTGGCGGCATAAAGAAACTGGCCGCGCCGGTGGCGATGTTCCGCAAGCTCGAACGAGGGCGGATAATCATTGCCGATGCCGACGACCTGTCTCGGGACGTCCTCGTAATCGTCGGGATGCCGCTGTTCCATCGGTTGTCCTGAAATCAAAGATGAATGACCCATATGTCGAAGCGGGACATTCAGGAAGCGATTATGCGCATCCCTTGATCAAGATGAAACGGGAAGAGGAAAGAGGATGGCGGCAACCAGACCGGCAACCGGATCGGCAGAACCCATGAACGGAACAGTGTTCGGCGTCATCGTCGCCATCAGTTTCTGCCATCTCCTCAACGATATGATGCAGTCGCTGCTTCCCGCGATCTATCCGGCGCTCAAGTCCGATCTGCACCTCAGTTTCGGGCAGATCGGGCTGGTTACGCTGGCCTACCAGATCACCGCATCGATCCTTCAGCCGCTGGTGGGGCTCTATGCGGACAAGCGGCCGACGCCGCTGGCATTGCCGGGCGGGACACTCTTCTCGCTTGCGGGTCTCACGGTTCTTTCGGCGGCACATGTCTATTGGCTGGTGCTGGTGGGCGCATCGCTGCTCGGCATGGGGTCTTCGGTCTTCCATCCGGAATCCTCCCGCGTCGCTCGCATGGCGGCGGGGCAGCGCCATGGTCTTGCCCAATCGCTGTTCCAGGTCGGCGGTAACGCCGGACAGGCCCTGGGGCCGCTGGCGGCTGCGCTGGTTGTCGTGCGGTGGGGACAGTCCAGCCTGGCATTCTTTGCGCTGCTGGCGCTGCTTTCAGGCGCGGTGCTGTGGAACGTCGCGGCCTGGTATCGCAATCACGGGCTGGGGCGTCTGGCTGCCAGCCGCAAGATCGCCGAGGGCGTAAGCCTGCCGCAGGGGCAGGCCGCACGCGGCATCGCGATCCTGCTCGCGCTGATCTTCTCGAAATATGTCTATCTCGCCAGCCTGACGAGCTACTACACCTTCTACCTGATCCAGCGCTTCGGCCTTTCCGTGCAGAACGCCCAGTTCCACCTCTTCGCCTTTCTCGCGGCCGTGGCGGCGGGGACGATCTTGGGAGGCCCGCTGGGCGACCGTTTCGGGCGAAAGTACGTGATCTGGTTCTCGATCCTGGGGGCGCTGCCGTTCACGCTGCTCCTGCCCCACGCCAGCCTGTTCTGGACGGGGCCGATCACCGTGGCGATCGGGCTGATCCTGGCATCCGCATTCCCGGCAATCGTGGTTTTCGCCCAGGAACTCGTGCCCGGTAAGGTCGGCATGATTTCGGGCCTGTTCTTCGGGTTCTCCTTCGGGATGGGCGGTATCGGCGCCGCGGCGTTGGGCTGGCTTGCCGACAGGACCGACATCGACACGGTCTATCAGGTCTGTACCTTCCTGCCGGCGATCGGGCTGCTTACAGCATTGCTTCCCGATCCCGGCAAGGCAGGGCGCCCGGCCTGACGCGGCCGCCTAGAGGCGAGGGTCCACCACGGTGCGGATAGGGGCACCGGGGCCGGACATCGCCGCAAGCGCATCCGCCACCCCGCCGATGCCGATCTTCTCGCCCAGCCACGGCCGCACGTCGATGCGGCCGTCTGCGATGGCGCGCATGGCAAGCTCCATGTCCTGAGGCTCCTCCCCGCCCGCGAACTGTATGTTGAGGCGCTTGTTCTGGGCGGCGAAAACGAAGAGCGCCTCTTCCTCCATGCAGTATCCGCCCATGACGATCCGGCCGTCGAAAGGTGCAGAAGCGATGATCCGGGCCAGCATGCCCTTCTGCCCGACATTTTCGTAGACGAGGTTCACCCGCCTAGCGCCCAGCCCCGGCAATGCGCCGTAAGGATCGGTTTCGCGCGGGTCGACCGCGAGGTCCGCCCCCATCCGAAGGGCGAGTTCGCGGCGGGCCGGGTGGAAATCGGCCGCGACGATCGGTCCGATACCGGCCAGCTTGAGTCCGGCGATCACCCCCAGCCCGATCGCGCCGCAGCCCAGTACGAGCGGGACGTCGCCTTTTTCCGGGCGGCCGCGCCGGGCATGTTCCAAGCCCACTGCCAGCGGCTCGATCATGGCGGCGAGATCGTCTTCCAGGCTGTCGCTCACTTCGAGGAGCATGGCTTCATCGAGCAGCATCAGTTCGCCGAAGCCGCCCGGGCAATCGTGGCTGAAGCCGATTACGGCATGGGCACCGCCGGTGCGCATGATCGGTACCGAAGTCACCCGGCGACCGGTTCTGATCCGGCGTTCGCTGCCCGGACCATAGTCTATCACTTCCCCGACGTATTCGTGGCCGGGGACGAAGGGCCTGCTCTGGTCCAAGCGGGCATAGGGACCGCCGAACTGGCGCGACAGGTCGATGACGTTCTGGCCCGCATGGAGGAAATGCGCTTCGGATGCGCACATGCCGCAACTGTGCGTGCGGACGAGCGCCTGCCCCTTGCCGGGAACAGGGTCGGGAACTTCGCCGACATGAACCTGACCGTTTTCGATAAATGCGGCCCTCATCGTTGGTTCTCCTCATGGATGGAAGCCGGAAAGCGTGCGGGGTCGAGCTTCAGGGCGGCGTAAGAGGGGTCCGAACCGTCACGGCGGCCCTGGTTGCTGTGTCCCAAAGCGGTGACGGGGCGGATTTCCTCGTGCTCGAACACGACCTGGCGATGGACCAGCCCCCATTTCCCCAGCCGCTTCTCCCAGTTGTCGCAATAGCGGCCCCAGACCGCGATCTGGTAGAGCTTTCCATCCCGCTCGGTGCGCATTGTGCCGTTTACATAGGCTTCGCTTCCGGCGCGGTCTCCGGCCAGCGCGACGAGGATGTTCGTGACCTGATGGGAATGGCTCAGGAGGTTGCGGTGGTCCGCGCAGATCCTGTCTATCACGCCCCGCCCCGGACCCTGATAGTAATCGGCGCCGTAGTCGGCATGGCCGTTCTCGTGCCAGATCGAGTGGCCGAGAGGGATGTCCAGACGGTCCACCGCGCGGCAGTAGGCATGGATCAGGTCCCGGATTGCGTCCTTGTCCGCGAGTTCGCGAAGCCGTTCGTCGCTGTCGGTCATTCTGCCTCCTGACCGGCCATGGCGGCGCTGATCTGCCGGATACGATTGCGGCGCTGCGCGGCGGAGCTTCCGGCATAGCCGGCGTCCTCGTCAGCGAGACCCCAGTTGCAGATCGGGCCATGAGGCAGGCGGGCGAGCCCCAGTGCCGCCACGTCTTCAGGCGAGGCGCAGCCATCCGGGAGCGTTTTTCCCTGACGGGCCAGCAGTTCGCGGTGGGCCGGAGTGTCCGTGCGGCCCATCACGAGGTTGAGCACGTCCACCCCATGCGGCTGCAATTCGGCCCACAGCGCTTCGCCGAAGACGAGGTCGAAGGCCTTGCTTCCCGCATAGGCGGCGATGCCGGGCAGTCCGCCGTAGCAGGCGCCGGAACCGCACAGGATCACGCCGCCACGCCCGCGCGCGCGCATCGGGGCGGCAAAGTGATGGCAGGCGCGCATCACGGTCATCACGTTGCGCATGACGAGGGCATCCCAGTTGGCCAGCGCGCCGTCGAGGAACGGGGCGCCATTGGCGTCGGCCCCGGCATTGAGGATCAGCAGTCCGATTTCCCGGTCTTCGGCCAGTTCGAGCAGCCGGTCGGCGGCGTCGTTGGAAGACAGGTCTATCGAGGCCGTCAGGCAGGTTACGCCATGCTCCGTCAGGATCGTTTCAGCGAGTTCGTTCAGCGGCGCAAGCCTGCGGGCAACGAGGATGAGGTTGAAGCCCTGGGCCGCCAACTGGCGGGCAAAGGCGGCGCCGGTCCCCTCCGAGGCACCGGCGATCAGGGCCCAGGGGCCATAGCGTGCATGCAAGTCCAACCTTTTCGCTCCTCCCGTTACAGGGCGCTTTCCTGGCTGCCTGTGCAAGGCCGGCCGGTGCGCCTTTCTGTCGTCCTATCGCAGCGATGGTATCGGATGCGGCGGATCGGATGGGGTGGAAACGATGCGGGCAGGAAGAAGATCGCCGGCGCGTTGAGGAGGAACTCCCCCGCGCCGGCAAGGGCTCACTGGTTCTGGGGAACTGCCGCAGCCGGAGCCGGATTCGCGTCAGGAGCCGGCACGGGCGGGCTGGCAGGCGCCGGGGTTTGCCCGGGGCCGGGTTCGGGTGCCTTTTCAGGCGCCGGGCTTTCCTTGCCGCCGGGCGTGGGCAGTGCCGGGCCGTAGACAGGAACGACGTTCTGAAGGTGGCGGCCGTGCAGCGCCTCGATCTCGGCCGCGCGCTGTCTCAGGTAAAGGTCGCGGTAAGTCGTATAGGGATCTTCGTCCTTGCGGATTTCGCCGATCGTCTCATCAAAGGCCGCGCGCTCGCCGAGCTGCGCGAGCACGGTGGCGGGGATGACGAAGGCAGGCTTGTTGAACGGCTTGCCCACCGCGGCAGGCAGCAGCAACTTGTCCACGGTGTCGCCGATGATGTCGCGCAGCGTGGTTGGCCCGACGATGGGCAGGTACATGTAGGGCCCCGGCCCGACGCCGTAATAGCCCAGGACATTGGCAACGCCGTTCGGCCGGTAAGGCAGGTTGAACGGCTTGCGCTTCGCCACGTCCATGATGCCGGCGATTCCCAGCGTGGTGTTGATCGCGAAGCGGCCCGCCGTTTCCGCCGCCTTGCCGGGCTTGAACTGCAACAGGTAGGCGGCGAACACCACCGGCTCGCCCAGGTTTGAGAAGAAGTTGCGCAAACCCTTGCGGACGGGGCGCGGCAGGCCCTTGTTGTAAGCCTTCGCGACCGGCTCGACCACCGCCTTGTCAACGGCCTGCACGGCCTGGAACGACTGGGCGTTGAGATGCTCCAGCGGGTCTCCGGGCGTGTTTGACCCTGCAGTGACGACGATGGTCGATTCTTCATCGCCGGGCGGAGTGCCTTCGCTTCCAGCCGGGGGTGCGGGAAGGGCTGCGCCGGTCGCATCGGCCGGCGTGGCGGGAATTGTCGGAGCTGCCGGATCTGCGGGAGCTGTGGCGGCGCCTGTTGCACCGGGTTCGGCCGGTGACGGCTGAGTGGAACCGGCCACTGCGACATCGGAAGAGGGAAGAGCGGCGACATTCGCGGGCGCATCAGGCGCTGCCTGTCCAAACATCAATGCCACAGCTACGGCCGACAGGCTCATTCAACAGTCCTTCGTGGGCCGCGTGCGAGGGGGGCAGGGCGGCCATCCTGATTTCGCGGCGCACTTGCGATTTCGCAAGGGGGCGCCGGTATTTGGCGCATTCAATGACTGCCGCTGCATTCGCGGCTAGGCGGGATTGCCGCTTTCGTCAATTGATCAGACCCTCTCGCGCGGGCCGCCTGTCGCTCAACCCACGCCATTCGTGGCATTTTCGCCACGAGCGTTCAGTACCTGTCCCTGGGATCCGAAACATCGGGTCCGATCACGGTGCCGACGAAGCCCGTTCCTCGCCATCGGCCTCCTGGCTGAAGGTCATCTCTCCGCCATCGGCGGGTATGGTAAGTGTTACGGGGCCTCGCACATCGCGCGGCCGGGCACCGGCCATGCGATCGTTATCGCTGTCTTCGCGGGCCAGCAGGCCGATGCGGGGCGCGCCGCCGCGCCGGATCAGGCCGAAGAACAGGAACGAGCGGTCCGACTGGACCGCCGAAAGAATGGGGCCGGGCCCGCCCCGATGGGAGCGGACCCGGTTCCAGATCAGAACTTGACGTTCAGGGTCGCAATCGCGGTACGACCGGCTGCCTGGCTCACGTAGTGCGAGGCATAGGCCTTGTCGAAGTAGCGCTTGTTGAACATGTTCTGCACGTTCACCTGAAGCTGGAAGTTCTCGCTGAAGCTGTACGAGGCGTTACCGTCGAAGCGCCAGTACGACGGAGCGTAGCGGGCCAGCTCCTTCGAGATCACGACCACGCCGTTCTGGACGCTGCGGCTGTCGGAATAGCCGCCGTAGACCTTGCCCATGTAGATGGCGCCGCCACCCACGGTGAAGGCTGATGTGACCTTGTAGTTGGTGAAGGCGGTGAAGCTGTGCTCCGGCGTGTTGGGGAAGCGCTTCCCGGTGTTCACGCTGGGCGCATAGACGCCGCTCGTTGCGGTGAAGCCACCGTCAACGATCTTGGAGTCCATGTAGGTATAGCCGCCGAAGACGTTCCATTCGGGCGTGATGTTGCCGTTGAAGCTCAGTTCGATGCCCTTGATCCGGCGTTCGCCGATGAAGGACACGAAGCCGTTGGCGTCCGTGGCGCGGGCATTCTTGGTTTCCGTCTGGAACGCGGCCAGTGTCAGCGCGAGGCTGTCGCTGAACAGGTTCCACTTGGTGCCGACTTCGTAGGACTTGGTCTTCTCGATCTTGAGCGCGTCCGTCAGTTCCTGGGGCGTCTGGGTGGTCGAACCGCTGGTGTTGAGGGCGTTGCCCTCCGAACCGTTGGCCAGGTACGAGCCGGGAGGCGTCGCTGCGGACGAGGTCGAGATGTAGATGCTGCCGTTCGAGGCGGGCTTGAAGATCAGGCCGGCCTGATAGGTCCACAGGTAGTCGTTACGCTCGTACCAGCTGCGGTCCGTGGTCGCGTTCACGGCGAGACCGGGGCTCACGCGGGTTTCGTAGCGATCGAAGCGGCCGCCCAGGTTGATGAGCAGCGAGTCGGTGATGGTGATCGTGTCGAACAGCGAGACCGCCTTGGTGGTGGTCTTCGACAGGGTCCAGGTCTTGGGCAGGCTGCGCTCGATCCCGGCGACGACGTTCGACGCGTCGGAAACGTAGCTGACCCAGGGATCGGACGGGTTCGGATCGGTCAGGCTGGTGCAGTTGTAGCGGTTGGTCGAGTCCGTGCCGCAACGGCCGCCCGTTGCGGTCGTGCCGGTAGCGATAGCCGCGCCGGTTGCCGCGTTGGAGACGTAGCTGCCGTTCTTGGCCTTTTCCTCGCTGAATTCGGCGCTCAGCGCGAAGCTGTTCTTGATGCCGCCGACCTCGAACTGGCCGGACAGGTCGGTCTGGTTCAGCAGGCCGGTGGTTTCGCTGTAGCGCGAGTTCACGCGGCGCCACACCTTGCCGGAATTGGCGACGTTGCCCTGGCTGTCGTCAGGCTGGGTCCAGACGTAGCCCTGGCTGCTCTCGCCGTAGCGCGTGGTGTTGCGCAGGGTGAAGCCGTTGCCGAATTCGTGCTGGGCGCGAACCGTGAAGTTGTTGACGTTGGTCTTGCGGAAATCGCGGTCCACGAGGCCGTAGTACGCGCCCCGGCGGACCTTGGCGCCGGTGGTTTCCGTAACGTCGGAGGGGGCGTTGTTGATGGTGTAGTAATAGGGAATGCCCGAATCCGGCAGTTCGTCGGTTTCGAGGTGGTAGTAGCTGGCCGTCACGCTGGTCGGGCCGTTGAGCCCGATCTTGATGGACGGTGCGACGCCCCAGCGCTTGGACCAGATGGCGTCGCGGCCGGCAACGTCCTGGTCATGCCACATGGCGGCCAGACGCACGCCGACGAGATCGCCCAGCGGCTGGTTGATGTCGATCGTGGCGCGCTTGTAGTCGGCGTTGCCGAGGCTGCCCGAAGCGGCGATGAAGCGGTCCGGTCCCGGCGTCTTGCTGACGAGGTTGATCGAGCCACCGGCGCTGCCGCGCCCGCCCATCGAGCTGTCCGAGCCCTTGACGACTTCGATCTGCTCGATCGCGAAGACTTCGCGGCTCTGGGCGCCGATATCGCGCACGCCGTCAAGATAAGTGCTCGCCTGGCTGTCGGAGCCGCGGATGAACGGACGATCGCCAAGCGGGTTGCCGCCTTCACCGGCGCCGAGCGTGATGCCGGGCACCGTGCGCAGCGCATCGGCGAGGGTGGTGGTGGCGGTGTCCTTGAGCAGCTGTGCCGGGATCACCGTGATCGAGCGCGGCGTATCCACCAGCGGCGCGGTGTACTTCGGCGAATCCGCCTTGTCGGTCTTGTAGCTGCCTTCTTCGATCGCGGTATCGGTGACGGTGACGCCGCCGAGACGCGGGGAAGCGGCCGTGCCGGCCTCCTGCGCGAGAGCGGGCGAGGCCGCGAGGCTCACGCAGCTGAGAGCCAGATAGGCCGGCGCGGCGGTGGACGTCGAGTTACGGAAACGGGACAGAGACACTAAACCCCCCTTTTTGTTGCCAATGCATTTCAGTTCGGGGCGCTAATGCGAATGATTTGCGTTACTGACAAGAGGGAATCGTATTGCTGGGGAAATAAATGCCGCGCCGATTTCCGAAGTGGAAATGGAAATTGGCAACGAAAAAAGGCGCCGTTACCCATATGGCAGCGACGCTTGTTCATTGCGGTAATTCAAAACGACCGGCAGCCGGTTTTCTCGGCTGCTAGTTTCCTCCGTTTCTAATTAATCTTTCTCGTTTTTCCTCAATCGGCTGGGGTAGCGGTAAACGCCGTGTCCGATCTTTTCGACGTAGCCCTGCTTGCCCAGCGTGCTCAGGTATTGATGCGTTATCCCGACAGCCAGGAACTGGGCCGTCGTGGAGATCGGGTTGCGGCGCACGATTTCGAGCGCCCTGGCGCGCAATGTGCCGGGTTCCGGTTCACGTTGTCCGTCCCACAGCGGCTGGCGCCTGACAGGCAGATCGCCCCGGGATTTCGCGGAAAGCGCGCGGTCCACATAGCGGATGCGGAAGCAGGCGTGGCGGTCGGTGTAGTCCTCAAGCAGCGGGGGGCGGGGCGGCAGCCTCCGGCCCTCGTTTTCCAGTTCATCCGCACAGGTCTTGAGCGCCTTCTGGAAATCGTTGGCGAGTTCCCACTCGCCGGACTGCGACGGGCGCTGGAACAGGGTCAGCCTGCTGAGAATGGCCAGTTCGTCATCGTTCACGAAAGCCGAGCCCGGTGCGAAGATCGACAGTCCGTTGGCGATGGCTTCGCGGGCGAGAAGTTCGAAGCCTTCGCGAAGCGCGGGTTGTGGGGAGGCATGCCGTTCGGAACCGGCAGGAGCATCTCCGGGAGCAGCCATGGCGCGCAGCAGCAGGATCACTCGCCGTTCCTGGAAAGCCAGGCTGCCAAGCTGCTTGAGCCCCTGGCCGATGGACGGCCGCGATCGGCCCGAACCGCGGGCAGGGTGTGCCGTTGTTGCAGGGCCTCCCTTCCGGCCATTCGTTTCGGCTGATTGCAGCATGGAATGCCGAGTACCCCGCGGGAGCCACACGCAGGCTGAATCCTGTCGTTCAGGTTCGGTTTAGGTTTCCGGGCCGTCTTGCGGTTCTGCTCGGGTTCCAGCCGTTCGGAGGCCGAAGTTTATGGCGAGCAGCTTTGACAAATCCGCGTGCCGGCACGATCAGGCATGGCGCCGGCCGAGGGGCGGCGGAAAGCGGGAAAGCGAATGTCATGACTCTATCGATTGGCACGGGGCGATGACGCTGATCCCGCGTTCCATCCGCGGGCGGCTGTTGCTCGTCGGTCTCTTGCTGACGGGCATTGCGCTCGTTGCGGCCACTGTCTCGATAGATGCCGTGCTGGATACGCATGTCCGGCGCAGCCTCAACCAGAGCCTGGACGGCCAGATTGCGCTGCTCGCCCGTAGCGTAAGGGCGGATGGTACCGTGGATCGGACCCTGCTTCAGGAGATCGGGCCCTATACCCAGTATCGCAGGGGTTGGGCCTGGCGGATCGAGACACCAAGGCAGGTCTACACCTCGACCGAGAAAATCGGCCAGATCGATTTCCGGGAAGAGGGGCCGACCGGACGAGAGGGGCATTTCGGCGCCCCGCCCGAGATTCTGCGGACTGGGAGCAGCGGGCCGTTCTATGTGCGGATTCTCGAGGAAGACAGGCCGGCCGGTCGGATCAGGATAACCGCGACGGCGCCGCATCTTGTGTACGAGCGGCTCCGAAGCGCCGCGATCATGCCGGTGCTGGTCACGCTGGGCGGCCTGAGCATCGCGCTGCTTCTGGCTTCGCTGGTGCAGTCCCACATCGGGTTGAGGCCGCTGGCCCGCCTCAGGAAGGCGCTGGGCGAAGTGCGGGCGGGGCGGGTCGGTCGCGTTCCGGTGGACCAACCGGTGGAATTGCGCCCGTTCGTGGCCGAACTCAACGACCTGCTGGATGAAAACGAGGCCGCGCTGGCCCGTGCGCGCGGGCACGTGGCCAATCTTGCGCATAGCCTAAAGACCCCGTTGGCCACCCTTTCCGTCAAGCTCAACGATCTGGGTCGCGATCCGGACGGGAAACTGGGCGAACTCGTCGCGCAGATCGACGGCGCCATTCGGCATCACCTTGGCCGCGCCCGCGCCGCCTCGCCCGGCGCGCCGGGGCGGATCGCCGTCCTGCTGGCGCCGGCGGTGGCGGACCTGATCGATGCGCTGGGCCGGATCCATGCCGATCGCGGGGTGAGATTCGAGAACGGGATCGCATCCGATCTCACGGTGAAATGCGATCCGCAGGACCTTACCGAAATGCTTGGAAACCTGCTGGACAATGCGGCGAAGTGGGCGGCCTCGACGATCGTGGTGACGGGCGAATGGAACGGCGGGCAGGTTCAGGTGAGGATCGACGACGATGGCCCGGGCCTTGGCCAGGCGGTGATCGAGCAGGCCCTTGTCCCCGGGCGGCGTCTGGACGAGCGGGAGGACGGCCACGGCTTCGGGCTGCCGATCGCGCGCGAACTGGCCGAATTGCACGGAGGGTCGCTTGAACTCGGCGCTTCGCCGCTTGGCGGATTGCGGGTGATCCTGTCGCTTCCCGGCTGAGCGTCCGAGGGCAGGGCCGAGGGCAGGGCCGAGCGGTCAGGCGGCAGGCAGGCCGAGGCGGTAGCCCCGTCCGCGCACGGTCTGGATCATGTCGGACCCGACCTTGCGGCGCAGGCGTCCGATGATGACCTCCAGCGAGTTGGAATCGACGTCGGCGTCGTATTCGTAGGCCTTGTCGATCAGTTCGCGGCGTTCCACGACCATGTCCTTGCGCAGCATGAGCGCCGAAAGAACCCGCCATTCGAAAGCGGTCAGGCGCAGGGGCAACCCGTCCATCTCGAAATGGCCGAGTTGCACGTCGAACGTGAGCGAGCCGCATTTTATCCGCGTGGCCGCATGGCCGCGCGAACGGCGCACGAGGGCGCGCAGCCGCATCACCAGTTCCTGCACCCGGAAGGGCTTGATGAGATAGTCGTCGGCGCCGGCCTTGAAACCGGCCACCTTTTCCGACCAGGCATCGCGGGCGGTCAGGATCAGCACCGGCAGGTCCAGTTCGTCCGCGCGCCAGTTCTGCAGCACGGTAATCCCGTCCACCTTGGGCAGGCCGAGGTCGAGAACGGCGGCGTCATAGCGTTCGGTGGCGCCGAGATGGCGGCCGTCCTCGCCATCGTTGGCGATGTCGACGGCGAAGTTTTCCGCGCGCAGCGTCCGGGCAATCTCCTCGGCAAGAGGCTGATCGTCTTCAACGACTAGGACACGCATTGCTTACCTCCACGGAAAGGTCTCCTTGGCCCGCCGTGCAACGGCGGGCAAGGAATTTCCCGTGGCATTTGGCGCGAAGGCCGCTTTCAGCTTCCGACGATGATGCCGCCGTTGGGGTGAAGGACCTGCCCGCTCATGTAGCTTGCATCCTCGCAGGCCAGGAACAGGAACGAGGGCGCCACTTCGTTGGGCTGGCCGGGGCGGCCCATCGGCGTATCCTCTCCGAAATGCTCCAGCTTCTCCTCGCTCGCGCCGCCGCAGGGGTTGAGCGGCGTCCAGATCGGACCGGGCGCGACTGCGTTCACGCGGATGCCTTCGCCGACGAGGTTTTCCGAAAGCGAACGGGTGAATGCGGTGATCGCCCCCTTTGTGGCGCTGTAGTCGAGAAGTTCCCTGCTGCCCTTGTACATGGTCACGCTGGTGCAGTTGACGATGCTCGCACCGGCCTTGAGGTGTGGGCGCGCGGCCTGGGTCATGAAGAACATGCCGAAGATATTGGTCTGGAACGTGCGGCGTAGCTGTTCCTCGGTGATATCGGTAATGTCCTTGTCGGGATGCTGTTCTCCCGCGTTGTTGACCAATACGTCGATCCGGCCGAAACTCTCGATGGTCTGGCGCACCGCGAGTTCGCAGGCATCGGGGGATCCGATATCGGCGCGTATGGTGATGGCGCGGCGGCCTTCCGCCTCGACGATCCGCTTCGTTTCCGCCGCGTCCTCGTCCTCGCTCAGATAGAGGATCGCGATGTCGGCGCCCTCCCGCGCGAAAAGTGCGGCCACGGCCCGGCCGATCCCGCTGTCCGCTCCGGTGACGATTGCAACCCTGTCCTGGAGGCGGGCTGAGCCGGGATAGCGGGGTTGCCACTCCGGCTGGGGCTGAAGTTGGTTTTCGTCGCCCGGAAGGGCATCTTCGTGGATCATTTCCTGGATTTCGGCCACGGCGGTCTCCTTTCGGTTCGAACCCTCCACGCCGGACCCAACGTGCGGACGGCTTCGCAGTTTCGCCATTCCATCGTGCTGCGACGGGCCGTTCGCGGGGTCGGCCAGTCGGCGTCTTCCGCGGGATAGGGCTGTCCGGGCGGGAACCCGGAGCGCGGCCGCGTCATTGCATGGGCATGCCATTCGCGGGAGATGCCGAATGCCCCAAGGTGACAAGAGCAGCTATACCGACAAGCAGAAGCGCAAGGCCGCCCATATCGAGGAAAGCTACGAGCAGCGCGGCGTCAGCACGGAAGAAGCGGAGCGACGCGCATGGGCCACCGTGAACAAGGAATCCGGCGGCGGCAACAAGTCCGGCTCCGGGCGCGGGAAGGCCGATACCCATGCCTCCTCCTCACGCGGGGGGAAGGCGCACAAGTCGGGCTCGGCCGAACAACGCTCGGCGGCGGCGCGGAAAGGGTGGGATACCCGCAGGCGGAGCGGGAAAGCCTGATCGCTGCATGCCCGTTTTGCGGCGAAGCGCTATTTCCATATCGCATTGAGTGCGGGGAGCAGGTGATCCCGGTGCTCTGGGGGAACCCTTTCCAGCAGTCCCTGCTCGAACTGCTGGATCAGGGCGCCGACGACCGTCATCTTCGCTTCCCCTTCGGCCGAGAGCACGACGGCCTGCGATTTGCCGTCGATCGGCTGGCGGCGGATGAGCCCGGCACTTTCGAGCCGGTTGAGCAAGGGCACCATATTGGCGCGCTGAATATCCAGCGCCTTGCCGATCTGGCTGGCGGTCAGGTCGGAACGTCCCTGAATCATCACCAGCACCGCCGCTTCGGTGACCCGCAGGTTCTCCGGCTCCAGCAGGTTGCCGAGTTCACCCATCACCGCATTTGCCGCCCGGCGCAGTGCATAACCGGGGAAGGTCGCGAGCAGGTCATTCAAGGGAAGTCTCTCCAAATGCTATTGACGATAACAATCTGTTTGTTATGAAACAGAGCAAACACGTCAATGACCCGATGAGGATTGCCATGCAAGATCGCAGTGAACACGATACCGTTTCCTACACTATCGAAAACCGCGTGGCATGGGTCTCCTTCTCGCGGCCGGAAAAGCGCAATTGCATGAGCCCCAGGCTCAACCGGCGCATGGGCGAGGTTCTCAGGGAACTGGAGTTCCGGGATGACGTGGGCGTGCTGGTGCTTACCGGCGAAGGCACGTCCTGGTCTGCGGGAATGGACCTCAAGGAATATTTCCGCGAGAACGAGGAAAAGGGGCTTGGCGCCACGCGTGAGGCGCAGCGCGAGGCTTACAGCTGGTGGGAGCGCCTGCGCTGGTATGAGAAGCCGACCGTGGCGATGGTCAACGGCTGGTGCTTCGGCGGCGCCTATGGGCCGCTGTTCGGCTGCGACCTTGCGGTGGCGGCGGAAGATGCGCAGTTCGGCCTTTCGGAAATCAACTGGGGCATCCTGCCCGGCGGCGGGGCCAGCAAGATCATCACCGAACTGACCGGCTTCCGCAACGCCATGTATCACGCCATGATGGGCGAGAACGTGGACGGCAGGAAAGCGGCCGAATGGGGCCTCGTCAACGAAGCGGTTCCCGCCGACCGCCTCAAGGCCCGCGTTACCGAAATCGCGCAGGTCCTGCTCGGCAAGAACCCCGAGGCGCTGCGTGCCACCAAGTGGGCGATCCGCCGCGTGCGCGAAATGAGCTACGACAACGCGGAGGATTACCTGATCCGTGCGCAGGAAGCCGCCAACTACTTCGACGGCGAAGGGCGCAAGGAGGCGACGCGGCAGTTCATCGACGACAAGTCCTTCAAGCCCGGCCTCGGCGCCTACGACGTCAGCAAGAGGCGCTGACCGTCACTCCACGACGATCCGGGCGCGGGCGAGGTTCTGGATGCGCGCGAAGGCGGTCTGGCGATCGCCTTCGCGCTGGGACGCGGCGCGAAGCACGGCGAAGTAGGTGCCGGCCCGGTCGTAGACATGGGTGGCCGAAACGGTGGCTTTCGCCTTGTTGCCGGCGGGAAGCGTGGCGGGAGCCTCGAATGTGCCGTCGCCCTCGAAGTCCCACTCTGCCGAGACGACCGATCCGCTGCCGGGCGGGACTTCGATCGTGGCAGTGAGCCTGACGGGAGTGCCGGCCTTGATCCGGGCCAGTGCCCCGCCGTTCGCGGCAAGGGTGATGACGGGCTGGATGCCCTTGCGGGCCGCGGCGGACGCGGGCGTCACCACTTGTCCGTCCTCGATGTGATAGGAGGTGGAGGCGGGCGGGGCTTTGCCCTGTTCGACCCATGCGGCAAGATCGCGCAGGGCCTGTTGCAGCATGCCGATATAGGACACCACCCGCGAGGGATCGTCCTGACGGGTCTGGTCCCCGTGCAGTGCGCGGTCGGTGTACCAGATGCGGAAGCGTTCATCCGCTGCCGCGCCGGCGTATGCCTTCACGCGCGAGCGATACCAGTCCCCCTGCCAGGGCAGGGCTTCGCGGTCCCACAGGTTCTCCACCAGTATCACCTTGCCGTCGAACTTGCCGGACGGCACCGAGCCGGCGGCGTTCTTCGTGAACAGCGGGCCGAGCAGCATCGGGCGCTGGGCGTGGAGCGGCTTGCCCTGTGCATCGGTGAACTGCTTCCAGACCGGGTACTCCGCAAGGTCCGGCACCTGGTGGCTGTGATAGCTTTGCACCGCGAGGATGTCGCTGTTGTCCAGCCGCACCGGGTCGCCCGCCCTTATCGTCGCGAGCAGGCGCGGGTCGTTGATGCCGAGCATGGCCAGATCGCCGTGCACGTCGGAAAGAACCACCTTCTTGCCCGAAGCGAGAACGAGATCGGACAGCAGCAGGGCCTTCGAAGTGGAACTGTCGGCCAGCCGCACCGCGACCGGCATCTCGCCCGCCGAATGGAGCCCCATGGCCTGCCATGCCAGATCCGCCGTGCCCTTGGCGGTGCCGGGCGTATGGCCAGGGTCGATGTCGAGCGTCTTCGCCTTGTCCGCGCTGATGACTTCGACAACGCGGGTGGCGAGTTGCACCCGGTCCGCCTTGTAGAGTTCGGGGCTGTCGTGCCCCTCGTAGCCCGGCTTGGTCCAGAAATCGGTGAAATAGGAGGCATCTGCCATGCGGATGCCGCCGAACAGCAGGGCGAAGGCATGCGGTCCCATCGTGCGCCATGCGTACCATGACCTGGGCTGGAACCCCATGGCGGTTACTTCGCGCAAGGCTGCCTTCTGCTCGTCGTCCAGCCCGGAATAGGGATCTCCGCTGCCGCCCGCATCGAGCGCATCGACCACGCCGTCGAGCTTCTCGCCCAGGACGCGCATGGCCTTGAGGCGCACGGTGAACATGTTGGGGATCGCCATCGGCGAGCCGAGCACATAGGGCACCGCGCCGTCCCACACGCCCCGCGTGTTCTCCAGCGAGCCCAGCGTGCGATAGGCTCCGCCGCTGCCGCCATAGGCATAGCCGTAGATTTGCTTGCGCGCGCCGTAGACCTGCGCCGCCACGAAGCGCGAGAACCGGGCCGAGGCGGCATTCGCCCGGAAGGCGCCGATGGTCAGGTCACCACCGCCCATCGGGTCTGCCGCCTTGGCGCCGCCGCCGTTGGTTTCGATGAAGTAGGCCCCGCTCGTCATGGCGGCGCCGATGCGGTCTTCCTCGCCGGTCAGACCCTGGGAAAGGGTCTCGCTGTCGGGCACGGGGGTGATGTACTGGAAGAAACGCCCCTGCCATGACCTGGCCGCCGGGAAATAGAACGAGAAGCGCGTGTCGGTACCCTCGAACCCGCCATGGACGTAGCGATAGGCGGTGCCGTTGTTGGTGCGCGGTTCGTCCCGGTCGATGAAGGGGCGGGCAAAGAGAGCGTCCTCATCGCCGTACCCCTGCACGGAAAGACCGGCGGCGGCTGCCGCCACGGTGGGAGCTTCAGCCGATCCCGGCGCCGCAGCCGACAGGAACGTTGCCAGCACCACGGCGGACACCGCCCATTTCGCCGCGTTCTTCTGCAAGATCACCGTCCACATGCTCCCAAATGAGACCCGCCTCTGGTCCGGGCGGTCGGGAGGCGTTGTGGCACGGTCGATGGCGATATGCAGGCGTCTGCCTATCGCCCCACCGATTTCCGGTTGTCCGTTCAGCCGGCTGGTTCAGGCGCCGCGAGCAGGGCCAGAAGCGCGAAGCTCGCCAGCCAGTGCTCACCCATGTAGTCCCCCTCGACATGGGCCATTGCCGCTTCGAGATGCCGCTCGGCGGCGTCGACGGCGATGGCGCGGGCATTTCCCCCGCCTTCCCCGCCGCCGATGGCCGGGGCAAGCTGGCGCCAGGCCCAGGCGCGGCTGAGGTTCAGCCCGTCGAGATGGGCAATCTTGCCGTCGCTGCGATCGCTGACATGAGCCGGGCTGAAGAGGCTGGCCGGGCGGCGCTCGGCGATGTGGGGCAGGAACAGGGCGAACCAATCCGCAAAAGCGGCATCGCCGAGCGACCGCCGCATGAGCAGCGCCTCGCTGAGCGCGGAGGAGAGGAATTCGTCGCCGCCCGGCTCCCACGCCTGGCAGTCCTCGTCCTTGCCGAACCATGCCGCCGCCCTGGCGCGGATTTGTGCCGCGAGTTCGCCGTCGAAGGCGTCTGCCCACTCCAGTGCCAGCGTCAGGGCGAAGCTGCTGTTGAAGTGCGTGCCCGTGCGGATCGGATATGTCAGGATGCCGAGGTAGTGGCCCAGCCGGGCGGCAAAGGCGCGGGCCAGCGGTTCGAGGCGCGCGGCCCAGGGCCTGTCTGCGTGGCGCGAGGCTTCGAGATGAAGATAGAGCAGCCAGCCCCAGCCATAGGGCCGCTCGAACCCGCCGGCGTTGGGCCGGTCCAGATAGGCCAGTTCGGCGGCGAGCTTGTCCTCGGCAAAGGTCTCGTCCGCGCGTTCGCGCACCATGGCGGCTTCCGGAAGGTCGGCGTGAAGCCGCCGCAAGGTGAGAAGCGTCCACCAGCCGTGGACGCAGCTGTGCCAGTCGAAACTGCCGTGGAACGCGGGATGCAGCGCACGGGGCGGCAGCACGTCGGCATCGGTGTTCATCACGTGGTCGAGCTTGTGCGGATATTCCCGGCCGACATGGCCGAGGGCAATGCGCATGAAACGCGAGGCGGTTTCGGGCGTGAGGATCATAGCAGGAATCCGGCGATGTAGAGGATGAGGATGTTGCAGACGAGCAGGGGCAGGGCCGTGCCGACCTGACGGCGGATCACGCCGTATTCGTCCTTGAGTTCGAGCAGGGCGGCGGGGACCATGTTGAAGTTCGCCGCCATCGGGGTCAGCAGCGTGCCGCAGAATCCCGCCAGCATGCCGACCGCGCCGACCACCGCGGGATCGCCGCCATGCGCGCGGATCAGGATCGGCACGCCGATGGCGCTGGCCATGACAGGGAAGGCGGCAAAGGCATTGCCCATGATGATGGTGAACAGCGCCATGCCCAGCGCGAAAATCACCACCGCGAGGAAGACGTTGCCTTCCGGCAGCACCGCCAGGCTCATCGCGCCCACCGCGCTGCCGACACCGGCAGCCGTGAATACCGCGCCAAGCGCTGCCAGCATCTGCGGCAGCAGTGCGGCCCAGCCGATGGAGTCCATCAGGCGTCGGCCTTCCTCGACCGGCGCGGAAAGCGGGGGCTTGAGCCGGATCATCGTTGCTGCAAGAGCGATGGCGACGCCCGCGACGAGGAGTACCAGCGTCACCCAGCGCGGATCGATCAGCCCGGTCTTGCCGAGCGGAGAGTAGCTGAACAGCAGCGTTCCGGCGAAGGCGGTCACCGGGATCACCAGCGCGGGAAGGAACAGTTTCGAGCCGAGCTTCGCCGACCAGACTTCGCGTTCTCCGGCGGATGTCGTGTGCGGGCGGCCGTGGCCGAGGCAGCGAAATCCGGCGAGAGCGACCAGCAGCAGTACGAGGATGCCGTTGCCGAAGTCTCCCAGCAGGTCGCCGAACAGGAAGCTCACCGCGACAAGCCCCCAGAACGCGGCATTGCCCCAGCGCTTCGGATTGGCCTGATCGAAGGCGCTGGCGATGGCAAAGGCCGCGAAGACGAGCCCGGCGACGAAGTAGAGTTCTGCGATGCCGATCATGCCGCCGCGCTCCGGGCCTTGCGGCGCAGGCGGCGGGCGAACAGGCGGATGCGAAGGGCGTGGATCGCAAAGGCGCAGACCGCGGTCGGGATCGCCCAGAGCGAGAGATGGATCGGCGCCAGTTCGATGCCCTCGCCGCGCAGCACGCCCTGGATCAGCAGGATCGAGCCGATGGCGATGAAGATATCCTCGCCGAAGAACACGCCGACGTTGTCGGTTGCCGCGGCCATGGCCTTGACCTCTTCGAGATCGTCATCGGTAATGTCGGGGTTCTCCTTGCGCGCGGCGGCTTCGGCCATCGGTGCCAGCAGCGGGCGAACCGTTTGCGGATGTCCGGCCACGGAAACGAGGCCCAGCGCCGCAAGGCCCTGGCGGAAGGCGAGGTATCCGACCAGCAGCCGGCCCACGGTAGCCCCGCGCATGGATTCGATCAGGCCGCGTGCGCGCTGCTGCAATCCGAACCGTTCGAGCAGGCCGATCACCGGCAGCACGACGTAGACCACGGTGACGAAGCGATTGTCGTTGAAGCCCTTGCCCAGCAGCGAAACCACCGCGACGAGGTCCATCCCGCCGAGCAGTCCGGTGAGGATCGCCGCCACGGCCACCACGAGCAGCGGGTTGAACCGCATGGCGAAGCCGATCACCACGACGAGAATGCCGGCAAGCGGCCAGTAGTCGATCTGCCACTGCGGCATTTTTCATCAGATCCCACGTTTTCGAGTGCGATCGTAGAAGCTGCCTTTCGGCTGGAATGTCAATTTGTTGATGGCGGCCGAAGTACGGCGGGCTGCCCCAACTGGCCGGTGGTCAAGGAAAATTTCTCTGCGTGTCCGGGGATGGAGGATACATCGGCACGGCGATTTCCTGCGTGGTTGCCTCCTGGGGGCGGAGATGATCGGGGATGACATGTCCCTTGACCTGCGATGTAAAACTTTGATCCAGCAGCGTTCTTCGTGTTGGATTCTTGCGCGGGATGGCGGATTTCCGATCCTATTGTTCCGTAATGGGTCAGGAACTTAGCGCGACGTTTCGTTGCTTTATCTCGCTTCGGTGATATCGTCGAACAAAGGCACTCGAAAATATCGAGGCCGTGAGGGAGATGATGGGATGAAGAGGGCAACCGGCTAATCGAAACTTCGAAGGTCTGCGTATCTTGGCGTTGAACGAAAGCGTTCAGCGGGCGGCAGATCTTGTGCATTTTATCATGCACTGCGCGGAAAGGTTCTCGGATTCTACTGATGTCCCCGGAGCGGGGCAGCATGTCATCTGGAATAAAGAAAATAATTGAACAAAATGGGAGGATGATTTGAAGACCACTGCATATATGCTGCTTTGTTCGGCCGCCGCCGGTTCCGTATCGGTGCCGGCGTTCGCGCAGCAGGCCGAAACGGTCGTCGACAACGCGAACATCATCATCGTCCAGGCACGCCGCCGCGACGAAGACGTGCAGGACGTTCCGGCGGTGGTGGACACCGTCACTTCCGAGGATGTCGCCAAGCTGAACATCCGCGATTTCAAGGAAGTCCAGACGCTGGTTCCCGGCCTCCAGCTGGCGACCGAGACGAACGGCGTGGGCGGCAGCGCCAAGCTGCGCGGCGTCAACTTCGACATCAACGCCAGCGGCTTCAATTCCACGGTCGAATTCTACATGAACGACGCGCCGATCACGGCGGGCGTGGTGCTGCAGCAGATGTTCGATATCGGCCAGATCGAAGTCCTGCGCGGTCCGCAGGGCACGCTGCGCGGCCGCGCCTCGCCTTCCGGCTCGATCACCGTCACCACGCGCAAGCCTGACCTGTTCGCCTTCGGCGGCGCCGTGGACATGACCGCCAACACGATCGGCACGCTCAACTTCAAGGGCGCGTTCAACGTCCCGGTGATCGAGGGCATCGCCGCCATTCGCGTCGCGGGTGTCTGGGACGAAAACGAGGGCGATCGCGTTCGTCCCGTCGCGGGCGGCCGCGATCCGTTCGAACGGACCCGGGCCGGGCGCGTCAGCGGCATCATCCAGCCGACCGACTGGCTGAAGTTCGAAGGCGTCTACCAGCACATGGAGCGCAACGCCGTGGCCTGGGATCAGGTCGCGTCCTTCAGCGAGGCCAATCCCGACGCCGATCCCAGCCCGGTCTTCATCTCGACCAAGGACCGCCTGTCCAACCAGACGATCCCGCGCACCAACCATCAGGTCTACAACGTCTACAACTGGCGCGGAGAGGCGAGCCAGTGGGGCCAGGTGCTGATCTACCAGGGGCAGCATTACACGCAGCACGTCCTGTCCCGCACCACCCAGGACCCGGCGAACCTGTTCCCCGGCGGCGATGTTCGCCAGTTGACGGATTCCCGCACCAAGTCGACCTCGCACGAAGTTCGCCTGCAGAACGAGACGCGCCTGTTCGGCATGCTTGACTATGTGGTGGGCTTCTTCGACGCGAAGAACGATCCGCCGACCGATCTTCTGCGGCCTACTCCCGTCCGGCTTCCGCTGATCTTCGGCGGCGGGCTGGCCACCGTGGCGCAGACCCCTATCTCGCGCACGGGCACCTCGCACGAGCAGTCGCTCTTCGGCAACCTGACGGTCCATCTCGGCGAAGCGACCGAAGTTTCGGGCGGCGTCCGCCATATCGACTATACGTCGAACAACCAGCTTATCGTGGGCGGCCAGACGATCGCCGACGAGGGGCAGTCCGCCAAGAAGTGGATCTATTCGGCATCGGTGAAGCACAACTTCACGCGCGACCTGATGCTCTATGCCAGCACCGGCAGTTCGTGGCGCCCGGGCCTCAATGTCGTGGGGGACTTCAACATCACGCCTTCGGCGCTGGAGAAGAGCTTCCTCAACCTTCCGGCGGAAACCTCCAAGTCCTATGAAATCGGCTTGAAGAGCACCTTCCTCGATGGGCGGATGCGCTTCAACGTCTCCGGCTATCACCAGAAGTTCAAGAACTTCCCCTACCGCGTGCCCGGCAGCGGGGTCTACTATCTCAACCGCGTCGCCGATCGCGATTCTTCGGGTCAGGTCATCGGCACGCATCAGGAAGTGGCGCAGTTCAACTTCGTTGGCGCGGTCCCGGTCGAGGTCAACGGTGTCGAGGGCGATCTTTCCTTCGATATCTCGGATCGGTGGAACCTCGGCCTTGTGGCCAGCTACTCGCTCGGCAAGGTCAAGGACGGCACGATCGCCTGCAACGACCTCAACGGCGACGGGGTTCCCGATGTCGTGACGTCGGCGCCGACGGTGGGCGAATTGCAGGCCGCCGTCGGGGCTGACAACCTTGCGGCCTGCCAGGTCACGCAGCGTTCGGCGTTCCAGTCGCCGTTCTCCGCCACGCTCCAGAGCGAGTACCGCGTGCCGGTATCCGACCGGGTGGATGGCTATCTGCGCGGGCTGGTCTCCTACAATGGCAAGTCGCAGACCGATCCGACCAATATCTACGACGATGTGAGCGCCTATGCGCTGGTCAACCTCTATGCCGGTATCCGCGATCCGAACGGCGCCTGGGAGGTTTCGTTCTACGCCAAGAACCTGTTCGAGACGGAAAAGGCCCTGAGCCGGACCACGCCGCTCAGCACCAGCTACCGGCAGCTCGGCTTCGGCGGAATGGGGCCGAACGGACCGATCTTCACCGGGCCGACGGCGGAAACCTATACCAGCACCTACACGGGCGTGACGATGACCCCGCCGCGGGAATTCGGCATCAACGTGCGCTACGCATTCGGTTCAAGATAAGGCGCGGAAAGGAACGCGTCCCTCCGACTGGGGTGGATGGGCAACCATCCGCCCCGCTTTTTTATCTATCCTTACCGGGATCGGGCGGTTCGGTCCGGCACACGTCGGCCAGCATCCGGGCGAAAAGCCGCACATGTTCGACCGTGTACCCGGAGAGATTGCCCCTGATGAGGCGGTGCAGTTCCGAGCGGACTTCCACGCAGGCGCGGTCTCCTTCGGGTGTCAGGCTGAGTTCGCTGCGGCGGCGATCGTCCTTGCCCGGCACGGCTTCGATGAGCCCGGCTGCGGTGAGGCGGTTCAGTTCGGCCGTCACCAGGCTGCGGCCGACCCTCAGCAACGAGGCGAGGTCGAGCGGATAAGTGATGCCGCGTGAAATGGCGCTGAGGATATAGCATCCGCGGGGGCCAAGGTCGTACCGTGCCGTGACGCTCTGGGTGGCTGCTCCGATAGGGCGTCCTGCAAAGACGAGCCCCTCGATGACCGGGGCGATATCCACCCATTCGATCCCGCTGGGCAGATCGCCTTCTGCGGCATCATCCGCTTCCTGCTTCGAGAATGCCCGCCTGAGCAGTTCTTCCCGTGTCGTACTCGTCACAAACCGAAACCCTTGCTGGCCGACCAGGCGAGCAAGGTAGCAAGAGCGGCGGCAATGACAAAGGCCGTGGGGGACGCGGGCTGCATCGGCGTGGTTTCCCGGTCAAGAGACCGGTCCCGGCCGGTCACCATCGGCCCTACGAGATTGCGCCGGCGGAAGACGAGGTAGAACACGATCGCGATCAGGTGCAGCGCGATGAGGGCAAGCAGCACGTTGAAGCTCATGGCGTGGATTCCCGCCGCCATGCGGCCTTGGTCGAAGCTGACGAGGAAGGACAGCGGGCCGGATTCAAGCCCGTCCACATCGGTGGCGAAGAGCCCGCTGCCCACTTGCGTGCCCAGCAGGAGCAGCAGCGCGATGACGCTGTAGCCGCCGAGCGGGTTGTGGCCCGGTTCCTTCGCGTGCCGGCCGCGCAGGTATTCCGCGATGCGCAGCGGGGAACGGAGCAATCCTGCGAAACGTGCGGTGCTGGCGCCCACGAAACCCCAGATCAGGCGAAAGCCGAGCAGCCCCAGCAATGTGATCCCGGACAGAAAATGCCACTGCATCTCGCGGTTTTCCGCGCTCCACCAGGAGAACGCGAAAAGCGCGGCGAGCAGCCAGTGGAACAGGCGGGTGGGCAGGTCCCAGACCCGGACGCCGGGGCGGGCGCTCACTTCGCGGCCTTCGGTGCGAAGGAGTTGCAGACGGCGCCTGCGTTGACAGGGCCGCCCGACAGCATCTGGCAGGTTCCGCACCCCGGCGCGGCGGCCGTGAAGAAGGCGCAGCTTCCGCAGCGCCGGGCAGGGTCGGCCGATGCATCGAGATAGCCCAGCGCGCGGCGCCGGCTCTTCTGGCTGAAGGGCAGGGCGGCGGGATCGTAGCAGGAACCGGCCGGCGGCTGGGCCAGCGCTCCTCCCGATGCGACCAAACCTGCGGCGGCGAGCGAAGCGAAAGTCAGCGCTCGTCCGAGGAACTGTCTGCGCGAGGGGGTCATTGGCCGGGCTCCCGTGCGGCGGCGCTGCTCTGGATGACTTCGAGCGGATAGCCTTCCGGGTCTTGGAGCAGTAGCACCCGGTAGCCCTGCGCAGCCGCGCGCACAGGCTGGTGCGCGGTGCCGGAGGCGTCGAGCCGGCGGACCAGCGCATCCATGTCGCTCACCCGCAGCACGATGCGATCGAAGGCGTTCCCATGTGCAAGCCGTGCGGGCGCTTCCGGCGCGGTGTCATGCACGATGATGAGCCCGGCTTCGCCCGGGTCCGCCGAGAACCGCAGCATGTATTCGCGCCGGGTGCCGTGATCGAGCGTCATGCCGACCTTGAGCCCGAATGCGTTCTCGTAGAACGCCAGTTCGCGTTCGATCGCCACTGCGTTGAGGACCGTGCCCACCAGCCGCGCGGGGGGAAGGGCGGCAGGCTCGCCCGCCTGTGCGGCCTGAGCGGCGAGCAGGACCGAGGCCGCCAGCATGATCGACGCGCCCTTCATGCGACGATCTCGCCGATCGACTTGCCGGTCTCCATGCTCTTCGCCCCCCACTTGTCCACGGGCACCCCCATGACCTGCTGGAGCGTGAGGCCGACGCGGCTGACCGGAGAGCCGAGCCCGTCGACGTAGATCCCCGTCCTGATACGACCGCCGCCGCTGCCCGCGGTCATCATCGGGATATTGTCGATGGTGTGGAACTTGGCGAACTCGGTTTCGGAATGGGCGAAGACCAATGTGTTGTCGAGCAGGGTGCGCGGCCCCTCCTGCACCTTGTCGAGCGCGGCAACGAAATAGGTCCAGGCCTCGAAGATCCGGCTCAGGAAGTAAGTGGCCTCGGGCTGGTAGCCCAGCCGGTTGTCGAGCGCTTCTTCATGGGTGAGCTGGTGATGCGTGATCGTGCTGCCGATTCGGGTCAGCGAGGAGGCGCCGTTGTTGAACATCATGTTGAATACGCGGGTCTGGTCGCAGGCGAGCGCCATGACCAGCAGGTCCGTCATCAGCGCGTGGTTGGTGACGACGTTCTCGATCTCGGCATTGACCGGGCGATCCTCGACCGGCTTGGGGACAAGGCACGCCTGTAGCGGTTCAGGCTTCTTCAGCTCCACTTCAAGCTGGTTCTCCAACTGCCGGACGGACGTGAAATATTGGTCCAGCTTCTGCCTGTCGGCGGCGCCCACTGCGCTTTCGAGCGACTGGCGCTGTTCGCTGACGGCCGAAAGCACGCTGCGGCGGGCCATGACTTCCGGATCGGGCGTGAAAGTCGCGCCGTTGGGGTCCTTGAAGCCGGTGCCGAAAAGACGGCGATAGAGCCCGGCTGCCGAGCCTTCCGAAGGGTTCAGGTTGCCGCCGCCGCGCCCGCTGAGCGAATTGCGCGGGTCGCCAGATGCGGAGGTTTCCAGGCTGCGGAAGCGGGTTCGCGTGCCGATCCTGTCGCCGATGGTCACGTCGAAACTTTCGCCCGGCAGGCCACCTTCCGCGGTGAGCGCGCGCCCGGTGCGGATCGCCGGGCCTCCGGAGGTGTGGGGAAGGTTCGGTGCGCCATCGAGCATGACGTTGAAATTTCCCAGGATATTGATCTTGTGCGCGTAGGGCTTGATGATCTCCAGCTCCGGCTTCAGGTCGTATCCCGGACCGGCGTTGTCGGGGAACCAGCGGGTGGGATTGACGCCGAGCCCCCAGAACCAGGTGCCGAAACGGACCGGAAGCGGCGCGCCGGTGGCGGCAAGCGCCTCGCCGTTGCCGTTCAGGAAGATATCGAGCAGGGGAACGCCCACGGTGATCGCCGCGCCGTTCATGATGCCCTTGAGCGCGGTGCGCCGAGACAGGTCGAATGCCATGGGTTGGTCCTCTCGCTAGCGTCTTGTCGCCACGTGAGTGGCCTCGGATTTCAGTGGATCGCCCGGAATTTCATAGGCCTGCGGCATCGTCGCGACCCGTTCGATCAGCTTGCGCAGGCGGTAGCCGTCCGCCGCGAAGCGGCTTTCCAGCGTTTCGACGAGCGCGCCATCCTCGCTGGGGCGGCCGGTTGCATATTCGAGCGCCCGCGAGGTGACGCACATCGTCGCGTCCTGGCTGGCCGCGATGGCCTTGCCCAGGCCGTCGGCACCGGAAAAGCTGGCCTCGTCGAACGAGCCGCCGACATCGATCGCCGCGTCATTCTCGCGGGTGCGGAAGGCGCCGATGCCGTCGAACCTCTCCAGCGGCAGGCCGATCGGATCGGTGATCTTGTGGCAACCTGCGCATACGGGGTCGGTGGTGTGGGCATCAAGGCGGATGCGGGCAGTGGGCATGGCCTTGTTGGTCACGTCCTGCACGGCGGTGAAGTTCACGTTGCCCGGCGGGTTCGGCACCGGCTGGCAGAGCAGCAACTCGCGTATCGCCCGGCCGCGCAAGGTCGGAGAACTGCGGCCGGAGTGCGAGTACATGGCGAGGAATCCGGCCAGTCCGAGCAGGCCCGAACGGTCCGAACCGGCCGAGAATTCATAGGGAACCCAGCCTTGCGACTTGCTCACCGGCACCTGGTAGAGCGCGCCCAGCGGTCGGTTCATCCATGTCTTTCGGGTGGTGAACAGTTCCCGGTAATCGCCGTCGCCATCGAGAAGCTGGGTGGTGATCGTGCGCAGCATCTGTTCGGGAAGCGCCTGAAGGACGTCCTGGTTGAAATAGGGGTAGATCACCGGGTCCTTGGCGAGTTCGTCGAACTTCTCGAACAGCAGCATGTCGGAAAAGAAGGCCCGAAGCCCCTGTTCGAAGCGGGGCGAGGCGACCATCGCCGTCACCACCTTTTCAAGCTGGGCCTGATCGGTCAGCCGCCCGCCCGCCGCATCGTCGAGCAAAGCGGCGTTGGGGCTGGAGTTCCACAACATGAAACTGAGGCGCGCGGCGCGCGAGGCGTTGTCGAGCCGCATTCCGCCAGCATGGTCCGGGTCGGGCTCCGCCGTCTCCACCACATAGAGGAACCACGGCGAGACCAGCATCGATCCGAGCGCAAGTTCAAGGCCCTTGGTGAAGGAGCGCGTAGGCGCAGCGCCTTCTCCGGCGATCTTCACGTAGAGCGCCTCTTCCTGCACGGTCAGCGGGCGCCGGAACAGCAGGCGCCCGATCGGCGCGAGAATGCGGCGCGCGCATTCGGGATCGGCCGCGGCCGGATCGGCGGGCGTGCAGGACATGAACTGGGCGCGGTGTGCCTCTTCGAAGACCTGCCGGGCGATATCGCGCGCCATGCCGTCCATCTGTTCTAGCCCGGCAGGCGTGATCGCCGCGCTGCGCGCGCCGCTGGCAATCAACTGGTGCGCAGGCCTGACGATCGGTTCGAACCGGCCGGCAACGCGGATGTCGCTGCCGAAGATGTCCGCGATCGTATTGCGGTACTGGGCCTCGGTCAGCCTGCGCATGCCAACGACCTGAGGGCCCTGCAACAGGGTCTGGGCGGCATTCGCTTCGGCCATGGCAGGCACGGATGTCGATGCCGTGCCTGCCAGCGAGACCACACCGGCAAGGGTGGCCGCGGCGATCGCCAGCGGCGCTATGCGAAAGAGGGTCACAGGGCATGGCTCCCGGCAGCAGGGGATGGCACGTCGTTCACGAAGGCGGGTACGGCGCGCAGGTCCATGGCGCTGGAGACGCCGGAGCACTTGCCCGTCTTCGGATCGCGAATGCCGTCGGCATATTTGCGGAGGGTCTTGAGCGTTCCCGCGCAATCGATGCCGGCGGCGAGCGCTGCGCCGGCACCCCCGATCGCAGGGCTCTGGATCACGTCGAACACCGGCCGGTATCCGCCGACCAGCCCGCGCAGCGACCCGTCGGGCTGGAAGACCAGGCGAAGCTTGGCATGGCGGAAATCGTAAACGGTGCGGGCGCCGCGAATATCGCGGGCGCCGCCCTGGCCCCAGGTCTGGGCCAGCCTGATGTCGCGCGGTTCGGTGGTCAGCACCCCGTTCTCTATGCGGCCGCGCAGGACGTTGCGGTGCCGGGGCGCCTTGTCGGAAACGGTGAAGCTGTAGCCGGGCAGGAAATTGCCGCGATTGTCGAGCTGGGGACGGTCCGACGTGTTGGCGTAGATCACTTCCACGTCCTCGTCATGCTCCAGACTGTCGACACCGCGCAGGAGGATCACCTGCGTCCATTCGCCGGAGGCATGGAACTGACGCATTCCGGTAAGCTGATCGCCGCCGATGCCGTCCTTCCCGCGCCATTCGAGGGTGCAGCCCATGACGCGGTATTCCTGGTTGTCGATGCCGGTTCGCCCGTCGGGAGCAGTGAACTCCTCGTGCGCGCAGCTTTCTCCGGGCGCGTCATTGTCCAGATCCACGCCGCCGGCATGGATGCTTTGCACGGTGCGTAGCAGCGGGCGGTCGAACTGGTCCGGTTGCGAACAGATGTTGGTGCCGCCGGGGCCGAACACCGTTGCCTGCCAGCGCCTGGTCAACTCCGGCTCGTTTTCCTTGCGTTCCAGCCGGGCATGTTCCTCGGGCGGGAGCGATTCCAGATAGGCTTCCCGGATCTTGGGGCTCACCCCGCTCGGGCAGGCGTCACTGCCCTGGATCACCGGCGGAACGAAGTCCTGCACCACGAAGCCCATTACGCCGCCCGGTGGGGGAGCTGGCAGGTTTGCCGGCACAGCCTCCGCCAGGGCCGGGCCTTGCAACATGCTGGCTGCGGCGATGCCGATCGCGGCGATGGAGGCCAGCGCTGCGGTACAGAGGAGCGGTGCGCGCCTTGACGTCGCATGTTTCATCGGTTCTCTCCGCTGCTGGTCTGCGGCCTCAGAATCCGGCCCCCGCGCGGGATGGCATGCGGATCGGATTCCTCGCTCACGAAAACCTGCTGACCCTTGAACGTCCATTCCGCGCGGTCGCCGGAAAGGCTGACCTTCCAGTCGCCCAAGCCGCCGCTGGCCATTGGCGCAGGAAGCGGGCGCCATGCGCAGGGCGCGGCGCAGTGCCCGGTGAACAGGACGTGGCCGTCCCGGTCCGTAAGGGCATAGGCGCCGCCGAAGTAGGCGGTGGCGACAAGGCCCGGCGCGGCGATGCGCGGTGGGGCCGGCACGAACTTGAGCGTGTTCCACGTCATGTCGTCCGGCGGCGGCGCGCTGCCGCCTGCCGCGCGCCGGGTGAAGACGAGATGCCACCCCTTGTAGACCCATTGCGGACCTGCGGCGCCCTCGATCACTGTCCAGTCGGGCGCCTTGCGGGGATCGGTGATCTGATCCTCGGCGGGGGGCATTTCTGCCGCTTTTTCGAAACCCATCGGATAGCGGATGTTCGGCTTGGTTCCCCGCGGCGCGAGCAGGGGTGCCCATTCGCGCGTGCAGTCCTGCGCGCAGAAGCGGGCGGGATCGGGTGCCCAGCGCAGGACGGTGCGCATGTCCATTCCATAAAGCGTATGGCCGCGGGCATCTGCATAGACACTGCCGTCCGCTGACTTCTTCACCCGCACCCCCTTGGGCAAGGGCGTACCGTCCGCGGGAGCAATCGGAAGGTCGGCGGGCTGGGCATGAACTGTCGGCGCCGCGCCGAATGCAAGCAGCGCGATCGCGAGCCCGCAGGCGATGCGAGGCGCCATCTCAGCTCTCCGGCGCGCGGAAGCTGTCATGGCAGCCCTTGCACGTAGCTCCAAGTTTCTGTGCGCCCGTGCGTATTGCCGCGACGTCCTTCCCGGCGACCGCGCGCTGGAAATCGTCGGCAGCCTTGGCGAAAGCGTCCTGCGCGGTCCTGAATTTGGCGGGCTGAGCCCAGATCTCGCCCTTGGCGCGGGTTTTGGCGCCCGATTGCGGCCCGCTCCCGGCCGGAAACCATTCGTACTGGCCGCGAGAGGCATTGCGGATTTCCCGAGCGGATTGGGCGATCAGCACGGTCTGCACTTCGCCGCCTCGCAGGCCGTCGTTCACTGCCTTGAACGCCGCGCCGAGTTCCCGGTAACCTGCGATGCGCGAGCGGACCGTGTCGGCCGGTGCAGCCAGCAGCGGCGTGGCAACCGCCGCTGTCGCCAAAGCCACCGCGCCAATGCGCCATAGGGCGTTCATCGGAGTTTCTCCCAACTGTTTTCTGTTATGGAGAGAATATTGATTCAAAATTTGAACTAGTCAATCGCGACTTTGCGTAGTTTTTGCCCATGGTTCGAAAATGGCGGAAATGCGCCGTTCGGAGGAGGCTTAAACGGTGCAGGTCTACGGGCAGCGGGCGATCGGCCTTACCAGCGGGCGTGCCCGTCGATCAGCACGTCGATGATGAACTGTGCCTGCGCGCGGGCATCCGCCGCGGTGACCGGGCCGGTGGCGGCGCGGGTGTTCACCCAGCCGATTACCATCGCCATTATGGCCTGCGCGATGCGTTCCGGGGCCTTGGCCTCGATCCCCGAAGGCGGACCGTAGACGCGGATCTCCGCGACCAGATAAGCCACCATTTCGGTATATCCGAAGAAATCTGTGATCGATCCTTCGGATCTGCCGAAGGCATTCAGCGCCAGCCGCCTGAAGGCGCGCACTTCGGGTTTGGTGGTCCAGAGCAGCATCGTCGAGGTGTGCTGGATGAGACGCTGGCGCAGATCGTTGCCGAGACGTGCATTGTCGCGCGAGGTCACTTCGGACCAGGACGCCACCCGCGCGACGAGCACGGCGTTCAGAAGCGCCAGCTTGTCGGGGTAACGCTTGTAAAGCGTGGTCTTGGGGATCTGCGTGGCATGGGCCACCGCTTCCATCGAGGTGCCGTCAAAGCCCTCCTTGAGGAAGAGCGCGGTTGCGGTCTGGATGATCGCATCGGTGATCGCGGCGGACTGTTGGCGCGAGGGCCTGCCTCGGCCCGTAGGGCGGGCCTTTGAATCTTTAGCGCTCGCAGCGGCAGTGGAAGACATTTTTTCCGGGCCTGGGTTCTTTTATGATCGATACCACCTAAACCGGCATGCCGCGAGCGACATTCCGGTAATCTTCGGTTGAGGAGCATTGCCGGACGATCCTCCTTCGTTCAAGTCATGGGGAACGGATGGATTTTTGCGGTATGCCGCCGTTCGGTCCTCGGGCCGTGTTTTTATGCCGGAGATGAAACCAGCAGGCCTTCCGCAGGTTTTCCTGCGGATGCCGATTGGACATCGCGCGCCGACGACCCGACTTTACCTATCTCTCAGGACCGCCAGAGCCACGCCGCATGAACGAAGTTGCCGATCAAGAGTTGATGCGTCTGGCGGCTCTGGCCCGGTACGATGTGCTCGATAGCCCCCGCGAACAGGCGTTCGATGAAATGGCGTCCCTGGCGGCGGCGATCTGCGGGACGCCGATCGCGGTCGTCAATTTCATCGGCGATGGGCGCCAGTTCTTCAAGGCCGAGGTCGGGCTTGGGGTCCGGGAAACCCCGCTGGAAACCTCGTTCTGCGCCAAGGCCCTGCTGGAAGAGGACTTTCTCCTCGTTCCCGATGCGCGGCGAGACGCCAGGTTCGAGTGCAATCCCCTTGTCACCGGCGAGCCGCACTTGCGGTTCTATGCGGGCGCCCTGCTCAAGACCGGGGAGGGGTTGCCGATCGGAACGCTCTGCGTGCTCGACTATGAGCCCCGGGCGCTGGACGAGGTGCAGGAACAGGCACTGCGGGTGCTGGCAAGGCAAACGATGACCGCGCTGGAACTGCGCCGGGCCGCGATCGAGGCCGACGGCGAACGGGCGCGTCATCGCGCCATCGTCGACAGTGCGCGCGATTTCGGAATCGTCGTGACCGACCTTCAGGGCATGATCACCGACTGGAGCGCCGGGGCCGAGAGCCTGTTCGGCTGGTCCGAGAGGGAGATCGTGGGCCAGCCCATCGCGACTGTTTTCACGGATGAGGACCGCGAGGCCGGCGTGCCGGAGCGCGAGATGGCCGACGCGGCGACCAGGGGCGGCGGTTCGGACGAGCGCTGGCATCAAAGACGCGGCGGCGAACGTTTCTGGGGAAGCGGCGAGATGTCGCCCCTGCGCGATGAGGCCGGACGGCACATCGGCTATGTCAAGGTTCTGAGGGACCGGACCGAGGAGCACCTTGCCGCGCAGCATCTGGCTACCGCCGAGACGCGGTTGCGGCAGGCGCAGGAGGCAGGAGGCATCGGCCTCTTCACCGTCGAGATCGCCGAGGATGTGCTGATCCCCACGCCCGAGTTCTGCCGTCTCTATGGAATGCCGGTGCAGGACCGCTATCCCGCCTCGGTGATCGAGACGCGGATCGTGCCGCAAGACCGTCATCTCGCATCCACGGCCGCATCGCGCAGTCGCGGCGAGGCTTCGGGCGAAGTGGAGTACCGCGTGCGCGCGGCCGAAGGCGAGGATGTGCGCTGGATTGCCCGCAAGGGGGTCATGGAGTTCGATGATGCCGGTGTGCCGCTTCGCTTTGTGGGCGTGGCGCGCGATATTACCGCGAAGCGGCAGGCGATCGCTGCACTGGGACGCAGCGAGGACCGGTACCGCGCCCTGTTCGAAGCCATCGACGACGGTTTCTGCATCATCGAGTTCATCGACGGGCCCCATGGCCCGATGAGCGACTATGTCCATGTCGAGGCCAATCCCGGATACGAGCGCCACTCCGGCATTTCCGGCGTGGTGGGCATGACGCTTCGCGAAGTGGACCCGACCGGCGCGGACGGCTGGCTGGAGCTTTACGGCAGGGTGTTGGAGACCGGCGAGCCCGTGCGCTTCGAGCGATATTTCGCGGCGGCGGGGCGGCACATCGAAGTCTCGGCGGCGCGGGTCGAGCCGCCGGAACGCAAGCAGGTGTCCGTGCTGTTCCGCGATATCGAGGCACGCAGGCGGGCCGAGCAGGCCATGCGGGCCAGCGAGGCACTGGCCCGCGAGAACATCGAACGCGTGCAGCTTGCGCTGTCTGCGGGCGCGATCATCGGAACCTGGCTGTGGGACTTGCCCACCGACCGCTTCACGGTGGACGAACCTTTCGCCCGCGCGGTCGGTCTGGACCCGGAACTGGCGCGCGAAGGGCTCAGCCTCGATCAAGTGGCCGCTACCGTTCATCCTGACGACCGGGCCGGATTTGCCGAGGCCATCGGCGATGCGATCGCGCGTGGCGGCGGCTATGCGCATCAGTACCGCGTGCGGCGCAGCGATGGCCACTACTACTGGATCGAAGCGAACGGGCGGGTCGATCACGCGCCGGATGGCACGCCGCTGAGCTTCCCGGGGGTCCTGCTCGATGTGGATCAGCGCCGCGCCGTGGAGGAAGAGCGCGACCGGGCCGCAGCGGCGCTGCGCGCGTTGAACGAAACGCTTGAGCAGCGCGTCGCCGAGCGTTCGGCCGAACTGATGAAGGCGGAGGAACAACTGCGCCAGTCTCAGAAGATGGAGGCCGTTGGGCAACTCACGGGTGGCCTCGCCCATGATTTCAACAACCTGCTGGCCGGCGTTTCCGGCGGGCTGGAAATGGTCGGAATCCGCCTCAAGCAGGGGCGCCTTGCCGACGTGGACAAATATGTGGTGGCGGCGCAGGGCTCGGTGCGGCGTGCCGCCGCGCTCACGCACCGGCTGCTGGCCTTCTCCCGCCGCCAGACGCTCGACCCCCGGCCGACCAGCGTGAACGCCCTGGTCAGCGGACTGACCGATCTCATCCAGCGCACGGTCGGGCCGTCGATCGCGGTCGAAACGGTGGGGGCAGCCGGGCTGTGGCTGACGCTGGTAGACCCGAGCCAGCTCGAGAATGCGGTCCTGAACCTCTGCATCAATGCTCGCGATGCGATGCCGGATGGCGGCAGGATCACCATCGAGACGGCGAACAAGTGGCTCGACCGCAATGGCGCGCGCACGCATGACATGCCCGAAGGCCAGTATCTTTCGCTATGCGTCACGGACACCGGCACCGGCATGACGCCTGACGTGATCGCCAAGGCGTTCGATCCGTTTTTCACCACCAAGCCGATCGGGCAAGGCACCGGACTTGGTCTTTCGATGATCTATGGCTTCGCCAAGCAATCGGGCGGACAAGTGCGGATATACTCCGAGGTGGGAGAGGGAACCACCGTCTGCATCTATCTTCCCCGCCATTACGGTGATGCGGTGGAAGAGGGCGGCAGCGCTGTCGAATCCCCGCTGCCAGGCGCAGAGGCGGGCGAGACCGTGCTGCTCGTCGATGACGAGCCCAGCGTGCGGATGCTGATTACCGACGTGCTGGAAGACCTTGGCTATACCGTGATCGAGGCGGCGGACAGTGCCGCCGGTCTGAAGGTGCTCCAGTCCGATGTGCGGATCGACCTGCTGGTGAGCGACGTCGGCCTTCCGGGTGGGATGAACGGCCGTCAGATGGCGGACGCTGGCAGGGTGGTGCGCCCGGACCTGAAAGTGCTGTTCATCACCGGCTATGCGGAGAATTCCGTGATCGGCAACGGTTATCTCGAACCCGGGATGAGAGTGCTGACGAAGCCCTTCGCGGTCGAAACCCTCACCGCCCGCATCCGGGAACTCGTGGGGGGGTGAACGCCTGTCAGGCCGATGGATCGTCGCCGGGAAGGCGGCGGGGCTGCGGCGTACCGGTGGTGCGGGTCCAGTATTCGTCCGCCCGGCGCTCGAAGGTGGGGGCGCTACGGGCGTCGCTCTGATAGAATGCGCCTCTGGCGAGGCCCGGCGCATATTCCTGTTCGACCCAGCCCCTCGGGTCGTCATGCGGGAACCTGTAGCCGACATGGCCCAGGGCGGCGGCGCCCTTGTAATGGGCATCGCGCAGATGAAGGGGCACGCTTGCGGGCGGCTGCGAGCCGACGAAATGCAGAGCCTGCGATATTCCGCGCGTGACCGAGCCCGATTTCGGTGCGCGGGCGATGTGCAGCGCGGCATGGGCCAGGACGATCTGGGCTTCGGGATAGCCTATCTTTTCCACCGCCTGCGCTGCGGCAACGGCGGTCTGGAGGGCGGTATTGTCGGCCAGGCCGACGTCCTCGGACGCATGGATCATGATCCGCCGTGCGATGAAACGGGGATCCTCGCCGCCGTGGATCAGGCGCGCGAGCCAGTAGAGCGTGGCGTCGGGGTCCGAACCCCGCATCGATTTGATGAAGGCCGAAACGATGTCGTAATGGGCATCGCCGGAACGGTCGTGGTTGATCGGAGCGGAGACATAGGCTTCCGCCAGCATCTCGTCCGTGATCCGCAGCGGGCCATCCGCTTCGTGCCCCACCGCCAGGCTTTCGAGCGTCGTCAGCGCGCGGCGGGCATCGCCGCCGGAACGCCCGGCGACCATGCGGCGCTGCTCCGGCGTCATCGACACTTCGATGCCTTCACCCGCGAGATGGTCGATCCCGCGCTGGACCACCCGCTCCATCTCCTCGATGCTGAGCGGCTCCAGCTTGAGGATAGTCGAACGGGAAACCAGCGCCGGGGTGAGGACGTGATAGGGATTGCCGGTGGTGGCGCCGATGAAGTCGGCCACGCCGTCCTCGCAGAGTGCCAGCAGATCGTCCGCCTGCGTTGCCGAGAACCTCTGAACCTCGTCCACGAAGATCAGCACCGGCTTGATCCGCGCTTCGTCGGCGATCCGGCGCAAGTCGGAGACACCCGCGCGCGTGGCGTTGAGCGGGCGGAATTCCTTGCCCAGCATCGCGCCCACGGCCCGCGCGATCGAGGTCTTGCCGATGCCGGGCGGGCCATAGAGAATGACGCTGCCCAGCGATCGCGCCGCGATCCGGCGCCGCAGGATCGAACCGGGGCCGACAACCGCTCCCTGGCCGATCACCTCGTCAAGCGTCGCCGGTCGCAGCAGCGCTGCCAGCGGCACCCGGCCCGGGCGGGTTCCAGTATCGAACAGGTCGCTCATCATCCCTCGATCCGCCGGGTATTCGGCACATGCGCTAGCGGTTTCGCCTCATAGAGCGATGGCTGGCCATGGCAAGAATGGCGGGATGGCGCTTGAAACGAACCGCTCCTGTCCTGAAGAACCGGCCCCGTCGGGACAGCCTTCAGGCCTCGGCGCGTGCGATCAGCGCGTCGAGCGCGGAGCGGCCGTGGCGCAGTTCCTCGATGATTTTTCGCAGTTCCACCGGCGTGATCCGCGACCCGCCGTCACTGTCCACTGACTGGGCCTCGACGATTCGGTGCAGCGCCTCGACGATGGCGAGGACCGGGTCCATCTGCGGGCGGGCGGTGGCCAGCGGAACCGCCCGAACTTGCGCGAGCGAGAGGAAAGGGTCGATGGCGCCCGGGCCGAATTCGCGTTCGATCCGGGCCAGGATCAGCGGATCGAGGCTGGTGGCGCGGCTGCGCGCATTGCGGATCGTGCCGTTCGAGCAATCCAGACGGGTAGCCAGTTGGCCATCGGATAATTCCCCGGATTTCTGTATGTTGCGAATGATGAGGGCAATCGCCTGGCGATAATCCTCACTCGAAAGATGTGCGGAACGCCCTGCCGTCATGATGTATCCTTCCCTTCTCGCCTTGGGGTGGCTGGGCAACAGCTTGTGACGATGGATGCGAAACTGGCCAAGACTTTGTCGACAGAATCGCTATATGGCGAGGTGGATATGAAATTCAGCCGCCGAAACATGATCGTTGCAGCGACCGCGTTCGCAGCGACCTCCTCCTCTGCCGCCCGCGCCATTGCCACCGCGATTCCGGAAAGGCCGCGTGCCCCTTCGCTGGTGCTTCCGCGCCCGGGTTCCGTGGCCCCCGTCGCACCTGCGGCGCTTCCCGTGCCGCGTGGGCCCTATCAACCCGAAACGGTCGCAGCGCCGCTGTTCCATGCCGCCATGGCGGCGCTGAACCGGCATGGCGGGCGCGTGAAGGGAGACCGAATCGGCATCGTCGATTTCTCGGCATCGTCCTCGCAGCCGCGTCTCCATCTGGTTGACCTTGAAAACCGCAAGGTCACGTCGCTGCATGTCGCGCATGGCAGCGGGTCCGATCCCGCGCACACCGGCTGGCTCCAGCGTTTTTCGAACCGGCCCGGGTCAAACGCGAGCAGCGAAGGCGCGTTCCTCACTTCGGACTATTATTTTGGCGCGCACGGTCGTTCACAGCGGCTTGTCGGTCTTGATCCCACCAACAGCAATGCGCTCGAACGCGCGATCGTTGTCCATGGGGCCTGGTATGCCGAACCGAACATGATCGGTGCGCATGGCAAGCTCGGCCGTAGCCAGGGCTGCCTTGCGGTGGGGGACAGCCTGCTTAACCGCGCATTCGACCATCTCGGCGAAGGACGCCTGATCTACGCCGCCAAGCTCGGTTGATTTCCCCCAGGGGTAGCGCACCCCAAGGGAGTTCGGCGCATCCCCGGCCGACCGGCGCGGCCGCCGATCGGCGCAGCCCTGCGGCGTTTTCGCGTCAGATCGTGACGAGCGCCGTCACGCGGTGCGAAAAAGGATGATGCGGCGTTGCGCCGCGGCTGACCTGCGAGAACATGCCGTTACCCAGAGCGGAAAGCTTCGCTTCGACCAATGGAAGGTCCTCGCCCCGCTTTACATCGAGGTGAACCATAAGTTTTCCCTTGAAATCGAGCGATATATCATCGGCTTCGACCATGGCTTCACTTAACTTGGCGAGAATTGCACTGAGTTGATCGGTTAAAGGCGTTCTGGACGCGGCGGTCCGTGCGTTAGTGGAATCGATCGAATAAACCGTTGCGTCTTTGGGCATTCGTGTCCCCGTGCTGATTACTGCCAAAACGGATCATATCACTTCAGCGCCCATAAAGAACGCTGTACCGTGTGTTTCGTTGCACATTTTTGCGGAAATCCGCCGGTGCGGCATGGGATCGTCAGTAAACGCCTCTTGTGCCGGGCGCGCGGCATCTACTCCGAAGCGGCGGGAAGGGTGAGGATGACGAGCAGGCCTGGGCCGTCCTGCCGGTCCTCCAGCCGGATCGATCCGCCGGCAAGGTTCATCGCCTTCACCGCGATCGACAAGCCAAGGCCGCTGCCGGGAAATGCCGAAGAGCCGCGCTCGAAGCGGCGGAGCAGGCGTTCGCGCTCCGCCGCTGGAACGCCGTCGCCCCGGTCCCCCACGGTCACCACCAGCCGATCCGCGCCGCGCACGATCGCAATGTCGATGTGGCCACCATCGCGGGCATGGCGCACGCCATTGTCGATCACGGCGGACAGCGCGATCTGGAGCGATGCCGCATCACACCGCCAGCGGACGATGTGATCGGGCGTGACCGTGAATTCCATCGCATCGGCGGGCAGGTGCAGCAGGGTTTCCGCCACGACATCGGCCACCAGCGCATGGACATCGACCGAGCGGCTTGAAACTGCCGTGGCATTGAGCCGGGCGAGCGTGAGCATCCCGTCTATCAGGTCGTTCGCCCGGTCCACGACGCCCAGCAGCCGTCCCGTATCGTCCCGCAGTTCGGCGGGCGCGGTCTTGCGCAGGATCTGCGCCTGCGCGCGGATCGCCGCGAGCGGGGTGCGCAGTTCGTGGGCAACGTCGTCGGTGAAGGCCTGCTCCAGTTCGTAAGCCTGATCGAGCCGCGAGAAGAGCTTGTTGAGCGCTATGATCAGCGGCCCGAGATCGCGCGACCAGTCATCCGGCACCAGCGGCGTGAGATCGGCGAGCGAGCGCGCATTGAGTGTGGAAGCCAGCCGTTCCACTTCAGAAAGGCTCTTGCGAAGGGTCCACCAGAGAACCACCATGCCCGCGCCGATCAGCAGGATCAGCGGCAGCGCCAGCTTGCGCAGGACCGGCACCATCGAGAATTCGCGCATGGCGTCCCGTTCTGCCACGACGACGAGCAGGCGAGGGTCGCGGCCGGGCAGGCCATAGCTGCGCCAGCGATCACCGACCGCGGTGAAATCGTGGAGCCCCGCGGCTCGGGGAACCTGGCTGACCGGCGCTCCCCAGCCGGACTGGGCAACCGGCCTGCCATCCCAGAACACGGCGAACATGCACCAGTCGTAGGATGCGTGGAACGCCTTGCGCTCTTCGGGCGAGAGCAGCGGATCGTCGTCCGCCAGCCCCGTTCCCCGGGCGGCCAGCACGCCTGCTGTCAATTCGTCCTGCATCATCATGTAGAGCAGGCGGGAGGCGTTCACGAGCTGGGCGTCGGATGCGCGGCCGATCTCCCGGTTGGCCACGGTGTAGATTACGGTGCCCATCCCCAGTCCGGTCAGCGCCAGTAGCAGGAGCACGCGGCGATAGAGCCGGGTGGAGAGCGAGGGCCGCTTCACGTCTCCTGCCCCCCCACCATGTAGCCGAGGCCGCGCGCCGTCCGGATGAAATCGCGCCCGAACTTGCGCCGCAGGGAGGAGATGGCGACTTCGACCGTGTTGGATTCGACCCAGTGATCCTGGTCGTAAAGCTCGCCCTCGAGATCGGCCTTGGACACGAAACGCCGGCTGCGCCGCATGAGCAGGGCCAGCACACGGTATTCCTTGGCGGTCAGCGCCACGTCCTCTCCTGCCAGCGAGGCAACGTGTCCGGCGAAATCCAGCGTGACGTCGCCGATGCTCACGCTGTTATCCTGCCGGCGGTCCTTGCGGCGAAGCTGCGAACGGATGCGCGCGGCGAGTTCCTCGAGGTCCACCGGCTTCACCACGTAGTCGTCCGCTCCGGCATCGAGCCCGGCGACGCGGTGCTGGGTGCGGTCGAACGCGGTGATGATGATGACGGGGGCAGTATTGCGGGCGGAGCGAAGCTGCCGGAGCACTTCGAGGCCGGACATTTGCGGCAGCCCGATGTCGAGCAGGATCACGTCGTAGGGGCTGACGCTGGCGGCGGCGAGAACCTCGTCGCCGCGCATGAAGTGATCGACCACGTATCCGTCGAGTTCGAGAGCGCGCTTCATCGCGGCGCCGAGATCGAGATCGTCTTCCGCAACCAGCAGGCGGGGCAAGGCACGGCTCCCAGCGAGATTGAACGCCCGGCAACGGGACCGGCAAGGCTTGAGCCTTGGCTCGCGAAACGCCGGACTACGCCAGCTTCCAGCCGCCCGTCAAACCGCGAGAGATCTTTTTTGCGCCATCAGCTTCGCATCAGCTTCGCGGCCTAGGGGCGCTGATCGACCTGAACGCAGGCGCCGTTTCCGGAAGCGAAAACGCTGCGGACGGCGACAGGAACGGCTAACGAAAACATGACGATACACAAGTCCCCGCGAGAGATCGCGTCCTATTCCTCCCTCGAATCCGCTTTCGGGAGTGTGCCGGTGCGAAGCCGGGGCGCTCTGGCGCCCTGCGTGGCCCTTATCGGCTGCGACGGTTCGGGCAAGTCCACGCTTGCGCGCGATCTCGTTGCGCTGCTGGACCGGCAGTCTCCCACGCGGTCGATGTATCTCGGGCTCGGCACGGGCGATCTGGGGCGCCGGATCGGCGAACTCCCGTTGATCGGCCGGCTTGCCGAACGGTTTCTCACAGGTAAGGCAAAGAAGGCGCACGAAGGGCCGGACAAGCGCCTGCCCGGGCTTGCCACGGCGCTGGCCATGTTCGGCTTTTCGCTGGCGCGGGGCCGCCGGTTCCGCAAGGTGCTCGACTACCGCCGGGGCGGCGTCCAGGTCATTACCGACCGCTATCCGCAGGCGGAAGTTCCCGGCAGCTTCGATGGCCCTGGGCTTTCGTGGAAACGCAGGGGTTCGGCTGTGGTGGAACGTCTCGCCGCGCGGGAACGGGCGCTTTACGACGACATGGCCTCCTATCGGCCGACCGTGGTGATCCGCCTCAACGTCGATGTCGATACTGCCCTTGCGCGCAAGTCCGATCACCAGCGCGACATGCTGGAGAAGAAGCTGGCCGTCGTACCCACGCTGCGTTTCGGCGGCGCGCAGATCGTCGATGTCGATGCGACCCGCCCCTATCACGAAGTGCTGGAAACCGTTCTCGCCGTGTTGCGGCGGTACGGGCTGCACAGCTGATCCTTTGCCGACGATCTTTCATTCAGGCCTTACGATGAACAAGACAACTCTACCGCCCCTCATCGCCGTTATCGGTTGCGATGGTTCCGGCAAGTCGACCGTGACCGAAGCACTGCGCGCCTGGCTGGAGGAGCGGCAACCGGTGCAGATCTGCCATCTCGGCAAGCAGTCCGGCAATATCGGCCGCCGGATCGCGCGCCTGCCGCTGCTGGGCGGTAAGCTCGACAAGTCGATCCATGCCAAGGCGCGGAAAGCCCAGACCGACAAGGGCCCCGGGCTGCTGGCGGCACTGGTGATCTATGCGTTCTCGATGCGGCGCGTGCGCCGTTTCCGCCGGATGATGCGGCTGCGCCGGGAAGGCAATGCCATCATCGCCGACCGTTTTCCGCAATTGGGCGTGCCCGGGCCGATGGACGGGCTGGGACTTGCCAGTGCCGGCCGGTCTGGTCTCGTGGGCTTGCTCGCCCGCTCGGAGCGCCGCCGCTACGAGGCGATGGTGGTGAACCGCCCCGACCTCGTGATCCGTCTCAACGTCTCGCTCGACGTGGCGGTGGCGCGCAAGCCGGACCACCGGCTGTCCTCGCTCGCCCGCAAGATCGCGGACGTGCCGCTCCTGACGTTCGAGGGCGCTCCCATCGTCGAGATCGATGCGGAGCAGCCCCTTGCCGAGGTGCTCATGCTTGCCAAGGCCGCCATCGAGGAGCGCCTTGACCGGAACGAGGCGCCTTCCTCATCGCCGTTGCAGGAGCGCGCGGCGTGATCAGGACCCTGCCCATGAAGCAATGGTTTGCCGATGGGGTGTTCCGCACCATCGTCCGCAATGCCTCTTACCTCGGTTCCAGCAAGCTGGTGGCCGCATTGCTCGGCCTCGTTGCGCTGGCCTGCGCCGGGCGCGGCATGAGCCCGGCGCTGTTCGGCACGCTGGTGCTGATCCATTCCTATGCCAATGGCGTAGGCGCGCTGGTGAAGTTCCAGACCTGGCAGTTCATCGTGCGCTACGGCGCCCCGGCGCTGGGCCGGGGCGACGTGGACGAACTGCGCGACGTGACCGGCTTCGCATTCGGGCTCGACCTTGCCAGCGGGCTTGTCGGTCTTGCGGGCGGGCTGGTCCTGCTGCCGTTCCTTGCCGCATGGTTCGGCATCGGCGCCGACGATGTCGGGCTCGCGATGCTTTACTGTACGCTGATCCCGACGATGACGGCGGCGACGCCCACGGGCATCCTGCGCGTGCTGGACCGGTTCGACCAGATCGCCGTGCAGCAACTGGCGACCCCGCTGCTGCGTGCGGTCGGCGGTGCGATCTCCTATTTCGGGCACTTCGGCTTCGCCGGCTTCGTGCTCACCTGGTACATCGCCGATCTCGCAGGCGACCTCTGCCTGTGGTTCATGGCAGTGCAGGAACTGCGTCGGAAGGGCATTCGCGGTGCGCTGCGTCCCGGCCTGTTCGGTCCCGGCCGCCGCCTTGCCGGGGCCTGGGACTTCGTGTGGACGACGAACTTCGCCCACTCGATCTGGGCGGCGTGGGGTCCGGTGAGCAATCTCATCGTCGGTGCCATGCTCGGCCCGACGAGCGCGGGCCTGTTCAAGATTGCGGCGACCTTCTTCGATTCCGCCAGCAAGCCGGCCGACCTGCTGTCCCGCAGCTTCTATCCCGAGATCATGCGTCTTGATCCGACCAGCCGCCATCCGTGGCAGCTGGCGATACGCAGCGCGACCATATCCGGCGCGATCGGTTTCCTGATCCTGCTGGTGGTGATCCTTGGCGGCGAGCCGGTGATCGGGCTGGTTTTCGGCAAGCGCTATGTCGAGGCTTACGACCTGCTCCAGCTTATGACCATTTCGCTGATCGTGACGATGGCCAGTTTCCCGCTCGAATCCCTGCTCTACATGGCCGGGCGCCAGCGGTCTTCGCTGGTGGCGGAGGGCAGTGCGGCGCTGGGCTATGCGGTGCTTCTTTTCGCGCTGATCCACATGTTCGGCATTACCGGGGCGGGCCTGGCCTATGTCGCCGGGGTATGCCTCAAGGCGCTGTTCATGCTGATACCCACGCTCTGGGCCTACCGGGAGCGGCACCGCCTTTCGCATATCATGGCGCAGGGCGCGCAGGCATGACGGTGCGGTCCATCAGGAGCCGGGCGACGAACCGGGAAGAGGTGTTTACGCCCGAAACGCTGGAGGCGCTGTTCGAGGCGGTCGAGATGGACGATGTGGTCGATCCCGTCGTCAGCCTGCCCGATCCGATCCCGGTGGATTGCACGGAAGCGGAAATGCGGCGCTGCCTCTCGCTCTGCGTGGAATTCTGGCGCGCGGGGACCGATCGCGGTGCCATGCGCGATCTTGCCGGAACGCTCGTGCTGACGGGCGACCTGCCGCAGGATGCCCGCGTTCGCTACAAGCATATCCGCGCGCGCTACAAGCAATTGCGTTTCGCGCTGGTGCTTTACGGCCGAAGGCACAAGGCGCCGCTGCTGTTCCGCTCCACCGTGGCGGTGATGGGCCACTTGCAGGATTCCTTCCGCAACCGCAGGCGCCTTGCCGTGCTGGGCTACGGCATGGCCTTGCGCCTGATGATGGCTCGGCCCGTGTGGATGGCGGTGCTTTGGGAACTGCGGCGCGTGCGGCTTGACGATGCGGACGGGTTCCTTGCCTTCCGCCGCAGGGAGTTCGCGCGGCTGGACCGGGCCCTGGCGGGCGGTCCGGTAACGGGGCACGCCTTCCACGTCATGCGCAAGATCGTCAGCCGGCAGGTCTCCTACTACGATACGCGCCGGACGCTGGAACCGGAGGAGAACCTCTACCGCATGTCCCGCTTCCTGAGCGCGATCAACGGGCTGATGGGCAGCATGCACGACGATCTCGTCGAACAGGCGGGTGCCGGGCATCGGGACTATCACCGGGATCGTTTCCCGCTGCCCGAGGATATCGGCCGCCGGCTTGAGGCACTGACGGCGGCCTGCCTGGGCGAAAGCCCGACCGGCGCCGTCATTGCGGCGCGGGGCATGCCTTCGCTGGAGCCGGCGGAATGACCGGAGCCTTGCTCCGCGCCGCATAACGCCGGGCAAGGGTGGCGCAGACGAAGAGCTGCGCCTGGTGGAACAGCATCAGCGGCAGCACGATCATGCCCACCGCGTGCCCGGGGAACAGGATGGTGGCCATGGGAATTCCGCCCGCCATGCTCTTTTTCGACCCGCAGAAGACGATGGCGATCTCATCCTCCACCGGGAAGGAAAGCGCGCGGCTGGCGAGCGTGGTCAGCGCGATGACCAGCGCGAGCACGGCGATGTCGATGGCGAGTATCGCCGCAAGGCCGGGGACCGAAAGCTGGCTCCAGATTCCCGCGACCATCCCGGCGCTGAACGCGGCGTAGACCACGACCAGAACCGAGCCCCGGTCCACCACTGCCGTCAGCCTGGGATGGCGTTGCAGCCAGCCGGCGATCCATGGCCGGATCGCCTGCCCGGCCAGGAACGGCAGCAGGATCTGGAGTGCGATGTCCTCCAGCGCCTTGGGTGAGAACCCACCGGTAGCGGCAGGCAGGACGCGGGCGACAAGGAGCGGGGTGATCACCACGCCGAGCAGGTTCGAAACTGACGCGCTGCACAGCGCGGCAGGGACGTTGCCCCTGGCGATCGAGGTGAAGGCGATGGAGGACTGCACCGTCGAGGGCAGCAGGCAAAGGAACAGCAGCCCGGTGACGACATCGTTCGGCAGATGGCCCCGTGCGATCAGGCCGACCCCGAGGCCGATCAGCGGAAACAGGATGAACGTGCTGGCGAAGACAAGGGCCTGCAACCGCCAGTTGGCCATGCCGGACCAGATCGCCTGCGGCGCAAGGCGGGCACCGTAGAGCAGGAAGAGCAGCGCCACGGCGCCGGTCACGCCCTTGTCGACCAGACCCGCCGCGCTGCCCCGCGCCGGCAGCAGGGCGGCCAGCGCAACGGTGGTAATCAGCAGCAGGAGGAACCGGTCGACAGGCAGCCGGGAGAGCGCCTTGCGGATCGTGGTCATGGGCGTGTCTTTCCGTAGGAATCGAAGTGCCCGGTCGAACTAGGGACGGCCTGTTAAATTCACAATTCCGATAGAATGGATAACAGTCATCATATATCATGATGACTATGGACCTGATCCCCGTGGACTTGCTGGAAACTTTCGTGGCCGTTGCCGAACTCGGCAGCTTCACGGGTGCTGCCCGGATGCTGGGGATCAGGCAGTCCACCGTCAGCCAGCATGTGCAGCGCCTTGAACAGCGGGCGGGCCGGCGGTGCATCGATCGCACCACGCACCGGGTCATGCTGACGCCGGAAGGCGAAGTGCTGCTCGCCCATGCCCGCGCGATCCTCGATGGGCACCGGCGGCTGCAGAACCACCTTTCCGCCGCACCGCTGAGGGGCCGCCTTCGCCTTGGCGCATCGGAGGACTTCGTCCTTTCGGCGCTGCCCGATGTGCTGGCCGCCTTCGCGCGCCGCCATCCCGATGTCGATCTCGAACTGCGCGCGGGCCTGAGCGACGATCTCTACGACGCTTTCGACGCGGGCCAGTTGGACCTGATCTTCGTCAAGCGGAGGCAGGGCGATCGGCGGGGCACTTCGGTATGGCAGGAGCCGATCGTCTGGGTGGGCCATCCCGAATTCCCTCTGGTTCAGGACGCGCCGCTGCCGCTCCTGCTCTATCCGCCACCCAGCGTAACCCGCGCGCTGGCGCTGGACGTGCTGGAGCGGTCGGGGCGAAGCTGGCGGGTGGCCTTCACCAGCGCCAGCCTCACCGGACTGAGCGCGGCGGCGCGCGCGGGTATCGGCCTGATGCCGCATTCCGGCAGGCTGATGCCGCCGGGCCTGTCCATCCTCGCGCCGCGCGAGCGCCTTCCCGTGCTTCCCCTGATCGAGTTCGTGGTGATCGGACCGGGCGGGACCAACCCGGCGATAGACGCCCTTTGCGCAACGATCCTGCATTGGGGCGGTAGCGCGGGGCGGGTATAGCGGCGGGAAAGACGCGGCGTTTCGAAAAGGCTTTCGGACACAGGGGGGTGGACGCGGCGGCTTCGGGGCTGTCTATAGGGACCCATGCAGCAGCAAGCACTTGTCTTCGCGCTGATCGGCATTCTCGGTATCGGCGCGCAATGGATCGCGTGGCGTACCGGCTGGCCGGCCATCGCCCTCATGCTCGCCGCCGGTGTCCTTGCGGGTCCCGTCACCGGCCTTGTCGTTCCCGAACATACATTTGGCGATCTGCTGGAACCGATGGTTTCCGTCGCCGTGGCGCTGATCCTTTTCGAAGGCGGCCTCAGTCTCAATTTCCGCGAACTCAGGAAGACCGAGGGCGCGGTGACGCGTCTCATGGTCATAGGCATCCCGGTCGGCTGGGTCCTCGGGACGCTGGCGTGCTATTACGTGGCCGGGCTGGTCTGGCCGGTGGCGATCCTGTTCGCGGGCATTCTCGTGGTCACTGGCCCCACCGTGGTCATCCCCTTGCTCCGCCAGAGCAACGTGGCGCCGCGTCCCCGCGCGATCCTCAAGTGGGAAGCTATCGTCAACGATCCGTTCGGCGCGCTGTGCGCCGTCATAACCTACGAATATCTGCGCCGGGTGGACGAGGGGGGAACCCTGCTTTCGGTCCTTGCCGCGCTGCTGGCCGCGGCGGTCGTCGCCGGGCTGATCGGCTATGCCGTTGCCCGCGCGATCGCCTGGGCCTTCCCGCGCGGCCATGTGCCCGAGTACCTGAAGGCCCCGGTCCTGCTGGTGGCGGTGATCGGCACGTTCGTCCTCTCCAACCTGATCCAGCAGGAAACCGGCCTGCTCGCGGTGACGGTGATGGGCGTGGCGATAGCGAACATGCGGCTCGACAGCCTGCGCGACATTCATCCGTTCAAGGAAAACGTCACCGTTCTCCTCATTTCCGGCGTTTTCGTGCTGCTTTCGGCCTCGCTCGATTTCAGTGTGCTGCGCCAGTTCGAGTGGCGCTTCATCGCCTACCTGCTGGCGCTGCTGTTCCTGGTTCGCCCGGCGACCGTGCTGCTCAGCCTGTCTTTCAGCAAGATCCCCTGGAACGAGCGCCTGCTGGTGGCGTGGATCGCGCCCCGCGGCGTGGTGGCGGTTGCGATGTCCGGCCTCTTTGCCCTCCGGCTGGACCAACTCGGCTACGGCGACGGCAGCATTCTGGTGACGCTGTCGTTCTCCGTGGTGGTCGCGACGATCGTGGCGCATGGTTTCAGCATCCGTTTCGTGGCGCGCTGGCTCAAGGTCACGGGTGCGACCAAGAAGGGGCTGTTGGTGGTCGGCAGCACGCCGTGGAGCCTGTCGCTGGCGGACCAGCTTCGCCAGCTCGACGTGCCGGTCATGATCGCGGATACGAGCTGGCAGCGGCTTTCGGCGGCGCGACAGGCCGGGATATCCACCTATCACGGCGAGATCCTGGCGGAATCGACCGAGGAGCGGCTCGATCTGGCCCAGTTCCAGGTTCTCGTCGCCACGACCGACAGCGAAGCCTACAACGCGCTCGTCTGCAGTGAGTTCGCGCCCGATATTGGCCGCGATTCCGTCTACCAGCTTGGCGGCATGGGGGATGACGAGGACCACCGCAGCCTTCCCGAGGCGCTGCGTGGGCGCGCCATGTTCGCCTCCGGCCTCGGCGTTGCCGAGATCGCGGAACGCGAGCGTCTGGGCTGGACCTTCCGCAAGACCCGGATCAGCGAGCAGTTCGATTTCGCCGATGCCCAGGCTGCACTGCCGGACGAGGCGGACATGCTGTTCCTCCTGCGAAAGGACGGCAAGATCCGCTTTTTCACTCATGCATCGCGTCCCACTCCCCAGCCCGGTGACACGATCATTTCCTACGGCCCGTCCCGTCACGGGGATCCGGAAGGGCCGCGTGAAAGCACTCAAGACAAGGAGGCGGTCGCATGAATATCGCGCCCAAGTATCCGGTCCTCCCCTCTCTCCTGCCGGCGCTGCTGCTCACATCGCTTTCCGCGTGCGGGCAGGGCGAAGGCACACCGGGAGCAAGCGGGACGGATGAAGCCGGTCCTGCCCTCATCTCCGAATCCACCGCCAGCGAGGCCGTCGTGCAGGCGGCCGACGAGGCGAAGAAATCGATCATCCGCGACGATGTGGCGGTCGGCCCCACCGAGGCGCCCCCGCTGGAAGCGGTGCATCTTGTCGTGCCGTTCCCGGCAAAGGGCGCGAAGCCGGACGATGCCGGGCGCGCGCTCATCGATGGGCTGCTCGCCACGCCGACCTTCCAGGCCGGCGGGCCTGTCACTCTCTGGGGGCACAGCGATTCGCGCGGCTCCGACGCCGAGAACCTGGCGGCATCGCGCCGCCGCGCGGAAGCGGTGCGCGATTACCTTGCGGGCAAGGGTGTCGATCGCAAGCGGATCATGGTGATCGCGATGGGCGAAGCGCGGCCGATCGCGCCCAATCGCAAGCTGGACGGGAGCGATGATCCCGAAGGGCGGAACCGGAACCGCCGCGTGGAGATCGAGGTTCGCCCGCCGGAGCCGCCCAAGGAGCAGGGCGCGGATGGCCCGCAGCCGGAGGCAGGTTCAGCGCAGCCCTTCTAGCCACTGCGCGATCATGCCCTGACCGGCGGCCACGGCCTTCGGGCCAAGGCTGTCATGCGCGGCGCGGAGCGAGGCTTCGTCTCCTCCCGCCTCGATCACCGATTCCGGCCATTGCTCGATCCAGGCGTCGAAACGCGGGTCCATGCCCATCTCGGCATGGAACTGGAGCGCAAGGATGTTCGGGCCGCGCCGAAACGCCTGATGGTCGTAGAGGTGGCTCGAGGCCAGCAGTTCGACGTTGTCCGGCAGCGAGAAGGTGTCCCCGTGCCAGTGCAGCACGGGCACGCCGGCGATATGGCGCAGCGGGCTGTCAGGCACGTGTTCGTGAACCGTCACGCTATGGAAGCCCACTTCCTTGTGCGGCCCGGCATAGACATCCGCGCCCATGGCCGCCGCGATCATCTGGGCGCCGAAACAGACCCCCAGGGTCGGCCGCCCGGCTTCCAGTCGCAACGCCAGACGGCGCATCTGGCAGGCGATCCAGGGGTGGGTGTCCTGTTCGTAGACGCCCATGGGGCCGCCCATCATGATGAGCAGGTCGGGCTCGCGCAGGTCGAGCGAGGAGAAGGCCGGATCGGTCACGTCGATGCGATCGACGTCGTAGCCGGCGGCCTCGATCGGCTGCCGGTAGCCGGCCACGCCTTCATAGGGAACGTGCCGGATGATGAGGGCGGTCTTCGTCGTCACGGCGCGCTTTCGTATGGGTTCCGGCATTGGCGCCTGCCGCACCGGCCTTGCGGCCCGGCGACATGCGCATGTCATTTTCCAGAGCAGTAGATGCTCGCGCGATTCCCGTCGAGTGCCGAAGGCGCCCGGATGGAAGCGGTTACGGCAACTTTGTTTCAAACCGTTTCCGCGGCGCACGGAGGGCCAAAAAGACGGATGCAGGATTTGCAATCCTTAACGCATGCCGCCATGGTCCCCGGCAGAAACAGGAAAGGATTAAGGTTTGGAGTCAGTTTCGGTCGTACTTTTCTTGCTGCTGGCAGTTGTCGTCAGCGGCGCGATATCGAGGATGCTGCCATGGTCGGTGCCGACACCGCTGGTGCAGATCCTGCTGGGCGGGGTGATCGGTCTCTCGACCTCCTACAGCGTGTCGCTCAATCCCGAACTGTTCCTGCTGCTGTTCCTGCCGCCCCTGCTGTTCCTGGATGGCTGGCGGATTCCCAAGGACGAATTGTTCAAGGACGTCTCCACCGTCGTCGAACTGGCGCTGGGGCTCGTGCTCACTACGGTGATCGGCATGGGCCTGTTCATCCACTGGATGATCCCGGCCATGCCGCTGGCTGTTGCCTTTGCGCTGGCCGCAGTGGTTTCTCCGACCGATCCGATCGCGGTCTCGGCCATCGCTGCGCGCGTGCCGATCCCCAAGCGCATGATGCACATCCTCGAAGGGGAATCGCTGCTCAATGACGCCTCGGGACTGGTCTGCCTTCGCTTCGCCATCGCGGCGGCGCTGACCGGGACGTTCTCCGCCGGCGCAGCGGCGCTCAACTTCCTGTGGGTGGCGGGTGCAGGTCTTGCGATCGGCGTTGCCGTCACCGTTGTCGTCTCGCGCGCGAAGACCTGGGTCAATCGCCGCTGGGGCGAGGATACCGGCTCGCAGATCCTGGTGAGCCTGCTCATCCCCTTCGGTTCCTATATGCTGGCCGAGCACTTCCACGCCTCCGGCATCCTTGCCGCCGTGGCGGCGGGCGTGACCATGACGTTCGCGGAAATCTCGCGCCAGGCCATGGCGGTCACGCGGATGCGCCGCAACTCGGTGTGGGACACGATCCAGTTCACCTTGAACGGCATCATCTTCGTGCTGCTGGGCGAACAGCTTCCCGCCATTCTCGCAGGCGCCAAGCGGACCGTCGCGATGACCGGCCATACCGAGCCGGGCTGGCTGGGGCTCTATGTCGTCGCGATCGTGCTGGGCCTTGCGGCGCTGCGCTTCGCCTGGGTGTGGCTTTCGCTCAAGTTCACCATCCTGCGCAAGCGTCAGGCGGGTGAAAGCGTGAGCTTGAGCAGCCCGAACTGGCGGCTGGTGGCGGCGATGTCGTTCGCGGGCGTGCGCGGCGCGATCACGCTGGCAGGCGTACTGACCCTGCCGCTCGCGCTGAACGATGGCAGCCCGTTCCCGGCGCGCGATCTGGCGATCTTCCTGGCGGCGGGGGTCATTATCGTCTCGCTGGTAGTTGCCAGCCTGGCGCTGCCGGTCCTGCTCAAGGACCTGACGATGCCGGCCGAACCGTCGAAGCAGGCGGAGGAGGATGCCGCGCGCATCGCCACGGCCGAGGCGGCGATCTGCGCGATCGAGCGGCACACGCACGCGCTGGCGGAAAACCGCGGCGATGCCGACCGTTATGCCGCCGCCGGTGGCCGCGTCATGGACTTCTACCGCGAACGCATCGAAGGGTTGAGCGAGGACGAAAGCGACGCGGCCCGTGCGCAGGAACTGCTGTTCCGCGATTTCCGCCTCGTCGGCGTCAAGGCGGAGCGGATCGCGCTGGCCGAACTCATCCGCGAGCGCCGGGTCGGCAGCGAGACCATTCGCAAGCTGACCCGCGAACTCGATCTCGCCGAAGCGCGTCACCGGGGCTGAAGCGGTTCGGCCGGTTCGGTTAGCGGACCGGCCGAAGCTTTCACTCAGGCCGTTCGCGAAGTGAGCAGTGCGGCGCCGAAGCCGACGAAGATGGAGCCGGTCACCCGGTTGAACACGCGCTTCACCGAGGGCTTGCGCAAGTGCCGCGAGAGCGAACCGCCGGCCATGGCGTAAGTGCAGTACCAGAGCATCTCGATCACCGCGAAAGTGCTGACGAGCACCGCGAACTGCGGGGCCTTGGGCTCGGCTGGATTGATGAACTGGGGGAAGAAGGCGGCGGCGAAGAGCAGCAGCTTGGGGTTGCTGATCGCAATGGCGAAGCCGCCACGGAACAGCGCCCAGGGCGAACTGCGCCGGTCGATCCTGTCATCGCCTTCTTCGATCTGGGAAACGTCGGAGCGCCAGGACTTGATGCCGAGATAGACGAGATAGGCGACGCCGAGGTAGCGCAGCACCTCGAAGGCGCCGGGGATCGCCTTGAGCAGCGCGGTAAGGCCGGCTGCCGAGGCGGCGAGCACGAGCGTGATCGCCAACATGCATCCCGCCATCGCGGCCATGGCGCGGCGGAAGCCGAACTCGACGCTGCGTGTCATGACGTGGAGCATGTTCGGGCCGGGCGTTCCCGACAGCAGGAACACGGCAAAGGCATAGAGCCACCAGGTCTGGAGCGTCATCGTTCGTCTCGGCCTAAAAGGGAGAATTCGCTTAGGTCCGGAGCGGCGCCATCGCAATCGGATTTTGGCGGCGCGCAAGCCTGTCGGTCTACGCCGCCTAGGTCTCGATGAGGACCGTGTCGATCGTGAACGAGCCGTCGGCTTCGATCTCGAAATGCGCGGACACCTCGCTGCTGGCGGCCCTTTGCAAGGCGCGGATCGCGGCCACCTGTTCCGGCGGGGTGCGCATTCGCCCGGTCCAGTCCGCGAAATCCATGCGCAGGCGGGCCGTGGTCATCCGTTTCGCGGCGAACCCGGCGCGTGCCAGCATCGCGAGCCACTCCGCCGCCGCATAATCGCGCACGTGGGAGAGGTCGCGCAGCAGTTCGACCGCCTGCAGATGCGTATCGGCGGCGGGATCGGCGGGCGCGATCACGTCGATGAAGATCGCGGGGCAACCGGGGGCCAGCACGCGCCGGGCCTCGCGCAGTCCTGCCTCGGCATCGCGCCAGTGGTGGGTGGAAAAACGGCAGGCGAGAAAGTCGAAGCTGTCGTCCGCGAAAGGCAGGGCTTCGGCGGGAGCTGCGTGGGTCGCGATGTTGGCAATCCCGCGCCGGGCCGCCTCGGCCGCGATCACGTCCAGCATCCGGGGCGAAAGGTCGCTGGCGGTCACGGCTCCGGCATGGGGCGCGATGGCATATCCGGCATGGCCGCCGCCCGCGCCCAGGTCGAGGGCATGGCGCGGCGCGGCCTCGCGGGCGCGCTCGGCGATCCAGTCGAGGTCGGCGCCCGAGGCGTGGACCTTGCTGGTGACATAAGCGGCGGCGGTGGTGCCGAACTGGCTTTCGACCAGTTCGTGCCGGTCCTGCGGGGCCGCTGTTTGGCGGGAATTGTCGTTGGTCATGGGGTAATCTCCTTGCGAAGTCCCGTTCGCCCGGATTATAGCCTGTTACAATGAACATTGTTATCCTGTTATAACGCTGACCATGCAGACCGATGAGCAGCGACGTTTACTGGGCGCCTTCGTTCGCACCCGCCGTGAGAGCATGGCGCCTGAAGGGCATGACCGCCGCCGCCGCACTCCGGGGCTGCGCCGGGAGGAGCTTGCCGCCCGTGCCGCGATCGGCACGACATGGGTGGCGTGGATCGAACAGGGCCGGGATGTGCGCCCTTCCGCCGAAACACTCTCTCGGCTGGCGGTGGGCCTCAGTCTTTCGGTGGCGGAGCGGGACTATCTGTTCGCGCTGGCTGGCAGGCATGATCCGGTCGATCCCTTCGCCCATGCCCGGCAGGCCGCACCGCTCGCCATTTCGGCGCTCGTCGAGCGGCTGGACTGGCCCTGCTATGCGCTCGACCCGGCATGGGCGGTCTGCGCGGCCAACGAGGCGGCGCGGCGCCTGTTCGTGGGCCTGTTCGAGGGCGATGCCGCCCCCAACCTGCTGCGCTATGTCTTCACCCATCCCGCCGCCCGCGTCCTGCTGCCGGACTGGAAGGAGCGCGCGGCGCGCCTGCTGGCGGAATTCCGCCGGGATTACAGTCATGCCCTTGCCGATCCGCGTGTGCGCGGGGTGGTCGAATGGCTTCAGGAGAACAGTCCCGATTTTCGCGAATCGTGGGACGGGCAGAGCGTGCTCGCGCGCGAAGGCGGAACACGAACATTTCGCCACCCCGATGAAGGTATGATACGCTTCACCCAGCATACCCTTGCGGACGTTGAGCGCGGCGATTTCCGGGTTGTCTTCCTGCAACTGGCGGAAAAGCACATATAACCTTCACCCGGCCCGCCCTTTCCAGGAATGCATGACCGCCAATCATGAAATTGATTCATGAGAGTATCCCGTCCAGCGCATTTTTCTAACGCGGATCAGGTCGTTAGGGGCTGAACTATTCCAGCAGGATTTCCCGTCCGTTTCTGATGTCACGTGCAGCAGAGGGTCGTAGCGGGGGAAACCCAACCAAAAAATGAACCGGAGAGGAATTCGCCTGTCCTGCGCGCGTCTTGCGTGCGGGGCGGCCTATGGAGTTCTCGATGCTAGGTATCGTCAAGACCGCGCTGCACCGCCCCCTGACCTTCATCGTCATGGCCATCATCATCGCCATCGGCGGCTTGCTCGCGGCTTTCCGCACGCCTGTCGACATTTTTCCCGAAATCAAGGTGCCGGTCATCGCCGTCGCCTGGACTTATGCGGGCCTTGCGCCGCAGGACATGACGGACCGCATCGTCACGCCCTATGAGCGCGTGCTGACCACCACGGTCAACGATATCGAGCATATCGAGAGCCAGTCCCTTCAGGGCACCGGCATCGTCAAGATCTACTTCCAGCCGGGCGCCGACATTCGCACCGCCACCGCGCAGGTGACCTCGGTTTCGCAGACGGTGCTGCGTCAGATGCCGCCGGGCATCACCCCGCCGCTGATCCTGAACTACAGCGCCTCGACCGTGCCGATCCTCCAGCTCGCGCTGTCGGGCGAGGGCATGACCGAGCAGCAGCTGTTCGACATCGGCCAGAACCAGATCCGCACCGGCCTCGTCACCATTCCAGGCCTTGCCATGCCGTTCCCCTCGGGCGGCCGCCAGCGCCAGGTCCAGATCGACCTCGATCCCCAGGCGCTTCAGTCAAAGGGTCTTTCCGCGGTCGATGTCGGCAATGCCATCGCCTCGCAGAACCAGATCAACCCGGCCGGCTTCGTCAAGATCGGCGCGACCCAGTACTCGGTACGGCTCAACAATACGCCGGATTCCATCGAGGCGCTGAACGAACTGCCGGTCAAGGTCGTCAACGGCGCGACCATCTACATGCGCGACGTGGCCTATGTCCGCGACGGCAGCGCCCAGCAGCAGAACGTTGTCCACGTCGAAGGCCGCCGCTCGGCCCTGCTGACCGTGCTCAAGAACGGCGCGACCTCGACGCTTTCCATCGTCGAGGGCGTGAAGGGAGCCCTGCCCAAGATCGCCGAGACCCTACCGGACAGCCTCAAGATCCTGCCGGTGGGCGACCAGTCGCTGTTCGTGAAGGCGGCGGTCAACGGGGTGATCCACGAAGGCGCCATCGCCGCCGCGCTGACCTCGCTGATGATCCTGCTGTTCCTTGGTTCCTGGCGTTCGACCGTCATCATCGCGCTGTCGATCCCGCTTGCGGTGCTGGCCGCGATCGCCATGCTGGCTGTGTTCGGGCAGACGCTGAACGTGATGACGCTGGGCGGATTGGCGCTGGCGGTGGGCATCCTCGTCGACGACGCGACCGTGACCATCGAGAACATCAACTGGCACCTCGAACAGGGCAAGGGCGTGATGGAGGCGATCCTTGACGGCGCCGCCCAGATCGTCACCCCGGCGTTCGTCTCGCTGCTCTGCATCTGCATCGTCTTCGTGCCGATGTTCTTCCTGCCGGGCGTCGCGGGCTATCTCTTCGTGCCGATGGCGCTTTCGGTGGTCTTCGCGATGATCGCCTCGTTCGTCCTGTCGCGCACGCTGGTGCCGACGCTGGCGATGTACCTGTTGAAGCCGCACGCGACCGACGACGAGAACCCGCACAACGCCGGAACGCCGGAATCGCACAACCCCCTCGTGCGGTTCCAGCGCGGCTTCGAAGCCCGCTTCGAGAAGCTGCGCGACGGTTACCTCGGCATTCTTCACCGCGCATTGCAGGGCCAGAAGGCCTTCATGATGGGCTTCCTCGCGATCGTCGTCATCTCGTTCGGGCTGATGCCGTTCCTGGGGAGCAACTTCTTCCCGACCGTCGATTCCGGCCAGATCGCCATGCACGTCCGCGTGCCGGTGGGTACCCGCATCGACGAGACGGCGCTGCGGTTCGAACGGATTTCGGCGGAAGTGCGCAAGCTCATTCCCCGCACCGAAGTCGGTTCGATCACCGATAACATCGGCCTGCCGGTCAGCTCGATCAACACCGTCTACAACAACAGCGGCACCATCGGCCCGCAGGACGGCGACATGCTGATCACGCTGAACAAGGACCACGCGCCGACCGGTGATTACGTCGAGAAGCTGCGCCGCGAATTGCCGCGCCTGTTCCCCGGCACCCAGTTCTCGTTCCTGCCTGCCGACATCACCAGCCAGATCCTGAACTTCGGTTCGCCTTCGCCGATCGACGTGCAGATCGCCGGCAAGGACCTGGCAGGCTCGCGCGTCTATGCCCAGAAGCTCATGGCCAAGATGGCCCGCATCCCCGGCCTTGCCGACATGCGCCTCCAGCAGCCGGCCAATTCGCCGCAGCTCGATGTCGACGTGGATCGCGCCCGCGCGGGCCAGTACGGCCTCACCGAACGCGACGTGACCACCAGCCTCGGCAACTCGCTGGCGGGAACCTCGCAGACCGCGCCGGTGTTCTTCGTGAACCCCGACAACGGCGTGCAGTACGCGGTCGTCGCACAGGCGCCCGAATATGCGGTGGATTCGATGAGCAAGCTGTCGAACCTCCCGGTGTCCGGCGCTGCCGCCGGAACCCGTCCGCAACCGCTCGGCGCATTGGCGACGGTCAATCGCTCGACCACGGCTCCGGTCGTTTCGCACTACAACATCGCCCCGGTCATCGACATCTACGGCACTCCGCAGGGCCGCGATCTCGGCGCCGTGGCGGGTGACGTGCAGAAGGCGATCGACGAGTTGAAGGCCGAAGCGCCCAAGGGCTCGACGATCACTATCCGCGGCCAGTACCAGACGATGAATACTGCGTTCTCCGGCCTCGGCTGGGGCCTGCTGGCGGCGGTCGTGCTGATCTACCTGCTGATCGTGGTCAACTTCCAGTCCTGGCTAGATCCCTTCGTCATCATCACCGCGCTTCCGGCCGCGCTCGCGGGTATCGTCTGGATGCTCTTCGCGACCGGGACCACACTGTCGGTCCCGGCGCTGACAGGCGCGATCATGTGCATGGGCGTGGCCACCGCCAACTCGATCCTCGTCGTCAGCTTCGCGCGCGAAAAGCTCGCCGAGCTGGGAGACCCGGTGAAGGCGGCGATGGAGGCGGGCCTCGTCCGCTTCCGCCCGGTGCTGATGACCGCGCTGGCGATGATCATCGGCATGGGCCCCATGGCGCTCGGCCTCGGCGAAGGCGGCGAGCAGAACGCTCCGCTCGGCCGTGCCGTCGTCGGCGGCCTGATCTGCGCGACCATCGCAACCCTCCTCTTCGTTCCCACCGTCTTCGCCTTCGTCCACGGCCGTCGCCGCGAGAAGGCTGCCCCCCAGGAAGTGCAGGCCGCCCATGCATGATTCGACCTCTGAACTCGCCGCCCAGCCCACGGGGCCGGAAACCCGCACGCTGAAGCGGGTCGGCATCGGCGCCGCGGTGATCGCGCTGGCCGTGGTCGGCGCGGGCATCGCCACGCGCCTCAGCGCCACGCGCGATCTCGAAGCCGTGGCCGAGGATGCCGCCGTGCCCACCGTCGCCGTCGTTACCCCGGCGAGCGCGGCGGACGCGGGCGGCCTTGCGCTGCCGGGCACCGCGCAGGCGTTCAACAGCGCCGCGATCTATGCCCGCACCAACGGCTATGTCCGCAGCTGGCAGGCCGACATAGGCGACAAGGTGGGCGCCGGGCAGACGCTCGCCGTGCTCGATGCGCCCGAAGTCGACCAGCAGCTGGCGCAGGCCAAGGCGGACTATCAGACCGCGCTGGCCAACCAGCGGCTCGCCGCCACGACCTCGAAGCGCTGGAGCGCCATGCTCAAGCAGGACGCCGTCTCGCAGCAGGAAGTGGATGAGAAGGCGGGCGATCTCGCCGCGAAGACCGCGCTCGCCAATGCCGCGCTCGCCAGCGTTCGCGAACTGGAAGCCACGCGCGGCTTCACCCGCCTCTCGGCCCCGTTCGCGGGTGTCGTGACCAGCCGCTCGGCGCAGATCGGCGCGCTGGTGGTGGCGGGCAATGCCGCTGCGCAGCCGCTGTTCACCGTTTCCGACGTGCACCGCATGCGCGTCTATGTCCGGGTGCCGCAGATCTATTCGGCGCAGGTCATCCAGGGCGTGAACGTCGATCTGACACTGCCCGAGTTCCCGGGGCGCAAGTTCCCCGGCACCGTTACCCGCAGCGCGGGCGCCGTCGATGCGCAGTCCGGCGCGGTCCTCGTCGAGGTCCAGGCCGACAACAGCGAAGGCGCGCTGAAGCCGGGCGCCTTCGTGGAAGCCCACTTCGACGTTGCGGGCGGCGTGCAGGGCCTGACCCTGCCGGGCAGCACGATCCTCTATACCGACAAGGGCCCGAGCGTGGCCGTGGTCGGCGCGAACGACCGCGTTACCGTGCGCCCGGTCACCATTGCGCGCGATCTTGGCAAGACGGTGGTGGTTTCGGTCGGCGTCAGGCAGGGCGACCGAGTGGTGGACAGCCCGCCGGATTCGATGCGCAGCGGCGATCAGGTGAAGATCCAGAAGGCCGCGCCGAAGCCTGCCGCTCCTGCGGCAGCAAAGGGCGCCGCTCATGGCGGCTAGGCTGCGCGCAGCCGCAGCGCTGCTTTTCGCCGGGTGTTCCATGGCCGGGTGCTCGATGGCGCCCGACTATCACGCCCCCGAAACCGCCGCACCGCCGGCTTTCCGCGAAGTGGCGGGCTGGTCGCAGGCGGCCCCGCGCGATGTCGAGGCGCGCGGCGAGTGGTGGACGATGTTCGGCGACCCGACACTGGACGATCTGGAAAAGCGGGCCGAAGCCGCCAGCCCCACGCTGGCCGCCGCGCTCGCCCGCTACGATCAGGCACGCGCGGCCGCCGGTGTCACCGCCTCGGATCTCTATCCGACGGTCGGTGCCAGCGCGGAGGCATCGCGAGACCGCGTTTCGGCCGGCCGCCCGCTATCGACGGGTACGGCACGCACCTATAACAACTACGTGGTCGGCGGCAGTCTGTCCTACGAACTCGACCTGTGGGGCCGGGTTCGCAATTCGGTGAAAGCCGCCAATGCCGAGGCGGTGGCATCCGGCGGCGATCTCGCCTCGGCGCGGCTCAGCCTCCAGGCCTCGGTGGCGGATGCCTACTTGCGGCTGCGGGGGCTCGATGCACAGGCGGACCTGCTAAACCGTTCGGTCGAGGCGTTCGAGCGCGCGCTCAAGCTCACTGACACGCGGCATTCGGGCGGCATCGCCTCGGGCATCGACGTCAATCGCGCCCGCACCGTGCTGGGTAATGCCCGTGCGCAAGTCTCGGCCATCGCCAACGAGCGTGCGGCGACCGAGCACGAACTGGCGGCGCTGGTCGGCGTGGTGCCGTCGGAATTCTCGCTGCCGATGCGCAGCGAGCCGCTCGATGTGCCGGACGTTGCCGTGGGCGTGCCTTCGGAACTGCTCCAGCGCCGTCCCGACATCGCCGCAGCCGAGCGCAGGGTCTTTGCCGCCAATGCCCGCATCGGCGTGGCCAAGGCGGCGTGGTTCCCCTCGATCGGCCTCGGCGCGGCCGGGGGCTGGCAGACCACGAATGGCGACCTGCTGAAGACGCCCAACACCTTCTGGTCGCTCGGCCCGGTTTCGGCGCTGCTGACGCTGTTCGACGGCGGCGCGCGCAAGTCGCAAGTGAAGATGTCTCGCGCGGAGTACGAGGAAGTGGCGGCCAGCTACCGTTCCACCGTGCTCGGCGCGTTCCAGGACGTGGAGGATGCGATCGCGGCGATGCACCACCTGGAGACGCAGGCCGGGGCCCAGCGCGATGCGGCGCAGGCCGCGCAGCGCACCAGCGAGATCGCCCTGTCGCGCTACCGCGACGGCGCTTCGGACTATCTCGAAGTGGTCACCGCCCAGACTGACGCGCTCGACGCGCAGCGCTCGTGGATCAGCGTACAGACGGCGCGGCTGCGCGCCAATGTCGCTTATGTCCGGGCGATGGGCGGCATGAGCTAGGTTCGCATACACTTACCGTCCTTGCGTGCGGCGCGCCGCGCGCAAGGACGGCGAAAGCTGCGGTCAGGCCAGGGCCGGTGAAAGCCCGGCGACGCGGGAGACGATGTCCGCGGCAAGGCGGATCGGGTCCTGGGAGGCGATGAAGGGCGTGCCGTCCGGTTTCCAGTCGAGCCCGCCGATCGAATAGCGCATGCGCTCCTTCTGCCAGGCCACATAGGCGCGGTGGTCGGCGAAGGCCTGGTCGATGGCCGCCACGGGATCGGCGTCCGGCGCCACCACATCGCCGAAGTGCCACATCGCGTAGTCCTCGCAGTCCTGCCACTGCGCTTCGTGCGCGTTGACGAAGAGGCACGGCCTCGGGCGGATCAGGAATTCGTAGACCTGGCTGCTGACATCGCCGAGATAGAGATCGGCGCTGCAGGTATATGTCATGTCGTTGCAGCGCGGCGAGCCGAGGTCGACGATCACTTGCCCCGGCACTGCCAGCGCTTCCCACTCGCGTCGGCGGCTTGCAGACCAACGGGCCGCCATCCGCACATGGGGCGCGACCACGAGGTTGTAGCGCCCGTCACGCACCACCGCATCGATCAGTTTCGCAGCGAAGGCGTCGAAGGAATTCAGCTTCTTGGTGAAGTGCGGGTTGTAGAGGATCGTCTTGCGGCCATTGTCGAACAGCGGCGCGGGATGGAGCCCGGCGCGCAGCATCGCCGCCAGCTTGATCGGCCCGGCGGCGGTGCAGTGTTGCGGCGTCACCAGCCCGGCAGCCAGCAACCGGTCGCGGTCCTTTTCGCCCGCCACGATCACATGGTCGAACAGTTCGAAGCGTTTTTCGAAGCCGACCGCCCGGTCGCCGGCGCCATGGGGAATGTGCACCAGCGGCGGGCACTGCTTCCAGAGGCGCGGCAGGATCGTGGAGGTGCGTTCCGCGCAGAGGATCAGTTCGGCATCGCGCAGCAGCGGCGACCAGTAGATCAGCCGCGCCATCTTTCGCGCGAAGCCGGGAACGAGTGCATTCAGCGGGGCAGGCAGGCGCATTTCCACCAGCGCCGGCAGGGGCAGGCCCATTCTCGCCGCGAGATCGCGCACGGCCTGCACGTCGGCGGCCTTGGGGACGAAGATGGTCACGCTGCCGGGATGGCGCCGTTCCAGTTCGCAAGCCACCGGTACGATATGCGGCAACTGGTGCGCGCCGCCGATCGCCAGTACATGGATCAGGCGCGGCGCGGCGCCCTTCAGGGTGGTGGCCGGAGGCGGGAGGACGACTTGCGATGCGGCTGCAACAGTTGCGTTCATGCTCGGCCTATGCCGCGCCAGTGTCTCGCCATGATTGCGGAAACATTTGGATTTGCCCATGTTGCATTCGGCTCGCCGCACTCGACTTGGGCGCGCGGGGCCGGTACGAGCACATGTTCCTGCGATCACGGGCCGACGATAACCGCATATGCAGATCCTGCTTGTCGAAGACGATGCCAGTCTGGCTGCCCATGTCGCGGCGGGTCTTCGCGAGGCCGGGCACATTGTCGAGCATCGGGCGGACGGGCGCGAAGGGCTGATCCAGGCCACTTGCGAGACCTACGACGTCATCGTGTTGGACCGGATGCTCCCCTCGCTGGACGGGCTCAAGCTGCTGGCGGCGCTGCGCGCGACGGAGAACGCCACGCCGGTCCTGATCGTCAGCGCCCTGGGCGATGTGGACGAGCGCGTGCGCGGCCTGCGCGCGGGCGGCGACGATTACATGGCCAAGCCCTTCGCGATGTCGGAACTGCTGGCGCGGGTGGAAAGCCTCGGTCGCCGCGGCGCCGCCGTCACCGAGCCGAGCGACTTCTTGCGGGTGGCCGACCTGGAGATCGATCTTGTTGCTCACGTGGTTTCCCGGGGCAGCCGGCGGATCAACCTGACCCTGCGCGAACTGCGGATTCTCGCCTATCTCGCGCGGAATGCGGGGCGGGTGGTGACCCGTTCGATGCTGCTGGAGAACGTGTGGGACTACAATTTCGATCCCCAGACCAACATCATCGACCAGCACATTTCCAAGCTGCGCCAGAAGATCGCGCAGGACGAAGAGGCGCCGCTGATCCACACGATCCGCGGGCTTGGCTACGTCATGCGGCCGGAGTGACAAGACCATGAAGCGCCTGCTGCGCAGCCTGTCGTTCCGGCTCGCGCTGACTTACGCGGTGCTGTTCAGCCTTTCCGTCGGGCTGATGATCGGCGCGGGCTACTGGTTCCGCGTGGAGCGGCCGATGGATCAGGTCAGTTCGGTGGTGGAGGCCGAGGCAAGCGAGATCGCCGCGATCTACCGCGCGCACGGGATCGCGGCGGCGCGGGCGGCGCTGGAGCGACGCTCGCACCGCGCGGACCAGCGTATCCCGTTCCATGCCCTGATCGCGCCGGACGGCGAAATCCTCGCCACCAACCTGCCGAGCTGGGCGCCGGTACCGAACCGGCACTTGTCCATCATCGAGGCCGACAGGTTCGTGGACGGTTTCGAGATCGACCACTCCGCGCTGGTGCGCGACCAGACGATGCCGGACGGCGGGCGCCTGATCGTGGGCCGCGATGTCGAGGATATCGTGGACGATGAAGACATGTTGCGCACCGGCGCGCTGTGGATGCTCTGCGGCACGCTGGCGTTGGGGCTTACCGGCGGCTGGCTGATGAGCCACACCATCGGCAAGCGGATCGACACGATCACGTCCACGGCCTTGCAGGTGATGGAAGGCGACCTTTCCGGCCGCGTGCCAGTGCGGGGCACGAACGACGACTTCGACCGGCTCTGCGTAACGCTGAACCTGATGCTTTCGCGGATCGAGAGCCTGTTCGACGCGGTCCGCCGGGTGTCCGACAACGCCGCGCACGAACTGCGAACCCCGCTGGCGCGTCTGGCGGGCAAGCTTGAAGTGTTGGAACACGATCTCGGCCACGACCCGGCAGCCCGCATCGCCATCGGCGAGGCCATCGTGGAGGCCAACCGGCTCCGCCAGATATTCGCCGCGCTGATCCGCATTTCCCGGCTGGAAGGCGGCCGGGCCACGGTGCGGCTCCAGCGCACCGATCTGGTGCAACTTCTGGAAGACGTGGTCGAATTCTACCAGCCGGAAGCCGAGCGGAGAGAGATCGAGCTGGAGCTTCTCGCGCGGCGCCCGCTGGTGGCCGATCTCGACCTCGACATGGTGTTTCAGGCGATCTCGAACCTGCTCGACAACGCGCTCAAGCACGCGCCTGACGGAGGAAGGGTGGAAGTTCGCGCAGTCCGGCGGGCGGATGAGGTGGTGCTGAGCGTGGCGGACGACGGCCCGGGCCTAGCCCCGGCCGACCGCGCGCGCGTGACCGAGCCGTTCTACCGTGCGGAAGGCTCGGCGGGCATTCCCGGCGAAGGGCTCGGCCTGAGCATGGTCGCCGCCATCGCCCAGGTCCACGGTGCCAGAATCGAATTTGCCGACGCGGCACCGGGCCTGCGGGTAATCCTGCGCTTTCCCGCACAAGCTTCGGCAAGCATGCCCATCCAGGCAGCCTCGGATTAAACACCTGCATAGCGCCCAACCAAGCCGTTCGACCGAGATTTTCGCAGGCTTGGGAGCGGACATTCAGATTATGACCGGACCTAGCCAGAGCAGACCCTTCGGCCAGTTGTAATGCTAGTGTCCATCGACCGAGGCCGAGCAGAGTGCTGTCGGATGGCTTCCGATGATAATCACACCATACAGGCTATTCTTTCGGCAGATTATTCTGAGACCTTGGTTCAAACTACCCTAGCCGGACAAGCACCGATGCCCATCGATCGATTGTCCCGATGACCGGGTGCGCCGCTTCGACAAGGGTTGTCAGTTCATAGCCCCTGCAGCCAGCAGGGGCTGTCAGCGCCCGCCAGCTTATGATCCCGGCTTCTTCGAGCTCGCGCAGCCTACGCGCCAGGATATTGGCTGAGACGGCGGGAATGGCCCCTCTTGTCCCGACGACAGCGCCGCCTCCACCTCTGCAATGCGGGCCTCGAGACCGGCGATCCACCGCCGCTGCTCTTCGAGTGGATCATAGGCAGCGGCGTGGTCGAGCACCTCGAGATAGCGCCAGAGGCTCGACCAAGTGCTGCGCAACCTTTCACTTATTGCCATGGAACATCTCTCGATAGATCGGACCTCGTCCTGAAGATGGCGCTGCTCATGCCAGGCGTTCCCGTGGCGCCGGGCCGTGCGCGGTGGCCTGCGTCGCCGACCGGTCATCGCCCGATGGCGGCGCGATGCGATACCAGAGTGCGTAGAGCGCGGGCAGGAACAACAGGGTAAGGACGGTTCCGCCCAAGGTGCCGCCAATCAGCGTCACCGCCATGGATCCCCAGAACACCGAACTGATGAGCGGCACGAACGCCAGCACGGCAGCCAGCGCTGTCAGGATGACGGGACGCGAGCGCTGGACCGTCGCCTCGACCACCGCATCAAAAGGAGACAGTCCGGCATGCTCGTTGTCGTGGATCTGGCCCATGAGGATCAGCGTGTTGCGCATCAGGATGCCCGCGAGCGCGATGAGCCCCAGGATTGCGTTGAACCCGAAGGGCTGGCCCGTCAGCAGCAGGATCGGCACCACCCCAACCAGGCCGAGCGGCGCGGTCAGCAGGACGATCCACATTGCCGACAGGCTGCGCACCTGAAGGATGATCACGATCATCATCAGCACGATCATGATAGGGAAGATCGGCGCAAGCGCGGCATTGGCCTTGCCAGCCTCCTCGATCGAGCCCGCCATGTCGATATGATAGCCGACCGGCAGATCGTCGATGATCGGCTGCAGCTTCTTCGCCATCGCCGCCGATACGTCGGGCGGCTGAAGCCCATCGGCGATATCGCCGCGCACCGTGATGGTCGGTACCCGGTCGCGGCGCTGGAGGATCGGGTCCTCCATACGGACTTCCATCCGGCCAATCTGGCTGACCGGGACGCGCTGCCCGTCCGCGCCGGTGAGGGTGTAGTCGCCGATACGCGCCGGATCGAGCCGATCGGGCCCCTCAGAGCGCACTACGACATCGACGGTACGGATGTCTTCGCGAGCCTGACTCACGGTGACGCCGGTCAAGAGGAACTGAAGCTGTTGCGCTACGTCGCTGGAGGAGAGGCCAATCGCGCGCAGACGATCCTGGTCGAGCACGAAGTGCAGCGCGGGCGCCCGCTCACTCCAGTCGCTGTTGACGGTGCGCATCATGGGATCGGCTTGAAGGACGTTCTGGACCTTGGCCGCGATGGAGCGGACCGTTGCGAGATCGGGTCCGTTGACACGGAAGGCGACAGGGAACGGCGAATAGGGACCAAACACGAGCTGCGTCGCGCGCACGCGTGCGGCAGGCGCGAGCCCATCTGCCGCAGCCCGGCGCAAGCGGACCTTGAGCGCATCACGCGATTCCTCATCCGGCGTGCGCACGATGATCTTGGCGAACGACGGATCGGGCAACTCAGGCGAAAGGGACATGAAGAAGCGCGGAGCGCCTTGTCCGACATAGGTTGTGACGACCTTGGCTTCCGGCTGCTTGCGCAGCCAGGCCTCGACCTCCTGGGCGGATTTCGCCGTCTGGGCGATCGCAGTGCCCTTTGGCATCTGCACCTCGACCAGCACTTCGGGCCGGTCGGAAGCGGGAAAGAACTGCTTCTTCACCAGCGGCATACCCGCGCCGGCAACAAGGAATGCGCCAAGGGTCGCCAGTGCGACCAGCTTCTTACGGCGCACCGCCCAACCTATGACCCGGCGCACCTTCTGGTAGCGCGGCGTCTCATAGATCGCGGAATGCCCGCCTTCGACCGGCTTGATATTGGGCAGCAGCTTCACGCCCATGTAAGGGGTGAAGATCACCGCCACGAACCAGGAGGCGATGAGGGCAAAGCCTACTACCCAGAAGATGTTTCCGGCATATTCCCCAGCCGTGGACTGGGCAAACCCAACCGGCATCAGGCCGATGACCGTCAGTAGCGTGCCCGCCAGCATCGGTGCGGCCGTGTGGCTCCAGGCATAGGCCGAGGCCTTGATGCGGTCGTAACCTTCCTCCATCTTCACGACCATCATCTCGATGGCGATGATGGCGTCATCGACCAGAAGGCCAAGCGCGAGGATGAGCGCGCCCAGCGTGATGCGGTCGAGGACCCGGCCAGTTGCCCACATGATGACCAGCACCACCGCAAGCGTCAGCGGCACGGCGGCCGCGACGACGATGCCTACCCGCCAGCCGAGGCTGACGAGGCTGACGATCATCACGATCGCAAGCGCCTCCAGGAATGTATGCATGAACTGGTCGACGGCTTCGCTGATGTTCACGGCCTGATCGGTCACGGGCGTCAGGCTCATGCCCACCGGCAGCTCGGACGAGATCTTCTCGATCTCGGCCTTGAGCGACTTGCCAAGATCGAGGCCATTCCAGCCCTCTCGCATGATGACACCAAGCAGAATGGCGGGTTCGCCCTCGCTGCGAACCAGGAATGTCGCCGGATCCTCATAGCCGCGCGTCACACTGGCGATGTCGGACAGGCGCAGTGTCCGCCCATTGGCGACAATCGGCACATCACGGATCTTCGTCAGATCGTCGAAAGCGCCATCCAGGCGCACCAGGGTTTGCTGACCCTTCGTTTCGATCGCGCCGGCAGGGGTGATCAGATTTTGGCTCGCAAGCGCCGTGAAGATATCGCGAGGGGATACACCCAGGGTCGCCAAACGCTCTTGGGCGAACTCGACATAGATGCGCTGGGGACGCTCGCCGACGATGTTGATCTTGTTGACGCCGGGAACGTGGAGCAATCGCTGGCGCAGGCTCTCCGCTTCGCGCGCGAGCAGCCGCTGCGGTTCGCCCTTTGCCTTCAACGCGTAAAGAGCGAACGTGACGTCGCCATATTCGTCGTTGATGAAAGGTCCAACCACGCCCTGAGGCAGCTTCGCGGCTTCATCGCCCAGCTTCTTGCGGGCCTGGTAGAATTGCTCCGGCACCTCTTTCGGGGGCGTCTTGTCGATCAGCGTCAGCGTGGTGAAGGCAAGGCCGGGCCGCGTGAAGGTTTCACTGCGGTCGTAATAGCGCAGTTCCTGCAACCGCTTCTCGAGCGGCTCGGCGACCTGGTCCTGCATTTCCCGTGCGGTCGCGCCAGGCCAAGCGGTAACCACGGTCATGACCTTGATGGTGAAGCTGGGGTCTTCCGCCCGGCCAAGGCTGAGGAAGGAGAAGATACCTGCACCGACGATGGCAATCAGGAAGAAGAGAGTGACGGATTTCTCGCGCACGGCGAGCGCGGAGAGGTTGAAACCCCGCTTTTCGGGCGCATGCTCGCTCATTGCGCGGCTCCCGGCACCAGCGCAGTGCGCACGGCCTGACCCTGGTGCAGCATGTGGGCTCCCATGGCAACGAAGCGTTCACCTGCCTTGAGGCCCGATGCGATCGTCGCAGTCTCCTCACCGACCGCCGCGATCCGCACAGGCCGCCACGCGAGCTTCGCGGGCGAGCCGGAGCGGATCACCCAGACACCGGGACCTTTGCCCTCGTCCCGAATTGCGCCGAGCGGCACCACGGTCGATGACGCATCTCCGGGCTGCGCCAGCGAAACAGTAACCGTCGATCCGAGCGGAGCGTCCGCCGGTGCGCCTTCGAGAACGTAGCGGGCTTCGAAGGTGCGCGTCGCCGGATCGGCAGCATCGGAAAGAAGACGCAGGCGCGCCGGCCCCGTCGCGCCGCCATAAGTGCGGGCACGGGCCGTCGAGCCGGTCGTCGGTCGGATCGTCTCTGGCAATTGCACCAGGGCTTCGCGTGGGCCGGACCGGGCCAGCCGGACAACAATCTGGCCTGCTGCCACCACCTGCCCAGGTTCCGCAAGCGTCTCGACGACCGTGCCGTCGGCATCGGCCATGAGGAGGCTGTAATTCGCTTCGTTGCGCGAAACCCGGGCCTGCGCTTCCGCCGCCGCGAGCTGAGCACGGGCCGAATCCGCGGCGGCCTTTGCCTGATCGTAAGTGGAAGCCGAGACCGCTCCCGCGCCGACGAGGTCGCGCAGACGCTTCTCGTCGGCTGCGGTCTGCACCGAGCGTGCACGCGCGGCCTGCACCGTTTCTTGCGATGCCCGCGTTGCAAGCGCGAGATCGGTCTGATCGATCCGCATAAGCGGCTGGCCGCGCCGTACGACCTGTCCGGCATTTACGAGGCGTTCGATCACTTTGCCGCCGACCCGGAAACCCAGATCGCTCTGCACACGGGCTGCGACGATACCGGTGAATTCGCGATTGATTCCGCCCTGCGACGCGGACGTCATCACCCTTACCAGGGGCGGCTCCGTACGCGGGTCGCCATCCGCCTTGCTGCATGCTGCGAGGGAAAGCGGGAGAGCAAGGACGCAAAGGCCTGCTCCTAGAAAACGACTCGACAAGGCTGGATCCTCCAAACTTTGGAGGAGCATTGTTGTCGTGTAACCATTATGTCAATAGGTCACTGGTCATTGTCACGGCGCGAGGCTGCGCAGAATGAGGCTCATTACTTCAGATGGAGCTTCGGGAAGCAGGTCGAGATTGCGCTCGAGATGGAGCGGATCGACAAAGGGCGTCATGGCATGGAAGATCGCCCGGCAAGTCTCGTCGAGCGGCGTCTTGCGCTCGAACTCGCCGCTTTCCCGGCCGCTCTTGATGATTTCGGCAAGCATGTGGTTGAGCGTCTGCTTGTATGCCAGGGACGAACCCCATTGCTCAGCGGCAGAATGGGCCGTGATGTCATAAATCTTGCGATCATGGAAAAAAAGGTCGACGCTTCGGGTTGTCAAGCTTTTGAACATGCGACGAAGACGATCTGTCGCGCTGCTGCCTTGATCGATCGCCGCGCGCGCCTCTGTTAAGATCTGCTCCAGTCGCGAACCGCAGATTGCTTCCCCGATCGCCTGCTTCGACTCGAAGAAGCGATAGATATAGGCTTTTGAGAATCCGATCTCCTTGGCGAGGTCGGCCACGGTAGTCTTGGCATAGCCATAGCGGGCAAAACATTCGTGCGCCGCCGCGATGATCTGGTCGCGCACGGCATGTTCTGCGGGCCCTCGGACCGGGGAGTCATTGGTGTAGGTGCTGCTGCTCATCGCTCAAGCATAATGACATAGGCCATAATTGACAACGAGTGACCATTATATATATCAGTCATATCTTGCCATTTGCGTCCTGAGGAAGCGATGCGTCCCCTGAACTCGATTCTTTCCGCCGTAGGCGGCTCCGTCCTTCTTGCCGGCTGCGGAGTTGGGCCGCGCTATGTAGCCCCGGTGTCGATACAGCCGGCCGCCTTTACGAGCGGACCTGCGGTCGAGGCGCGATCGTCCGCATCGGAATCCTCAGACCTGGTTGCATGGTGGCGCACGTTCGACGATCCGCTTCTTACAAGCCTTGTCGAACGGGGACTGGTGCAGAATCTTGATCTCCAGCAGGCGGCCGCACGCGTCGTCCAGGCGCGCGCGGCGCTTAAGGGTGCGGATGCCGCGCTGATGCCCTCGGGTCAGGTCAGCGGACAGGCCGGTGAGGTCTATCAGTCCCGTGACACGCCTATCGGACGGATCGGCAGTGCTTTTCCCCAGTTCGAGCGGTCGACCGAGACCTATGAGCTGAGCCTCGGTGCCAGCTGGGAAATCGACCTGTTTGGAGGGCGCGACGCTGCTCGCGATGCGGCGCGCGCCGACTGGCAGACATCACAAGCCGGCGCGGTTGCCGCGCGCCTATCCGTCGCGGCGCAGATCGCCGATACCTATGTTGCCATCCGAATGTTGCAGGCGCGGCTCAATGTCGCGCGTTTGCAACTCGAAACCCAGCAGCGGCTGGTCGACCTTGTGGCGCTCCAATATCGCAAGGGTGTGGCTGCCGAACTTCAGTTGAGGCAAGCGGAAGGCGCTCTGGCGCAGGTCCGCGCCTCCGTCCCGGCTCTGCAAAACGAGCTCGACATGGCGATGAATGCACTCGACGTGTTGATCGGCGTTCAGCCTGGCACGACACGCCCCGAACTTGCAGCCTCGACGCCAGTCCCAGCACCGCCTGCGATCTCGACGGCCGGGGGGCCGGCCGCCTTGCTGCGCCGTCGCCCCGACATCATAGCTGCGGAGCGCACGCTTGCCGCGTCCAACGCGCGCATTGGTGTGGCGGTATCGGAATATTATCCGAAATTCTCTCTGAGCGGCCTGTTGGGAACGGCGACCACGGCTGCAGGCGGCCTGTTTACCGGCAATGCCACGCAGGCCAATGGCGTGTTTGGCCTGCGCTGGCGGCTGTTTGATTTCGGGCGGGTCGACGCCGAGATAAAGGCCGCCAAGGGACGCAATGTCGAAGCGCTGGCAGCTTACCGCCTGACGGTTTTGCGCGCCTCGCAGGATGTCGAGGACGCATTCTCCACACTGCTGCAACAGGAAGCGCGCGCGACGGCCCTCGTCCAGGGCGAAGGTTCGCTGTCACGGGCGCGAGACGCTTCCATGGCCGCCTACAAGGGCGGAATGGCAAGCCTGATCGAGGTGCTGGATGCCGACCGTCGCCTGCTCGAAACCCGCGATGGCGCGATCCAGGCGCGCGCCGCAGCAACGCGAGGCGCGATTGCATCGTTTCGTGCCCTTGGCGGAGGATGGAGCGCCGCGGGTTGATCGCCGGCGAAATTCGGCTCTTTAGACTGTCAGTCGCAGATTTTCCGATGAGCCGCTTGTGAAAGCAACCTGTGGCCCCCTCATGTTGAGGCGTAGTGAGGCAGTTGCCAGGCAAGTGGGACGGCGGCGGCCATTTTCGGTGAAACCCTTCATTCATACCGCCCCTTCAGGATAACTTTTTGGTCGGCGGCCGACGCCGCCTAAGCGTTAGCTATCTCCACAACCAGGCCCAGCACCCGACGGTCGCCTATCGGCCAGTCGAAGGCATCCAAAATGGGAAAGCTGCCATTCCGCACCTGAGAGCGTAAAATTGGGTGCTGAACGACCGGGCAGGGGCGAGCACGGAACGGCGAGCACGGCATCAAGCCTTTGAGAGTCGACAGGTCTGCCAGGCGCCCTTTCAGTCTGGCGAGTGCGTCTTGCTGGAAATGTGAGTGAGGCATAGATGCCCGACCATGAAACCGATCGCTCCCGCCCAAATCGACGACCAGGTCATCCGCTTTGCTCGCATCGCACTCAAGGGTGTGCCCGAGTGGATCGAGGTGGAGCCTCTAGAGGGAAGCATGCAAACCGAGTGCTTCGATAACGTCGATCGGGCGATCCGCGCTCATGGTGGCAAGGCGATCATGGGGTGGATCATTTGGGAAAAGCCTGGCGTATGGCTGGAGGCAGAGCACCACGCGATATGGGAGCAACAGGACGGCACCCGGCGCGACGTTACCCCCACGGTTGATGGGGAACCGCGCATAGTGTTCGTGCCGGATGACAAGGCAATTCGCACCCATCCTCGGTTTGGGCTACCGACCCGCTACGTCCCGATCTCCAAAGACCTGGTGGCGGTCAATGCGATTAAGAAGGCGCAAAAGATGATGGAGGTTCGCGCCGAGATTCTCGCCGCTGGGGGTATCAGCCCAAAGCTGATGCCGAAGGCGCAATTGGCGCATGAGCGTTTCATCAAAGCGCTGGAAGCGATCGACGCTAAACTCGCAGCGCAGGCCAAGGTCGAAAATGACGACACGCCGGAGTGATGGTGTGCCTACCGTTGTCTGCGGCGCGGGCGGCAGCAATCGAGAAAGCGGAACATCCTGACTTGAGGTTGGAAAATTGATGGCTGAACCACGATAAAGGGTCCGCTGTGATGGGCAAGGCCTGGGACAACTCTTCCGTTCCGCGCGGAGAGTCCAGCGGCTGGTTCATTACCATAAGCCGTCACTCAACGGTCGGCTCGCTGGGCGCGAATTGCGACCGGAACTGGGCCGCTAGTTACCTGTCCGCTTCCGAGACGGCGGCCACCGGTCGTCACCGCAACCGGAAGGCAAAAGGTCGACGTTCAGCGTCTCGATCTTGGAAAACGCTGCGGCCATGAAATCCATGAACACCGTGGCGCGACGCGGAAGAAGGCGGTTGGCGACGTAGAGGATGTGTATGGGAACGGGGGTGGCCTCACATCCGGTGAGGATCCGCTTGAGGCGACCGCTCCTGAGGCCGTCCTCGAACAGCCAATGCGGCCCAAGGGCGACGCCCAGGCCGGCCAGGGCGGCCTCGCGCGCGGCTTGTGGGGCGCTCACGCGAAGTCGGCCGGACACCGTAACTTCCAAGTCGGCGAAGCGCCAGGTCGCGCCCGTCGACAGCAGGGAATAGACGATGCAGTCATGGTTGATCAGGTCGCCCGGCGTTTCGGGCGTGCCGCGCGCGTCGAGATAATCCGTCGCCGCCACGCAAATGCGCGTGAAAAGGCCGACACGCCGTGCGCGCAAGGCGCTGTCGCTGAGGTGTCCGATCCGCAGGGCCAGCTCGACGCCGTCGTCGATGAGGTTCACGAAACGATCGGAAATCTGCAGGTCGAGATCGAGACCCGGGTAGGTCCGCAGAAACTCAGGGACTTGGGGCATCAGAAACGCGTGAGCAAAGGCCGTTGGGCAAGCGACGCGGAGCAGACCAGAGGGACTGGCCTCGCTCTTCAGCGCAGACTCGGCTTCGTTCACGGCGTCGAGGATGCGGCGGGCTTCGACATAGTAGCGTTCGCCTTCGGGCGTCAGGTGCAGTTTGCGGGTGGATCGTTGCAAGAGCCGCTGCCGAAGATGCGTCTCCAGGGCCGCCACATTGCGGCTCACCCACCGCGCTCCATGTCTGGAATGCTGAAGAGCGGTCGGCGCGAAGCGCGCCGTGAAACCCAACAGAATATGGGAAATCCATTTTACCTCAATCAGGGTCGCAAGTATGTCCGGCCGAGCTGATCTATCACTTTTATCATATGTTCCCGGAGCGCGGGCGGCCCAATCACTTCGACATCGGTTCCAAATCGTAGAAGCTCGGAGCAGGCATGCGAGACAGAGCCGACTGGAAGCGTGGCAACTCGAAAACCTGCGTCATCCTCATCGCCGAGTACCATCTCCAACTGCGCATACGGGGATAGGAACGCCGGCAGCATCTTGATGCCTGCCGGTGTCAGTCGGACGACGGCCGAGGCGGAATGAAGCTCTTCCTCCAGCCTTGCCGTGCTCTCTCTCCAGTAATCGGCAAGATCGAAAGCCGCAGGCCGTTCGAAATGCTCGTCGAGCAATGCCAGATCGCAAATTCTGCTGATACGATAAGTGCGAACGCTCGCCCCGACTGATCCGATCAAATACCAGGCGCCCGCTTTCAAGACGAGACCAAGTGGCGCTACCTGTCGGCGCCGCTCGGATTTCCAGCTCCGGTAGCGGATGTCGATAAGCCGATCGTGCCACACTGCCTCAAATACGGTCCGCAGGTGCTCGGGCGTTTCGCCTCTATCGAGCCACCCCGGCGCATCGAGATGAAACCGCGTCCGCGTACGATCCGCTGACGACCGCATCGACTCCGGTAGCGCCGTCGACAGCTTGAGTTGTGCGGTCACCAGCGTTGCACCTAGTCCGAGAGCGTCGGCTGCCCCGGGAAGTCCCGACAGGAACATGGCCTCCGCCTCCCGCTCCGACACGCCGTTCAGGCGCGTGCGATACCCTTCAAGCAACCGATACCCGCCTTCCGAACCACGATCGGCGTAAATCGGTACACCTGCCGAACTGAGTGCATCCACGTCGCGGTAGATCGTCCGGACCGATACTTCGCACTCTTCGGCAAGTGCGGAGGCCGACACCCGGCGCCGTGCCTGAAGGGTCATAAGGATCTTAAGCAGCCGGGTCGCCCGCATCGTTTAAAACTATCCGCATACCTGACAGAAGATGTCAGCTTGGCGGTTCGATAACGGCTTGTCGACACCGATCAGGAAACCCGCAATGAACCCAATCGAGCCAATTACCCTGTTCCACGCGCCGCAATCGCGCTCCGCCGGCGTGCTCACGCTGCTGGAGGAACTCGGCGCGGCCTATGAGCTGGCCATTTTGAACATCAAAGCAGGCGAGCAACGCAAACCTGATTTCCTCGCGGTCAACCCGCTCGGCAAGGTGCCTGCGATCCTGCATCGCGGCGTGCTCGTGACGGAGCAAGTCGCGATCTTTATCTACCTTGCCGATCTGTTCCCGAATGCGAAGCTGGCTCCACCCATCGACGATATTCGCCGAGGCTCCTACCTCCGGTGGCTCGTCTACTATGCTGCGTGCCTTGAACCTGCAGTGACCGACAAGGCACTAGGCCGCGAGCCCGGGCCCTCAGCAATGTCACCCTATGGCGACTACGATCATGTCGTAAACACGCTGGAAGAACAGTTGCGGAGCGGGCCGTATCTGCTTGGGGACGATTTCAGCGCTGCGGACATATTGTGGGGCGGCGCATTGAACTGGATGATCGCGTTCAAGCTGATACCCGGCAACGACACTTTCCGTTCCTATGCTGCGCGGATTGCCGGCCGCCCTGCGGCGATCAAGATTGCGCGTCAAGATGAGGCACTCGCCGCCACTCATCAGCGGGCTGTCGATGCAAGCAAGGCAAATGACCTGCCGTAGTTCATTGCTACCTTTGGGTACCGAGGCCGAAGCCGCCAACCGGCGACGTCTCGGCTACCCTCTCCATTCCCGCAATGAGGGGACGTCCTCTCATGATCGCGTCTCGCACCGAGGGAAGCGCCAAGGAAGCCGCGTGCAGGTCCTTCGATTCCCAAACCTCAGTGATCCAGATGATGTCCGAATTCGTCGGATCAGCGGCGACGACGTAGCTCAAACAGCCGGGCATTCCGGCAATGCCGGCTATCAGAATCGCCGAAAGGGCGTCCCACTCACCGCGGCGTGCAGTCATCTTGCTGATCAATCCGTACATGGCGTCCCCTTTTTCTGCTGCGGCAGCTGGTCCAACTGCCGAGAATGCCACCATGCCCGTGAGTACGGTGCGTCGCTCAATGTCCATTTCTCCACCATAACGAAAGGTTACGCGAGAGGAAGGAACATCAGCAGCTGTAGCTACCTGCGGGACTACTGATCCGCAGCTATCCGCGTCAACCGCAGATAACTGCCGGGCGGAAGCGTCCCTAGGTCCCGCCACTGCTCCTGTCCGATCCCGACATTCGCACCTCTAATGAACGACCTAGTTTGGTCGGTACTGCTATTACCGCGAGCTGCTCGCCGAGACCATCGCGCACGCCAATGGCTCGCTCCAATCAAACCCTGCCCGAACGATCGCCTCATCCTCAAGCAGTGGACCGTATCGCCGGCGCAGGCGACTTCATACGTCCTCATGGCCGCTTGCAATCATGGCGGCGAAAACCTGAACATGCTGATCGCCCACCAGGGCGCTGATCGTGAAGGTTTAAAGTTCCGGATCATTAAAACACCCAACGTCCGAAGCCTTTTGGCTCGGGGTTTTTCAATCTTGGATGGTTTGCTTTCCTGCGTTGGAAACCGCAAAACTGCGTAGGCCCGAGGTCCCAATGTCAGTCTTTCCGGCCGTTGCTCACCATCCAATGAACGAATGGCGGGTTTCAGCGATACCGGACCTTCCGCACTTGGCGATCAGGATTTGCACCCTGAGTGGCCGCAAAGGGTCGATTGACCCTCGACCTTTTCATCAGGACCAGCGATATCGCCTTATGGCGTCTGATCGTAAAACCGTCGAATTCCTTGTTGAGCAGATGGCAGGCGGGGGCACCGTTACAGCCAAGGCGATGTTTGGCGAATTCGGCATTTATTGTGATGGGAAAATGGTCGCATTGGTCTGCGACGACCACCTATTCGTAAAGTCCACGGTTGGAGGGCGGGCATTCGCTGCCGGCGCGGAAGAAGCACCTCCGTATCCCGGTGCAAAGCCCTGTCTCCTGATCGACGCGGAACAGTGGGATGACAGTGAGTGGCTTGCCGAGATCGTTCGTATCACATTCCAGGAATTGCCTGCTCCCAAGGTCAGAGCCAAGCGCAAATCCGCTTGATTCAACGCCTGGCAGAAGCCGGTGTTCGTTAAACGACTGTCGCTTTGTGTCCGGTCCGGACGTACGCACCACACTTGGTGAACGGCAATATCTGGTTGACACCTGCCGGATTGCGGACCGTCGGCACCTGCCGCGCTGCAAACGGGTGCTGAGCGTCTCATAAGGGGCGAGTGCGTCAGCAAGGAGCAATGATAGCTGACATTTTCAACTCAGGCGCTCGGTCCCTTCGCCTCCTCAGCCCTGTTCCCTATCACTCGAATCACGGGCATGGATCGCGCATGGGGTAAGGCAGAACAGGACCGACAGTTTCATCGGGCCTGAGATGTTCTAATTTGGTCCCGGGGCGATGGTCGCGGAATGTGGCGGCCAGGGTACGCAGGGCCTCACGCGATTTCATGTCGGTCAGCGTGGAGAACATCACGAGCTCGGTGGACGGCAGCGGCGGCAGGCCGAAGCGTTGACTGACTTCCATCGTTCCCGGCGGTGCCAGCCGGCAGGAGAAGGCGGAAATGGCAAGTCCGGCAGAGACTGCTGCCGTCACCATCGCCGAGGTTCCGCCTAGAAACACTTCCGTCCACGATATGCAGGCGGCGGAGCCATGCCCGGCGGCCCGAAACTGTCGTTGAACCCGCCACCCGACTTTGTCCCTGATGGGGGCGATACATGGGGCGGGGGCTTCGCTGCCCGGCAGCTGTCAAACTTGCTGATGGCCGGGTCGGACATGAGCTGACATTTCAAGCACCGAATCGGGCATCGTATGTTAATCGGAAGCTACCTGATCGGACCGTCCGCACCGAAGTAAGCAAAAGCATGGTCAGAATTTCGTAAATGGGTCGGTTCGGACAAGATAGATCGTCAGGTCGAGCGCGATTTTTGAGGTTGGCTTCGTAGTAAAAATTCGAGAGGTTGCAAAGTTTGGCCGTATTTATCCTATATAGTCTTCGAGAAATTCAAGAGCGCTTAGGACTTTGTCTGCGGCCGAGTTACGGGGGGCATATGCGAATGCCCCCATCCTCGTCAGATTGTTGAGCGAACCGGCCGGACGATTAGCGTATTAACATCCACATCCGCCGGCTGCTCCACTGCATAGGCGATGGCGCGCGCGATCGCGTCCGGCGTAAGCGCGATGGAGCGGAAATCGATCATTGCCTGCGCCGCGACCGGATCGGTGATCGTGTGGGCCAGTTCAGATTCCACGACGCCCGGTGCGATAATGGTGACGCGAATGTCGTCATGCTCCATGCGCAGCGCCTCCGAGATGGCGCGCACTGCGTATTTTGTCGCGCTGTAGACGCCGCAGGTCGGCCACACGGCATAGCCGCCGATCGAAGAAATGTTGACGAACTGGCCGCTGCCCTGGCCCTTGAAGCGAGGGAGGGCGGCGGCTATGCCGTGCAGGACGCCTCGGATGTTGACGTCGATCATCCGGTCCCATTCGTCAACCTTAAGGCTGTCGAAGCGCGACAGCGGCATCAGGCCCGCATTGTTGACCAATACATCAACGCGGCCATATTCGGCCTCTGCCGCGGCGATGAACGCCTCGAAATCGCCGCGGTCGGTGACGTCGAGCGACCGGAAGGCGATCGTGCCTCCAGCTGCGTTCAGTTCCTCCGCCAGCACGGCGAGCCGGTCGGTGCGGCGAGCGCCCAGCATCAGCTTCGCGCCGCGCGCCGCTAGCAGCCGCGCCGTGCCTTCGCCGATGCCGCTGCTGGCGCCGGTAATCGCGATGACCTTGTCCTCGAGAGTCATGATAGTCACTCCTGTTCAGACGGACCGAACCATCGATCCAATGCCCGTTAGATGGCGCTATCTGGTCGGAAGGAGGTAGAACGGTCATCCGGGATGATTGCACGATATTCCAGATTTCTAGCGTCGGGCTGGATCGGTCGCTATCGACTGTGTAGGCGGATCATACCGAAGGCTCTGGGAGAAGCGCTGATGGCGCATCAAGAACTGGCTCGACAGATTGCCCGATACGCCGAGTGCGAAGGCATCGTCGACACGCCCATCGCTCGGCTCACGCTGGTCCGCTCGGATCAGGGTGGCGAGCCGGTGCATATGGTGCAGCGTCCGGCGCTGTGCATCATCGCGCAGGGCGGCAAGCGCGTGCTGCTGGGCGATGCGGTGATCGACTATGGCCCTGCCAGCTACCTCGTCGCCTCACTTGACCTGCCCATCACAGGCGCTGTGACACGCGCGAGCGCCGACGCGCCTTATCTCTGCTTTTGCCTCTATCTCGACCCCGCCCTGTTGTCGGAGATCGCGCTAACCCTGCCGCCCCTGCCGGCGGGCACGGAGGAGAGCGGCGGGATGACGCTACACCCGATGACACCTGAACTGATTGACGCGGCGACGCGGTTGACGGCGCTGCTCGGCGATCCGGCGAACGCGCCGCTGCTCGCGCCGCTCATCGAGCGAGAATTGCTGGTGCGGATGATGACCGGGCCGGGCGCAGGCGTCCTGCGGGCGATAGCGAGCGGCGAAAGCCGCACCAGCCAGCTGGCTAAAGCGATCGCCTGGCTTAAGGCCCATTTCCGCGAACCATTTAGCGGACCGCACCTTGCCACCCTTGCCGGCATGAGCATGTCGAGCTTCCATGATCATTTTCGCCGCGCCACCGCCATGACTCCGCTGCAATATCAAAAGCAGCTGCGGTTGCAGGAAGCGCGGGCGCTGATGCTAGCCGACCGGCTTGATGCGGCAGAGGCGGGCTTCCGTGTTGGCTATGACAGTCCTTCCCAGTTTAGCCGAGAGTATCGTCGCCTCTTCGGCGCCCCGCCTGTCCGCGACTTGAGGCGGTTAAGGGCAACGCCGCAGATGGCTATGGCGATTTGAGGGGGCGAGGCGTAGTTCGGTCCGATGCGGGGCGACGATAATTGCCCAGCTGTGATCGGCTTCGTTACAGGGAGCAATGGCGCGCTTGGAGAGCGCCAAAGACTGGATCGACAAACACTCGCTGATCATCGTCGCTTGCAAAATAGGGTCCGCTCCCCGAGCATTGCGAACCGTCCGCATCTCATGTCCCCCTTGGCGCGACAAATTGGGTGCGACATCGAGACAGACGACACATGTTTGGGATCATGCGCTAGAGAACAAAGCTTCTCTGCCCTAACAGCAAGCGGCACTTGCCGATGGCGCTATTGCACAAATCCGAGCGACAGCCGCGAGATATAGCTGACGGTCTGCACTTTGGAGTTTCGAAATGAAAGCCGAGTGTCTGCGTGGGGTCGACGGCGGGAAAGCAGCAAAATGCCAACTCTAGCCTTTCAAAGATGCAACAGCCTCGCTTGTAAGCCGCCGTCCGAAATCTAAATCGATGCGTCGCGCGGGTCCGGTCAGTGCAACCGATCTGCCAATCCTCAAGATTGCCGATCATCCGTCTCGCGCAAGTCTTAGGCTGATCTACCGCGTGGTGTAACGGTGGATCCGTGCGCGGCGAAGGATCTTGTCCTCCAACGAATAATAGAGCCAGATTGCGTCACCAGTCACAATGCATGACGCCGCAAAGGCAATGTCGGTGGCGTCCCGGCTCTTGGCGGGCGGCGGCATGAGGATCGGTTCAAGGCCTCGCCCGGTCACGCAGCTGAAATCGGGTGCGAAGCTGATCCAGCCGATGCGCCAACGCGCGTCCACCGTCGCCCCGTTGTAAAACATGACCGGATCACAGCCTGGCTGCTGGACGATTGGTCCGGTCGACAGATGCCAATTGTCCCAGCTGTCCTCCCGGATCGTGAATGGATCATCGATTACCGTCCACGGACCTTCGGCCGTCGCCCCCTCCGCCATGCCGATCCGCGAGGCATTGCCCCTGGCATATTCGTAAAAGAGTCGGAACCGCCCGTCCGATCCCTGCGCCAGCGTCGCTTCCTTGATGTTGCCTTCGCCGTCGGGCGCCTTGAGCATGACCCGTTGTTCGCGCAGGCTGGTTAGGTCGCGCCCTTTCGCCACCAGCAGAGCGCCCTGTGACCGGGCGGCATCGACGCCAGTGTAGAAGACAAGATAGGCGCTATCCTCACCAAGCACGACGGTCGGATCCTCGCATCCGCCGGCATCGTCGGGATTAGGGCCAGGCAGGATCGCCGGTGCCTCACTCATTCGGAAAACGAGACCATCATCTGATTCCCCGGCCCAGATAACTCCGGTCGGATCGTCCGGCCTCAAAGGATTGGGAACGACGCGGACGAGCAAGCGATAGGTCTCACCCTCCATCCACACATAGGGGCTCATCAAATCATGATGTGCCAATCGCCCGTCGGGCCCGGCGATATCGAGCGTGACGGTCTGCAATTCCTCGACAACATAGGCGGCCATTCCCGTCAGGCTCCTTGCGCAACGGTCAGCGACAGCGCGCCGTCGATCGTAACCGTGGTGCCGGTGATATAGTCTGCGGCGGATGAGAGCAGGAACAGGATCAGATCGGCCACCTCGTCCGGCGTTCCTGCGCGGCCCCAAGGTATTGCCATTTCCTTGCGCCGCAGTTCGTCGGGATGATCGAGCGCGCTCTGGTTCATCGGGGTCAGGATCATGCCAGGCGCGATCCCGTTGACCGCCACACGCTTCGGCGCGAGTTCCAGCGCGAGGGTCGCTGTAATACCAAGGTGCATTGATCAGAACCCATGGGCCCATTGGCGCAGTCCGAGGGACATGATGCGCCAGGGCTGTTCGACGAGCTTGTTCCAGGCGAAGCAGCAGTGGTCGACGATGTCATCGTAGGATTTGAAGATGCGGTTCGACAGCCAGTTGTCGCGCATGAACTGCCAGACGTTCTCGACGGGGTTGAGCTCCGGGCACCTGGGCGGCAGCGGCATCAAGGTGATGTTGGGCGGCACGACCAGCTCGACCGATCCATGCCATCCGGCCTGATCGAGCAGCAGAACGGCATGTGCGCCTGGCGCGACGTGAAAGGCGATCTCCTCGAGGTGCTTGCTCATCGTCTCGCTGTTGCAGCGGGGCATGACGATGGCGGCGGCTTTACCTTCGGCGGGACAGATCGCGCCGAACAGCCATGCCGAGGAGCGCCGCTGATCCTTGGGTGCCGAGGGCCGCGTGCCGCGCTTCGCCCAGCGCCGGGTGAGCTTGGTTTGCTGACCGATGCGAGCCTCGTCCTGCCACCACAGCTCTATCGGCGTTCCTCGCGGGAGGCGCCACCTGATCTGCGCCAGGCGGGCAGCGAAGCTTTTTTAAAATCGGCAATGTCGTCGCCCTTCTGCCCCCGATGGCGGGGCCGCGCCGAGAGCTTGCGGTAGCCCATCGCGCGAAGCTCACGCCCGAGGGTATGGCGCGTGACCGAGAGCGCGAACTCGTCCCAGATCCACTGGGTCAGATCGGCAAGCCGCCAGCGCACGACGCCATGCGACGCGGGGATTGGCCCGGCCTCGACTATCGCCGCAAGCCGCGCGCGCTGCTCGTCATTGAGGATCGCGGCCCGGCCCGGCGCCTTGCGCGTCGCCAGACCATCGGGGCCGCCTTCGTTGAACCGCAGGACCCAGTCGCGCACGATTTGCAGCGTGACGCCGGCAACCTTCGCCGCTTCGCTCCGGCTCCCGCCGTCCAGGATCAGAGCCACCGCCAATAGCCGCCGGACCTGATCCGCATCATCGCTTCGTCGCGCAAACTGGCGCAAATCTGCCGATGTGTAGTCATACCGAACCCCAATCGCTGCCGCCATCGCAAGCCTCCACGTGCCTGCTACGTCGAATCAGATTTTCACGATCTTGGGAATCCCCCGCGTGAGTCAGCCTCAACGCACCTTGGTATAAGCTGCGCGAGACCTCCCTTGGCGGCGTCATAGTCGACCCCGCCTGCACGTGGCGCGCGCTCGTGAATCGAGGATATGTTGACGATCCGGCCGCCTCGGTTCGCACCATCCAGCGCGCGCACCATGCGCCGACATGTCAGGAACGGACCGTAGAGATCGGCGCGCATCAGGCGATCGAACTGGACCAACTCCATATCGCGCAGCATCACGCCCGTCATATTCAGCCCGGCCGAATTGACGAGAAGGTCGACCGTGCCGAAGCGCTCTTCTGCCAGATCGAAGAGTGCCTCGACGCTCTGCTCATCGCCGACATCGGTCCGTACAGCCACGGCCCTCCCACCGCTGTCGGTGATTTCGGCGACGACTGCATTCGCTCGGCCCTGATCTGCGAAATAGGTCAGCGCGACAGGGAGGTCCGCTTTACCCAGTTTAATCGCGGCGGAGCGCCCGATTCCCGATTCCCCACCCGTCACGATCGCGACCGATGTCTGGCCGAAGGATAATGTGTGATGCGCCATGCGCAGATAACACCCGAAGGTGTCGTAGGTGCCGTTGCTCAATCACCTTGGATTGTCTGGGCATAACATATTCAGGGGCATGGCTACTTTGGGGCCGCTTTGCGCCCTTTGTCAGTCGCTCAGTGCCCTAAGGCAGGCTCCCGAAACCGGCCGTGCCGGAAAACACCCGATTGTCGGGAGGACTTAGTGTGGTTCAACCTTCGATTGATTCAGGCGATACGCCCCGCTCAGTCGTTGCGGATCAAGCACTTCAATATATGCTAACGTCATGACGTTACTTATAAAAACATCTCAAAATCCCTCCGACGCTGAATACGAAGCGATTTTCAGGCCCCTACACACTCACAACATAATGCGTGCGGGTGATCCGTGTATTCGGCCCATCGCCGTGTTGCTAACCAATGAGATGGGTGACAATGTAGGAGGGCTTTGGGGCCAGTGCGCCTATGACTGGCTCATTATAGAAATGCTTGCCATTCCGCTAGAATATCGTGGCAAGAACTATGGCAAAGCCCTTGTGGAACAAGCTGAAAATATCGCTCGATCCAATGATTGCATCGGGGTCTGGCTCGACACATTCGAATTTCAGGCTAGCGGATTTTATGAAAAGCTGGGCTTTGAGGTATTCGCCATAATCGACGATCATCCCATCGGCCAAAAGCGGCTTTTTCTTCGTAAGAAGCTTTGATCTCAATCTTCCAGAAAAAATATGATGGAGGCCGACGGCAGTTTACGGCAGGGATTTCCAGCCTGAGGCGTCGGAAATTGCCTGATTGTCGTGTAGCGAGACTGCATTAATGCCCGCTTATGCAAGAAGGAACTTGCAAAGGCTCGTATGTACACCGATCATCATCATACGATGAAGTCCGCTGTACGGAAAGCCCCGTCGGATTGAAAATATGTCGGAAACCCCGTTCAGAGATGTTTTCCGTAATGCCCGATCGGCAGCCATCTCACTCGCGCCTTTCCGAACGCGACATTCCGCTAACGGCCAGTCGAAGGCATCCAAAATGGGAAAGCTGCCAGTCCGCACCTGGTAGCGCAAAATCGAGAGCCGAGCGACCGACAAGGGTTGACGGCAGAAGTAGTTGCTACGTGCCGATTCCAGGCAGCCATCCCGCTCTTTGCGTCGCGACGAATGGACGGCTCAGGCCCACGCTGTATGCGAGCTACGACACCGGTCCCTTCCGTGCCTTGCCAGAAGCCCTTCGCTTCGGTCGTGGATCAATCGGCGCCAACGAAAAGACCAAGCTAACAAGGTGATTCTTGCCTTCGTCCTTCGGTTGGCTCGTCAATTCACTCAAGCGTTCGAGCAGAGTGTTGACCTCGGTCAGGTCGCTATCGCTGAGCCAGCCCTTGTTGCGCGAAGCCCATAATTCTCGTTTAGGACCGGAAACTACCGCATTCACTCTACCCAGCGCATCCTGGAAATCGCGTTCAGCTATTTGCATCAATCCATGAGCGAAATTTCTCAGTTCGGCAGCATTACCATTAGGACGCAGATCGTAGGCCAGCCGAATTGGACCGCCATCGTGGCTTGCCAATCGGTATCGCCGATCGCCGTTATCGTCCGCCGGCACTTCGCAGATCAACCCAGCCGCTGCGAGCGCACGCAAGTGATAATACAAGCCATCTGCCGGACGCCCCAGCTCTTCCGCCAACGTAGCAACGCTCGCCTCGCCCCCGATGGCAGCCAAAGTGTCCATCAGTTCCTGGCGCATTGGCGAACTCAGCAGTCGGATCATCGCCGGATCGGTGAGCGCCCCCGGATCGAATTGATGACTCATCCGCATGGACTCCTGTTGAAATACAACTCATATATTTCAACGAATCGCTCGATGGAAGTCCGTGATCCGTACGAGGCTGCAAATGAGGAAAGCCGATCATGAATTGTTCAATGGTCCTTGCTGCGATCGTGGTTTCGGTATGCCTTTTGCCTAACATCGGCTTGGCAGCTGCTCCGCAATCATTTGAGCCCGCTGCTCTGCAGGCAGATCTGCGCTTCGCCATCGACACAATCGAACGGCAACATCCGCAACTTGAACGCTCGACGACCCGAGAGCGCCTGGAAGCCGCCGCAGCGTCAATACGCGGGCAGCTGTCTCGTGCCATGACGCAGGGGGAGGCGTGGGCGGCCATGGCCCAACTTAACCCGCTGCTCGCGGACGGCCACTTGTTCATCGGCTTGCCGAATTGGCGAGAACAGAGCGCAGCGGAAGTACGTCGAGGAACCGGATTTTTCCCTTTCGAAGTCGAACTCGACGAGCAGGGCTATCCGGTCATTACGGCAAAACTGGGCGGCGAGATGACGCCGTTCGCCGGGCGTAGGATCGTGAGAATAAGTGGTCGTGATGCCCAGGACGTAACGTACGCTTTGCTGGCTCGTATGCATGGAGATACGCCGGCATTTCGGGCAGCCTTGCTATCGCAGCGCTGGTGGCTTGGATTTGCCAAACTCTATGGCACTCCGGCAGTCTATGATCTTCAATTCGCAGGCTCTCCGATGTCGCATCGGGTCTCGGCGGGGCATGTGCTTCCGGCGATTTTGCAGCAAGAGGCTAATTTTGATCGCCTTTACTCCTGCCGCATCAACGCGGACCACACAGCGTCGCTGAAGGTTGCCTCATTCGCTTGGAGCGACAAGGCACAGTATTTCAAATTTACGCATGACTGTTTCGCACAGATGAAGGCGGCTTCTACGCAGCGTCTGGTAATCGATGTCAGCGCCAATGGCGGCGGCGATGACGACATGTGGAAAGAAGGTATCCTCCGCTACATTGCCACCAAACCTTACAAGCAGGGCTCGACCTACGTTAAACGCGAACGCGATGGCTCACTTTCATCGGGGAGCATCGAGACCGCGACCGTCCCAACCCTTGGCGAAGCGCTGCATTTCAACGGCAAGGTTGAGGTCCTGATCGGTCCATTGACGTACTCATCCGCCGTGCTGTTCGGAAATGTCGTGCGTGATTATGGCTTCGGCACTCTCAGGGGGGTCGGAAACAGCGCACGAACACAGCAATCCGGCGGCGTGCAATCCATAACGCTCCCCAATACAGGATTGGTTCTCTCCTACCCGCGCTTTGTGCTTGAGCCACCCTTGGGGACATCTGTACCAGGGTTTCTGGAGCCGACGGTCCCCAGTGGTCGCCACACCGCTCCTTAGGAAAGGACCGGCGCAAGGCAACCGCAAACCCGTCGGGAAGGTTCCTTGCGGGTTTGCAACAAAATCAGCCGATCTGGATCCGGCCTGTCCCGAACGTCTAGGTCGAGAAAGCGGGCTGGCCGCAACTTGGAACGGAAAGTTGGGTGCGGAATGGCTGGGAAGGGTCGACGGCGGGAAGGCGACAATGGGTCGGATCCTCGAATTTCATAATGCAGGCATTTATGCTGAGATTGCCAATCTAAAAGGATTATCCTGATGCTCGACGGCCCCCGCCTCGCTACGCTCTCCGGCACGGCCCCCACCGGACTGGTGGTCCTGCTTCATGGATACGGCTCCAATGGCGAAGATCTGATCTCGCTGGCGCGCATGATCCAGCCCACCTTGCCCGATGCGGCCTTTGTAGCGCCGAATGCCCCTTCGCAGATCCCTCACATGGCAGCCGCTTACCAGTGGTGGCCGATCGAGACCTTCTCGGCGGCGGAACATGCGGCCGGCGCGGCGGCTGCGGCGCCGGCTCTCGATGCTTTCCTTACTGCAGAACTCCAAGCGGCCGGGTTGACCGGCGACCGCCTGCTACTCGTCGGGTTCAGTCAGGGGACGATGATGGCACTCCACGTCGGGTTGCGCCGGAAAGAAACCGTCGCCGGGATCATCGGGATTTCGGGCATGCTGGTCGCACCGGATTTGCTGGAAGCGGATATCCGCAGCCGCCCTCCGGTCCTGTTGATCCACGGTACGGAAGACGAGGTCGTGCCGTTCCGTTCCATGGATCTGGCCAGCGCCGCACTCACGGCAGCCGGCGTGCCTGTCGAGATGCACGTCTCGCCAGGGCTGGGCCACAGCGTCGGGCAGGATGGCCTTGAGGCAGCTGCGGCATTCGCCCGGACCGTGATCGGTTGAACACCGCGCGTGCACCCTCTGACGGCGGCAGATTTCAGGTGCCCGCCACGACGTCCATCTCGTCGAGAACATCCTGCGACAACCGCAGGTTCGCGGCCGCCAGATTCTCGGTCAGATGCGCAACGCTCGAGGTGCCGGGGATCAGGAGCAGGTTGGGCGAACGTGCCAGCAGACAGGCCAGCGCAACCTGCAACGGGCTGGCTTCGAGCCGCGCCGCGATCCGGGAAAGCGCATCCGACTGGATCGGGCTGAACCCGCCCAGCGGGAAGAACGGGACATAGGCGATCCCCTGGCCGGCCAGGTCTTCCAACAGTGCATCATCAGCACGGTGGACGAGATTGTACTGATTCTGGACGCAGACCACGGGAGCGATCCTCTGCGCCTCGGCCACTTGCGAAGGTGTGACGTTGCTGAGGCCAAGATGCCGGATCAGGCCTTGCTCCCGCAAATGCGCAAGCGTGGAGAACTGTACTTCGAGCGATCCTTCGCTCGGTGCGTGGACATCGCCCATCAGCCTCAGGTTGACGACTTCGAGCTGCTCCAGGCCCAGATTGCGCAGGTTGTCGTGCACCGCCTGCGTCAGTTCGGCGGGGCTTTGCGCCGGCAGCCACGCGGCGTCGTCGCCACGTACGGCGCCCACCTTGGTCACGATGACCAGATCATCGGTATAGGGATGCAGCGCTTCGCGGATGATCTGGTTGGTGACGTGCGGTCCGTAGAAGTCGCTCGTGTCGATATGGTTGACCCCGGCCTCTACTGCGGCGCGCAGGACCGCAATGGCGGCGGCGCGATCGCGCGGCGGGCCGAATACGCCAGGCCCTGCAAGCTGCATGGCGCCATAGCCCATCCGGCTGACGGTACGGTCGCCAAGTTCAAAGGTCTTCGCGGGTACAAGATCGGTCATGCGCAAATCTCCTGAGTTTACGACCTAGGCATATGGACCGCTTGCCAACGATCGATAAGCCGTGCAGTTAAGCACAGGCTGTGCGAGAATATGCACAATGGCGACTGAACTTGACGATCTATCGGCTTTCGTGGCCGTGGCCCGCGCAGGCGGTTTTCGCGAGGCCGCCCGGGTATCGGGCGTTTCCGCATCCGGTCTCAGCGAAGCGCTTCGGCGGCTGGAGGCGCGGCTGGGCGTGCGCCTGCTGCACCGCACGACGCGCAGCATCTCGACCACCGAAGCGGGCAACCGGCTGTTCGAGCGCCTCTCCCCCGCCCTTAACGAGATCGATGCCGCACTCGACGCCGTCCATGCCGAGACCGACCAGCCGGCCGGCACCCTGCGGCTCAACGTCCCGGCGAATGTCGCCAGAACCGTCCTTCCCGGCATCCTGCCGACATTCCTGAAAGCGCATCCCCAGATCCGGGTGGAAGTGACCGTGGAAGACAGCTTCGTCGATATTCTCGCCTCCGGGGCCGACGCCGGCATCCGCTACGAGGAACGGCTGGAGCAGGACATGATCGCGTTACCGATCGGACCACGGTCGCAGCGGATAATCACGGCGGCGGCTCCGGCATACCTCGATGTCCATGGCCGCCCCGCGCATCCCCGCGACCTACTTCACCACGCGTGCCTGCGCCTGCGCTTCTCCAGCGGCGCGCTGGCCATCTGGGAATTTGAGCGCGGTGACGAAGTGATCCGTATCGACCCGCCCGGTCCTCTCCTTATCCAGCCCGGTTCGGCTTGCGACCTGTTGGTCGAGGCCGGAATGGCGGGGCTCGGTGTCGTAAGGCTCTTCGAGGACTGGCTTGCCCCGGCCATGCAGTCGGGGGCCCTGGAACGGATACTCGACGAATGGGACGAGCCGTTCTCGGGGCCGATGCTGTATTATTCCGGCCGCCGCCAGCTTCCGCCTCCACTCAGGGCATTCATCGACTTCACCCGGAAGGAGCAAGCTGCGCCGCAAGCGCAAGGTTAACGACTGTCCGCTTGCAGCAGGATTTGCAATCAGGGCCTTCGCCCGCACTGATCTGAATGTCCTCGACTCGTCGACAACTACCCGAACCGGATAGGCAGCAGCGAAGACTGAAAAATTGGCTGCTGAACGGCCGCAATGGGTCGGCCTCTCTAGAAGTGTTCTACCTCTGGCCGTCAGGGCCATAGGAGATGTGTCATGGGATTATCAGAGTTTGATCCCGGCGCTCGCGAGCGGGTATCTTGGAACGCCGGGCGCAAGGTTGGAGCAAAGCGAGCGCTCAAGCCCCGTCAGATATGGGCGATCCGCTTCTTTGATGCGATCTGGTGAAAATCAGGATCAGCGATATCTTTTGTGATCGGAAAATTCGAACACGGGCCACGGTCGTACAGCAAAGGACCGGCAGACGGGCCCAGTTTGAACTGATGACCGATGCTCGCGCCAGCCTGCTCAAATGGCTGGAACTGAGAGGCGGGTTGTTGGAGGATTTTGCATTTCCTAGCTGTACCGATCACGCAGCCCACATAAGCACCAGGCAATATGCTCGCCTTGTTGACGAATGGGTCACGGGGATCGGACTTCCCGGCGAAGATTATGGCACTCACTCTCTGCGCCCATCCAAGACCCTTGCTCGCGGATGCCGGACAGATCGACGAACCTGTCAATCGATCGCAGTAGACGGCCTGCCGGCACGTGCCGTTCCAGGTTCAAGCTGTAAAACAGCGCCTCCTGCGCCATCGTCCGCTCACCCATCATCAGCCTGTCTCCGTCCTGCTGGAACAGTGAATCAGACCACACAGGCTACTTCAAGCCAGAGTTTTCCAACACCATCTGCCCATCCCGGTCATTCACGTGGGCGTCCCTGCATCGTCCCGGGGCAATGTCGGTGCGATGCAGGGATCGCTTTCAATACTTGTACTGGAACGACAGGAAGAAGCTGCGGCCCGGTTCGGGGAAGCCATCGGCCAGCACATAATAATCGTCGAACAGGTTGCGTGCGCCCGCGCCGATGACGATGCCTTCGCGGACCTCGTAGTTCACGGTCAGGTTGGCCTGCACGTAGCTTCCGGTGCGATAGTATTCGGTTCCGGCCGTGTTCACCGTCCAGCGGTTCGACGCGATATCGGCGTTGGGCAGGATGTGCAGGCCGCCCAGCGGCGCCCAGTCGGCCCAGACGAAGGCCTTGTGCGTGGGAACGCCGGTCGGCTGGAAGGCCGAGTTGGTCGGGTCGTCGAGGTCGCGGTGCGTGTAGGTGTAGTTGCCGCCGAGGCTCAGCGTTTCGGTCAGCCTTGCCGTCAGGGCGATCTCGCCGCCGTAGTAGTTGCCGCTGCCGAGGTTGCGGCTCTGGGTCACGGACTGGCCCTGGTAGAGGAACGGGAAGGCGACGATCACGTCGTTCAGGTGCGAGTAGAACAACGTGGCTTCGGCGTGGAGCGGGCCGAAATCGCGCGTGCCGCCGATTTCGTAATTGGTGGCGCGTTCGGCCTTGAGGTCCGGGCTGGACACCGCGCCGCCGAAGCGGGAGCTGAACCGCTCGAAGATAGTGGGGAAGCGCGCGCGTGACGAGACTCCGGCGTGAAGGCTGGTCAGCGGGTCCGGCGTCCAGACGAGCTGCGCCTGTCCGTTCAGCGCCTTACCGTTATGCAGGGGATAGGCGATCAGGACATTGCTGGCGTAGTCCTCCGCCCGCGTGAGATTGCGCCAGTCGAAGCTGACGCCGGTGGTCAGCGCCAGGGCGGGGCTGAAGGCAAGGCGGTTTTCGGCCGCGATGCTGTAGGTCTCCTCGATGCTGGTCTGCCGGGGTTCCGTGGTGCCGGAAGGGAAGGCCTGCTGCCATTCGACATGCTTGTCGCGCCGGTAATGGGCCGCGACGCTGAAGCGGTCAGACCCGCTGACGTTCACGTCGATCTGGGCCGAACCGCCCCAGGCAGTGTCCGCATAGTAGCTGTTGAAGGCGCGGCCTTTGGTCTGGGTGGTCTGCGTCGCATCGTCGAACGCGCGCAGCAGGTTGTCGAAGCCGTTGCGATAGGCGCGCGTCTTCAGCGTGGCCACATCGCCGAGCGCCGTGGTGGAGAGGAAGTAGATGCTGTCGATGTTCCAGTAGGGCCACGACCAGTTGCGCTGGCTGGACGGGGCATCGGAGATGTGCAGCGGCGCGTTCTTGGAGCCTTCCTGCCGGGTATAGCTGAGCGAATATTCGTCGGTGGCGTTGGGGGTGAAGCCCAGCTTGGCGTTGACGCGCCAGTCCTCGGTGCGCGAGAAGTCCCGGTGGCCGCCGTTTTCCGCCGAACCTGCGGCAGGTTCGTAGCCGCCGGGAAGATCCCAGTGGTCGGTGAAGCGCCGGGTGTAGCTGGCCTGCGCGTACCACTTGTCCTGCCGGGTGCCGAGCAGGGCGAAGAGATTGTAGCCTGCGTATTCGCCCTTTCGGCCCAGGTCCAGGGTTCCGCGCGCCTCTGCTTCGATCGGCTGGACGGGCTTGCGGGTGACGAGGTTGATCGCACCGCCCATCGCCCCGGGGCCGTCCAGCACCGAGGCATAGCCCTTGGCCACCTGCACCTGCGCGATATCGCCGGTGAGGAAGCGGCCGTAATCGAGCCGCCCGTCGGCGGGCAGGTAGACGCGGATGCCGTCGATCGAGAGCGGCACCTGGTAACGGTCGAAACCGCGCACGTTGATCAGGCGTTCATTGCGAGAACCGCCGCTGTTCGAGGAGGAGACGCCGGGCATGAGATTGAACGCATCGTCCAGGCTGGCACGCTGGAACAGCCGCATGGCGTCGGCGTCGAGCGTGGAGGAGGAGATCGTCGGCGTGGATTGCGTGGGGGCGGTGACGATGATCTGCCCCAGCGTGAAGGCGCTGCCCTGTTCGGTCGTCGCGGCAGTTTCGGCAAGCGCGGGCGCGGCCAGAACCGGCAGCCCGAGCGCGCAGGAAAAAGTAACCGCAAGTGCTGATGCGGAACGCATGAATGAAACCCCCATATTTTTGGCCTGTCGCCATTCCGGCGATTCGCTATATCTGGTGGTATATAGTCGAGGGCGAACATGAAAGACGATTACAACAATGGGGCATCCACGATGATGGGGCGTGCGCCTCCTTGGGCCGGGCTTGGAACGGCGCTGATACTTGCCGCGCTGTCGGTTTCCGGAACGGCCTGGGCCCAGGTCATCCCGATGCAGTCGCCGGTTCAGGCCCCTGCCCAAACTCCTGCTCAGGCACCGGCCGAGGCACCGGGCCCGGCGGCTTCCGGCTCCCCTGGCGGCGAATCTTCGCCTATGGCGGATCGCATGCCCAGTCCGATGGCTTGCCCGTCCGATCCGGTGGAGCTGCCGCCCGAACTCGCCGCCTGGAACCAGCGCACGCGGCTGCTGGCGGCGCGTGACACGCGCTCGCTTTCGGGCGCCACGATCGCGATCGGCAAGGGGATCGAGGGCGGTCTGCGGCCGACCCCGGAGATGCGCTATGCCCAGCGACCGGAAAAGCCGGGCGGTTCGGTCAGTTTCGGCGGCCTTTACACGTTCGATGTCGCGGAGGCGGGCAGCTATCGCGTCGCGCTCGGTTCGGCGGCCTGGATCGATGTCATCAAGGCCGGGAAAAAGGCGGGAGACGGCACGGCCATGACCTCGACCGCGCATGGTCACGGCCCTGATTGCTCGGGAATCCGCAAGATGGTGGACTTCACGCTCGAGCCCGGAACTTACCTGTTGCAGGTCTCGGCCAATGCCGATGACCGGCTTCCCCTGCTCGTCGCCCGGCTGCCCTGAGCGGGCGGATGCGATACGCCCTGCTCGGGCTGTCGCTGCTTGCCGCGACGCTCTCCGGCCTGTCGGCACGGTCCCGTCCGGGGTGGGACTGGGGCGCGGGCGTTCCGGCGCCCCGCGTTCCCGCCGACAATCCGATGAGCGCGGCGAAAGTCGAGCTGGGCCGCCGCCTGTTCTACGACGCCGATCTCTCGGTGAACGGGACGATGTCCTGCGCGACCTGCCATGAGCAGCACCACGCCTTCGCCGACGGCAATCGCACTCACCCCGGCGCGCTGGACGATCCGGGGCGGCGCAACGTGCCGGCGCTGGTCAACCTCGCCTGGCTTTCCCCGCTGACATGGGCCGATCCGCGCCAGACGACGCTGGAGGCGCAAGTCTCGGTTCCGGTACTGGGCGACCATCCGGTAGAGATGGGGATGAAGGGGCGGGAAGCCGATATCGCGGAGCGGCTCGGACGGGATCCGTGTTACCGGACGATGTTCCGCAAGGCGTTCCCGGGCGAGGCGGGCGGCATCGGTTACGGCAAGGTCACGAAGGCGCTGGCCGCTTTCGAGCGCACGCTCGTGTCGCGGGACAGTGCGTGGGACAAGTTCTCGCGCGGGGAGGCCGATGCGATTTCCGCCGAGGCGAGGCAGGGCGCGACCTTTTTTGCGCGAGATTGCGCCTCATGCCATGCCGGGGCCGACTTTACAGATGCGCGCTTCCACCGGATCGCTGCACCCGGAGACATTCCGGGAGATGACGCGGGTCTGGCGGAAGTGACCGGCGTGGCGGGGGACATGGGCGGGTTTCGCACGCCGGGCTTGCGCAATGTCGGGGTGACGGCGCCCTATCTTCACGACGGGTCGATTCCCACGCTCGCCGGGGCGCTGCGTGCCCACGCGGGTTTCGAGGCGATGCCGCAGGACGAGGCGAAACCGCTGCTCGCTTTCCTCGATGCGCTTACCGATCCGGCGTTTCTGGCCGATCCCCGGCATGCCTTGCCGCGCACCGCCTGCGGCAAGGCGCTTTGATCACTCGCCCTTGGCGGGCAGCGGGGTACTGCGCAAGCTGGCCTCGAGCGCGGCGTATTCCGGCGAGTTCCCGAGAGCGGCCATGAGGCCCTGCAGGGACCGGAAGCGTTCCAGCACCGTTCGTCCGGTTTCCGTGAGGCGGGCGCCGCGTTCGTGGCTTCCTCCGGCTACCGTCTCGACTAGCGGCTGGTCCCAGCAGCGGTTCATGGCATCGACCAGGAGCCACGCCCGGCGATAGCTCATCCCCATCGCGCGCCCGGCGCCCGATATCGAACCCTGGCTGGCGATGGCTTCCAGCAGGTCCGCCTTGCCCGGCCCCATGGCGATTTCGTCTCCGCAATAGATGCGGGCGCGCAGCTTGAGGTGGGAGGGGTCGGTCATGGGCTCGGTCGAATGTTGGCGATAGGGACCGCGAATCTAGCCGAGTTCGGCGATGGGTGCGAGCGCCGAAAGCGGGTCTTCGCACCTGCGAAAGATTACATGCGCGCCGGGTTTTCGCCGCCATGCATCCTTGCGCGAAATCCCGCTGGAAAGCCGGATTGTTCCGGGACTATCACAAGGCTCGACTCGGTGTTCGCACCTGCATAAATGGCTCCCAGGATTCCACACCAGACGAAGCGAATTTCGCCCATGAACGCCAATACGGTCCGCCACGGCCGCATCGAGGATATCTACGCGATCGCCGTGGGCAGCGTGCTGATCGGCCTTGGGCTGACCATTCTCCATGCGGCGGGGCTGGTGACAGGCGGCATGGCGGGGCTGGCGCTGCTGGTCGGTCATTTCGCGCCGCTGCCGCCGGGCCTGCTGTTCGCCCTGCTCAACGTTCCGTTCCTGGCGCTGGCGCTGCGGGCGATGGGTTCGCTGTTCACCCTGCGCACGATCGCGGCGAGCGGCGGCATCGCGCTGGCCTCTGTGCTGGCCGAGCACGCGCTGACGATCGAGGTCAACGATCCCTTCGCCGCAGCCGTGGGCGCAGGCACCCTGCTGGGCATGGGCACGCTGGCGGTGGTGCGGCACGGGGCCGGGGTTGGCGGGGTCGGCATCGTCACGTACTGGCTGTTCCTGAAGCGGGGCTGGAACATCGGCCGCTCGCAGATCGCGATCGACTTTGCGATCCTTGGCGCTTCGGCACTGTTCCTGCCGGCGGACAAGCTGGCATGGTCGGCGGTGAGCGCGATTTCGATGGGCCTTGTTACCGGACTGTGGTTGCGGCCGGGGCGCTATGCGGGCTTTTCCCCGCTGCGCGCCGCCCGCCGCACCGCGCAGGACGATCAGTCCAGCCCGACCAGGCGATAGCCGACGCCGGGCTCGTTGCGAAGCATGGCCGGCTGAGAGGGATCGTCCTCCAGCTTGCGCCGGATGCCCCGCGCGGCCACGCGCAGGTATTCGACATCGCTTTCGTGGCCCGGCCCCCACACCGAGCGCAGGAGCTGGGCGTGGGTGATGACCCGGCCCGGACTGCGCGCAAGTTCCGAGAGAAAGCCGTACTCCTTTGGCGTGAGGTGGATTTCCGCGCCCCCCTTGCGAATGATCCGGGCGGTGAGGTCGATCTCGATATCGCCATGCCGCACGGGCTTTTCCCCGCTTTCCACCGGCAGCCGGTGGCGCAGCGCGGTGCGGATCCGGGCGAGGACCTCTTCGCTGTCAAACGGTTTGGCGACATAGTCGTCCGCGCCGAGGTCCAGCGCGGCCACTTTCTGTTCGGTGGCGTCGCGCGCGGAGACGACGATGATCGCCGTGCGCCCCTTGAGGATCGGGATCAGCTCCAGCCCGTCGCGGTCCGGCAGGCCGAGGTCCAGGAGGACCACTTCGGGCTTGTCGATCGTAAGCGCATTGAGCGCCTCGCGGGCGGTGCCGGCTTCCACCACCTGATAGCCCGCGCGGGAGAGCCCTGCGTGGAACAGGCGGCGGATGGCGGGCTCGTCATCGACGACGAGAATCTTGACGTTGGGGTTCATATCGTGGGCCATTCCCTGAGATGGGTCGGATCGAAGCGGATCGTGAAGCAGGCGCCTCCCTTGCCGTCCGCATCGGGCGGGCGGGCCGCCGCTGAGACCGAGAGTCCCATGGCCAGCGCGAAACCCCTGACGATGGCAAGGCCGAGGCCGGTGCCGCCCTTGCGGTCCGAACCCTCGATCCGGGCGAAAGTCTCGAAGATGCGTTCTTCCTCGCCGGGCGGGATGCCGGGGCCGCGATCCGCTACGGTCAGTTCGAGGCCGGGGCCGATGCGGCGCGCGGCGATTGCGATGGGTCCGCCGGGATCGCCGTATTTGGCGGCGTTCTCGATCAGGTTGGTGAGGCAATGGTGGAACAGGTGCGGGTCCACCATGACCATCGGCACGTCCCGCGCGATGGCGATATCCAGCCGGTGTCCGCCCAGCAGCGCGCGCAGTTGGTGCAGGGCCCCCGATACCGCTTCCTCCAGGTCCACCGGCTCCGCCTTGCCGTGCAGCGCGCCCGCCTCGATCCGGGCCATGTCGAGCAGGTTGGTGACGAAGCGGTGCAGCCGCTCCGCCTCGCCGCGCGCCGCCGCCATCTGTTCTTCCTGCTCGGGGTCGGTGGTGCGCACCGCATCGAGCGTGCCGAGGATCGTGGTCAGCGGCGTGCGCAAGTCGTGGCTGACCGAGGACAGCAGCGCATGGCGCAGCCGGTCGCGTTCGCGCACTTGCGACAGTTCGGCCATCTGCCCTTCCAGCAGGATCCGGTCCAGCGCGAGCGCGGCCTGATCGAGCAGGCTGAGCAGCAGGGGCAACTGGTCCGGCCGCACCGGCGCGCGGGCATCGCTGCGGGCCAGGCCGAAGACGCCCATCGCCGCGCCGCCCGCCGCCAGCGGATGGAACAGCCATTCCGAGGCGGTCAGCGTGTCCGACCCGCGCCCGGCTGGCGCATTGTTGTCGTAGGCCCAGGTCGCGGCGGCAAGGTCGAGGGTTTCGAGATGGGCTTCCTTCGGCCAGCTCCAGCGCTGCGAGAGGCCGTCATCGCCGGGCATCAGGAGAACCGCATTGCCGGCCAGCAGGCGGCCGATCTCGGCGCAGAGCAGGTGCCCCAGGTCGTCCACCGTCCTCACCCCGGTCAGCAGCCGCGCGAAGCCCGCCAGCGCGCCGTTCTGCGCGGCGCTGGCCTGCGCCTGCAAGGCGTGCGCCCGCACCCGCGCGGCAAGCTGGCTGCTGACCACCGCCACGCCGAGCAGGACCAGTACGGTGAGGATGTTGCGCGGGTCCTCGATGGTCAGGGTGTGGGTGGGCGGGATGAAGAAGAAGTTGTAGCCGATCGAGCAGAGCAGCCCGGTGACGACGCCGGTACGCAGGCCGTAGCGCGTGGCGGCGACCATCACCGGCAGCAGGTAGAGCAGGCCAAGGTCCGAGATATTGCCGGTGCGCAGGATCTGCGTGCCCATCAGCGTCACCGCCGCGGTGAGCGCGAAGGAGACGAGGTAGCCGGAGAGGCTGCCCCATTCGCCGCGCGGCCGGCTCAGGCGCGGCACAGGGGTTTGTGCCGCATTGTCGCCGGTGGGCAGGACATGGACCGCCAGCCCCTGCGTTTCGCGCACCAGTCGGTCGACGATCGAGCCGTGGCGCAGTTCGAACCAGCGCGAGCGGGACGATTTCCCGACGATCAACTGGGTCGCGCGGGCTTCCGCCGCGAAGCGCTGCAGGCCTGCGAGCACGGTCTCGGCCGGCAGCGTTGCCACTTGCCCGCCAAGCTGGGTGGCAAGATGCAGCGCATCGGCGAGGGCGGCGTTCTCGCCGTCGCTGAAGCGGGCGCTGCGCGGGGTCTCGATGTGGACGGCGGTCCACGGTGCCCGCAGCGCGTCTGCCATGCGCTTGGCGGCGCGGACCAGTTCGAGCGAGCCGGGCTGTTCGCTGACGGCCACCACCAGCCGGTCGCTCGCCGCCCAGGTCCCGGCCATGGCGTGGGCGCGCACATAGTCGAGCATCTGCGCGTCCACCGCCTGCGCTGCGCGGCGGAGCGCCAGTTCGCGCAGGGCCGAAAGGTTGGACTTGGAAAAGAACGCGCCAAGCGCGCGGGTCGCTTCCTCCGGCACGTAGACCTTGCCCTGTCGCAGGCGCTCGATCAGTTCGTCGGGCGGAATGTCGACGATTTCGAGTTCGGCCTCCTCCAGCATCCGGTCCGGCAGGGTTTCGCGCACGCGGACATGCGTGAACGAGGCGACCACGTCGTTCAGGCTTTCGAGGTGCTGGATGTTGAGCGTGGAATGGACGTCGATCCCTGCCGCCAGCAGTTCCTCCACATCCTGCCAGCGCTTGTCGTGGCGGCTGCCGGGGGCGTTGGTGTGGGCCAGTTCATCCACCAGAACCAGCGCCGGGCGGCGTTCGAGGATGGCGTCCATGTCCATCTCGTCCAGCGCGTGGCCCTGATAGGCCATGCGGCGCAGCGGTACGATCTCGAGCCCGGCAAGCTGCGCCGCCGTTTCCGCCCGGCCATGGGTTTCGGCAACGCCGACCACGACATCCAGCCCCGCCCTGGCGAGAGCGGCGCCTTCTGCCAGCATCTCGTAAGTCTTGCCCACGCCAGGAGCCGCCCCAAGGAAAACCTTGAGGCGGCCTCGGTTCTCGCGCGCGGCGGCGCGAAGGAGGGCGTCGGGATCGGGCCGGGGATCGTTCACGGCCGTGCTTGTGCGCCGCCTGCCGCCATGCTGTCGAGAGCGAGATTGAGTTCGAGCACGTTGACGCGCGGTTCGCCCAGGAAACCGAGCAGGGGGCGTTCGACATGCCGCGCCACCAGCGCATCCACCCGCGCCTTTTCAAGGCCGCGCGCCCGGGCCACGCGATCGGTCTGGAAAAGCGCCGCCTCGGGGCTGACATGGGGGTCCAGCCCCGAGGCGGAAGTTGTCACCAGGTCGGATGGAACGAGGGAACCTGGGGATTTCTGAAGCGCGGAAACGTCTGCCTTGACGCGGTCGGCAAGGGCCTGGCTGGTGGGGGCGAGGTTGGACCCGGAGGAGGCCATGGCATCGTAGCCGCCCCGTTCGGCGGCGCCCGCGGCGGAAGGGCGGCCGTGGAAGTAGCGGTCCTGCGTGAAGGCCTGGCCGATCAGGGCCGAGCCGATCACCTGTCCGTTGCGCTCGATCAGGCTGCCGTTCGCCTGCCGGGGGAACAGGGCCTGCGCGATCCCCGTGAGCGCCAGCGGATAGGCAAGGCCGAGCAGGAGCGCGAAAAGCACGGTGAGCACGAGCGCGGGGCGCGCGGCGGTGGTGAGATCCTTGAGCATGGATGCCTTTCCTCAGACGAGGTGGAGCGCGGTGACCGCAAGGTCGATGAGCTTGATGCCGATGAACGGCGCGATCAGGCCGCCGAGGCCGTAGACCGCGAGGTTGCGGGCCAGCAGCGGACCGGCGGCCATCGGCCGGTATGTCACGCCCTTCAGCGCCAGCGGCACCAGCGCGGGAATGATCAGCGCGTTGAACACGATGGCCGAGAGGATCGCGCTTTCCGGCGAGGCGAGGCGCATCACGTTGAGCACGCCGAGGCCGGGATAGAGCGCCAGGAACATGGCGGGGATGATCGCGAAGTATTTCGCCACGTCATTGGCGACCGAGAACGTCGTCAGCGCGCCGCGTGTCATCAGGAGCTGCTTGCCTAGGCCGACGATCTCGATGAGCTTGGTGGGGTCACTGTCGAGATCGACCATGTTGCCCGCTTCGCGCGCGGCCTGGGTGCCGGTGTTCATCGCCACGCCGACATCGGCCTGGGCAAGGGCGGGGGCGTCGTTGGTGCCGTCGCCGCACATCGCCACGAGCCTGCCGCCCTGCTGTTCCTTGCGGATCAGCGCCAGCTTGTCCTCGGGCGTGGCTTCGGCGAGGAAATCGTCCACGCCTGCCTCGGCGGCGATGGCGGCGGCGGTCAGCGGGTTGTCGCCCGTGATCATCACCGTGCGGATGCCCATCCGGCGCAGTTCCATGAAACGTTCGCGCACGCCCGCCTTCACCACGTCCTTCAGCGCGATTATCCCGAGCAGGCGGCCGTCGCGGGCGACTGCGAGCGGGGTCTGGCCCGAACGGGCGATTTCCTCGGCGAGGCGGCGCAGTTCGGCGGCCTGGGGCGAGGATGCCGCGTCCGGATTGGCGCGCAGGATTGCGTCTACCGCACCCTTCTGGACCAGTCCGGCAGTGCTCTTCAGCCCGGAGATCCGGGTCTGCGCGGTGAAGGGGATGACTTCGGCGTCTTGCGGCAGCGCGCCGGGCACGAGGCCGTGGCCTTCGCGCGCCAGCACCACGATCGAGCGGCCTTCGGGCGTTTCGTCGGCAAGGCTGGCGAGCAGGGCGGCTTCGGCGAGGATGCCGGCACCGACCCCGGAAACCGGGCGGAACTCGGCGGCCTGACGGTCTCCCACGGTGATCGTGCCGGTCTTGTCGAGCAGCAGCACGTCGATATCGCCCGCCGCTTCCACCGCGCGGCCCGACTTCGCCAGCACGTTGAAGCGCACGAGGCGGTCCATCCCGGCAATGCCGATGGCGGAGAGCAGCGCGGCGATGGTGGTGGGGATCAGGGTGATGAGGAGGGCCGCGAGCACCGCTACCGGGATCGCGCCGCCGGCATAGTGCGCAAAGGCCGGGATCGTGGCGACCGCGATCAGGAACACGATCGTCAGGCCCACCAGCAGGATGGTAAGGGCGATCTCGTTGGGGGTCTTCTGCCGCTCCGCGCCTTCGACGAGGGCGATCATGCGATCGAGGAAGCCCTGGCCCGGCTCCTGCGTGACCCGCACCCGGATCTCGTCGGAAATGACGCGGGTGCCCGCGGTGACGGCGGAACGGTCTCCGCCGGCTTCCCGGATCACCGGCGCGCTTTCGCCGGTGATGGCCGCTTCGTTGACGGAGGCGACGCCTTCGATCACTTCGCCGTCGGCGGGGATGAGGTCTCCCGCCGTCACCACCACCACGGCGCCCTTCTTCAACTGGGAGGCAGGAACCGAGCGTCCATCGGGCAGGCGGGCGGTGAGGTCCGACTTGGTGGCGCGCAGCGAGGCCGCCTGCGCCCGTCCGCGCCCTTCGGCCAGCGCCTCGGCGAAGGTGCCGAACAGCACGGTCAGCCAGAGCCAGGCGATGAGCTGGATCTGGAACCCGCGCGGCAGCGGCTCGCCGCCGAGGATCAGCAGCACGGTGAGCAGGACGGCGACGACCGCCGTGGTGAAAAGCACCGGGTTCCTCACCAGTTCGCGCGGGTCCAGCTTGCGGAAGGCATCGCCGATCGCGGGCACGACCAGCCGGGCCGAGAACATCGAGTTGGGTGTCGTCATGACAGGAGCTTTCAGAACAGTTGGCCCGAGATCATCGCGAGATGATCGGCGATGGGCCCGAGCGCGAGGCTCGGCAGGAAGGTGAGGCCGCCCAGGATCAGGATCACGGCGACCAGCAGCCCGATCCACAGCGGGCCGGTGGTCGGGAAGGAGCCGGCGGTTTCGGGGGTATGCTTCTTGGTCGCGAGGCTTCCCGCCACCGCGAGCACCGGCACGATCACGAAGAAGCGGCCGATCCACATCGCCGCCGAGAGCAGGCCGTTGTAGAACGGCGTCCCGGCGCTCAGCCCGGCAAAGGCGGAGCCGTTGTTGCCGGTGCCCGAGGCGAAGGCGTAGAGGATCTCGGTGAAGCCGTGAGGCCCCTTGTTCAGCGGCCCGGCAAGCCCTTCCGGCATGACGGCGGAAAGCGCGGTGAGGCCCAGGATGCAGAGCGGCAGGACGGCGATGGCGAGCACCGCCAGCTTGACTTCGCGCGCCTCGATCTTCTTGCCGAGGTATTCCGGGGTGCGGCCGACCATCAGGCCCGCCACGAAGACCGAGAGCAGCGCGAACAGCAAGAAGCCGTAGATTCCCGCGCCGACCCCGCCGACCACGACTTCGCCAAGCTGCATGTTGATGAGCGGGACCATCCCGCCCAGCGCGGTGAAGCTGTCATGCATGGCATTGACCGCGCCGCAGGAGGCCGCCGTGGTCACGACCGAGAACAGGGCGCTGGCGGTGATGCCGAAGCGCAGTTCCTTGCCTTCCAGGTTGCCGCCGGGCAGGCCGAGCTGATGGAGCACCGGGTTGCCCGCGGCTTCCTGCCAGTATGTCACCCCGGCGCCGACAAGGAACAGCGCCAGCATCGCCGCAAGGATCGCCCAGCCCTGGCGGGTGTCGCCCACCGCCTTGCCGAAGCACCACGTCAGGCCGGCGCCCAGCGCGAAGATCGAGAGCATCTGCACCAGGTTGGTCAGGGCCGTGGGGTTCTCGAACGGGTGGGCGGAATTGGCATTGAAGAAGCCGCCGCCGTTGGTGCCGAGCATCTTGATCGCCTCCTGCGAGGCGACCGGGCCCAGCGCGATGGACTGGCGCAGGCCTTCCAGCGAGGTGGTGTCGACCATGCTCGACAGCGTCTGCGGCACGCCGCTGGCGATCAGGAACAGCGCATAGGCCAGGCAGGCGGGCAGCAGCAGGTAAAGCGTGACGCGCGTGCAGTCGGCCCAGAAATTGCCGAGCGTCTTCGCCTCGCGCCGCGCAAATCCGCGGAACAGCGCAAAGGCCACCGCGATGCCGGTGGCGGCGGACAGGAAGTTATGGATGGTCAGCCCCAGCATCTGGCTGAGGTTCGACATCGCGACTTCGCCCGAATACCACTGCCAGTTGGTATTGGTGGTGAAGCTCACCGCCGTGTTCATCGCGCCGTCCGCGCCTATCGCGGCAAGGCCGCGCGGGTTCATCGGCAGCACGTCCTGAAGGCGCAGGACACAGTAGGTGAACAGCAGGAGGACGAGGTTGAACGCCAGCATGTGCAGGGCGTAACGGCGCCAGCCCTGCTCGGCATTCGGATCGATCCCGGCAAGCCGGTAGAAGCCGTTCTCGACGGGGCCGAGCACGCGGTGAAGCGGGGTTCGGCGCCCCTCGTAAAGCGCGAAGAGCCAGAGCCCCATCGGCTTGGCGAGGCCCGCGACCAGCGCGGTGAACAGGAGGATCAGGGTCCAGCCCGGCAATGTCATTCCGGTGGTCATGGCGCGGCCTCCGTCAGAAGCGTTCGGGGCGCAGGAGCGCGGCGAGGAGATAGATCAGCAGGCCCAGGGTGGTGAGCCCGGCAAGCAGCAGCGGCAGGTTCATGGCGGGTCTCTCAGGCTTTTTCGCAGAGGCGCGCGAAGGCCAGCGTCAGGAGGAAAAGGCCGGCGAGAATGGCCAGCCAGGCGATATCGTTCATCGGATCAGCTCCTCGGTGGGATGGAAAAGTCGCCGCGCGCGGAGAAATGGCCGGGCAGCTCGACCTCGCGCAGGAGCCCCGGCCCGGCCATGCCGAGCGCGAGGCCGCTCACGAGAAGCGCGACCATGCCAAGGCAGGCGAGGAGGTCTGCGGCGCAGGGCGGGTGAGGCGCCGGTGTCAGCGACAGCCGGTGCTCGAGCAGGGCCAGGCGCCAGAACACCGCCAGCAGTCCCAGCGCCGCGATCCGGCTCAGGATCTCGGCCGGCCACCACCGCTGGCCGGCGCGCAGGCGCGCCAGGCGTTCTCTGGACCAGGGCTCTCCCGGCAATCGATGCGGCATGGCGCAAGGCCTCCCGTCAGTGGTGGACGGAAGGCGAAGTGGGCGCGAAGGGCGTTAAGGTTCCACGGGGAATTGTGCCCGCCGCATAAAGAAAGCATAAAGGTGATGGCGCCCTCGCGCGCGTGGGACTAGGCGCCGGCATCATGAGCGAGACTTCCGGGCACCATGCCCCCAATGAAAGCCTCACGGCGCTGTCGATCGGCGCGATCGGGGTCGTTTTCGGCGATATCGGCACCTCGCCGCTCTATGCCCTAAAGGAAAGCTTCATCGGCCATCACCCGCTGGTGGTGGACCGCCTGCACATGTTCGGCGTGATCTCGCTGATGTTCTGGACGATGATGCTGATCGTCACGATCAAGTACGTCTTCATCATCCTGCGCGCGGACAACAACGGCGAGGGCGGCAGCCTTGCGCTTCTGGCGCTGATCGGGCGCAAGATCGGCAAGAACCGCTGGAGCCCGCTGATCGCGATGCTCGGCGTTATCGCCACGGCCCTGTTCTACGGCGATGCGATCATCACGCCCGCCGTTTCGGTGCTGTCGGCGGTGGAGGGGCTGACGGTGGTGAACCGGGAATTTTCCGCGTTCGTCGTGCCGATCGCGGTGGTGATCCTGATCGGGCTGTTCTCGGTCCAGTCCCACGGCACCGCCGCCATGGGCAAGCTGTTCGGGCCGATCATGATCGTCTATTTCCTCGTGCTGGCGGCGCTGGGCATCGCCTCGATCGCGCGGGCGCCCGAGGTCGTGTCGGCCCTGAGCCCGCACCATGCGGTGGAGTTCTTCATGGTGAACCCCAAGCTCGCCTTCCTCGCGCTTGGATCGGTGGTGCTGGCGGTGACGGGGGCCGAGGCGCTCTATGCGGACATGGGGCATTTCGGGCGCAAGGCGATCTCGATCTCCTGGCTCTACGTCGCTTTTCCCTGTCTCCTGCTCAATTACCTGGGACAGGCTTCGCTGGTCCTGCGCAATCCCGAGGCGATCAGCAATCCGTTCTTCTTCATGGCGCCGGACTGGGCGCGGCTGCCGCTCGTCGCGCTGGCGACGATGGCAACGATCATCGCCAGCCAGGCCGTGATCTCGGGCGCCTTCTCGGTTTCGCAGCAGGCGGTGCAGCTCGGTTTCCTGCCGCGGCTGAAGATCCTGCACACCAGCGCCAAGGCAGTGGGGCAGATCTACGTGCCGCTGGTGAACTGGGCGCTGCTGGTGATGGTGATCCTGCTGGTCCTGGGCTTCCGCAGTTCCGGCAACCTGGCGGCGGCTTACGGGATCGCGGTGACCGGGACGATGCTTATCACCGCCTGCCTGTTGGGCGTGCTGACCTTCACCGTGTGGAAATGGCACCCGCTGGTGGCCGGCGGGGTGACGCTGGGCTTCCTCTTCATCGACGGGCTATACTTCGCTTCCAACGTCACCAAGATACCCGATGGTGGCTGGTTCCCGCTGCTGGTCGCGGCGGTGGTCTTCACCCTGCTGACCACCTGGGCGACCGGCCGCCGCCTCGTGCGCGAGAGGCTGCACGAGGATTCGATTCCGATCGAGGTCTTCCTGAAGTCGGTGGGCGAGCGGGTCAGGCGCGTGGCGGGCACTTCGGTGTTTCTTGCTTCCTCTGTCGAGGGGGTGCCGCCGGGCCTGCTGCACAATCTCAAGCACAACCATATCCTCCATGACCGCGTGGTGATCCTTACCGTCGCCAATCGCGGGGTGCCGCACGTCGGCGCCGAGGATCGCTGCGATGTCGAGGATCTCGGGCAGGGATTCTACCGGATGGTCCTGCGCTACGGGTTCATGGACGAGGCCGACATTCCCGCCGCGCTTGCCGCCGAGCACCGCGCGGGCGGCCCGTTCAAGCCGATGGAAACCAGTTATTTCCTCTCGCGCCAGACGCTTATTCCGTCGAGCCGACCCGGCATGGCGCTGTGGCGGGAAAAGCTCTTCGCCTCGATGGTCCGCAATGCGCAGAGCGCGATGGAGTTCTTCAAGCTGCCGACCAACCGCGTGATCGAACTGGGCAGCCAGCTTGAAATCTGACGGCACAAGCCATTGTGCTGTTGAGAATTAGTCGCAACTGCGATAGCACGGGCCCATGGTGATCCGTGCCGAATAGCTCTTCCACCCTGTCGCCCCCGCCTGAAACGGCCGATCCGGCTGCCGCGGCGCCCGCTGCTTCGGGCCAGTCCGCTTCGGTCCAGTCCGCTTCGGTCCAGTCCACTTCGGTCCAGTCTCCGCAGCCGGTGTGGGCGCCCTCCGACGAGATCCTGCGGCGGGGCCGTCCGGCGCGGCTGGCGTGGATGGCGCTGGGGCTGCTGCTGGTGGGGATCGGGGTGATCGGCATCTTCGTGCCGCTGCTGCCGACCACCGACTTCATGATCCTGGCGCTGCCCTGCTTCGCGCGGTCCTCGCCCCGGCTGGAGGCGTGGCTGCTCAATCATCCCCGGTTCGGACCGGGGCTGCGGGCATGGCGGGCGGAGCGGGCGATCCCGCGCCCGGCCAAGATCGCCTCCCTTGCCGGGATGACCATCGGTTTCGTCTCGTTCTGCCTGATCGCGCGCCCCGGGCCGCTGCCGGCGCTGGGCGTGGCGGCGGTGCTGCTGGGCTGCGCGACCTGGGTGATCCGGCGCCGCGAACCGCGCGGCGAGAGCTGAGGCCGGACCTTAACCGTCAGATCGGCCAGCCCTCGCGGCGATAGGCCGAATCCCAGAACATCCATTCGAAGCGGGTGGCATTGCGGAATGCGGTGGCCATGGCGGCGCGGGTGGCGGGGGCGGCGTTGGCGGCGGCTTCGTCCACCAGGGCGCGCACGCGCGCGGTCGCCTCGCCGAACGAAGGGGCTGCGTAAGTGTCGATCCATGCCGCATAGGGATTGGGCGAGGCAGCGCGCGGCTTGATGTCGCAGCCGACTTCCCAGTAGACCCAGAAGCAGGGCAGGATGCCCGCGATCAGTTCCTCGTAACTGCGCGTGGCGGCAAGGGTGGCGAGATAGCCGGTGTAGCCGAGGCAGGCCGGCGTCGCTTCGCTGTCCTGTGCCATCTGTGCCGTTACGCCGAACCGGGCGAAGAACGCCTGGTGCAGCGCTTCCTCGACCTGCACCGCCACTTTGGCACCGTCCGAGAATTCCAGCCGGCCCGCCGCCGTGGGCGCGCGGGCGGCCGCGATGGCCAGCACGCGTGCATATTCGGCAAGGTAGAGGCTGTCCTGCACGATGTAGTGGCGGAAGCTCTCCGCCTCCAGCGTGCCGCCCGCCAGTTCGGCAAGGAACGGATGCGCGAGGATCGACCGGCGCAGCGGGGCGACCTCGTCCCAGATGGCGTCGCAGAAGCTCATGGCGTTTCGTCCTTGAAGATGGCGCCCGGCGTGAAGGCGAAAGTCATCGAGCCGCAGCAGTGCATGTCCCTATTCCTCCGCCGGTATGAGCCGGATCAGGTTCGCGGGTTTGCGGACTGGGAACGGCCCCGATCCGCCTCTCAGCCCTGACAGCGCCAGGACACCCCGTGGGTTGAAGATGTCATGGCGGCCTAGGAAAAGGCGCGAGCCGCGTCAACGGCCGGTGGACGGCGATTGACGCGGCACCGGCTCTCGGCGATGTGCGGGGAAACACGGGCACGGGTTCGATCAAATTGGGGAATCGATGAGAATCGTCATCATCGACGACAGCGGGCTGCGCGCGACGGTTCTCGAGGAGGGCCTGCGCGATGCGGGCTATGACGACATTCACATCGTTCCGCCGCGCGGCGCCTTCGTGGCCCGGCTTGAGCGGATGGCGCCCGATGTCGTCCTGATGGACCTCGGCAGCCCCAGCCGCGACACGCTGGAGGAGATGCTCACCGTCAGCCGCGCGCTCGCCCGGCCGATCGCCATGTTCGTGGATCAGTCGGACGAGGCGATGATCGGTGCGGCCATCGATGCCGGGGTTTCGGCCTATGTCGTCGACGGGCTCCGCAAGGAACGGGTCAAGCCGGTGCTCGAACTGGCGGTGCGGCGCTTCAATGCCTTCGCACGGATACAGGCTGAACTGGACGAGGCGCGCACAGCCTTGTCCGACCGCAAGGTGATCGACCGGGCGAAGTCGATCCTGATGGCGCAGCGCAGCCTCTCCGAACAGGAAGCCTATGCGCTGCTGCGCTCGGGTGCGATGAACCAGGGCAAGAAGATCGTGGACGTGGCGCAGGCGCTCATCACCGCCAGCGACCTGCTGGGAGGCGGAATATGACGACGGACCTGCGCATCGCCTTCCTGCCGCTGAACGACGTGGCGGTGCTTGCCGCCGCACGGGAACGAGGGTTTGCCGAGGAGGAAGGGCTCGCGCTGGACCTGCTGCGCACGACGAGCTGGGCAACCTTGCGGGACCGGCTGGTCTATGGGCAGGTGCAGGCCGCGCACATGCTGGCGCCGCTCGCCGTCGCGGTGACGCTGGGGCTCAGCCAGCAGCCCGCCGCGCTTGCCGCGCCCTACAAGCTGGGCGTCAATGGCAACATGCTGGTCATGGCGAAGGATTTCGCCGCCGCGCTCTATCCCGATCCGGCCAGCCGCCTCGCCGATCCGCTGGGCACGGCGCACGATTTCGCCGGGGCCATCGGCCTCTGGCGCCGCAAGCCGGTGATCGGCGTGGTCCATCGCTTCTCCAGCCATGCGCTCATGCTGCGCTACTGGCTGGCGAGCGCAGGCGTCGATCCCGACCGGGACGTGGTGCTGCGGGTGCTGCCGCCCTCGCTGATGGTGGAGGCGCTGCTGGCGGCAGAGATCGACGGTTTCATCGCGGGCGAGCCCTGGGGCAGCGCCGCGATCGAGGCGGGCCTTGCCGAAACCGTGGCGGTGGGGGAGCGGATCTGGCGCCGCGGCGTGGAAAAGGTGCTCGCCTTCCGCCAGAACTGGCTGGAAGAGAACCCCGAAACCGTCGACCGGCTGCTGCGCGCGCTGGCGCGGGCCGCCGCGTGGTGCGATGCGCCGGAGAACCACGATGCGCTGGCGCACCTGCTGTCCGATCCCCGCTATCTCGACCAGCCGGCCGATCTCATCCAGCGCGCGCTGACCGGGCAGATCGTCGCGCGGGCGGGGGATGCGCCGATCTCCAATCCCGATTTCATGCTGTTCTCGCGCGAGGCGACGCCGTTTCCCTGGCGCAGCCAGGCGCTGTGGATCTATTCGCAACTCGCGCGCTGGGGCATGGTCGAACATACGCCCGAGAATGCGGCGAGGGCGGGGGCGGTATTCCGTCCGGACGTGTTCCGCCGCGCTCTGGCGGGCAGCGACATGCCGATGCCGGGCGCCAGCATGAAGCTGGAAGGCGCGGTGGCGGCGCCGCTCGCCGTGGGCTCGCGTCAGGGCGACCTGACGCTGGGGCCGGACAGCTTCTTCGACGGGCGCGTGTTCGATCCCGAACGGATCGAGGACTATCTTGCGGGCTTCGCGAAGCCGGATTGACCGGTTCGTTCCAGCGGCGGCGATTGCGCCCTTGCGGAAAATCCATCTGAATTGATGGACTTGCGCTTCTCCGGCGCCACCCTTGCGCGCATTCATGCGGCGATGATCACGGGCGGCGAATATTGTGCCTTGCAACATGAAGCGAATCGCCTGATGATACAGGCCTCACGCGATGTAGCGTGACCATGTTCGGATGCGCTGCTCCAAGGGCGGGGCGCCATCCTTACCGATATTCGCAGCAAAGCCGCTGACCGGGCTCACCAGAGGGTGACGTCCGGCCTGCGGCTTTTTTCGTGTCCGTTTATGGGGGACCTACGATGGCAACCGCTTACTGGAAACGTGATGGAGAGGCCGAGACGGCCGGGAATGCGCCGGTCGACGCGCCGACAACCAGCTTCTGGAAGGCCGGTCATGCACCCACGCTGATCGCCGCCTTTCTCTATTTCGACCTCGCCTTCATGGTGTGGGTCCTGCTCGGGCCGCTGGCCCCGGAAATTTCGAAGACGCTGGCGCTGACCCCGGCGGAAAAGGGCCTGATGGTGGCCACCCCCACGCTCGCCGGGGCGCTGCTGCGGGTGGTCAACGGCCTGCTCGTCGATCGGATCGGACCCAAGCGTTCCGGCGCGATCAGCCAGATCATCGTCATCGCCGGGCTGTTTTCCGCATGGCTTGCAGGCGTGAACAGCTTTGCGGGAACGCTGGCGCTCGGCGTGATCCTCGGCTTTGCGGGCGCGAGTTTCGCGATCGCATTGCCGCTCGCCAGCCGCTGGTACCCGCCCGAGCACCAGGGCAAGGCCATGGGGCTGGCCGGCATGGGCAATTCCGGCACCGTGCTCGCTTCGCTTTTCGCGCCCATGCTGGCCAAGATGTTCGGCTGGAATGCGGTGCTCGGCCTTGCCTGCATCCCGCTGTCGCTGGTCTTCGTCGCCTACATGGTCATGGCGAAGGATGCCCCCGACGCACCGGCTCCGCGCAAGCTGATCGACTATTTCGAACCGCTGCGGCAGGCCGATGCATGGTGGCTGATGGGCTTCTATGCCGTGACGTTCGGCGGTTTCGTGGGCCTTGCCGCCTCGCTACCGATCTACTTTACCGACCAGTTCGGCCTGACCCCGATCGTCGCGGGATACTGCACGGCGGGCTGCGTCTTTGCCGGGTCGCTGGTGCGGCCCATGGGCGGTGCGCTGGCTGACCGGATCGGCGGCGTGAAGGCGCTGATGGTGGTCTACCTCGTCGCCGCGCTGGCGCTTTCCGGGGTTGCCAATGCCACCAGCCTGCCGGGCGCGCTCGGCATGTTCGTGATGGCCATGCTGGCGCTGGGCACCGGCAACGGCGCGGTCTTCCAACTGGTGCCGCAGCGCTTCCAGGCCGAGATCGGCGTGATGACGGGCCTTGTCGGCATGGCAGGCGGGATCGGCGGGTTCTATCTCGCCAGTTCGCTGGGCCTGGCCAAGCAGATGACCGGCAGTTTCGCGCCGGGCTTCCTGATCTTCGCGGGCCTTGCGCTGGCCGCGCTCGCCTCGGTGGCGCTGGTCAAGTCTCGCTGGCGCGCGACCTGGAAGACCGCCGCCCGCATATAATGGGAGTGCATCGCGGCGTTCGGACAGGCTGGTCTGGACGCCGCTGACCCTTGCCCCCCAGGAGATCAGTTCAATGCGATACTTGTTTGGAACGGTGGCCGCGCTGGCCGCTACCGGGTCCGCCCATGCCGAGGAAGTGGACCTGAAGCCCATCGTCGAGGCGCGGGCCCGTTATGAACATGTCGATCAGGACGACATCGACCCGGCCGCCGATGCCGTGATCCTGCGCGTTCGCGGCGGCGCCACGGCGACGACAGGGGCCTTCAGCGCCACGGTCGTCGGACAAGGCACGCTGGCGGTGGTGGACCATTACTACGACGGCCTGAACGGCGCCGCGATCCGTCCGCAGGTATCGGATCCGCAGAACATCGCGCTCTATGTCGCCCAGCTTCAGTACAAGGCGAAGGGCGTGACGCTGACCGCGGGCCGCCAGAAGATCGCGCTCGACGACGAGCGGTTCATCGGCAACGCCGGCTTTCGCGACAACGCGCAGACTTTCGATGCCGTGCGCGCCGAACTCACCCCGCTCAAGGGCCTGAAGCTCGATGTGTCCTACGCCTGGAGCGTGCGCACGATCTGGGGCATCGACGGACATGGCGCCCGCCAGCAGGCGGTGAGCGGGGACAATGTCTTCGCCAACCTGTCCTATGCGACGCCGGTCGGCACGTTCACCGGCTTTGCCTATCTGGTGGATCAGGACGAAGCGGCGGTGCAGGGGTTCCGCCTGTCCAGCCAGACCTATGGCGGGCGTTTCGTGGGCAGCCACGGCTTCGGCAAGGCGGCGAAACTGTCCTGGCAGGCAAGTTATGCCCGCCAGTACGACTGGCACAACAATCCCAACAGCTACCATGCCGACTACTGGCTGGCCGATGCGGTGCTGGACGTGAAGGGATGGAAGCTCAACGCCGGTTATGAAGTGCTGGGCGCTGCCGATGGTACCGCGCTGACCAGCTTCCAGGTCCCGCTCGGCACCAATTTCAAGTTCCAGGGCTGGACGGACAAGTTCCTGACGACGCCTGCGAACGGCCTGCGCGATCTCTATTTCGGCGGCGGTTACGGCGTGAAGCAACTGGGGCCGCTCTCCGCCGTCGCCCTGCAGGGAACCTGGCACCGCTTCGACAGCGACCGCCTGGACCAGCACTACGGCAACGAAGTGGATATTATCGCGAGTGCGAAGGTCGCCAGGACGACGATCGCGCTGCGCTATGCGCATTACGACGCCCGCCAGATGGCGGTCGATACCGACAAGTACTGGATTCAGCTGGACTGGGCGATCTGATCGCCACCGTTTACGGAATCGCTTGAGCGTTCGGGCGATTCCGTTTATTGTGCAGTGCAAGGGACGACGTTGTCCCAACCAAACATAGCCGATGCGATCCACTGAAGGGCCGCAGAAGCGCAAACGATGGCAAGGCCGCCATCCAGACTTTCGGTTTTCGAACCGAGGGTCCGGATGGCGGCCTTTTTCTTTTTCTCCTTCGAATTTCTGGAGACGCGGGCATGGAATTTCAGGACGGGATCGAAGCTTCTGCGGACTATGAGAGCACGTTGATCGTGCCCTCCGACGATGTGCGCGAACATCTGGTGGTGGTGGGCAACGGCATGGCCGGATGCCGCGCGGTGGAGGAACTGCTGGCGCGCGATGCCGGGCGCTACCGCGTCACCATCTTCGGCGCCGAACCGCATGTGAACTACAACCGCATCATGCTGTCGCCGGTGCTGGCGGGAGAGAAGACCTTCGACCAGATCGTCATCAATACCCGCGAATGGTATGACGGGAACGGCATCGAACTCGTCACGTCGGACCCGGTCACCGCGATCGACCGTGCGGGCAGGACCGTCACCTCGCGGTCGGGCCGCAAGGTCCATTACGACCGGCTGCTGATCGCCACCGGTTCCGATCCCTTCATCATCCCGGTTCCCGGCAAGGACCTGCCCGGCGTCATCTCCTTCCGCGACATGAACGACGTGGACCTGATGCTGGAAGCCGCGGGCAGGGGCGGCGATGCGGTGGTGATCGGCGGGGGGCTGCTCGGCCTCGAGGCCGCGCACGGCCTGACCCTGCGCGGGATGAAGGTCACCGTGATCCACCTGATGCCCACCCTGATGGAGCGCCAGCTGGACGAGGCGGCGGGCTGGCTGCTCAAGAGCGCGCTCGAAGCACGGGGCCAGACCATCCTGACCGGCGCCGATACCGCCGAAATCCTGGGCGACGGCAAAGTCGAGGGCGTGCGCCTGAAGGACGGCCGCGAAATCCCGGCCAGCCTCGTGGTCATGGCGGTGGGCATTCGTCCCTCCACGGCACTGGCGCGCGACGCCGGGCTGGATGTGGGGCGCGGCATCAGGGTCGACGATCACATGGTGACGAGCGACCCCGCCGTGCTCGCGGTGGGCGAATGCGTCGAGCATGACGGGAACGTCTACGGCCTTGTCGCGCCGCTCTGGGACATGTGCCGCAGTCTCGCCGATGGCCTGACCGACCGCCACAGCGGCTATCGCGGTTCGGTCACGTCGACCAAGCTCAAGGTCGCCGGGCTCGACGTGTTCTCGGCCGGTGACTTCTCGGGCGGGGAGGGCTGCGAGGACATCGTCCTGCGCGACGCCTCGCGCGGGATCTACAAGCGCGTCGTCGTGAAGGACGGCAAGGTCGTGGGCGCGGTGCTCTACGGCGATACGGCCGACGGCAACTGGTACTTCGACCTGTTGAAGAAGGGGGAGGACGTTTCGGAAATCCGCGACTTCCTGATCCTGGGGCAGGCCTTCGCCTCGGGCGGCACGGCGGACCCGCTGGCGGCGGTGGCGGCGCTTTCCGACGATGCCGAGGTCTGCGGCTGCAACGGCGTTTCCAAGGGGCAGGTCGTCGGCTCGATCGCCGGCGGCGCCTGCAGCCTCGACGCCGTGCGCGCCACCTGCAAGGCATCGGCAAGCTGCGGTTCCTGCACCGGTCTGGTCGAGAGCCTGCTGGCGCTGACCCTGGGCGAGGAGGTCAAGTCCGGCCCGAAGACGATGTGCAAGTGCACCAGCTTCACGCACGACGACGTGCGGCGCGAGATCGTGGCGCAGCACATGAAATCGATCCCCGAAGTGATGCAGAAGCTTCACTGGTCCACGCCCGACGGCTGCTCGTCCTGCCGGCCGGCGCTCAACTACTACCTGCTCTGCGCGCTCCCCGGCGAATACGAGGATGACCAGCAGAGCCGCTTCGTCAACGAACGCATGCACGCCAATATCCAGAAGGACGGCACTTATTCGGTGGTTCCCCGCATGTGGGGCGGCCTGACCAACCCCCGCGAACTGCGCGCGATCGCCGATGTGGTGGAGAAGTACGACGCGCCGATGGTGAAGGTCACCGGCGGGCAGCGGCTCGACATCTTCGGGATCAAGAAGGAAGACCTGCCCGCCGTCTGGGCCGATCTCAATGCCGCCGGGATGGTCTCCGGCCATGCCTACGGCAAGTCGCTGCGCACGGTGAAGACGTGCGTGGGCAGCGAATGGTGCCGCTTCGGCACGCAGGATTCCACCGGCCTTGGGGTGAAGACCGAGCGGATGACCTGGGGCTCGTGGATGCCGCACAAGTTCAAGATCGCGGTCTCCGGCTGCCCGCGCAATTGCGCCGAGGCGACGATCAAGGACTTCGGGATCGTCTGCGTGGATTCGGGCTATGAACTCCACGTCGGCGGCAACGGCGGCATTCACGTTCGCGCCACCGACTTCCTCTGCAAGGTCGCCACGGAGCAGGAGGCGCTCGATTACTGCGCCGCCTTCACCCAGCTATACCGCGAGGAGGCGCGCTATCTCGAACGCACCGCGCCGTGGATCGAACGCGTCGGCGTCGAATATGTGAAGCAGCGCATCGTCGAGGACGACACCGGACGCGAGGCCTTGCGCAGCCGCTTCCTCTATTCGCAGAGCTTCAGCCAGGAAGACCCCTGGGCCGAACGCGCGGCCGGTCACAAGGCCGAACTGCACCAGCACCTTGAACCCCTGGCCATTGCAGCGGAGTAATGCACATGAACGACTGGATCGACATCGGCACCCTCTCCGACATTCCCCTGCGCGGCGCCCGGACCGTGCAGATCGAGGGCGAAAAGGAAATCGCGGTGTTCCGCGCCGGAGACGACCGGGTCTTCGCATTGGTCAACGAGTGCCCGCACAAGAAGGGCCCGCTCAGCCAGGGCATCGTCCACGGCCATTCGGTGGCCTGCCCGCTGCACAACTGGAACATCGCGCTTGCCAGCGGCGAGGCGCAGGGCGAGGACAAGGGCTGCACCCCGACGATCCCGGTGCGGATGGAAGGGGAGCGTATCCTGATCGCGCACCCGCAGAGCCTGAAGGTCGCGGCGTGATGGCGGCGGGGGACCTCATCGCGCCGGGGCAGGTCTGGCTGGTGGGTGCGGGGCCGGGCGATCCCGACTTGCTCACCCGCAAGGCCGAAAGGCTGATCGCGGCGGCGGACGTGGTGTTCTACGACGCGCTGGTCGGGCCGGGCGTGCTGGACCTGATCCCTGTGCCGACGGAACGGGTCAGCGTCGGCAAGCGCTCCGGCCGCCACAGCAAGGAGCAGGGTTCGATCAACGACCTGCTGCTGGAAGCGGCGCGCGCGGGCAAGCGGGTGGTGCGGCTGAAGGGCGGTGATCCCTCGGTATTCGGGCGTTCGGCGGAGGAGATGGATCACCTTGCGGCGGCGGGCGTTCCGGTGCGGATCTGCCCCGGCATCACCACCGCCAGCGCGGCGGCGGCGAGCGGGCTGGCCTCGCTCACCCTGCGCGGCGTGGCGCGCGGCCTGACGCTGGTGACCGCGCATCTCAAGGCGGGCGAGTCTTTGCGGCTGGACTGGGAAACGCTGGCCCGGCCGGGCGGCACGCTCGGCGTCTACATGGGGCGCGCGGCGGCGGGCGAGATCGGCCGTTCGCTGATCGCCGCCGGACGCGATCCCGATACGCCGGTGATGATCGCGGTCAACGTGTCCCTCCCGAGCGAGCGCCTGATCCGGGGCAAGCTTTCGGCGCTGGCCTTCCTCGTCGCCACGATCAGCGATGACGACCCGACGCTGCTGCTGATCGGCGAAGCTGTGGAGACCCGGCGCGCGGCAGTGGACGTGCTGCGGGAACTGGCCTGCCCGGCCTGATGACGGCGCCCGCATCCTTTGCGATAGACGATGCCCATGCCGTAGTGACCGGAATGCTGGGCGGGCCGGGCAGGACCGAAACCGTGGCGCTGGGCGCGGGTCTTGGCCGGATCGCCGCGCGCGGTGTCGCCGCGACCGGGGATCAGCCCCGCTTCGCGGCGGCGGCGATGGACGGCTGGGCGATATGCCGAGGGGATGATGGCGGGCAGGAAGGTGGCGGGACGTCGTTCCGGGTCATCGGCGAAAGCCGCGCCGGCCACGCGTTCCAGGGCGAATTGCAGGCGGGCGAGGCGGTTCATGTCTCGACCGGCGCGATGATGCCCGGCGGCGCCGATGCTCTCGTGCGGCGCGAGCAGGGACGTCAGCTCGGCACCGTGCTTTCCATCGGCGAATGCGTGAGCGGGCGCGATATCCGGCCGCGCGGCTGTGATTTCCGGCAGGGCGCCCGTCTGCTGGTGGCGGGCAAGCGGATCGATCATTTCGATATCGCGCGGCTGGCCGCCTCGGGCACCGCGCAAGTTGAGGTTCGCGCCCGCCCGCGCGTGGCGCTGCTCGCCACCGGGGACGAACTCGTGGTTCCCGGTGCAATGGCACATGCCGCCGCGAACTATGATGCGCTGTCGCCCGCGCTTTGCGCAAGGCTGGGGCAGGTCGGCGCGGCGGTGCTGGACCTTGGCATTGCGGCGGACGATGACGCCGCGATCGCCGCGCGCCTTCGCCGCGCCGATGCGGAGATCCTCGTCGTCATCGGCGGTGCGTCCGGTGGGCGGCATGACCGGGTGCGCGCGGCCCTTGGCGGGCTGGGACTGTCGGTCCTGGTGCCGAGCGTGCGGATGCGGCCGGGAAAGCCGTTCTGGTTCGGCCGCCTTGGGGATGACCGTTTCGTCATGGGCCTGCCCGGCAACCCCGTGGCGGCGCTGGCGGCGGCGGAGCTGTTCCTGGTTCCGGCCCTGCTCGCGCTTCAGGGGCTGGGCGCGGCCATAAGCTGGACCGATTGCCCGGAGCTGGGCGATCCGGCAGGGGAAGCGGGCTGCGAACGCCTGCGTTTCGCGCGCCTTGCCGATAACGCGGGCGCCGGGCGGTGCATCGAACTGCTGGGCGGCAGCGACAGCGCCGCATTGGCCCCGCTGCTGGGCGCGAATGCGCTGGTGCGGCTGGGAAGCGCCGCCAATGGCGGCCTTGCGCAATTCCTGCGGCTTGCGGGCTTCGCCTGAGCGGCAAATCTTCCGGCATGGATTGACGGGAGCGTGTTCCTCTCGATAAATCGCTTCTGCGAATCATTATCAAATCACTATCAAATATCGATGCAGGGCGTTGAGCCGGTTCGCCCGCTCCGGCGATCGTGCCGGAATTGCCGCGTTCCCAAGCGTCGATGCAGTGAGGGGCCGGATCTTCGCCTGGCGGCGGGGTCTGCTGCTCGCTCGCTTGCGAAGAGGGTACGAAGAAGATGAAGAGAATGATGCTCAAGTCGGCGCTGCTCGCGGCGACCCTGGCCGGCGGTCTGGCCCTTGCCGGACCTGCCATGGCGGACGGGCCGGTCGCCGGGCGTTCGGCGGAGGCGGAGACCGCGGCGTTCGATGCGGACCGTGCTGCGATCCTTGCCATGGCGGGCAATTACAAGGTCACCTTCGACATGCGCGAGACCACGCCATGGCGCGCCGATTACACGCCGATTCCGGGCAAGGTCTCGGGCGGGCACGAAGCGGTTCGCGTGATCGAGGACAGCGGGCGGCGCATCGTGCTGCAGCACCTGCTCGTGGTGGACGAGGGCGACGGCAAGCAGATGGTCATCAAGCACTGGCGGCAGGACTGGACGTACGAGCCGGAAAGCGTGCTGGTCTACGCGGGGAAGGGGCGCTGGAACGTCGAGGCCGTGCCCGCCGCCTTCCGCAAGGGGCGCTGGTCGCAGACGGTGTGGCAGACGGACGATTCCCCGCGCTATGGCGGCTGGGGGCAGTGGACCGAGGAAGGCGGCGTGCGCCGCTGGCGCAGCAACTGGACCTGGCGTCCGCTTGCCCGCCGCGATGCCGTGCGCAAGCCGCCCTATGACCGCTATCTCGCGATCAACCGCCATTCGCCGAGCCCCGCCGGGTGGATTCACTGGCAGGACAATATCAAGGAGGGGCCTGAACCGGGTTCCGCCGATGGCAGGATCGTGCCCTTCGTGCAGGAATCGGTGCTGAACAGCTATGTGCGCGACGACAGCGTAAGCCTGGCCGCGGCCGACAGCTACTGGGCGGCGACGAAGGATTACTGGGCCGCGATCCGCACCGACTGGGACGAGGCGATCGCCCGCGACAAGGGCGTTTCCGTGGCAGAAGTGGCCGAAACCGGCTCTGCCAGCGGCGAGCGGCTGATGGGGCTCGCCGACGATATCCAGTCCGGCAAGGTCAGGCTGCCGCAGGCGGTGCAGCGCGGCAAGGCGGTGATCGCCGAAGTAACGCGCCGCTAGGCCGGAGCGGAGCAACAGAAGGTCCCAACCAGAACCCCTGTCCCCGTCTCCAGTGGGGGCAGGGGTTCCTGGCATCCGGTTTGATCGCAAGCTTCGGAGTGACAGGCGGCGGATCGGCGCGCTAGGTCGTAAACTCATAAACGGCACCATCGAGGCGCCCAAATGGCGAACAGCTCGGGCCGAAGGTGCCGCCGGGCGGGCTGGTTGCCCGTCCAAGGCAGCTTCGGTTCGAGATGGAAGCCATTTGGGCGTCCCTTCGGGATTTGACCAAAATGGCCCATCGCTGCGTCGGGAAGGCTTGAAATATCGACATATTCCATCGCCTTCCCTTCTTGCGCTGAGCCATTTTTTCTTCAAACCTCGATGGTGCCGTTTATGAGTTTACGACCTAGGTCCGCTGGATGAGGCAGACCGATAGCATCGACTGGCAGACCATTGCCGCCGATCTGGATAATGAGGGCTGGGCCGTGCTGCCCGGCCTGCTGGACGAGGCGGAATGCGATGCCGTGGCCGGGCTCTATGGCCCTTCCGACCGGTTCCGCAGCCATGTCCACATGGCGCGTCACGGCTTCGGCTTGGGGGAATACCGCTACTTCGCCTATCCGCTCCCGCCGCTGGTGCAGGATTTGCGGGCCGCGCTCTACCCCGCCCTCGCGCCGGTGGCCAACCGCTGGCACGAGCGCATGGGGATCGACACCCGTTTTCCCGAAGATCATGCCGCATTCCTGGCGCGCTGCCATGCGGCGGGCCAGCGCCGACCCACGCCGCTGCTGCTGCAATACGGCCCGGGCGATTACAACTGCCTTCACCAGGACCTTTACGGCGAACATGTCTTCCCCTTGCAGGTGGCGGTGCTGCTGTCCTCTCCGGGGCGGGATTTCACCGGCGGGGAGCTGGTCCTGACCGAGCAGCGTCCGCGCATGCAGTCGCGTCCGGTCGTGGTGCCGCTGGGCAAGGGGGACGGGGTGGTCTTCGCGGTGAACCAGCGCCCGCAGAAGGGATCGCGCGGGGATTACCGCGTGGTGATGCGGCATGGCGTCTCGAAACTGCGCACAGGGCGGCGCCATACGCTGGGGATCATTTTCCACGATGCAGCCTGACCTCTTCGCCGACACGCGCAGCCGCATCGATCTCGGCCCGGGCGCGGTGCTGCTCGGCGGTTTCGCGCTGGCCGAATCGGAAGCGCTGATCGGCGAAATTCCGGCTCTCGCCGCCGTTTCTGGGTTCCGCCACATGGAGACCCGCAGCGGCGGAAGGCTCTCGGTCGCCATGTTCAACTGCGGGGAGACCGGCTGGGTGAGCGACCGGCGCGGCTATCGCTATCAGGCCATCGATCCGCAGACCGACCGGCCCTGGCCGGCGATCCCGCCCCGGTTCCTGGCGCTGGCCGCGGGCGCGGCGGCGCAGGCGGGCTATCCCGGCTTCGTGCCCGACGCCTGCCTCGTCAATCGCTACGACGCCGAGACGAAGCTCTCGCTCCATCAGGACATGGACGAGCGTGACCATTCGGCGCCGATCGTCTCGGTCTCGCTGGGACAGGCCGCCACGTTCCTGTGGGGCGGCCTGTCCCGCAGCGATCGCCCGCGCCGCCACCGGGTGCTGCATGGCGACGTGGTGGTCTGGGGCGGGTCTTCGCGCATGGTGTTCCACGGGGTGGACAGTGTGGAGCGGGGCACGCATCCTCTCACCGGCCCGTGCCGCTACAACCTCACATTCCGGAAGGCCCGATGACCGATACGATCCACCGCTGCCGCTGGGCCGAGGGCGATGCCCGCATGCAGGCCTATCACGACGAGGAATGGGGCGTGCCGATCCGCGATTCCCGCGCGCTCTGGGAGAAGATGGTGCTCGACACCTTCCAGGCGGGCCTGTCCTGGCGCACGATCCTCAACAAGCGCGAGGCCTTCCGCGCCGCTTTCGAGGATTTCGAGCCGGAACGCATCGCCGCCTATGGCCCTGCCGAGATAGAGCGCCTGATGGGCGATGCCGGTATTGTGCGCGCCCGCGCCAAGATCGAGGCGACCATCCGTAACGCGCGTGCCTTCCTGGCCATGCAGGAGCAGGGCGAGGACTTCTCGCGGTTCGTCTGGTCGTTCGTGGGCGATGCGCCGCAGAAGGGCGACGGCACCGGCAGCGCCGCCCGGTCTGCCGCCGGAGACGCGCTTTCGGCCGCGCTGAAGAAGCGGGGCTTCTCGTTCGTGGGGCCGGTGGTGGTCCATGCCTGGCTTCAGGCAACGGGGGTGATAAACGATCACGAGGCGACCTGCTTCCGCCGTTGATATCGCGCCTTTCCAAGATCGCATCGGCCCGATAGCATCCGGCTTCCAGTTGCAGGGGGTATGGGCGATGCGGTCGAAGTTCCTTTCGGGCCTGACGGTCATGAGCGCGGCTCTGACGGCCATGCCCGCCTTTGCGCAAAGCGTGCCGACAGCGCCGCCGGTTGCGGAGAAGAAGCCCTATCAGGTGCCCTCTCCCGGCGGCCCGCGCGAGGATGACTATTACTGGCTGCGCGACGATACCCGCAAGAACGCCGAGATGCTCTCCTATCTCGCCGCCGAAAACGCCTGGACCGATGCGCAGATGGCGCGGCTCAAGCCGTTGGCGCAGAAGCTTTACGAAGAGACCGTCTCGCATATCAAGCAGGACGACAGCTCCGTTCCCTATGACGACAACGGCTGGTCCTACGCCCGCCGTTTCGCCGCGGGCGCGGATTATCCGGTGAACGAACGCCGCAAGGCGGGGACCACCGGCGCCTGGCAGGTGCTGTTCGATCAGCCCGCCATGGCGAAGGGGCACAGCTTCTTCTCGCTCGGCGACTTCGCGGTGAGCGACGACAATACCAAAGTCGCCTGGGCGGAGGATACCGTCGGTCGGCGGCAGTATGTCCTGCGGGTCAAGGACATCGCGACCGGCAAGGTCATGAGCGACACCGTCGGCAATGTTGAACCCAATCTGGTATGGAGCGGGGACGGGCGCACCGTGCTCTATATCGCCAAGGATCCGGTGACCCTGCGCGGCTATCAGGTGAAGGCCCATGTGCTCGGCACCGCCCCGGCGAGCGACCGGCTGCTCTACGAGGAGAAGGACGACACCTTCCAGATGGGCATCCTGCGCACGCGGGACAGCAAATACGTCTGCGTGGTGGTGCAGAGCACCGTCAGCGACGAGCAGCGCTGCGCGCCTGCGGCCTCGCCCGCCCCGGCCGCCTTCACCACCATCGCCCCGCGCGAGAAGGAGTTCCGCTACTCCGCCGAACACCTCGGCGATCGCTGGGTGATCCGCACCAATCGCGGCGCGAAGAACTACAAGCTGGTGACCCTTGCAGATGCCGGGGCGGCGAAGGGCGAGGCTGCTTGGAAAGACCTCGCTCCCGCCAGCGACACCGTCTTCATCGAGGATTTCGCGCCGTTCGAGGGCTTCGTCGCCATCGACCAGCGCGAAGGCGGCAACCGCATGATCCGCCTGCTGACCGATGCCGGAAAATCGATCCCGGTCGAGGCCGGCGAGCCTGCCTACCGGATGGCGCTAGACGTCAACAGGGTGCCGTCCTCGCGCTGGGTCCGCTATACTTACGGTTCTCTCGTCACGCCGACGACGACGATCGAGATCAATGCCGGAACCGGCGAGAAACGCGTGCTCAAGGTCACGCCGGTGCCGGGCTACGATCCCTCGAAATACGTGACCGAGCGGGTCTGGGCTACCGCGCGGGACGGAACCCGGGTGCCGGTGTCGCTGGTCCATGCCAGGGGCGTGAAGCGAGACGGCACTGCCCCGCTGTTCCAGTATGCCTACGGCAGCTACGGCTATTCGACCGATCCGGCGGTCGATCCTTCGCGGATCGGGATGCTGGACCGGGGCGTGGTTTATGCCATCGCCCATATTCGCGGCGGGCAGGAAATGGGGCGCGGCTGGTACGACGACGGGCACCTGCTGAACAAGAAGAACACCTTCACCGACTTCATCGACGTGACCCGCTATCTCGTGGCGCAGGGCTACGGGGCGAAGGGCCGGGTGGCCGCGATGGGCGGCAGCGCGGGCGGGCTGCTGATGGGCGCCGTCGCCAACATGGCGCCGCAGGACTACAAGGCGATCGTCGCGCAAGTGCCGTTCGTGGACGTGGTGACGACGATGCTCGACGCTTCGATCCCGCTCACCACTTTCGAATACGACGAATGGGGCAATCCCGCGGTCCAGCCCTATTACGACTACATGCTGAGCTATTCGCCCTACGACAACGTGACCGCGAAAGCCTATCCCTCGCTGTTCGTATCGACCGGGCTGTGGGACAGCCAGGTCCAGTACTACGAACCGGCCAAGTGGGTCGCGAAGCTGCGCGCCACCAAGACCGATGCCAACCCGCTGCTGTTCCGCATCAACATGGAGGCCGGGCACGGCGGCAAGTCGGGCCGGTTCGAACGCTACCGCGATTCGGCGGAATGGACGGCTTTCGTGCTGGACCAGCTCGGCGTTCCCCAATGAGCAGCGCGCGCTTTCCTTGACTCCTTGCGGGCGTTCGCTTAGGGGCCATCGTTTACCGATCCACCAGATTTCATACGGAGTGCCCATGGCGCGCGTTACCGTCGAAGATTGCGTCGACAAGATCCCCAACCGCTTCGATCTGGTCCTGCTGGCCGCACAGCGTGCACGCGAGATTTCGGGCGGTGCCGAACTCACCATCGAACGCGACCGTGACAAGAACCCGGTCGTCGCCCTGCGCGAAATCGCGGAGCAGACCGTGACCCCGGCGGTCCTCAAGGAAACGCTGGTCACCTCGATGCAGCGCGTTCTGCCCGACGACGACGACGAGATGGACGAAATCGGTTCGCTCAGCCAGTCGGCCGAAGCCCTGCGCATCACCGCGTCGGCTCCGACCCGCAATACCTCGCTGGGCGGCGATTACGACGGTTGATCTTGCGCGTTCCCGGTTGACGGATAGCCGCTGACCGGCAACCATCGTTCAGGTGGTTGGCAAGAAACACAAGTTGCCCCGGATAGCCGGGGCTGCCGGCGGGCCGGCCCCGAAAGGGGCGCGGCCCGTTGTTGCGAGTTCGCGGCACGAACGCGCGCCCGGCGCCACGATCGCCATCTACAGCGTCAAGGGCGGGGTCGGGAAGACGACTTTCGCGGCCAATCTCTCATGGTGTGCGGCGCAGACCGGGCGGCGCACGCTGCTGTGGGATCTCGATGCGGCGGGAGGTTCCGGCTTCCTCTACGGGCTGGAGCCGGGACGCTCGGGTCTCGCCGAAGAGGTATTTTCGCGCGATCGCCCGGCATCGCGGCTGATCCAGCATACCGCGTGGGAGAACATAGACGTCCTCCCCGCCGATGAAAGCATTCGTGCGCTCGATGCCCAGCTCATGCGGATCGGCAAGCGCAAGCGGCTGGCGAAACTCGCCGGGGAGCTTTCGGAAAACTATGAGCGCATCGTGCTCGATTGTCCTCCGGTCATGAACGAACTTTCGGCCCAGGTCGTGCGCGCGGCCGACCTGGTGATCGTGCCGCTGCCGCCATCGCCGCTTTCGGCGCGGGCCTTCGAACTGGTAGTGCGCGAGATCGCGGGCAATACCCGCCGCCATCCGCCGATCCTGCCGGTGCTCTCGATGCTCGACTTGCGCCGTGCGCTGCACAAGCAGGCGCGCGAGACGAACCCGAACTGGCCCTCCATCCCCTATGCCAGCGCGGTCGAACAATGCGCCGTGCAGCGCCAGCCGGTGGGCGTCCATGCACCGCAGAGCCCCGCCGCGCAGCAGTTCTCCCGCCTGTGGGGCGCGATCGAGGCGAAGCTGGCCGAACGCGCGGGCTGAGGGCTCTTGCGGAACCGCTGTTCAGCGGCGGCGCAAAAGGGTAGATTTCCCGCGCTTCAGGGGGAATGCATGAACGAGATCAGCGAAAGTCTGGCCGAAATCGGGCAGGGCGGCCTCATCGCGAACGCGGCCGAGCCGCACCGGGACGCGGGCGACACCGGCCATACGCATGAAACCGCGTGCCTCAATTGCGGCACGGCGCTGATCGGTTCGCACTGCCATGCCTGCGGACAGGCCGCCCACGTCCACCGCAGCCTCGGCGCGTTCTTCCACGACCTGCTGCACGGCGTGTTCCATTTCGAGGGGCGGATCTGGCGGACCCTGCCGATGCTGCTGCGCCGTCCGGGCCGGCTGACGCGCGAATATATCGACGGCCGCCGGGCAAGCTATGTCTCGCCGATCGCGCTGTTCCTGTTCAGCGTGTTCCTGATGTTCGCGGTGTTCCATGCGGTGGAGGATCACGAGACCATCGCCGCCGCACCTGTCGAGAGCGGAGACTTCGAGACGGCGGTAACGGCCGGCCAGCAGAAGCTGGACGGGTTGAAGGCACAGCGCCGGACGCTGCGCGCGCAAGGCAGCGATACCGCCGAGGTCGAGCGGCGGATCGACGAGCAGCGCCAGGCGCTCGAAGTGCTGAAGGAGACGCGGGCGGCAGTTGCGGGGAATGGCGGCGAACAGCATTTCAGCGATATTCGCCCGCTCGACAAGGCTATCGGCAAGTTCCGCAAGAACCCCGAACTCGCGGCCTACAAGCTCCAGACTTACGCCTACAAGTACAGCTGGGCGCTGATCCCGATCTCGGTTCCGTTCCTGTGGCTGCTGTTCCCGTTCAGCCGCCGGTTCCATCTCTACGATCACACCGTCTTCGTGACTTATTCGCTCTGCTTCATGACCCTGCTGGTGATCCTGGGCATGGCGCTTCAGGCAGCCGGGGCGGGCTTCGTGGCAGGCTTGCTGTTCTTCGTGCCGCCGTTCCACATGTATGCACAACTGCGCGGCGCCTATGGGGTGGGCCGCTTCGGCGCGATATGGCGCACGGTGCTGCTGGGCTGGTTCGCCTCCACCGCGCTACTGCTGTTCTTCATCATGATCATGGCGCAGATCAGCCTCTGATACCTGCCTCGCCCTGCGGGCAGCGGCCTGCTAAGGCGCGGGGGTGATGACCAGCCAGCCGAATCCCGCCGCCAGCCCCGAGACCGAGACCGAACCCGATTTCGTCGTCGTCGACGTGGAGACCGCCTGTTCGCGGGTCAGCAGTATCTGCCAGATCGGCATCGTCGGCTTTCGAAACGGGCGGGAGACTTTCGCCTACGAAACGCTGGTCGACCCGCGCGACGAATTCTCGCCGTTCAACGTGGGCATCCATGGCATCAGGCCCGAGCAGGTCGTGGGCCAGCCCTGCTTCGGCGATATTCACGCCGCCGTCACCGGGCATCTGGCCGGGCGGATCACCGTTGCCCATTCCCACTTCGACAAGGGCGCGCTTGCCGCAGCCTGCCGCATCGGCGAACTGCCGGAGATCGAGACGCGCTGGCTCGACAGCGTGCGCGTGGCCAAGCGGGCCTGGCCCGAGCTTCCCAGCCACCGGCTCAATATCCTGACCTCGTTCCTCGGTATCGAGCACCGCCATCACGACGCGCTGAGCGATGCGCGCGCGGCCGGCATGGTGATCGTCCGTGCCATCGAACATACCGGTCTCGGGCTTGACGGGTGGATGACCGCCCCGGCCAGGAAGAAGATCGAGGTGCCTCAGCCCGCCACAGACGGTCCGCTCTCGGGCGAACGTGTCGCCATTCTGGGAGAGCCGCGCGACGGCCCGCTGGCACAGTTCGTGGCGCGGGCGGGCGGGCGCGTGGTGGCATCGGTGGGGATGACCACGACGATGCTGGTCGTCAGCACGAAGAACCCCTACGGCCGCTGGGTCCGCGCCGCGCCCCAGCACCGCAAGGCGCAGGAACTGCGCGATGCGGGCCGGCCGATCGCCATCCTGACCGAGGGCGATTTGCGCAGCAGGTTCTGATCGGGCGGCCCCGGCAAGGACCGGGGCGGACGCCGTTTCCCGGTCAGGCGGCTTCGCGTTGCAGCCAGCCGCGCAGCAGGAAATTGGTCTGCTCGGGATGCTCCAGCGCGGCCATGTGCCCGCAAGAGCCGATCTCGTGATAGCTCGACGTGGCGATCCGCTCGTGGATTTCGCGGGCGTGATCGGGCGGGGTTATGCGGTCGCCGTCACCGACGACGATCATCGTCGGCACCTTGATCCGGCTCAGGCCCTCGAGCGAATCGGGACGGGTCATGATCGCGTGCTGCTGGCGGATGAACGCCTCGCCGCCGACGCGTGACGCCATGGCGCGCATCTCGTCCGCGACATGGCCTTCGGTGTGATCGGGATGGACCAGATCGCCGAGCAGCTTGCGGGTGACGCCAAGGAACTTGCCGCGCTGGAGCGAGGCGATGCCCGCCTTGCGTTGCAGGGTGCGTTCCGGCGTGTCGCTGCGGGCGCTGGAGTTGATGAGCGCGAGGCGGCTCACGCGTTCCGGCGCGCGGCGCATGATTTCCAGCGCGACATAGCCGCCCATCGACAGGCTCACCAGCGAGAAGCGGCGCGGCGCGGCGGCCAGCGTGCGTTCGGCCATGGCGCCGATCGTGTCGTCCAGCGTGAGGTCGGCGACCATCGGCGCGGCGACATCGGCAAGGCTGCGGATCTGGCGGCTCCAGAGGGACTGGTCGCACAGCAGGCCGGGCAGGAACACCACGGGTTCCAGCGCAGGCGCGGCGCAGGTTTCCACCTGCCGCTCGTCAGTCATGAACCAGTCGGCACGGGCCTGCGTGCCGGTTTCCTCAATTGCCAGAGTCGCCATATCAAATCTCCTGAGCCCGAATTGGGCTTGTGATCGTCATCTGTCCAATTCATGATGATGGCGATCTTGATATGTTTTAGGTATGATGTGGAACTCCGGCATATTCGCTACTTCCTCGCCGTGGCCGAGGAGCGCCATTTTACCCGCGCCGCGCAGCGCCTGGGCATCGGGCAGCCGCCGCTCAGCCACCAGATCAAGGATCTGGAGCGTGAAGTGGGCACCCCGCTGTTCCACCGCATTCCGCAAGGCGCCGAACTGACCGAGGCCGGGCGGGCCTTCGAGGAGCGGGTTCGCGCGATTCCCGGCATCGTTGCCGAAGCGGTGAGCGCCGCGCAGCGGGCCGCGGCAGGGGAAACGGGGCGGATTCGCGTGGGCTTCACCGGATCGGCGGCGTTCAACCCGCTCGTGCCGCAGGCGATCCGCATCTACCGGCGGCGCTTTCCCGAGGTGGAGCTGAGCCTGACCGAGCACAATTCCAACGGTCTGGTGGAAGGGCTCGGGGACGGTTCGCTGGACGTGGCGTTCCTGCGCCCCGATGCCGTGGACAAGACCGGCCTGCGCCTGTTCCATCTGGCCGACGAACCCCTGATCGCGGCGCTGGCCTCTTCGCGAATGCCGCATGGCGATCCGATCCGGCTGGAGCAGCTTGCGCTCGATCCGTTCATCCTCACGCCGCGCGCGCTTGGTCCCACGCTGTTCGATGCCACGCTGGAGGCCTGCCGAAGGGCCGGGTTCGATCCGGTGATCGGCCAGTCCGCGCCGCAGGTGGCGTCCGTGCTGGCACTGGTGGCGGCGGAACTGGGGGTGGCGCTGGTGCCGCATTCCATGCGCGACGCCTCGTTCAGGGGCGTGACCTATCACGACCTCGAAGGCGACATGCCGACCGCGACGCTGGCGCTGGCGATCCGCAGCGACGAGCGCGCCGCGACGGTCAGCGGCTTCGTGGCGGAAGCCCGCTTTCCCAGCGAGCCGGACGGAGGCTGAGGATCAGCGCACGCGCACCTTGCGCGCCTGCATGAGCGTGAGCGCGATCATCAGCCGCGTGGAATGGATCGCGCCATCCAGCAGGGTGCCGCGCGGCTCCGCGCAGGCGAGCGTGACGGGGCGAAGTTCAGGCCCTTCGAGCAGGCTGACCATCAGCCGTTCGTCGGATGAGAGGCGGTGCGCAAGGCCCAGCCGCATCGGACGGCCCAGCGCGGCTTCGAAGAGCAGGCAGAAACTGTCGATCACCGGCGCGAGCATGGCGCAGTTGAACAGATCGAGCCGGGCGGCGAGGCTGGGCTGGGCATGTTCGCCATCCTCGCGCGCACTGCGCCAGCACCGGGCGATGTCGACCAGCACGCTGGCGGGAAGGGTGCGGCGGGCAAAGGCGGGCTTGAAATCCTGCAGGGGCTCGGGATCGCCCGGAACGGAACTGCCGGAGCAGGACGCGCAAGGCACGGGAACGGAAAAATGAAAGGACATAACGGGGCACTCCAGGTCGCACCATTATGCTAATGCAAATCATTCGCAAATAAAAGCCCCGAAGCCGTCGTCCCGGCGCTGGGCGCGCACGGGCCGGCTTGCCGGGCTGAGCCCGCGCCCGATCGGCCCGCACCGACCGGCGCGGGTAACGGCAGGCACATCCCCGCCGTCACCCGCGGCCCCGGTCCTGCTATCGGCCCAACCCCGCGATCCCGCCGGGCCGGGCGCGCTCAGGGGCGAAAGCCGCCCGAAGGCCGTTGGCCGCCCGGAGGCGCGGTGAAGAACAGCTTGCGGAACGTGAGCTGGAACGCCCGGCCCACCGGGTCGAGGTAATAGGGCGAATAGGCGTAGGGCGTGTCGCCGTTGCCGTCGCGCACCTTCTGGCGGGAGTCGAGCAGGTTGGAGACCGAGAACGTCACACGCGCGCCGCGCAGGAACGGGATCTTGTCCACCAGCTTGGGTTGCTGGCCGAGATCGGCGAAGAGCCGCAAGTCGAACTTGGCGAAATCGTCGAAGCGCAGCTTGGTCGCCGCATAGCCGTCCACGCCGTCCACCGTGGTGCCGCTTTGCCAGCTTCCGGTCAGGCGCATTCCGAGGCCGCTCTGCGAATAGCCGGTCTGGAGTTCCAGCTTGTGGCGGGGCGTGCCGCCGCTGCTAGCGCCGATGGTGCCGCCGTTGAGGAGATCGATCTCCGGCTGCCCATCGCGCAGCACGACGCGGTCGGAGAAGACCCAGGTGTGGTAGAGCGAGAACGTCATGCGTCCGCCGCGCCCGCCGCCGGGCCCGCCGAAGCCGCGCGGACCGCCGCCTCCGCCCGGACCGCCGAAGCCGCCGCCGGGGCGACCGCCGCCTTCACCGCCGCCGCCGCCCTCGCCGCTGCCGCCGCTGCCGCCGTTGCCGCCCCCGGTGCTGCCAGGTCCGCGCGTGCCGGCATCGGTGCCGGTGGCGGCGCCGCCCTGCTGGGCCGCGGCGTTCTCGCCTTCGCCCTGCGGCGGCGGGCCGCCTTCGCCGCCTTCCCGGCCAGCCCCGTCCCTGCCCATTCCGTCCCTGCCGGGGAACCCGTTCGGGAAGCGGCGCTGGAAGCTCTCGCGCATGGCGTCGATCTGGGATTGCGGGGTCTTGAGCGTCTTGGTGAAAGTGATCCCCATGCGCAGCTGCGACTTGTCCTCGCTGGCGATGTTGATCGGGCGCAGGTCCACCGAGACGAGATTGCCATCGGCATCGCGGGTGAAGCGCTCGGGGAAGGCCGCGACCACGCCGGGCGTCGCGCCGGGCAGGGCGACGACCTGGTTACGCTGCCAGGTGCGGTTGTAATCGAGGTTGAGGGTGATGTTCGGGTCGTTCAGCCGGAACGTGCCGCCAAGCCGCAAGTTGCGCAGGCGCGAGCCTTCGAGGTCGGGGTTGCCGCCGGTCAGCGCGGTGACGCGGACCGACTGGCCGGTCGTATAGTCGAACAGGTCGAAGTTGGCGGTAGAGATCACCGCGTCGCCCAGCTGTGCGGCGCTGGGCGCGCTCTGGTCGTCGCGGTAGGCGGCGATCAGGCTGAAGCGGTTGGTCGGGCTCCAGTTGAAGCCGCCCCCCAGCGTGCGCAGGGTGCCGAAGTCGCCGATCTGGCGCACCGCCGCGTTGGCGTTGATCGACATGCGCCCGGCGCCGGGGAACAGCGGCACGCCCCGGCTGCTGAGCGGGATGTCGATATTGACCGACGCCTCGCCCTGATCGCGGTCAACCCCGGTGTCGCGGTCGATGCCGAGCCGGGTCACGGTGCTGTCGGACCGGTCGAAAGTGCCGCCGAGCTTGAAGGTCGTGGTGATCCCGCCGGCGGGCATCTGCAGCGGCGTGGTCGTTGCCACGAAGTTCAGGTCGACGCTGTCGGTGCTGTTGCGGGTCTGGTTGGGAGCCTGGAAATCGAGGAATTCGCTCGCGATCGACAGGGAGGGATCGGCGAGCGGATCGCCGGCGGCCACGGCGGCGGCATAGTCGGCCAGGTTGAGCGGGCGCTGCTGGATCGAGCGGGTGTCGGTGCGGTCGTAATTGCCGGTGACCGTCCACTGCCACTTCTGCGTGGTGCCGTTGAGCGTCAGCCCGAGGTGGCCGGTCTGCTTGCTGTTGGTGTTGGTCAGCGGCGAGAGGCCGTCCACGGTGGGCAGGAACGTCTCGTCCTCGGCCCCGCTGGCGTAAGGCGTGCCGCCCGGGATCGTCACCGAGGACAGGGCGCTGCCGCGCAAGGCGCGGCTGTCGGTCGTGGTCAGCTCGCCGTTCACCGTGGCCAGCCAGACGTGGGAGAGCGGCTTGGCCCAGGTGCCGGTGAGCGTGAAGGCCTGCGTTTCCGGGCGCAGCGTGCGATTGCGGCCGTCGCCGCCGCTGGTGGCAAGGCCGCGCTGGGCCTCGGTGATGGAATTGGCCTGCGAGTAGTTCACGTCGAGGTTGAGCCGCTCGCCCCGGCGGATCGCGAGGAAGTCCGCCTTGGGATTGACGCTCAGCCCGTCCCCCTGGGTGCCGAGCTTGGCGCCGCCTTCGAGGGTATAGGCGCGGAACCGCTGGCGCAGCACGATGTTGACGACCTTTTGCGTGGCGGCATAGCCATACTTGAGAGCGACTTCCTCGGGCAGGATCTCGACCCGCTGGATCGCTTCGGTGGGGATCGTGCCGACTTCGCGGAAGCTGGCGATGCGGCGTCCTTCGAGCAGGACGACGGGCGAACCGCCGCCCGCGCTTTCGGTTTGCGGGGCGAGTTCCTCAAGCAGTTCGGTGACGCTGGAAACGCCAAGGGCGCGCACGTCGCCGGCATCGAAGGTCACTTCGGGGGCGATGTCGCCGATTACCGAGCCGCGCGGCTTCTGGCCCGAGACGACGATCTCGTTCTCCTCGCCGGGTTCCTCGGGCGTGGATTGCGTGGACGTGGTGGCCCCGGTGGAGCCTGACTGGGCATAAGCGGAAGCACCGGGCCACGCGAACAGGGCAGCCGACGCCATCAGGCCGAAACGAAATCGCACCACTTCGAAATTCCCTCATCTTGTTTTGCCATCGCCATGACAAACTTCGCGCTTTTTGGGGCGTCGCAATTTGTATTAATTGGTGACAGCTTCGCACCATTGTCGCGCCGAAGAACCGGGCGGCGCGCCGGCGATGCAATTCCAGAGATTTACAGAAGATGAGCAGTTGGCCCGCCTGCATGCCCTAGCGCGTGCCGGTCACCCGTTCGCGCGTCACTTCGGCCACGGTGGCGCAGCCGAGCTGGGCCATCGCCGCTTCGAGTTCGGTGCGCAGCAGGTGAATCGCATGGGCGACGCCCGGCATCCCCGCCACGGCGAGGGCATGAAGCTGCGGGCTGCCGAGCAGCACCGCGCGTGCACCCAGCGCCAGCGCCTTGACCACGTCGGTACCGGAGCGGAAGCCGCCGTCCGCCAGCAGGGGCACGCGGCCCCCGGTTGCCCCGGCCACATCCTCGATCACGTCGAGCACGCTGGGCAGCCCGTCAAGCACGCGGCCGCCATGGTTGGAGACGATGAGCCCGTCTGCGCCCATGTCCACCGCGCGGGCGGCGTCCTCGCCCAGCACCATGCCCTTGACCAGCACGGGAAGCGAGGTGGCATCGCGCAGCCAGGCGAGGTCTTCCCAGCGCGGCGCGGTATCGGCGAGCGGGGTGCCGAACAGGATGCGCCCGCCCAGCGTTGCGGTCTGCCGTGGCAGCGGCATCCCTGCGAGGTTCGCCGCCGAGACGCCGGGCGGCAGGGTCATCCCCGAAAGCTTGATGGCGGCATCGATGGTGAGCACGATCGCCTCGTATCCCGCCGCCTCGGCGCGGCGGACGAGGGCGAGGCTGTGTTCGCGGTCCGGCTGGAGATAGAGCTGGAACCAGAGCGGCGCGGTTTGCCGGCCCAGTTCGCGGGCAAAGGAGCGGGCGGCTTCGGCGATCTCCTCCAGCGGCACGCTGGACAGGGTGCTGACAATCGTGCCGGTATCGAGCGCGGTGGCGGCGCGCACCACCGCGAGTTCGCCGTCGGGATGGGCAAGGCGCTGGTAGGCCACCGGAGCCATCATCAGCGGCGCTGCGTGGCTGCGGCCGAACAGGTCGATGGCGGTGCCGCCGCCGCGCAGGTCGGCCATGGCGCGCGGAAGCAGGGCCCGGCGCGAGAAGGCCTCGCGGTTGGCGCGCAGGGTCTGTCCGGTGCCCGAACCTTCCTCGATATGATGCCACGCCTCGGCGGAAAGATGGGCGGGGGCGCGGCGTTCGTAATCGGCAAGGCTGCGCAGGTCGGGCGGGATCTGCGTCAGCGCGGGAAGCGGCGCGTCGCTCACGTCACCGACCACTGGCGCAGCAGGTTGTGGTAGACCTGCGTGAGCGTGTCGATCGAGCCATGTTCGGGATGGTCGCCCGCGATGCCCTGTATCGCGCCGTCGAGTTCGAGCAGCAGGCGGCGGCGCTCGGGCGCGGCGACGAAGCTCTGGGTCCAGAAGAACGAGACGAAGCGCGTGCCGCGTGTCACCGGCTCCACGCGGTGGAGGCTGCTGCCGGGATAGACCACCAGATGCCCGGCGGGAAGCTTGACGGTGTGGCTGCCGAACATGTCCTCGATCACCAGTTCGCCGCCGTCGTATTCGTCGGGATCGCTGAGGAACAGGGTGCTGGAGATGTCGCTGCGCAAGTGTTCGCCGGTGCCGGGGATCGGGAAGATCGCGTTGTCGACGTGGTTGCCGTAGTGGCCGCGCCCGGCGTAGCGGCTGAAGCGGGGCTGGAGCACGCGGCTCGGCAGCGCGGCGGCGATGAACAGCGGCGTCTGCATGAGGCGGGCCAGCACGCGGTCCGCAAGCTGCTGCGCCAGCGGATGGCCCAGCGGAAGCTGCTCGTTGTCCTTGACCTGCGCGGCGCGATGACCGGCGGTGGCGCGGCCGTCCGCCCATTCGGCGCCTTCCAGCGCCTCTCGGAATGCGCGCACTTCGTCGGCGGAGAAAAGTTCGGGAATTTCTATGACCATGGGCGCTCTTCTTGCCGAGGACGGCGCTCCTGACAATGACTCGCATCAAAAAGAGAAACCGGGACTCGCATCAAAAAGAGAAACCGGCGGGCGCCCTGATGCGCGCCCGCCGGCCGTTGGGAGAGGTTTTCCCGCTTACATCTTCGCGGTGAGGGTCAGGACCGCCGAGCGGGCATCGCCCGGGGTGGCCCAGCCGTTGTTGCGGATGCGCTGGTAGTAGAGCTTGTTGCCGATGTTCTTGACGTTGAGCTGCGCCGAGAGGTTGGGGCTGAAGTCATAGGACAGGAAGCCCTGGTGGATCAGGTAGTCGTCCGAGGAGATCGCCTTGACGGCGGCTGCTGTCGCGGTGGCGGGAACGGCGGCGGAAAGCAGGAACTTGCCCTGATAGGTGAAGCCGTAGCCCAGCGTCAGGCCGAACGGCAGGCGGTAGGTCGTGAACAGGCTGGCCGAATGCTTCGGGGTCTGGGTCAGGTACTGGCCGGCACCCGGATTGGGGTTGGTGGGCGTGTTGGTGCAGGTGCGCGTGCCGGTGACGGCGCCGGGGTTGGCAAGGCAGTAGTCCGACACCGACTGGAGCAGCTTGCTCTTGAGGTAGGTGTAATTGGTCGTGATCGACCAGTCGGGCGTGATCTTGCCGCTGGCCCCCAGCGCGATGCCGTCCACCCGCGACTTGCCGTCGAGCTGCTGGTTGGGAACGGCGGGATCGCCCGAGATCACGGCGTACTTGTCGCGCTCGTTGCGGAATGCCGCCGCCGTCAGCAGCAGGCCGCCGTCGAACAGTTCGGCCTTGGCGCCGATCTCGTAGTTCTGGGCGCTTTCCGGGTTCACGTTGCAGGTCGAGGTGGTGGCGCCGTTCTCGCCCGCCGTGGTGCAGGAACCGTTGACCGAATTCTTGGAGGGCGTGCGCGAATTGCCATAGGCCGCATAGAGGCTGACCGCCTCGACCGGCTTGTAGTTCAGGCCGACGCGGTAGGAGAACAGCGTGTCGGCACTGCGCGTCTCGGTGCCCGGCGTGACCTGGCCCTGCGTCACGGTGGACGTGGTGGAGGCGGCGATGGTGTCGGCGCGGGTCGTGCCGACGTTGCGCTCGATACGGGCGCCGGCGCTGAGTTCCAGCTTGCCCAGCTTCATCGTGTCGAACAGGTAGGCGGCCACGTTGGTCTGCTCGCCCAGCGTGTGGCCGGTGCGGATGAAGTTGACCGGGCCGGTGTAGAGGTTGCTGCCGTACGTGAACCCGGTCGGACCGGTCACGACATCGTTCGGGTTGTCGATGTTGATGAGCGGAAGCGTGACCGAAGTGCCATCGGCATTGCGCAGCGAGTTGCCGTTGTTCAGGTCATACTTTTCCCAGGTGGCCGAGCCGCCCAGATCGATGGTGTGCTCGATCGCGCCGGTGTTGAACACGGCCTTGATGTCGAACTGGTCGAACAGCAGCTGGTTGCGGATGTCGCGCGTGGTGCCGCGGGGGCCTGAAGGCTGATAGTAACCGGCCGGCACAGTGCCGCAGCTGCCGCCGGTCGGCGTCACGCCGGTGGTCAGGCAGTAGGTCCCCTGCGGCGGATTGACCACGGTAAGCTGGCGCGAATCCTGCCAGCGGGCGAGATTGCGGATCGAGACCGTGTCGCTGAACGCATGATCGAAGATCGCGGTCATCTGGTCGATGTTGATGCGTTGCTTGTCGACGTTGCGATAGCCGAAGTAGTCGCTGCGGTGAACGCCGGGCACGGTACCGCTGTAATAGGGCACGCCGTACTGCGGGACGTTGTCGTCCTCCTGGTGGAAGTACTGGAGCGTCAGGCTGGTCGGGCTGTCGATGCCGATGGTGACGGAGGGCGCCACGCCCCAGCGCTTGTAGTCTTCCACGTCGCGGCCGGGCACGTCGTTGCGGTGCCACATGCCGTTGAGGCGGAAGGCGACGAGGTCGTTCACGCGCTTGTTGAGATCAACGGTGGCGCGGTAATAATTGTCGGTGCCGACGCCGGCCGTGGCGACATAGGCATCATCGGCCTTGGGGCGCTTGCTGACGATGTTGATGTTGCCGCCGGTCGAACCGGCGCCGGAAACCACCGAGTTCGCGCCGTTGGTGACTTCGATCTGCTCAAGGTTGAACGGATCGGTGCGCGTCACCTGCGCGCTGTCGCGCACGCCGTCGATGGTGATGTCGTTTGCGGCGCTGTAGCCGCGGAAGGTGATGTTGTCGCCGGGGCCGGTGCCCGCTTCGCCCGCGCCGAAAGTGATGCCGGGGACGGTGGAGAGCACGTCGCGCAGGGTCAGCAGGTTCTGCTGCTCGATCACTTCGCTGGAAAGCACGGTGATGGTCTGCGGCGTATCGAGCACGGGGCGGGTGCGCTTGGGGGATTCGAGCTTGCGGCCGGGCTGCTCGTCAATCGCGGAATCGCTGACGGTGACGCCGCCGAGCACGCGCTGGCCGTCGGACTGCTGGGCATGGGCGGGGGCAACGCTGAACACGGGCGCGATGCAGGACAGCGCAAGGAACGTGCGGCGCGCAGCCGAGGACGAAGGCTTGGAAGACATAATTCCCCTCATGTTTGGAATTCCCTTGGTGGCTCCGATAATGAGAGTCATTCGCATTCGCAATATACTTTGTTACAAGTGTAACGCTTATGTTGCAAAATCGTCGGGGCGGGGGTGTCAGGGGGGCGGTAAGGCCGGTCAGGGCGCGACGAGGAGGGCGGCAAGGGCCGGACTGATCCATTCCTCGATCCGGCCCTCGCCGTGGTCTCCCGCGCGGCACAGCGCGCGAACCGCCAGATTCTCGCAGATGGCCCGTTCGCGCATGGCCTCGGGCGGCTCGACACAGAGCGCAGTGGCCCAGGCATCGGCCAGCATGGCGCTGCGATGGACCACGCTGACGGCCATGGCATGTTCCACGGGCAGGGCGCTGCGCGGGTCGATGGTGTGGCGGCCGCGCACATAGTCTCCCGAGGTCGCCACGGCGAGCTGGTGCAGGGCGATGCGGAAGGGCGGAATATCGCAGGTCGGCGTTTCGAGATCGACCCACCAGGGATCGCCGTCCGGCTTCATCCCCGAACCGACGAGCTCACCGCCGATCTCGACAAGGAAATGGTTGCAGCCCCTTTCGCGCAGCAGCGCGGCAAGGGCATCAACGGCATGGCCCTTGGCGATGCCGGAAAGGTCCAGCCGCAGGCCGCCGGGCTGGAGCAGGCGGTGGCTGTCGGCATCGAAAGTCAGCTTCCGCCAGCCGGAAACGGCACGGGCCCCGGCAAGCGCGTCTGCACTCGGCGGCGCCGCGACCGGGACGGGGCCGTAACCCCAAAGATCGACGATGGCGCCGATCGCGGGATCGAAGGCGGCATCGGTCACTTCGGCGATGGCAAACCCCGCTGTCATGACACCGGCAAAGGCGGGCGGCAGCGAGATCCACGTTCCCGCCGCAGCGCGATTGAACCGGCCGAGCACCGAGTCCGCCCGCCAGTGACTCATCTGGGCAAGAATATCCTCGAGCCGGGCCTCGATCGCCTCGACGATCGCGTCCCGGTCGAAGTTTTCGGGCGCCGCCAGGCGGAGACGCCAGGTCGTTCCCATGGTCTCCCCGCCGAGGTCGATGACCGGGGCGTCCTGTCGCCAGTCGGCAAGGACGCCCGGATCGATGTCGAGCGGCACGGCCAGTCGCAAGGGGGAGGCCAAGGGAGGCTTGGTGTCGTTCAGGTCGCCTTAGGTGCCGTTCAGGGCGCGACCACTTCGACGGTGGCGGTGTAGCTCATGCGGCGCTCGGTCGCGCGCTTTTCGCTGGGCTTGTTGTCGCTGGCGCTGGCGTTGATCCAGTACATTCCGGCGACCGGCCACTTGACGTGGAGCACGCCGTCGGCGCCGGTCGTCAGTTCCTGGGCCTGTTCGGCCTCGCGGTACTTCTTGCTGCCGGGAACCACGGTAACCTTGACGCCGGCGGCGGGCTTGCCGTCGATCAGGAAGCGGAACTGCCCCTCTTCGTTGGACACCAGCTCGTCCGGGTGCGTGATCGGATCGATTTCCAGGCCCTTGCCGGTGGGCGTGAAGACGGTCTTCGTCGGCGCATCGGCGGTCACGTAGATGTAGTTGCCGGAAATCGATTCGGTCAGCTTCACGTCGGTGGCATTGGCCGGAATGTCCGCCACGGTTGCGACACTGCGCACCGGCGCGCCGCCCGGGCCTCCGGGACCGCCCGCGCCGGGCGCCCCTCCGGGGCCGCCTGCACCGGGGCCGCCTGCACCGGGACCGCCGGCGCCCATCGGGCGGCCGCGTCCGCCCAGGCGCCAGTCTTCGCCGTTCACCTTGAAGCTGCCCATGATCGCCGAGCGCTGGGTGCCGATCTTCCAGGTGCCGGGCTTGTCGATCTTGACGTCGAACGTCGCGCGGTAGCGGCCGGTGGCCGGGTTCTCGATCTTGCCTTCGCTGCCGTCAGGAGCCCAGACGGTGACCTGTTCGGGGCTCATCGGGAAATGGTCAGGATAGAACAGATCGTTCGATACCGCCGCATCGACGGTCACGTATTCGCTGGTGCCGGCGAGCGTGGTGGTGGACGGCAGGAGCCACTGGCGGTGGGCCGAAGCGGGCGAGGCAAGAGCGGCGGCCACGGCGGCCGAGGCGATCAGGATATGGCTGTAGCGCATGTCATGTCCTTGAAAAATCGTGAATGTTCGAGAATTCGAGATCAGCGGATGGTGATCGCACCCAGTTCGGAACTGCCCGATGCCGAGCCGGCCTTCTTGACGGGAACGGTGACCGGAACCGAGACGAGTTCGCGCCCACCGGTTTCACGCGCGGCTTCCACCTTGAAGACATACTGACCGGCCGGGAGATTGGCGGGCAGGGTGATCTGGTAGGTGCCGGGCGCGCGGGTGGCGCCGCTCAGGCCGTCTGCGGGCAGGTTGAGCGAACGGCCGCCCTTGCGCCACCAGGTGCGCAGGTCCGCCAGCCACTTCGTGCCGGGCTCGCGGCCGGCCTTCTTGACGTCGTACCACACGAAAACGGTGCGGGCTGGGCCGCCGGCGGCCGGTTCGAGCCAGCCGACGACGTAGGGACGATGGTATTCCGCGACGTTGATGCGCGGGATCGTCACGCTCACGGTCGCCGCGGCAGCCGGGGTGGCGATGGTCCCGGCGACGAGCGCCGGGGCCAGAAGTGGAAGCGCTGGCAGTACCTTCGATGTCGTCATCGGTGCCTTCTTGTCTCAGTGGATGAATATCAGGGCGATCGCGAGCGGGATCAGCAGGCTCAGCCCGACCAGCGGCCAGGTCGAGGGCCGATGTCTGGCGTGAAGCTGGAGGAGGAACAGGCCTGTCACCGTGAACACGACGCAGGCCGCCGCGAAGAGATCGATGAACCAGAACCACACCGAGCCGGTGTTGCGGCCCTTGTGCAGGTCGTTGAGGTAGGAAACCGTGCCGCGATTGGTCACTTCGGCGGAAATCGCGCCGTTGGAACGGTCGATGCTGACCCATGCGTCGCGGCCCGGGCCGGGCATGGCGACATAGACCTCGTCCTCGGCGGACCAGTCCGCCGGGAAACCGGCGGGATCGAGGGGAACGGCGGCGGCCACTGCCCTGGCGACATTGGCGGGAAGCGGCGCGGTGCCGTCTCCGGCGGGGGGCAGGCTACGCAGGAGGCCGGGCGCGATCTTGCCTTCGCTCTGTACCACCTTGGGTTCCGCGCCGATCGATGCCGCATGGTTGAGCGTGATGCCGGTGATGGCGAACAGGAACATTCCCGCAAGCGAAACCGCGGCGCTCACCCAGTGCCAGGTGTGAAGCTGCTTGAGCCAGAAGGCGCGGGCCTTCTTGTTCTTCTTCTTCGCGGGAGCGCGGCGGGCGGCGGCAGGACGCACGGTTTGCCCGGGATCTGCAGGCGGTTCTGTCCGCGCAGCAGGCGGTGCACGGTCCGCCCCATCAAGCACATCGAGACTTTCGCCGTTACCGCCCAACTTGCACGTTTCCCTTGGTCTACGGGAGTCGCGCAAAAGCGATGCGGAATCGAGTCCCGGCCCCCTGTGCCGCTGCCATTATCGCAAGTGCGAATGCCTCGCAATAACAAAGCGCAAATCGAGGTGAAGGGATCGTGCAAGCGGCGAATGCCGCCGGATGCCGAACTGGCTTCCGGCGGCAGGTCTGCCGACAAGCGCCCAGGGTGGGACTTTGCGCGTGCCGGCAGGATGTCGGGGATCAGCCCCCGACGGTGAGCATCACCGCACCGCGAGCGGGGACCGTGTAGCTTGCGGGCAGTTTCGCGGCCTTGACCCCGGTCCACAGGTCTTCGACCTGCGAGATTGCGGCCAGACCGGCATCGGCAGGTGTCAGAGAGAGCGAGGCCGCGGTCTCGCCGCGGTTGAACAGGGCCAGGGCAACGCGGCCGTCTGCCAGCGGCTTGGCCCAGACTTCCATCGAGCCCGCCTTGCGCACGGCCTTGCCCTGGACGCCCCTGGCATCCTGATCTACGGCGATGACGCGCCTGTTGGTCAGCATCGCCAGCGTTTCGGCACTGGTTTCGCGCAAGTCATGGCCCATCATCAGCGGCGCGGCGGACATGGCCCAGAGCGTCATGTGCGTGCGGTATTCGTCCGCGCTCATCCCGCCGTTGCCGACTTCGAGCATGTCCGGATCGTTCCAGCCATGCGGCCCGGCCCAATCGGGTTTGCCGTTTTTGTCGAAGCCGATTTTGGCCATTGTCGGATAGTCGTCGGTGATGTCGCCGGTCGTGCGCCACAGCTGGCCGCCGACGTCGCGGCCCCAGCTTCCCACGTCGAAGCGGCCATATTCGCAGAGCGAGAAGATGAACTCGCGCCCCGTCGCCTGAAGGGCGGCGCCCATTTCGTAGTAGCTGCGCTTCACGGTATCGGCATCGGCATAGAACCACTCGCCCGAGCACAGGTCGTACTTCAGGTAGTCGAAGCCCCATTCGGCATAAGTCTTCGCATCCTGCGCGACGTGGCCGTAGCTGCCTTCGTAGCCGGCGCAAGTGCGCGGCCCCTGCGAGGAGTAGATGCCGATCTTCAGCCCCCTGGAATGGACATAGTCGGTCAGCGCCTTCATGTCCGGAAACTTCTCGTTGGGCTGTAGCACGCCATTGGCGTCGCGCTTGCCCTGCCAGCCATCGTCGATGTTGATGTAGAGGTAGCCGGCATCGCGAAGGCCGGTAGAGACCATGGCATCGGCCTGCGCGCGCACGGTCTTGTCATCGATGTGCTCGGCGAACTTGTTCCAGCTGCTCCAGCCCATCGGCGGGGTGGCGGCCAGCCTGTTGGGGATCGGCGTGCCGAGCGGGGGCAGTGCGGCGAACTGGAAGGCGCGCGCCCTGGCGTCCTTCGCCTTGCCCTTGTAACCCTTGCTGTCGACCTCGGATTCCCAGATCCTGCCCTTGAGATGGGCCTGCCCGCCTTCAAGCGCGACGCTCCACGGGCGGGTAAGGTGCTCCTTGTCGTTGAGGTTGCGGGCCTCGAACTTCAGTTCGCCGTTCTCGACGCGCGGGTTCATCATCTCGACCGGGCCGTACCATTTGGTGGTTACGGTGCCGGCGATCTTGCCGCCCTTCGAGGTGACTTCCATCATCGTCACGCCCGGCGTGGGCGGGGTGTCGTCGAACAGCCAGACGCCGTCGTAGGCGGTCTTGGCAAGGGCAGGCGCAGCAGGCGAAAGGGCGGTGCCAAGCAGGGCGGCAGCCAGCACGAGGGCGCGTTTCATCGCGATCTCCTTGGGATCGGTATCGTTACGGGTGAAGGGAGCGGCAGCCCGGCCGTGTCAGGCCACTGCCGCCGCCGCCTCGCGTCCGGCTTCGCTGCGGCTGCGGCCGTAGAGGAAGTAGACGAGGAGGCCGATCACGTTCCAGGCGCCGAAGCGGACCAGCGTGCTCTCGGGCAGGCTGAACAGCAGATAGGCGCAGCCCAGGATCGTCAGCGTACCGACGACATAGGGCTGCGGGCAGCGGAACAGGCGCTTCAGCTCCGGCGCACGGCGGCGCAGGATCATCAGGCACGCGCCGACCGAGATGAAGGCGATCAGGGTGCCGGCATTGGCGAGTTCCGCGATCTCGTCGAGACGGAAGATACCGGCGACGACCGCGATCGAGATGCCGGTCATCAGCGTGATGCGGGTGGGGGCGCCGGTGCGCGGGCTGATCTTGGCGAGGCTGCGCGGCAGCAGGCCGTCGCGGGCCATGACGAAGAACACGCGGCTCTGGCCGTACATCATCACGAGGATAACGGAAGGCAGGGCGAGCACGGCGGCAAAGGCGATCAGGTGCGCGGCAACCGGCTGGCCGAGCTGGCGCAGCACGAGGGCGAGCGGTTCGGGCGAGTTGGCAAGCTGCTGGAAGGGCAGGGCACCGATCGCGGTAATCGCAACGGCCATGTAGATCGCGGTGCAGACGACCATCGAGCCGATGATGCCGATGGTAAGGTCGCGGCCGGGGTTCTTGGCTTCCTCGGCCGAAGTGGCGACCGCGTCGAAGCCGTAGAAGGCGAAGAACACGATGGCGGCGGCGGCCATGACCCCGCGCTTCTGCCCTTCCACTTCGGTGCTGCCGAAGCCGTAGGGCATGAAGGGTTCAAGGTTGCCGCCCTGGAAGGCGGGCAGCGCCATGACGACGAAGATCGTGAGCGCGACGAGCTTGATGATGACCAGCACGATGTTGAGCGTGGCGCTTTCGCGGGTGCCGGCGATCAGCATGCCCATGACGGCCAGCGCCACCAGCACGGCAGGCAGGTTGACGATGCCGCCGCCGTGCGGGCCGACCAGCAGCGCGTGGGGCAGATGGATGCCCGCCGACTGGATCCAGCCGACCAGATAGCCGGACCAGCCGACCGCGACGGTGGAGCAGGCCAGCGAATATTCGAGGATCAGGCTCCAGCCGACGATCCAGGCGATGGTTTCGCCCATGGCGGCATAGGAGAAGGTGTAGGCGCTGCCGGCGGCGGGGATCATCGTCGCCATTTCCGCGTAGGCAAGCGCGGCGCAGGCGCAGACCGCGCCGGCGATCGCGAAGGCGAGGATTACGGCCGGTCCCGCGCGTTCCGCGCCGACGCCGGTCAGGGTGTAGATGCCGGTGCCGACGATGGCGCCGACGCCAAGGGCGATCAGGTGAGGCCAGCTCAGGGTCTTGGCCAGGGAATGCCCGGAGTCGCGTTGTGAGAGTTTTTCTATCGATTTACGCGGTCCGAGCATGGATCCCCCTGGTTATGGTCTCAGCCGGTTGTCTGGCTGGCGGTAAAATGAGCGCGCAAGTCGTCAAGCGTGCTGGCGATGTGCTGGGTGAGCAGGCCCTGCACCTTGTCCGCCTCTCCGGCGAGCCAGGCATCGAGCAGGTCACGGTGTTCCATATGCGCGCGGTCGCCGCGGCCCGCCGGTTCGAGGTGGGCGATCACATAGCGTTCGGCGAGCACTTCGAGGCGCTCGACAAGCTGCGTGGTAAGCAGGCGCTTGCCCGGGCGGACCAGGGCGACGTGGTATTCGCGGTTGCGCACGGCAACGTCGCTGAGATTTTCCTTGGCCGCGGCGTCAAGCACTTCGAAGGCCTTGATCGCGGCCTGCCGGTCGGCATCATCGGCCTTGGTGCAGGCATAGGCTGCGGCGGCGGGTTCGGTCGCAAGGCGCAGGAGATAGATCTCTTCGGCCTGATCGCTCGACATCGGGCGGACGAACCAGCCGCGATTGGCCTGGCTGGTCAGCAGACCCTCATGTTCGAGCCGCGCCAGCGCTTCACGCAGCGGGATCTTGCTCACGCCCAGTTCTGCGGCCAGCGCATCCTGCCGGACCGGCTCCATCACGGGGAGCTTTCCTTCGACGATCCTTTCGCGGATCACGTCGAAAATGCGTTCAGCAAGGGTGCGGACGACGATTGTCACCAATGAATCTCCATACAACTCTCGACGGCGCGATACGCCTTCGATCTAACGTATACGGTAGATGATCCCAAATGACGCTGCAATGCGACCTTTTCCGACCAGCGATTGCGTTTTGTTAATCGCGACCCTTCACCGCCCGGGCGAACCGGGACGTTGTGATTTCGGTGGATCGAGACGTTCATGGCGCGGTGCAAAGCCTTGTGCGGACGGGCGGTGATTGATATATGGTATACGATATAGTCTGACTTATGCAACGGAGTTTTTGTGGGGTCCATTGGAATTGTCGGTGGCGGGGTGGTCGGGCTCTGCACGGGCATCGAATTGCTCGAAGCAGGGCACCAGGTTGCGCTTGTCGATGACGATACCGAGGGCAAGGCGGCATCCTGGGGCAACGCGGGGCACATCGCGGTCGAACAGGTGGAACCGCTTGCCTCCATGGACATGGTGCGCAGCCTGCCGCAGCGCCTGTTCCTGCGCGGCGGACCGCTGGGCTTCCCGCCTGCCGCCATGGCGGAATGGGTGCCTTTCGGGCTGCGCCTGCTTGCCGCCGCCCGTCCTGCGCGGTTCCGCAGGGGCTGCGAGGCCCTGGCACCGCTTCTGGCCGGCTCGATGCCTGCGTGGATTTCGATGACCGAGCGCATCGGGGCGCCGGAACTGCTTCGCCAGGATGGCCATTTCGTGCTCTGGCACGGGGAAAGCGCCGCTCGCGAAGGCCGTGCTTCATGGCAGGCGGCGGAAACCGGTGCCGCGCAAGTGCATGAGGCGACACCGGCCGAACTGGCGATGCTGTCCGGTCTCGGCAAGCAGCCGGTAGCCGGCGCGATCCGTTTCTCCGGTAGCGGCCAGATCGCGGACCTCGGCGATTTGCGGACTGCCTTGCGAAAGGCTTTCGCCGAGCGAGGCGGTACTTTCGTGGCCCGGCGCGGGGAACTGCGGGTGGCGGGAGGCCGCGTCGAGATCGGCGGTGTCGATGCCGAGCAGGTGCTGGTCTGTGCGGGCGTGCGCTCGCGCGAGCTGATGGAGCATCTCGGCCACAAGGTGCCGATGATCGCCGAACGCGGCTATCACGTCCGCGCCGATGCCGGCGTGTGGGCTGCCGACCTGCCGCCGGTGGTCTTCGAGGAACGCTCGATGATCGTCACGCGCTATCGAAGCGCAGTGCAGGCGGCGAGTTTCGTCGAACTCGGGACGGTCGATGCGCCTGCCGATCCGCGCAAGTGGGAGCGGCTGGAGCGCCATGTCGCGGAGCTTGGCCTGCCCATCGCCGGGCCGTTCCGCCGCTGGATGGGCTGCCGCCCGACCCTGCCTGACTATCTTCCCGCCATCGGCCGCTCGACGAAGGCATCCAATCTCTTCTATGCCTTCGGTCATCAGCACCTAGGGCTTACACTTGCGCCGATCACGGCGCGGCTGGTCTCATCGATGGTCGCGGGCAAGCAGCCGGAGCTGCCGCTCGCGCCGTTCGATATCCAGCGCTTCGCATAAAGGAATAACGACATGATTGGCGGATCGACCGCAGAGATCGAACTGGCCGGGCTCGAAGCCTTGGCCGACCGCGCCCCGGCCATCGCCGTGGCCGAGCGCGAGGCGCGGATGGCACGCGCGGCGGAACTGACTGACCGGCTCGGCGCCGATGCGTTGCTGGTCAATGCCGGAGCCTCGCTGCGCTACTTCTCGGGCCTGCCCTGGGGGCAGACCGAACGTCTTGTCGCCATGCTGCTCGTCCCCGGACGCAAGCCGATCATGATCTGCCCGCATTTCGAGATCGGCACGCTGGAAGCCGATCTCGCGATTCCGGTGGACATCCGTTCGTGGCAGGAAGACGAAGATCCGGTCGCACTGGTGGTTCGGGTGCTTGCGGAAATCGGCGCGAAGACGGTGGCGATTGACCCGGAACTGCCGTTCCACTTCGCCGAGCGCATCCGGCAGGGCGGTTCGGCCAGGCCGGTCGATGCGATGCCGGTCATCAAGCAGTGCCGCATGGTCAAGTCCGCCGCGGAACTTGCGCTGATGCAGCAGGCCAAGAACATGACCCTGCTGGTCCATCAGGCTGCCGCGCGCATCCTGCGCCCCGGTATCCGCCAGAGCGAGGTGGTCCACTTCATCGATGCCGCGCATCGCAAGCTCGGCGCCAGCGGGTCGAGCTTCTGCATCGTCCAGTTCGGTGAGGCGACCGCCTATCCGCACGGGCTTCCGGGCGACCGCGAGCTGAAGGAAGGCCAGCTCGTGCTTGTCGACACGGGCTGCACCATCCAGGGCTACCATTCCGACATCACCCGCACTTACGCTTTCGGCGATGTCTCGCAGGATATCCGCCGCATCTGGGACATCGAGAAGGAAGCCCAGCAGGCCGCCTTCGACGCCGTGCGTCCCGGCGAGCCTTGCGAAGCGGTCGACTATGCCGCGCGTGTCGTGCTCGAAAAGGCCGGGCTGGGGCCTGACTACAACCTGCCGGGCCTGCCGCACCGTACCGGCCACGGCATCGGCCTTTCGATCCACGAACCGGCCTATCTCGTGCGCGGCGACAAGACGCCTCTGGAGCCGGGCATGTGCTTCTCCAACGAGCCCATGATCGTGGTTCCGCAGAAGTTCGGCGTGCGGCTGGAAGATCACATGTTCGTTACCGAGACCGGCGCGCAGTGGTTCACGCAGCCGCAGGTCGCCATCGACCGTCCGTTAGCGCAATAGCCGCTACAGCGGCCAGCAGTACATGATGAGCGGCGTCCCGACACCCAGAACGAGCAGGGAAAGCGGGGCGCCCAGCCGGGCGTAGTCGCCGAACCGATAGCCGCCCGGCCCCATCACCAGCGTGTTGCACTGGTGCCCGATTGGGGTGAGGAAGTCGCACCCGGCACCGATCGCCGTAGCCATGAGGAAGGCGTCCGGCCGGTAGCCGAGGTCGGTCGCGAAGACGGCGGCGATGGGCGCCACCACCAGCACCGTTGCCGCATTGTTGAGGAACGGCGTAACCGCCATCGAAGCGGCGAGTACCATCGCCACCGCGCCCCATGGCGGCATGTCCCGTGCGAGCCTCGACAACTCGCTAGCCAGAATGTCGGATGCGCCCGTTGTCTGAAGGGTTTCGCTGACCGGGATCAGGGCGCCCAGCATCACCAGGATCGGCCATTCGATGGCTTCGTAGGCATCGTTCACCGGAAGGGCACCGGTGATGATGACCGCGCCAGCCGCCGCGAAGAACGCGACAGCCACCGGAATGAGCCCGGTTGCCGTCGTTATCATCGCCAGCGCGAGGATCGCCAGTGCCAGCCAGCCGCTGCGGCTCATGCCGAGCCGGATATGCCGCTGTGCCAGCGGAAGTACGCCAAGTTGCTGGAGGCGGCCGGGCATCTCCTCCAGGACGCCTTGAAGCACAACCACGTCGCCGGCCGCGAGCACGACATTGCCTGGCTTGTTGCGCAGGCTCTCGCCGCGGCGCGATATTGCCACGAGGCGCAGGCCCATCCGCTCCTTCAGCATCAACCGGCCGGCCGTATTTCCGACAAACGCCGATTCCGTCGTTACCACGCCCTCGATCACGCCGATCTCGTCACGGGCGCGCTGATGCTCGTCGTCCTCCTCATGATCGTCGAGGGTGAGCTGCGAGCGGACGATGGCCCGTTCCAGCGCGTCGGGATCGCCGGAGAGGATAAGCACGTCGCCCTGCGCGATATGCGTGTCGGGATGCACGTCTCCGCGCAGGCCGGCGCGCAGGAGGGCCGTCACTTCTACTTCGCCGTCGTGGTGGTCGACGAACTCCCCGATCGTCTCGCCGATGGCACTCGACAGTTCCGAGACGGTGGCCTCGGTCGTGTAGTCCGAAATGTTGAGCGCTTCTCCCATGGTCGCGGCGGCGCGCCGGTCCGCGGGCACGAGCCGGTAGCCGAAGCGCAGGAACACGAGCCCGATCACCAGCATGCCGAGCCCCGTCGGCAGATAGTCGAACATGCGGAAGGGCTCGCCGGTCAGCTCCTCGCGCACGCGGCTGACGATGATATTGGGTGAAGTGCCGATCATGGTGGTCAACCCGCCGAGCAGCGAGGCGAACGCCATGGGCATGAGGAAGCGGGAGGGGGTGGAATGGCTGCGCCGGGCCATCTGCGAGGCGGCCGGCATCATCATCGCCAATGCGCCGATGTTCTTGATGAGGCCGGAAACCACGCCGACGGAGGCCGTCAGCACGAACAGTTGCGAACCGGGCCGTCGTACCCATTGGCTGACCCAGTTCACTGCCTGCTCGACGACACCGGTCCGCTGCACGGCAGCGGAAAGCACCAGCGCGGAGGCAATGATGATGACGATATCGTCGGAGAACCCCGAAAATGCCTTCTCCGGCGGGACGAGGCCCAGCGCCAGAGCGGCAAGGAGGGCGATGATCGCCGTGACATCGTAGCGGAAACGGCCCCAGACGAAGAGAATCATCATGCCGCACAGGGTGGCGATGGAAAGCCACTGGTTCAGGGTCATCGGAACTCGCTCTGAACTGCCGCGATATCGGCATATCCATGTAATGCTCGAGCGCCCTCAAGGTGCCGGGGGCGCCAACGTTCTCGCCCGAGTATGGCGTTGAACAGGAGCACTATTCCTGTGCGGCCATCAAGGAGCATCCCTCCCGGGCGCTGTTCTCTGCCGGTTAGTCCATGCAATTGATTTTGGTTAATCGAGTAACCTTGTTGAACTAGGGGATGTGCCATAGGTCGCTGCGCAATGGTTTGCGAATCGCCATTCTTCCGTCGTGCCGTGCGGGCCCTGACTTTCCTCTGCGCATTTCTGTGCATGGGATCGGCGGGCGTCGCATCGGCGGAAGTCCTGCGATTGGGGCAGCCCCTGTGCCACGCCGTCAGCTCCGTGGTGCCCGCGGGCGACGCGATCCCGGAAAACTTCGCCTGCACCGGAAAGCCGGAAGGCTATCAGAAAGGCACGCTCTGGCTGCATGACATGCTGCCGATCGGGGCCGACGAGCAGGACGATCTCTCTCTTATCATCCACAGTTCCCGGTTCGACAGGCTCTTCGTCTACTTCACTTATGCCGACGGCGCGATGGAACGGCAGGACGTGCGCAGCGGCGATTTCGGCTCGCACTGGCGTGCGGGCGGGCAGCTCGCCTTTCGTGCGCCGCACCGCGATGTTCCGCTGGTGGGCGTGACGATGCGGTTCGACAAGGTGGCCAGTGCGAACCTGCTTCGCATGAGGCTGGTAGGCCGCGGCGAGGAGAGCACGCAAACGACCGGACTGGCGACGTCGATCGGCGCCGCGCTCGTGCTGCTGCTGGCGGGAGCCATCTACAATGCATCGCTGGCCGTGGCGGTGCGGCGGCAGTTCTCGGCCTGGCAGGCGGCCTGGGCCAGTTGCATGATCGTGTGGGGCGCCTGCTGGTCCCAGCTCCACCTGTTCTTCTTCCCGGGCATGGCGGGCGCTGTTTCCGCGCAGATCTGCACGGGACTTTCATGCCTGGCGATCTCGCTGGCGACCCTGAGCGCGGTAACCGCATTGTACGAAGGATATGTCAGCCGCTGGGCACGGCGTGCCGCACTGGTCCTGACCGGCTGCGTGGCGCTGCTGGGCGTGCCTCTTTCCTTCATGCGCTCGGGGCCAATCGATGCGCTGGCCGGGGTTTTGGGCATCCTCGTGCTGGCCAACCTGTTGGCGGTTGCATTCTGCATCGCCCAGGCCTGGCGCCGGGGCAGCCACGAGGCGCGCAGCTTCGCGGGGGCATGGTCCGTGCCGATGGTCGTCCTCGGTTCGATCGAGTTCATCGACACCAACACGATGTTCTGGGGCGGCGGCTCGCAGATACTGATCCTTTTCGCGGCGGCGTGGCAGACCTTGTGGCTGTCGGTTGCCGCATCGCGTTCGCACGCCCGGCTGCGGATCGAGCGCGATATGGCGCGCCAGGCTGAGGCGCAGGCCCAGGAACTGGCCCGCCGCGATTCGCTGACCGGCTTGCCCAATCGGCGCGGCTTCATCGAAAGGGTGGGCACCGTCCTCGAACAGTCGCAGCAACAGGGGGCCAAGGTCGCCCTGCTGCTGATCGATGTCGACTGGTTCAAGTCGATCAACGATGTCTACGGACACGAGGCAGGCGATGTCGTGCTGGCCACGATCGCCCGGCAGATCGGCCCTCACGAAAGCCGGACCTGCACCGTCGCGCGGCTCGGCGGCGAGGAATTCGCGATGATGGTGGCCGGTCTCGAAGACTTCGCGCTCAAGCGCTTTGCCGAGGACGTTCGCCGGGAGATCGCCGCATGCGATCATGGCGAGGCGATCGGAAGGCGCAACGTCACCGTAAGCATCGGGCTGGCCAAAGCCGCGACCGGGGCGGATTTCCGTTCGCTCTATCGCCTTGCCGACGAAGCACTCTACGATGCCAAGCGTCAGGGACGGGATCAGGTCGTGGTCAGGACGCTGGACGTGCTCGATTCCTCCGCCGCGGAAGATATCGAGCGGGCCGCCCTGGGCAGTTAACGAACCAGGGCGAAGCCTATGCGCAGGCGTGTGGTGGAACGGTTGTAGTCGAGCAGGTTCTCGCCGTAGCCGGCAAAGCCCTGAACGAAGAGGTAGAGATCGGGCCCGCCGCCCAGCAGGCGGGGCAGCGGATAGGACAGGTCCGCGTTGACCGCGCCCTTGCCCGAGGACAGGTTCAGGCGCGTGGTGGCAGACAGCCGCCAGCCGTTTTCCTCGCCATACTGCACGAACAATCCGGTATTGCCGCGGTAGTGGAGGATGTCCGGGTTGCCCGACGTGCTTCCGACCGGGAACGTCAGGCGCGGCGCGATCATCAGGCGGCGGTCCTGACCAAGCGGGATCGCGGCCATCGGGGCAATGTAGATACTGTTGATGCTGCGGGAATCGTCCCCGTCGCGGCCGTTCGATTCGTGCCGCAAGCCGCCCTGCAGAGCCAGGGAAATGCCGTTTTCCAGCACTTTGCTGGGCGTGACGTAGATGATCTCGGGCTGATAGTCGATGTTGCGGAACGGCATCGAGCGGGCGCGCAGGTCCCAGAACATGCGCTGGGTATAGGCCAGATGAAGGCCGTCCCGCCAGGAACCGGGAAGGTCGGCAGCGTGGCGGGAGCCGAACAGCCGGTATTCGAAGCTGAGCTGGATACGGGCCTCGGTATTGGTGCCGGGCCCGTAGACTGCGTAGATCGGTTCGTAAGGTGCGAGATTGTCGACGAAGGCATTACCCGCGCTCCGGTCGGACGGGGGAGCGGCGACAGGATGGGTTACAGGCTCGTTCTGCGCGAGTTGTGCCGGGGGCGAGGCTTCCGATGATGGCAGGGGCGGCGGGGCAAGATGGAGGGCAATCTGTTGCCCGCTCCACCGCGGGATCGAAACGAGCGCTCCATCGGAGGCCTTGTCTGCCGGAAGCCGGTAGCGCGCCCGGCCGAAGCCGCCGGGCGCGACGGTGATCTGCGCGGGCGTACCGGGCGCACGTTCGAGCGATACCGAGGTTTGCCGGCCTTCGGCACCGATCAGGGCTTCCACCCGATCGGGCAACGTGGTTGTGGCGGGAGTGGCGGCGGTGTTGAGAAAACGCAGGTCGATCAGCACGGCGCCGTCCGAGTCCCGCTCGCCGGCCTTGCCGATCAAGGCTTCCATCGGCTCGTCGGCCATGGCCGGCATCGGCGCGATGGAGGCAAGGATGCAGAGCGGCGCGAGCCCCGCCATGACATAGTGGCGGCGGTGCCTTGCGACGGGGCGAAGGGTCATCAAAGCTGTCCTGTTATCAATCGGCGCACCGCGAAAAATGAAGCGCGCTGGACCTTTGCCCAAGCCGCCCGGATGACCTGGACGGTATCAGCGCTTCCGCATTAGTACAAACAGATTAGGGGCATAGGACCTTCGCGCGAGGGCCCGGCCCTTGCCTTTGGGCGAGCGTGGGTCTGAAGCAAAGATGTCTGGCTTCTCCGCAAAGACCGAAACCCGGTGCGAATGAGATTCTCAAAGCCTTTCCGTTAGATGCGGCGACATGAACTCACATCGCATCTCATTCCGCCCCGGGACGTGTTCCGCAGCCACCGCGATTGCCATGCTCGCTGCGTCCTTCATGACCACCGGCGCCCATGCGGCCACCGCGACCGCGCCGATGGCCGTCACCGCCACCGTCCAGTCAGCCTGCATCGTGGTGGCCACCCCGCTGGCATTCGGGACCTACGATCCCACCTCGGGATCGGTGAAGGATGCCAACAGCACGATCACCGTCACCTGTACCAGCGGCACGTCCTTCACCGTGGGCCTCAATCCGGGTTCGACGAGCGGCGCGACCGTCACCACCCGGCAGATGGCCAACGGCACCAACCGGCTGTCCTACGCTCTCTATAGCGACATCAACCACACGACCAACTGGGGCAACACGCCCGGCACCGATACGCCCACCGCGACCACGGCTACCGCCGTGCCTTCGCTCCTGACCGTCTATGGCCGTATCTCGGCGTCGCAGAACGTCCCGGCCGGCGCCTATACCGACAGTGTGACCGTCACGGTCAATTACTGAACATGGGGCCTTCCGGTCCCCGGCGGTTCGTCCTCGGCGCGCTGGCCGTCTTGGCGACATTGTCCGCATTCGGCGCAAGCGCGGGCGCCAGCGCCTTGCGGGTGACGCCGATCCGGGTGGAGGTGCAGGCCGGCAAGCAGTTCTGCTCGCTCAGCATCGCCAATGACGGAGACCAGCCGGTGAGCGTTCAGGTTCGCGGCTATCGCTGGTCCAAGGACGAACGCGGCGCGGACGTGCTGGATACGGCGGTGGGATTTCAGATCAATCCGACGATCGTGACGCTCAAGGCGCAGGAGTCGCGCCTCATCCGCTGCAGTCTGCCCCCGGCCGAAGGCGCTATCGAACAGACCTGGCGGCTGGTGTTCGATGAACTGCTCACGCCGGTCAGCATTACCGTGCCCGGGGAAATCCGCGCGCTCCTGCGCATCAGCGTGCCCGTGTTTCGGGCGCCGGACGGGGCCTCCCCCAATATCTCGTGGACCTTGGTGAGGACGCCGGAGGGAGGGCAATCGGTTGTTCTCACCAATAGCGGAAGCCGGCACATCCGGGTTATCTCACTGGAACTCAAACCGTCTTCCGGCGCGGGGCAGCGGGTCGAGCGCGGATTTTACCTCCTGGCGGGAGGGCGCTTCGAGATTCCTGTAGCGCTTTCACAGGCCAGCCCGATCGCCGAGGTCCTCATCCAGACCGACGAAGGATCGATCACCCCGTCACGAGCCGCCGTTTCGGCCGGCGCGGGCCAGTGACAGGGAGGCGCCATGGCGAGGCGTTCACGCTATCGTCCGGCATGGACGGCATTTGCCGTCGCAGCCTGTCTTTGCGGCACGGCGGCCGAGGCGCAGCAGGGCGAGACGCCGATGCCGGTGGGAATCGTGCTGAACGGCCGCGATCTCCAGCGGCCGGGTCTCGTCGTCGTGGATGGTGAACGAATTTTCGTTCGCGTGTCCGACCTGCGCGAGTGGGGCATAGTCACCGCGTTCCGCACCGAGGTGCAGATCGAGGGTGAAAGCTATCTGGAGATCGGCAGCGAACAGGGCATTGCCGGCCGCCTCGATCCTGATGGCGCAAACCTGCTGCTCGACGTCGATCCCGCTCATCTGCCGGAAACGCGCATCGGCGCCAGCGAGCGCGCGGTGCCGGTTGCGGAGGCGGTCCCCGTGGCCTTCATCGATTACGACCTTCATTTCACGCGGCAAAAGCGGGATAACTTTGCCTCCGCCGTGGTCGATGCCGGAGTATCCGGCCCGTGGGGCGTGGCGGGCACGAGCGCACTGGCCGAAAGCACGCGATCATCCGTTACCCGCCTCGACAGCACCTTTGTCCGCGATTTTCCCGAACAAAACCAGCGCCTTTCGGTGGGGGACACATTTACGCGAGGATCCGCGTGGAGCCAGTCGGCCCGCTTCGGAGGTATTCGCTTCGGAACCGATTTCTCGCTCGATCCCGCCCGGATAACCTATCCGCTCCCCTCTGTCAGCGGCAGCGCACTGCTGCCTTCCACGGTCGAGCTTGCATCGCGAGCCGCCAGCCAGTCGCTCGCAGTCGAACCCGGCCGGTTCGCGTTCGATTACCGGCCCCGTTTCACCGGAGCGGGGGAAGTGACGATGATCGTGCGCGATATTGCCGGCAACGAGCGGACCGTAAGCCGCAGCTTCTATTCAAGCACGGCACTGCTGCGCCCCGGCCTATCGGAATTTTCGCTGGAGGCCGGAGCGCTGCGGGAGGACTATGGCTACCGCAGTTTCGCCTATGGCGAAGCCTTTGCGGCTGCCTCCTATCGCCGGGGCCTCACCCCGGTCCTGACCCTGGAAGGCCGCGCCGAGGGCAGCGGGCGGACGCGGATGGCAGGGGGCGCGGCGACACTGGTGATCCAGCCCATCGGCGAAATGCGGCTGAGCGCGGCCGCCTCGCAGGGCGATGCCGGACACGGCCGCCTCTATCAGGTCCAGTTCCAGCGCCTGACGCCGGGCTACTCGATCACGGCGAGCTACCGGGCTGCGGATGCGGGCTTCAGGCAGGTGGGCGACAATGTGCGCGAGCGGGAAGCGCGGCGGGAACTCACCGTCTCGGGCAGTCTGGTGCTGGGCAGGCTGGGCGGGCTCAATGCAAGCTACCTGCGCATCGTGGAGGGCCGTCGCCACCAGTCGATTTCGTCGGTGGGGTATTCGACCAACGTGGGCCGGGTTTTTCTGTCCCTCGGGGCGCAGCGTTTCGACAGCGACGACGGCACCGTGACATCGGGATTCGCGAGCCTGACCTTGCCGCTGGGCCAGGGGCGCCACGTGGGTTTTTATGCCGACCAGGAAAGCGCCGCGGCGACGTATGAGAAGGCGGCGCCATCGGGTCGGGGGCTGGGGTACCGCGCGGCGGGCGGATATGAAGACGATCGCGGTGTCTGGGTGGAGGGAGCGGCAACCCTGCGCGCGGCTGCGGGGCAACTCGATATTGCTGCGGCCCGGCGGGGCGGCGATATCATGGCGCGGCTTGAGGCGCGCGGCGCTCTCGTCGTGACGGGCGGAGGGCTGGTCGCCACGCCCAGCGTCGACAATGCCCTGGCGGTGGTGGAGGTGCCGGGCTCCAGCGCGGTGGACGTCATGCTCGAAAACCAGCCCATTGCCAGAAGGGCGGGGGGAGGGCGGCTGGCCGTGGTGACCGGTCTTCAGCCCTATGTCGCCAACCGGATATCGATCGATCCGTCCGATTTGCCGATTTCGGGCGAACTCGGCGCTGCCGAACAGGTCGTCGCGCCGGGGTGGCGACAGGCCGCGCGGGTCTCGTTCGGCAGTCGTGAGGTGCATCCCGTCCGCTTGCGTCTGGTGGATGAGGGAGGTTCTCCCTTGCCACCCGGCCTTGTCGTGACCGGGGGGGAAGGAGACGCCATGTTCACGGGTTACGACGGGGAGGTCTTCCTTGCCGATTATCAGGCGCGCGCGATCCTGACGGTGGAGGGGGCTGGCGGGAGCCGGTGCCGTGTCCTGCTGCCGTCCAGCGCTCCCGCCGATGCCTTGGCGGCGCCGCTGGCCGTTACCTGCACGGCGGTTCCATGGAAGACTGGACAATGATGCGTAAAACCCTGCTGCTTCTGGCGATGGCCGCCGGATCGTCCCTCGCATCGCCGGCGCAGGCGCTTTGCGTCCTGTGCACCTGCTCCGCTTCGACGACCGGACTTGCCTTCGGGCCATACGATCCCAGTTCGCCCGGCCCCCGCGATGCCAATGCCACGGTCACGATAAACTGTTCGGGCGTGGCCGCCTTGCTGGGCAATATCGACGTGGCCCTGAGCCCGGGCGGGGCGAGCAGCATCCCGCTTCGGCGCATGGTACAGGGCAGCGAACAACTGGTTTACAACATCTATTCCGACGCGACCTACACTACCCTGTGGGGCGATGGTTCGGGCGGCACGGCCGGGGTATCGCTGCCTTTCAATGGACTGCTCAGCTATACCGCCACCGTTACCGCCTACGGCCGGATTCCGACGCACCAGTACGTGAAGCCGGGCCCCTACACGGACACCGTGACGGTCACGGTCACGTACTGATCGCTCAGCGTTTGACTTCGCGGGGGATGCCGGTGATCTTCCCGGCAGGAGATGAGATGAGTCGGAACGGCCCTCGCCATATCGACGTGGTACTCGACGCGGTGCGCTCGCCGAGCAGCGCCGGCACTTCTGCGGTTACTGCATCCTGGTGCCGCTCGCTCCTGCATCATGGGCTTGATCCCGGCACCGGAGCCAAGCGTTCGCGCGTCGAAGCCGCCCTGCTGGCGCATCGGCGCAGCGAACATGCCGCCTTGCTCACGGTGGCGCAGCCGGTGCTTGACCAGATGTTTCGTTCAGTGGGCCGATCCGGCTGCGGTGTCATCCTCAGCGACCCGACCGGCATCGTGCTCGATCGCCGCGTGTGCGACGGCGATGCCGATGAATTCAATGCCGTCGGGCTGGTCGAGGGCGGCCGCTGGGGAGAGGCGGAAGAAGGCACCAACGGCATCGGCACCTGCCTGTTCGAGGATCAGCCGGTCGTCATCCACCGGGACCAGCACTTCGCCAGCCGCAATGTCGGCATAAGCTGCATGGATGCCCCCCTTCACGATCACAGCGGCCGCCTGATCGGTGCGCTCGACGTGTCGAGCTATCGGCAGGATCATGGCCCGGCGATGGCGGAACTGGTGTCGGCGCTCGTGCGGGATGCCGCGCGGCGTATCGAGCGGGACTATTTCTGCCAGCATTTCGCCGGTGCGCGGATCGTGTTCCTGTCCGAGGACCCGACTCATGGCTCCGCGCTTCTCGCGACGGATCGTGACGATCTGGTGATCGGCGCCAGTCGCGGCGCAAGGATGAAACTGCGCCTGACCGACGCGATGCTGGCACAGCCACGCCCGCTGGACCAGTTGCTCGGCACCGACACGCGCGGCCCATCGTTCGAGGACGGAGACCGCACGATCCTGCGCCGCGCGCTGGCGCAAGCTGGCGGAAACGCCAGTGCGGCGGCACGCATTCTCGGAGTCGGCAGGGCAACTCTCTATCGCCGCATGGCGAAGGCCGGGCTTTCGCGCTGAGGCAGATCATCCGTTCGGTGAAACTGTCTCGCCGTTGAGACAGCAGGGCGGCTAGCAACACGGCCCCCCGCTTCCGCAATCGTTTCAACTGCGCAACACTCCTTGACGACGAGACGCCATCAGGCGCCGCAAGAGAGGATATATCCGTGGACGCACTTGTTCAGGAACGGGCCGCATTCAAGGCTCCTTTCTCCGCCCGCTATGACAACTTCATCGGTGGTCGCTGGGTCGCTCCGAACGCCGGGCGCTATTTCGACAATACTTCCCCCATCAATGGCAAGGTCGTGGGCCAGATCGCCCGTTCCGACGCTTCCGACATCGAGGCCGCGCTGGACGCTGCCCATGCCGCCAAGGATGCCTGGGGCAAGACCTCGGTGGCAGAACGCGCCCGCATCCTCAATCTCGTGGCCGACCGGATGGAGGAGAACCTGGAATGCCTCGCCACGGCCGAGACCTGGGACAACGGCAAGCCGATCCGCGAGACAATGGCCGCCGACGTGCCGCTGGCGATCGACCATTTCCGCTATTACGCGGGGGTGATCCGCGGCCAGGAAGGCACGCTCAGCGAGATCGACAACGATACCGTCGCCTATCACTTCCACGAACCGCTGGGCGTGGTCGGGCAGATCATTCCCTGGAACTTCCCGCTGCTGATGGCGGCATGGAAGTTGGCGCCTGCGCTGGCGGCGGGCAACTGCGTGGTGCTCAAGCCGGCCGAGCAGACCCCCGCCTCGATCATGGTCTGGGCTGAAATCGTTGGCGACCTGCTGCCTCCCGGCACGCTCAACATCGTGAACGGCTTCGGCCTGGAGGCCGGAAAGCCGCTGGCCTCGTCCAGCCGCATCGCCAAGATCGCCTTCACCGGCGAGACGACGACCGGCCGTCTCATCATGCAATACGCCAGCGAGAACCTGATCCCGGTCACGCTGGAACTCGGCGGCAAATCGCCCAACATCTTCTTCGAGGACGTGGCCGCGGCTGACGACGACTTCTTCGACAAGGCGATCGAAGGTTTCGTGATGTTCGCGCTCAACCAGGGCGAAGTCTGCACCTGTCCGAGCCGCGCGCTGATCCACGAGAAGATCTACGACCGTTTCATGGAACGTGCGCTCCAGCGCGTGGCCGCGATCTTGCAGGGCAATCCGCTTGACCCGGCGACGATGATCGGCGCGCAGGCATCTTCCGAGCAGCGCGAGAAGATCCTCTCCTACTTCGATATCGGCCGCCAAGAAGGCGCCGAAATCCTCATCGGGGGCGAGGCCGCGCAACTCGAAGGCGAGCTTGCGGGCGGCTACTACGTAAAGCCGACGGTGTTCAAGGGACACAACAAGATGCGGATATTCCAGGAGGAGATCTTCGGTCCTGTCGTTTCCGTTACCACCTTCAGGGACGCCGACGAGGCGCTCGCCATCGCCAACGACACGCTTTACGGCCTCGGTGCCGGCGTGTGGAGCCGCGATGCCAATACCTGCTACCGTTTCGGCCGCGAGATCAAGGCCGGCCGGGTCTGGACCAACTGCTATCATGCCTATCCCGCCCATGCGGCGTTCGGCGGCTACAAGCAGTCCGGTATCGGGCGCGAAACGCACAAGATGATGCTCGACCACTACCAACAGACGAAGAACATGCTGGTCAGCTACAGCCCCCGGAAGCTCGGATTTTTCTGAGCTTCGCCCCCCGGCGCGCCTCGCTCCGCTCTCTCCCGATGGCGGGGCGCGCCCCCCAATCCCGAAAACCGGACCTAGTCCCGAGAGGAATTACCCAATGGCCAAGACCATGAAGGCTGCCGTCGTGCGTGAATTCGGAAAGCCGCTGACGATCGACGAAGTGCCGGTGCCCGAAGTCGGCCCCGGCCAGATACAGGTCGCGATCCAGGCGTCGGGCGTTTGCCATACCGACCTTCATGCCGCGGAGGGGGACTGGCCGGTCAAGCCCAACCCGCCGTTCATACCGGGCCACGAAGGCGTCGGCTTTGTCAGCCAGGTCGGCGCGGGCGTAAAGCATGTGAAGGAAGGCGACCGGGTCGGGGTGCCGTGGCTCTACAGCGCCTGCGGGCACTGCGTTCATTGCCTTGGCGGCTGGGAAACGCTTTGCGAGACGCAGGAGAACACCGGCTATTCGGTAAATGGCGGTTTCGCCGACTATGTGATCGCCGATCCCAATTACGTCGGCCACTTGCCCGGCAACATCAGCTTCACCGAGATCGCACCGGTGCTCTGCGCCGGTGTCACGGTCTACAAGGGCCTGAAGATGACCGATACCAAACCCGGCGATTACGTGGCGATCAGCGGGATCGGTGGGCTGGGCCACATGGCCGTGCAGTACGCAGTGGCAATGGGCCTCAATGTCGCGGCCATCGACATCGACGATGCCAAGCTCGACCTTGCCCGCAGGCTTGGCGCGACGATCACCGTCAATGCGCGAAACGAAGACCCGGCAACGATCATCAAGCGCGAAACCGGCGGCGGAGTGAACGGTGCTCTGGTTACGGCGGTGAGCGAGAAGGCTTTCGCGCAGGCGGTCGGCGTGGTCGCGCGGGGCGGCACCGTGGCTCTCAACGGATTGCCGCCGGGCGATTTCCCGCTCAACATCTTCGGCATGGTGCTTAACGGCATTACCGTGCGGGGTTCGATCGTCGGCACCCGGCTCGATCTTCAGGAATCGATCGACTTTGCCGCGCAGGGCAAGGTCAAGGCGACGATCGAGACCGCGCGGATCGAAGACATCAACACCATTTTCGACCGTATGCACAAGGGCCAGATCGAAGGACGCGTGGTTCTCGATATGGCCGGTTGAATTCAGCGACGCTGCGCCGGTCCGTTGTCTCCGGACGGGGCCGACGCAGCGGATTTGGAGGGAGTTCGCCGGGGTGACGAATGAGGTAGAACGGGTCGCCGCAACCCCGGCGGCACTTGCGTTGATCGCCGAACTGACGGCCGAATACGGTCCTGTGCTGTTCCATCAGTCGGGCGGGTGCTGCGATGGATCTTCGCCGATGTGCTATCCGCAAGGGGAGTTCCGCATCGGCGAAAGCGATCGGCTTCTCGGCGAAGTGGGCGGAGCGCCGATCTATATCGGCCGCGCGCAGGGCGAAGCCTGGGCCCACACGCAACTCATCCTCGACGTCGTTCCCGGTCGCGGAGGGATGTTCAGCCTCGACAACGGCCGCGAGCAACGCTTCCTGACGCGGGGGCGGGTGTTCAGCGCAGAGGAACTGGCCCTGCTCGCCGAAAGTTGATTGAGCCTGCGAGAAGGGCCTGCCGGCCGCCTCCGGCGGCCTACTTGGAAACCCTGACCGCGCGCCGCACCCGGGCCTGCTGCCAGCGGGACGAGACCGCCCGCGAACCGAAGATGAGAACGAGGATAGTCGTTCCGACTATCAGGGCTTCGAGGGTGACCATGTCCGCTTGCAATGCCCTGTTCCTTGGTACTGGAGTTCGAAAGACCTCTTGATCCGCCTGCCGGGAATCGCACCCGACGAGAGAGCCTAACATCGCCTTGGCGGAGTCCCCAGCGAATTCGCCGGGTTCTCGCTTATCGGGCCGCCGCCGCCAGGACCCGGTCGCCCAGCGTGGCATAGAACCGGCAGATCACGAGCACGGAATCGCGGGTCAGGATCGGGGAATCGGGCGCTGCGCGCGGCGGGCAGGGGGTGTCGCGGCCCAGTGCCAGTTGCAGGTCCGCGCGCAGGGCGGGTGTATCGGCGGGGCTGGGGCAATGGCGCAATAGCGCGGAAATCCGCCCGATGGCCAGAAGCCGCGCGCGGGCGTGGTGTTCCATCCCGAGCATGCCTTCGACGACCAGCAGCTTGCCGGAGGTGTTGTGCCGGCTGGCGAAATGGCGGTCATCGTGATCGTGGCCGCCATGTCCCGCGGCCACGGCATCCAGCAGGACGGAAAGGAAGCGGTCGAGTTCGTGCAACCGGTTGCCGCTCATCCGCGTAAAGGCGGACAGCGCCAGAGACGAAGGGATTGCCGGCACGGGCCGCCCCGGAAAGCGCGGTGCTGCGGAACAAGGCGCGGGGGCGAGCCGGGCATGGCGCACCCAGAAGTCGCAGGCGTGCATCAGCGTCCGGTGGGCCCGGCCCACTGCTTCGGGGACGACGGCGCGGTCAGGCGACGTCGCCGGCAACGGCGTTTCCACGAGATCTAGGATCGGCTCGCGCCCCCGGACGAAGCGGTTTCCAGCCTCATCAACGCGACCAGTCCGGGTAGGGCGTAGTGCCCGTTTCCCGCCGCAGGCGGGCGATGCGCCGCTCGTAGTGAGCAACGATATCGAACCGCGAACCCCGCGAGGGAGCTTCGCCGGGATGGCCGCGCATCACGGCGATCTGATGGTGAAAGAGAAGTTGATTGAGGTCCATATCCGGCTCTCCTGTTTGCGGGGAGCGCAGTGTGTCTCTCAGTCACCGACGCGCGTTTCTGGACGGTGATCTGGGGACTATACGCAAAAGCTTGCGTCATGGCTAGTTCGTAATCGTGTTGAACGACACCTAAACGTACCAGAGCCCGGTTGGGCAGTAGCTGGTTTCGCGCTTGCGATCTATCGGTTCGTGGCGCGGGGAGACGGGCAATTAGGAGTGTCCGGCAGCGGCGGGAAGAACGGCTGGGCGGCATAGTGGTCGATGAAGGCGCGCTGCGCTGCCGACATGCCGCGCCGCGCCGCAAAGACCATGTGGACGATGCCTTCGCGCGTATGCCATTGCGGCAGGACCCGCAGCAGTCGCCCCTGTAGCAGGTCCGCGCGGCAGCCCTGTTCGTGGAGCAGCGCCACCCCCAGTCCGTCGAGCGCGGCTTCGCGCACGATCGTGGAATCGTTGCTGCACAGCCGGGGCCGGTGGAAGATGCGGGCGCGTTCGCCGGTTTCGCTCGTCATGTCCCAGCGGTGATGCTCGGCGTGTTCGCCGATCGTGAGCGTCGGGAGGCTCTGGAGCATGTCGATCCCGATCGGCGGCAGGCCCGCGAGGAATTCCGGGCTGGCGACGAGGATGCGCTGGCTGCGGCCGAGCTGGCGCATGGTCAGCGAAAGATCGGTTTCCTCCTCCACGTCGACGCGCAGGGCGATGTCGAAACCTTCGCGGATGATGTCCACCCGGCGGCTGGTGAGGTGCATGTCCAGCCGCACTTGCGGATAGCGGGCGAGGAATGAGGCCAGCCCCTCCGCGCCGAGATAGCGGGCAAGGCCCGGCGGGCAGCTGATCCGCAGCAGTCCCGAAACGTCTTCGCGCGCCCGCTCGGCGATGGCGCGGGTGGCGGCGAGGCCGTCGGCGATGACTTCGCACTGCCGGTAGACTTCCTGGCCGACATCCGTGACGCGCACGTTGCGGGTGGAGCGTTCCAGCAGCCGCGTGCCGAGTTCGCGCTCCAGCTTGGCGACCCGCTTGGACAGCTTTCCGCGCGCCTCGCCGGTGGCGCGTTCGGCGGCCGAGAAACCGCCATGCCGCACGACCATGGCGAAGCTGCGCAAGTCTTCGAGTTCCATGCCGCGCTCCCCTTTGCCGCGTTCCGATCCTTCAGGCTGCCATTCCCGGACCGGCGCCGGATTACAAGCATTTCGCGAAGGGGCCATGGCGAGGGGGTCAGGCCGCGCGGTCGAGAATGCCGTCCGGGGCGGGCGGCCTGCCCGGCGGATGGCCGTGCGGGAAGAACACGCGGCGCAGCGTCAGCAGCGCCAGCACGCCTTCGCGCGCATGGGCAGGTTCGCACGCGGCGAGGGTGCGGATGCCGTGATCGATCGTGCTTTCCAGCATCTTTGGCGGGGTGATGGCCATGCGGGCGGCGGCCTGCGCGCGGTAGTGCGCGGCGACGGCCTGCCTTGCCGCGGCCAGTGCCGCCGCCGCATCCCCGCGTAACGAGCGTTCGAGCTTGCCCAGCCGCAGCAGGGCGGCCCCGGCGCGCAGATCGTTCAGTCCGTCCAGCAGGGCCGCGCCGGGATTGCCTCCGGTGGCGACAAGGCGCGGCGCGAGCAGGCCGATCCGGTCGAGCGCCACGCCGATCCAGGCGCCCGGCGCGGGCGCGCCGGGAGCGTCGAACCGGCCGATGTCACGCCAGCTCGCCTGCACGATGCGCTCCGCGCTTCGCCCTGCGCCCACCGTGGAGAAGATGCGCAGCATCACCACCGACAGCACCGCGCCGGCAAGCTGGGCGATGGCGACATTGATGAAGGTCGGGAAATGCTCGGCATATTCCTCGTTGAGGCCGACCGTGTTGAGCAGGCCCAGCAGCAGCCCGGTTGCCATGAGCGCCCGTGGGGGCCTGGCCAGCAGCGATCCGCCCACCAGCAGGTATGGGGCGAGAACGGCGATCAGCACGCCGAACTCCGTCACGCGCGGGAGGATCGCGAAAGCATAGGCGATGGCGGCGAACGTGGCGATCACCCAGCCGGCGAGGAACTTGTTGAGCAGCACGGCGGGCTGGTCGAACCCGGCGAAGAGGGAGCAGCAAATCGCCGCGATCATCACCGCGCCGTCCCCGCTCGGCCATGCGGTGAGCCGCCAGAAAGCCACCGCGACGCAGACCGTGGCCACCGCGTTGAGGCCGGAGCGCAGCGCCATGCCCCGGTCTTCGTGGAGGGCGCGCGGCACCGCGCTGCCGAGCAGGGCGGGCACGTCCGTGCTGACGGCGGCGCGCGAGGGGGCGTGGAGCTGGCGGCGCAAGTCCCGGCAGTGGCAATGCGCCTCGATCAGTTCGCCGAGGCGAACGAGCAGGCCCAGCTTCAGCAAGTCCGGCGCTGCCATGTCCGGGCCGACCTCGGGCTCCAGCGCCTGTGCCCGCCTTCTCAAGGTTGCGGCTTCCTCGCGGTAGCCGCCGTCATCGCGGTCCAGCCAGTCGCGGGCCTGCGCGGCGAGCCGGTCCAGCCGGGCATCGGCATGGCCTTCGCCGCGAAGCTCGTGAAGCCGGTCCTCCACGGCGGCGGCAAGCGGTGCGAGTATCGCCAGTTGCTGCTGGAGCGCCCGCACCGCGCCGACGCGCAGGCGCCTGCGGCCGGTGTCGAACGGCAGGTGAATGGAAAGCTGGTGCAGTTCGGCAATGTCGAGCGCCAGCTGGCGCCGGTCCCGCGCGAGGCGGACGGTGCTCGCTTCGTCCAGCGTGTCGATCGACCAGCGCTCGGCATCGAGCACGATCGCGTCGACGCGGGCCAGCAGGCGGTCGGAAACGCTGCGCGGGAAAACCAGCGAATGGACCAGCCCGGCGCAGAAGAAGCCCAGCGCGATCTCCTGCACGCGCGAGACGGCGGTGTTGAACACGGCTTCGGGGCGGTCGATGATCGGCATGGAAACGAGGATCGCGGTGAACCCGGCCAGGAGGTACATATAGGCCCGCGCGGTGCGGTCGATCACGGCGAGGTAGATGCACAGGCCCAGCCAGCCGGCCAGCGCCAGCGTGAGGAATTCGGGCGATCCGCGCAGGTTCGGCAGCAGGATCACCGCCACCGCCGCGCCGATCGCGGTGCCGGAAAGGCGGAACAACGCCTTGGAATGGACCGCGCCGGTCATCGGACTGGCGACGATATAGGCGGTCATCACCGACCAGAACGGCTTGGGAAACTGGAAGGTGAGCGCAAGGTAATAGGCGAGCGCCGCCGCCGCCAGGCACTTGAGCGAGAACAGCGCATCGGTAACGCCGAAACGGTCGGCGATGGACGGCGTCATCGTGCCTCGCCCGCCTTGGCGGGCTCGGGGCGGGACGGGCAGGTCCGGCGTGATACGGTCTGGGTCTGCATGGCTCCGGCGCTATGGGCTGCGGAGCCATGCCACTAGTCTGCGGTCAGGCTACAGACTGTCTCCTCATGGGAGACAATCGGCGGCGGCGAAGCGGGGGTATCAGGCCTGCGGCGCGGTGTCGGGGCGCAAGTAGGCGAACATGTGCGAGACATAGTCGGCCTTGCCCAGTTCGATGCCATGGCTGCGCAGGATCGCGTATGCCGCGTTGAGGTGGAAATAGAACTGCGGCAGCGACCAGTCGCGCGCGAATTCGCTGCCGGTCATGTCGAATTTCATGCCGTTGGGCAGTTCGATCGTCATCGGCAGATCGGCGCCGCCCTCAAGCGTGTCGGCCCCTTGCGCGCTCAGCAGGTCGAGCGCCTCGGCCACGCGGGCCTTTGCCTGCGCGATGGTGCCGGGCTGCTCTGCGGCGTTCCAGCCTTCGCGGCGCACTTCGAGAAGGGCCTCGGGCACGGGTTCGCCCTTCAGGCGATGAACGGCTTCCTGCGCCTGGAAACAGGCAAATCGCACTTGCGCGGCGAGCGGGAACATATCGGGCGCCAGCCGCGCGGACAGCAGCGCCTCGTCATCGCCGCCGGCGGCCGTTTCCTGTGTGGAAGCCTTGTCCAGCCATGCGGCCAGCCCGCGCAGCATCTGCGTGTAGGTGGGAACGAGCAATTGGGTAAGCAACATCGGAGGCGCTCCTGATCCTGTCCGTCAGTCTTCCAGGATACGGCTGTGCTGGCGGGTGTCCCGCATGCGGATGTAGATCGCCAGAGAGATGGCGATCATCACGGTGACGTAGATGTAGAAGGCGTGTTCGACCCCAGCCTGCTTGAACCACAGCGCGACGAATTCGGCGGTGCCGCCGAACAGCGTGTTGGCCAGCGCATAAGGCAGGGCCACGCCCAGCGCGCGGATATGGGCGGGGAACAGTTCGGCCTTCACCACCGCGTTGATCGAGGTATATCCGGTCACGATCACCAGTCCGGCCATGACCAGCAATCCGGCGGTGACCGGGTTCCTGGTGGTCGCCAGCGTCGCGAAGATGGGATAGGTGAACAGCACGCCCAGCACGCCGAAACCGATCATCAGCGGCTTGCGCCCGATCCTGTCGGACAGGGCGCCCGCCAGCGGCTGCAGCAGCATGAATACGAACAGCGTGATGCCGTTGATCGCGGAGGCCGTTTCCCGGCTGAGCCCGCTCGTGTTGACGAGGAACTTCTGCATGTAGATCGAATAGGCGTAGAAGGCGATCGTCCCGCCCGCGGTCAGCAGCATCACGGTCAGCGTTTCGCGCGGGTGGCTGCGGATCAGTTCGAGGAAGCCGGATTGCGGCGCCCCTTCGGCGCGGGCCTTCTCGAAGCTTTCGGTTTCCGCCATGCCGCGCCGCACGCGGAACACGATCACCGCCAGCGCTCCGCCGATCACGAAGGGAATGCGCCAGCCCCACGCGTCAAGCTGCGCCTCGCTCAGCACCGCCTGGAGCGTCAGCAACACGCAGATCGCCACGAGTTGCCCCGCGATCAGGGTGACGTACTGGAAGCTGGAAAAGAAGCCCCGGTTGTTGCGGCCCGCCATTTCGGAGAGATAAGTGGCGCTGGCGCCATATTCGCCGCCGATCGACAGGCCCTGCATCAGCCGGGCAAGGACCAGCAGCAGCGGCGCGCCGATGCCGATCGTCTGGTAGGACGGGGTCACCGCGATCAGCATCGATCCCGCGCACATCAGCGCGACCGACAGGGTGAGCCCGCTCTTGCGTCCGTGCCGGTCGGCATAGACGCCCATCAGCCATGCCCCGATCGGCCGCATCAGGAACCCCACCGCGAAGATTGCCGCCGCGCTCAGCAACTGGGCGGTGCGGTCCTCGCTCGGGAAGAAGTGCGGCGCGAAATAGAGCGTGAAGGCCGAATAGGCGTACCAGTCGTACCATTCGACGAGATTGCCGGTGGAACCGCCGAGGATCGCCTTCAGGCGCTTGTTCCGGTGATCCCGGAGGTCGGGTTCTGCAAGGTGAGCCGTCATCAGGGCAGAGGCCTATTGGAAATGCCGCCGCCGGTCCAGCGCCTTGGGCGTCCGCGAACCCGGTCCGCCCCGCAACCGCGCCGCCGCGCGGAAATTTCGCTGCGGGCACGCCATTTTCCGCAAACGACAAGATCTGCCGCAAACGATTAAAAAATCCGATCCGGAAAGTCCGGCGCGGCGGGATTTCGTCTAGAAATAACAAGGCCGCCCGCCGCGCCGAAACGATCGCGCTCATGGGCAATACCAAGAGGAAGCGATGCGCCAGGTCGTAGCAGTTCCAGGTTCCGTAACGGTGCGTTCCGCGCATCAGTTCAGGCAGGATATTCTTGCCGGGTTCGATGCGGGGCAGGATCTTGATCTTGACCTGTCGTCACTTGTCGAAGTCGATCTTGCATTTCTTGAGATCGTCTACTCTGCGCGGGATCACTGGATGCGCGCGGGCCGTGAACTGCGTCTGGCGCATCCTGCCGGCGGTCCGGTTGCCGCGCTGCTCGAACGCGCGGGCTTCCTGACGGACCCCACCCCCCAGGACCTCGAATTCTGGTTCCACGGAGAACTGCCGCAATGACTGCCTCGATCCTTACCGTCGACGATTCCCCCAGCCTGCGCATGGCGATCCGCATCGCGCTGACCGGCGCGGGCTACGACGTCACCGAAGCGGGAGACGGGGTCGAAGGGCTGAACGCGGCCGGCGCCAAGCGGTTCGACCTTATCATCACCGATCTCAACATGCCCAACATGGACGGGCTGACGATGATCCGCGAACTGCGCAAGGCGCCGGAGCAGGCCGGGATTCCGATCATCTTCCTCACCACCGAGAGCGATGACGCGATGAAGCAGCAGGCCAAGGCGGCCGGCGCCACCGGCTGGCTGGTGAAGCCCTTCGTGCCGGAGCAGCTCATCAAGGTCTCCCGCAAGGTGCTGGGCCGTTGAATACGCAGGATCCGGTCGCGGCGTTCCGCGTCGAGGCGGGCGACCTGCTCGACCAGCTCGAGCAGGGCCTGCTGGACCTCGGCCACCGGCTGGAGGACCGCGCGCTCATCGACGAAGTGTTCCGGGGGCTGCACACGCTCAAGGGCTCGGGCGCGATGTTCGGCTTCGATGCGCTGGCCGATTTCACTCACCATTGCGAGACCGCGTTCGACCGCGTGCGCAAGGGGCTGGCCCCGGCGACGCAGGAACTGGTCGCGGTGATCCTCTCGGCGCGGGACCACATGCGCGCGCTGATCGAAGGCGACGGCGCCGGGCTGGAGGCCGCAGGCACGGCGATCCTCGCCCAGCTCCAGGCCGCGATCGACGGCGCGGACACGGTGCCCGCCACTGCCATTGCCGCTGCCGGTGCGGTTCCTGCGGCCGCTTCCGCCGCCCGGAACGGCTGGCGGCTGTTCTTCCGGCTTCCCGCCGATGCCATGGCCAACGGCACCAACCCGCTGATGTTGCTGGACGAGCTGCGCGATCTTGGCGATTGCCGGATCGCCGCGCGCACCGATGCCGTGCCGCCGCTGGCCGATCTGGTGCCGACCGAGTGCCACATCGGCTGGGATGTCGAACTTCGCGGCGACATCTCGCGCGATGACATCGATGACGTGTTCATCTTCGTGATGGACGACATGGAACTCACTATCGAGCCGCTGGACGATGTTCCTGCCGAGGCGGTTGCCCAATTACCGGCAGATCAGGCGCCCGCCGCGCTCCCCGCCGCCGTGGAGGCTGCACCTGCGCCTCAGGCCGCACCGGCGCAGGACGGCGCGAATCCCGCCGGCCGTCCGGCGGCCAAGGCGGGCGAAAGCGTGCGCGTTCCCGCCGAGCGTCTGGACGAGCTGATGGACCGGGTGGGCGAACTCGTGATCGTCCAGAGCCGCCTTTCGCAGCTTGCCGCCGGCAGCGGTTCGGCGGTCGGCAACGAACTTGCGCTGCGTTCGATCTCCGAGGAAATCGAGCGGCTCGCGGGTGAACTGCGCGATACCATGATGGTGCTGCGCATGGTTCCCGTGGCCAGCCTGTTCAGCCGCTTCCGCCGCCTCGTCCATGATCTTGCGCGCGAGACCGGCAAGACCATCGAGCTTTCGACCGAGGGCGAGACCACCGAAGTCGACAAGACCATGATCGAGCGTCTGGCCGATCCCATGGTCCACCTGATCCGCAATGCCTGCGATCACGGCCTGGAAACGCCGGAAGACCGGATCGCCGCCGGAAAGCCTGCCGCTGGGCAGGTTCGCCTCTCCGCCCATCAGGCGGGCGGCGAAGTGCTCATCACCATCCGCGACGACGGGCGCGGGATCGACCGCGTGCGCGTTCGCGCCAAGGCCGAGGCGCAGGGGCTGATCCAGCCCGGCCAGCAGATTTCCGATCACGAACTGCTCCAGATGATCTTCCATCCCGGCTTCTCCACGGCGGCGCAGGTCACCAGCCTGTCCGGGCGCGGCGTGGGCATGGACGTGGTGAAGCGCACCATCGAGAGCCTGCGCGGCGCGATCGACATCACGTCGGCGCCGGGCGAGGGTTCCACCGTGGTGCTGCGCATCCCGCTGACGCTGGCGATCATCGACGGGCTGCTCGTGCGGGTGGGCAACGGCCGCTACGTGATCCCGCTCGGCGCGGTCGAGGAATGCCTCGAACTCAGCCTTGAGGAAGACCTGCGTTCGCGCGGCCGCAGCTTCATCACCCTGCGCGACCGGCTGGTGCCGTTCCTGCGCCTGCGCGAGATCTTCGACACCGGCACCCGGCCCGATCCGCATCAGAAGATCGTCGTCATCGCCACTGGCGCCGAGCGCGTCGGGCTGGTGGTGGACCAGATCATCGGCAGCCACCAGACCGTCATCAAGTCGATGTCGCCGCTGCATCGGGACGTCGCCACTTTCGCGGGGGCCACCATCCTCGGCGATGGCGGTGTCGCCCTGATCCTCGATGTCGTCCAGCTCGTCATGCTGGGCCAGAACCAGGAGGAGCGGCTTCGCGCCGCCGGATAAGTCATGAGCGAACCGTTCCAAGACCAGGCAGCCACCCGGTGGGATGCCGCCGGCCAGCTCGAAGTGCTGACCTTCAACCTCGGCGAGGAGACTTTCGCGCTGGAGGCCACGCTGGTTCGCGAGATCCTTGATCTCCTGCCCGAAACCCGCGTTCCCGGCGCGGCGCCGCTGCTGGGCAGCGTGGTGAACTTTCGCGGCAAGATCATCCCGATCGCCGACTTGCGGCTGGCCTTCGCCATGCCCGCGGCCGAAGCCACGGTGGACAGCCGCATCGTCGTGATCGAGACCGAGGCCGAGGGCGAGACGTTCCAGATCGGCATCCGCACGGACAAGGTCCACGAGGTGACGACGCTCCGGCAGAGCGCGAGCGAGAGCCCGCCCGCCGTGGGCCTGCGCTGGCGGCGCGACTTCGTGCGCGAACTGGTTCGCCGGCAGGACGGCGTGGTCGTCCTGCCCGATCTTGCCGCCATCTTTCGTTCACTGGTCGGCGGAACCGATTCCGCCGCGATCCAGCCATCCACACTTCATTGAGCCGGGGGGCCATCATGCGTGCAACCATCAAGCTGAAGCTCGGAGGTACTTTCGTCCTCCTCCTCATCATCATGGCAGCGATCATCGGGATCGGCATTTCCCGACTGTCGACGCTGAACGATTCGGTCGGCGATCTCGTGGCCGGGCCGGCAAAGCAGCTTGACCGCGCCCGCGCCATCGACGGCGGGGTGAGTATGATGGTCCGTTCCGAGAAGAACCTCGTCCTGACGGACGATCCGGTGCAGATCCGCGAACTCGAAACTCGCATCGTCACCTGGCGCGACCGGGTGGAGGAACAGGTCGAACAGGCCAATGCCAACGCTTCGGAAGAGACGCGGGCATCGTGGGCGCAATTGCGCGACCAGTGGAACGCGTTCAAGCCGGTGAACCAGCACGTCAGCGAGCTCAGCCGCAGCGACAAGGCCGCCGCCACCGCGCTCACCATGGGCGAATCGCGCGACCGGGCCCAGGCCGTGACCAAGACGGTCGAAAACCTCGTCCAGCTCCAGCAGGAGAAGATGGCCAAGGCCGACGCGGACACCGAGATCACTTACGGGTCGGCGCGCTCGCTCATGATCGGCATGGGTGTTGCCGGGTTCATCATCACCGTGGCCGCCGCGGCCTATCTCGCGCTGCTGATCTCGCGGGGCCTGAAGTCGGCGGGGGATGCCATGAGCCAGGTGGCCGAGGGCGACCTTACCCGCACGGCCCAGATCCGTTCGAACGACGAGATCAGCGACCTGCTGGGCCATGTGAACACGATGATCGAGCGTCTGCGCGGCGTGGTCGGCGATGCCACGGTCGCGGCGGAGAACGTTTCGGCGGGCAGCCAGGAGCTTTCGGCCAATTCCGAGCAGGTCTCGCAAGGCGCCACCGAACAGGCGGCCGCTGCCGAGCAGGCCTCGGCCTCGATGGAAGAGATGGCCGCCAACATCAAGCAGAACGCCGACAATGCGGCGCAGACCGAAAAGATCGCCCGCCAGTCCTCCAGGGATGCCGAAGCCAGCGGCGTGGCGGTGAACCGTGCGGTCGGCGCGATGCGCACGATTGCCGAGAAGATCGGCATCGTCCAGGAAATCGCCCGCCAGACCGACCTGCTCGCCCTCAACGCGGCGGTGGAGGCCGCGCGAGCGGGCGAGCACGGGCGCGGTTTTGCCGTCGTCGCATCCGAAGTGCGCAAGCTTGCCGAGCGCAGCCAGCAGGCTTCAGCCGAAATCAGCGCCGTCTCGACCGAGACCGTGCAGGCTGCTGCCGAAGCCGGCGACATGCTCTCGAAGCTGGTGCCCGACATCCGCCGTACCGCCGAACTGGTCTCGGAGATCAGCGTGGCCTGCCGCGAACAGGATATCGGCGCGGGGCAGATCAACGAGGCGATCCAGCAGCTCGACCAGGTGACGCAGCAGAACGCCGGCGCCTCCGAGCAGATCTCCACGACGTCGGAAGAACTCGCCGCGCAGGCGGAGGAGCTTCAGGCTTCGATCGCCTACTTCCGCACCGACGGGAACGGCACGCGCCGCAAGGCCGCGCCGGTGACATTCCGCCAGCCGGTGGCCGCCGCCCGCAAGGCAGCCGCTCCCACCCGCACTCCCCGTTCGCTCTCGGTCGCCGACCAGCAGGCCCGCGCCCGCGGCTTTGCGCTCGATCTCTCGACCGGCGGGCCTGACAGCGAGGACGAGGCGTTCAGCACTCACGCGGCCTGACGCGCCGACGCCGATTACCGTTTCTTTCCCCCCATCCGGGTCCCAAGGTTCCATTTCCCATGCGCGCTACGATTAAAATGAAGCTGGGCGTGACATTCGCCATAATCCTGATCCTGCTGGCCGTCGTGGTCGGCGTCAGCCTGACGCGTCTGAGCACGCTCAACACCGCGATCAGCGATCTCATCAGCGGCCCCGCCGCCCGGCTCGACCGGGCCCAGCAGGTACAGGTCGTGTTCGGCACCCTTGCGCGCAACGAGCGCAACATGACGATGACGAACGACCCGGAACTGGTGAAGGAATTCGACGACAAGGCCACGCGCTCGATGTCCGAGTTCGAGCGGCTGCTGGACGAGGGTGATGCGAATGCCTTGCCCGAAACCAAGCAGACCTGGCGCGAAATGCGGTCCTCGTTCGAGAACTTCAAGCCGCTGGATACGCGCATCCGCACCCTTGCGCGGGCCAACCAGAACGAGGAAGCGGCCGCACTGGCGCTGGGCAGCGCCCGCGACGTGCTGGACCGCGTGACCAAGCAGACCGACGATCTGGTCGCCCGTGCGCGGGAAGACATGCAGCAGGTCGACCGGCAGACCGATGCGCTCTATTCCTCGGCGCGCGCCACGCTGCTGACGGTTGCCATCGTCGCCATCCTTGGCGCGCTGGTGGGCGCGGTGTGGATCTCGCTGATCGTCTCGCGCGGGCTTGCCCGGGTCGGCACCGCGATCAACGCGGTGGCGATCGGCGATCTCGACAATGACGTGGAAGTGACCTCGAACGACGAGATCAGGGATCTTGTCGATACCGTCAACAAGATGACCGCGAACCTGCGCGTCAGCGCGGGTCTGGCCGACAAGATCGCCGACGGCGACCTGACCGTCAGCCACAAGCCGCTGTCCGAGCAGGACAAGCTGGGTCATGCCCTTGTCCGCATGATCGAGCGCCTGCGCGGTGTCGTCGGCGATTCCACGGTTGCGGCAAACAATGTCGCCAGCGGCAGCCAGGAGCTTTCCTCGACGTCCGAGCAGGTCTCGCAGGGGGCCACCGAACAGGCCGCCGCCGCCGAACAGGCTTCGGCATCGATGGAAGAGATGTCCGCCAACATCAAGCAGAACGCCGAGAACGCGGCCCAGACCGAGAAGATCGCCCGCCAGTCCGCCCAGGACGCCGAAGCCAGCGGTATCGCGGTGGACCGTGCGGTGGGCGCGATGCGCACGATCGCCGAGAAGATCGGCATCGTCCAGGAAATCGCCCGCCAGACCGACCTGCTGGCCCTTAACGCGGCCGTCGAGGCGGCGCGTGCCGGCGAACATGGACGCGGCTTTGCGGTGGTTGCCTCGGAAGTGCGCAAGCTGGCCGAACGCAGCCAGGGCGCGGCCGCCGAGATCAGCGCGGTTTCGGCCAACACCGTGGACGCGGCGACCGAAGCGGGCGAGATGCTCTCCAGGCTGGTGCCCGATATTCGCCGTACCGCCGAACTCATCTCGGAGATCAGCGCCGCCTGCCGCGAGCAGGACATCGGCGCGGGCCAGATCAACCAGGCGATCCAGCAGCTGGACCAGGTGACGCAGCAGAACGCCGGCGCTTCGGAGCAGATCTCCTCCACTTCGGAAGAACTGGCGGCGCAGGCCGAGGAACTCCAGGCCAGCATCGCCTACTTCCGCGTCGACAACGTCGGCAAGGCGCCGGGCCGGACCGCTGCGCCGGTGCGCAAGGCGGCGCCGATCAAGGCCCCGCTCAAGATCGGCGCGAAGCGTCCTTCCAGCGGCAACGGGCAGGCGCGTCCCAACGGCTTCGCGCTGGACCTCGCCATGGGCGGCCCGGACGACCACGACGATGCTTTCGGGATGCACGCGGCATGACGGATGGGCAGGAAATCCAGGCCGTGACCTTCGGTCTGGGGGCGGAGATCTTCGCGGTGCCGGTGACACTGGTCCGCGAGATCCTCGACTACCGCGAAACCTTCCGTATTCCGGGCGGCCCGGATTACCTGCTCGGCCTTACAGACATGCGCGGCGAGGGCATTACCACGATCGATTTCCGCCTGCGGCTCGGCCTGTCGCCGGTGGAACCGACCCCGGCGACGCGCATCCTGGTGATCGACATCCCGCTGGAGGACCGCGTGCTGGTGCTCGGGCTGGTGGTGGACCGCGTGATCGAGGTCACCAGCTTCCGCGCGGACCAGATCGGCGGCGCCCCGGACGTGGGCGTGCGCTGGCCTTCCGAATATATCGGCGGCGTGGTGAAGCGCGACGAGGGCTTCACCGTGCTGGTGGACATGGCGCGCATCTTCACGGCCGAGGAAGCCACGCGCCTGTCCTCGCAGGCCGCCGCCTGAGCCCGGCGTCCCTTCGGGGACGCCGCCTTTCCCCTCCTCACGACCCGGAACCGCGCAGATGTCAGCAGCCGCCCCCGCAATCCGCAGTTCGTCCCCCGCACAGCCCCATGCCGGCGATCCGATGAGCAAGCGCAATTTCGCGCGGCTGGCGGCCTATATCTTCGACTATTCCGGCATCAAGATGCCCGATAGCAAGAAGACCATGCTCGAAGGGCGCCTGCGCCGCCGCCAGCGGGCAACGGGCGCGCGCACGCTCGACGAATATTGCGACTACATCTTCGCGGACGAGAACCTGGCGCGGGAAGGGCTGTCGCTCATCAACGCGGTTACCACCAACAAGACCGATTTCTTCCGCGAGCCGGGCCATTTCGAATACCTGAGCAAGGTGGTCCTTCCCGAACTGGGCGCACGCGGCGTCCGCACCATCCGGGCGTGGAGCGCGGCCTGCTCGACCGGGCCGGAACCCTATACGCTGGCCATGGTGCTCGACGATCACGCCGAGACCCATGACGGCCCGGCTTACGGCATCCTCGCCACCGATCTCGATACCGACGTGCTCGAAACGGCGCGCAGCGGCATCTATCCGCGCGAACTGGTCGATCCGGTTCCCGATGCCCTCCAGCGCAAATACGTGATGTCCTCGCGCGATCCGGCCCGGCGCGACGTGCGCATGGTGCCCGCCCTGCGCAGCGCGATCGGCTTCGCGCGGCTCAACCTCATGGACGACCGCTACCCCGTGGGCGAGCCGATGCACCTGATATTCTGCCGCAACGTGCTGATATATTTCGACAAACCGACCCAGCGTAAGGTCGTTTCGCAGCTCGTCGATTGCCTGAAGCCGGGGGGGCACCTGTTCCTCGGGCATTCGGAATCGATCACCGGCCATGACCTGCCGCTCACGCAAGTCGCCAACACCGTGTTCCGGAAGGCCTGACCCATGCTTGCGGCCAAGAAGATCCGCGTCCTCGTCATCGACGATTCCGCCAGCGTCCGCCAGACGATGACCGCGATCCTCCAGGAAGACCCGGAGATCGAGGTGATCGGCGCCGCGCCCGATCCGTTCAGCGCCGCGCGCCGGATTCAGGAGGAAGTGCCCGACGTCATCACCCTTGATGTCGAGATGCCGCGCATGGACGGCATCACCTTCCTGCGCAAGCTGATGGTGCAGTGCCCCATCCCGGTGGTCATGTGTTCGTCGCTGACCGAGGAAGGCTCGGAAACGCTGCTCCAGGCGATGGAGGCCGGCGCGGTGGACGTGATCCTCAAGCCCCGCATCGGCGTGGCGGACCATCTGGCCGAGCATCATCTGCAGATCCGCGATGTCGTGAAGGGCGCGTCACGCGCCCGCGTTCGCGGCCGCCCGGCCCTGCGCGAGGCGAAGCCGGAAGGCCCGGCCAAGAAGCTCACCGCCGATGCCGTGCTGCCGCCGCCCAGCGGCCGCGCTATGAGCCGTACCACCGAAATGGTCGTCTGCCTCGGCGCCTCCACCGGCGGAACCGAGGCCTTGCGCGAAGTGCTGGAAGCGCTTCCCGCCAATGCGCCGGGCGTGGTGGTGGTGCAGCACATGCCGGAAAACTTCACCCGTGCCTTCGCGCGGCGGCTCGACGGTCTCTGCGAGGTCGACGTGAAGGAAGCTGCCGACGGCGACCCGGTGCTGCGCGGCCATGTGCTGATCGCGCCGGGGGGCAAGCACCTCATGCTCGAACGGCAGGGCGCGCGCTATCATGTCTCGGTGAAGGACGGACCGCTGGTCTCGCGCCATCGCCCCTCGGTGGACGTGTTGTTCCGCTCCGCCGCGCGTGCGGCCGGATCGAACGCGGTCGGCGTCATCATGACCGGCATGGGCGATGACGGTGCGCGCGGCCTGCTGGAAATGAAGCAGGCCGGGGCCCGCACTTTCGCGCAGGACGAGGCGACCTCGATCGTCTTCGGCATGCCCAGGGAAGCCATTGCGCGCGGTGCGGCAGACCGCGTGATCCCGCTTGGCGCCATTCCCCGCGAAGTGCTCGCGGCCACCAATCGATAGAAACGACCGCCCGATGACGACAACCGCCCATTTCCCCGAACCCGTGCTCGGCGCGCCTGAAGGCGCCCTTCTGGAGGGTGCCCCTCTGGCAGACGGATTGCCGCTCGCCGCGCTCCCTGCCGATCCCGCGCCCGATTTCGCGGCTCCGTCGCTGGCGGAACTGCGCGATGCGCTGGCCGGGATCGCCAGCGGTCTTGACGCGCGCTTCGTATCGGCGGGCACGGCGCTCGGCCGCGCCTATGAGATCGTCGAAGGGCTGATCGGAGCGCTGGAAAGCGTGACCAACGCCTTCGAGCGGGACGCTGCCGATGTCGCGGTGGGCAACATGCGCCGCACCGCCGACCGTCTCACGTGCCTGCCCGCGATCCAGGCGGCGCGGCGCGATGCCCTGAAGATGATCGAACAGGCCAGCGCGGCGCTGGCGGTGCAGATCGAACAGGTCAACCGCACGCTTAGCTTCCTGCGCATCTGCGGCCTCAACATCAAGGTGGCCGCAGCCGGTTCCGGCGACTTTTCGAGCTTCGCGGACATGATGTTCACCAAGCTCGACCTTGGCGAGCAGGAGATGGAGAGCATCTCGCGCGAGATCGCCTGGCTGGCCGAAGCCGTTCCCGGCATGTTCGAGGTCGAACGCCAGCTTGCGGTCGAATGCGCGCTGGTCGTTCCGCATATTCCGCGCAAGCTGGCCGAAGATGCCGTGGCCTTGCAGCGCGACCAGATCGAACAGGCGGACCGCGCCGTGCGGATTTCGGCGGCGGCAAGGGATATCCGCACGCAGGTGGGGACCGCGCTGGGCGCCCTGCAGGTCGGCGACAGCACCCGCCAGCGGCTGGAACACGTCGCCGACGGGCTCAGCGACGTCGATGCATTTCTGGAACAGGGCCCGGCGTTCGGTGCCGAAGTGGCGGAAGCGGTCGGCGGCCATGCCCTGGCGCTGCTTGCGGCGCAGGCCCTCGATACGCTCGAGGCGTTCCAGCGCGAATCCCGCCTGCTGGCGAGCAGCCTGCGCGGCATCGGGCCGAGCGCGGTGATGCTGCTCGAAATGCGCGGGACAGGCGATAGCCCACAAGGCGATGAGGAGGGCGTGTTCCTTCACGTGCTCGAACGCAGCGTGGCCGAAGTCGCCGCAGTGACCCAACAACTGCGCGAGGCCGATGCCCGCTCCAACCGCCTGAGCAACCGGGCCTCGTCCACCGCCGAAAATCTCGCGCTGCGCCTCGCTACGGTGCACCGCATCACCGGCGATGTGCAGCAGATGGCGTGGAATACCGACTTGCGCTGCTACCGGATGGGAACCGAGGGGCGGGGACTGGCCGTGGTCGCCTCCGAGATTCGCGGTTTTGCCGCCACGCTGGAGACGATCGCCTCCGCCATCGCGCTGTCCTTCGACGGTCTGACGTCGGCTGCGGGCGTCATTCGCGGTTCGCAGGAAGACGAACCGGCGGACGCGGGGCAGGCGCTGGCAGAATCGCTCACCTGCATCCGCGAAGGCGGGCAGCGAATGGGCGCGGGCCTGTCAGAGCTGGACCGCAGCGCCCTGGCCGTTGCCGAAATCCTTGAGGATACGACCGGCAAGATCGATTGCGAGGACGAAGTCGGCGGCCCGCTGATGGCGGTGACAGAACGGCTCTCTGGCCTTGGCCGGATATGCGCGGAAATCCCGGAAGAGGGCCTCGCTCCATCCGCCGAACTGCTCGACCGGATCGCGGCGCGCTATACCATGGCCCGGGAACGTGAAATCCATCGCGGCTTCCTGCCGGAAGAGGAAGCCGGCGCATCGGCCCCGGATTCCGCCGATATGTTCGATGACGACGACGATTTCGACGACGGCCTCTTCTAGCGGGGCCCCGGCCCCCTCGTTGCTTCG